>NZ_NGLE02000001.1:290000-922500 GCF_002140715.2 Enterococcus sp. 4G2_DIV0659 | reverse complement strand
TTCGTTCTTTTTTGTTTTGTCTTAAGTAAAGAATACTTTATTATTTGATAGAATGAACAAAAGATGGAATAATAAGTATAAACGGAATTAAGTATCTCTATCTAACAGTTTTGTCACGTAATGAATCTATTTTATAGAACGATGGTTTTTTAAGATTATTATTTGATATAATATTTGTAAGTTGTTCGAACTAGGTCTTTAGATTGAGGGAGTTATCTTGTACCTGTGTTATAATAGTTTAAAGAGTTGGAGGAGACGCACCGTGAAAGTTTTATTGTATTTTGAAGGTGAGAAAATATTAGCTAAGTCTGGGATAGGTCGAGCATTAGATCACCAAAAGCGGGCACTTTCTGAAGTTGGAATTGAATACACATTAGATGCTACTTGTACAGATTATGATATTTTACATATTAATACATATGGGATCAATAGCCATAGCATGGTGAAAAAGGCAAAAAAAATGGGGAAAAAAGTTATCTATCATGCACACTCAACAGAAGAAGATTTTAGAAATTCCTTTATTGGATCGAATCAGGTGTCTCCGTTAGTTAAAAAATACTTAGTTAGCTTGTATTCTAAAGCAGATTATTTGATTACACCTACACCATATTCAAAAGATTTATTAGAAGGATATGGGATAAAGGTTCCAATTGTTTCAATTTCAAATGGAATTGATTTATCACGCTTTAAACACTCTGACGAAAAAGAAAAAAAATTTAGAGCGCATTTTAATATTCAGGAAAATGAAAAAGTTATTATTTGCGTAGGATTGTATTTTGAAAGAAAAGGGATTATTGATTTTGTTGAGATAGCTAGAAAGTTCCCTGAATATCGTTTCATTTGGTTTGGTCATACACCAATGTATTCAATACCCAAAGTGATTCGTACGATTGTTAAAGAAGAGCATCCTGAAAATGTAGAATTTCCTGGGTATATAAAAGGAGACATTATTGAAGGGGCATATTCTGCAGCAAATCTGTTTTTCTTTCCATCTTATGAAGAAACTGAAGGAATAGTCATCTTGGAAGCTTTAGCCAGCAAACAACAGGTTTTGGTGAGAGACATTCCCGTATATAAAGGTTGGCTCGAAAATAAAGTGAATTGTTACATGGGAAATACTAATGACGAATTTGCTTATTTGATCGAAACCTTAATTGAAGAAAAAACTCCAAATACTCGCGAAAATGGGTATGTAGTTGCAGAGCAAAAAAGTATCGAGCGAATTGGTCAGGAGTTAAAACAAGTCTATGATAAAGTAATGACTAATGAATATAGTGAGCGGAAAGAAAAGTCTGTTTAATAAAATTAGAGAAAATTGGAGGGAACATCGTGAAATTTGGTTTTTTTACAGATACATATTTTCCTCAAGTGAGTGGTGTTGCTACGTCTATTAAGACGCTTAAAGAAGAATTAGAGCAAAAAGGACATCAAGTGTATATTTTTACGACAACTGATCCTAATGCACAAGAATTTGAAGAAGATGTTATTCGAATGCCTAGTGTTCCTTTTGTGTCCTTTAAAGATAGAAGAATTGTAGTAAGAGGAATGTGGTATGCTTATTTAATAGCAAAAGAGCTCGATTTAGATTTGATCCATACCCATACAGAATTTGGGGCAGGTCTTTTAGGGAAAATGGTTGGTAAAAAACTTAAAATTCCTGTTATTCATACATATCATACAATGTATGAAGATTATCTTCATTATATTGCCAAGGGGAAGGTAGTACGTCCATCTCATGTGAAGTATTTTTCTCGTTTTTTTGCAAATCATACGACTGGGGTTGTTTGTCCAAGTGAACGTGTGATTGATAAATTAAAAGATTATGGTGTAACATCACCCATGCGAATTATCCCTACAGGAATTGATATTAAAAAATTTGAAAGACCTGATATTACTAAAGAGATGAAAAAAGATCTTCGTAGTAAATTAGATTTAACTGATGAACATATTATGCTATTATCGTTAAGCCGTATTTCTTATGAAAAAAATATTCAAGCAATTGTAAAAGGCTTACCTAAAATTATTGAAAAACTACCAAATGCGCGTTTAGTCATCGTTGGAGACGGACCTTATGTAGACAAGCTTCGTATGTTAGCAGATGAACTGAACGTAAGTGACAAGCTTCAATTTACTGGTGAAGTACCAAATGAAAAAGTAGCCATTTATTATAAAGCAGCAGATTATTTTGTAAGTGCATCAACATCTGAAACCCAAGGCTTAACATATACCGAAGCTATGGCTTCAGGCGTTCCTTGTATTGTTGAAGGAAATGCATATCTAAATAATTTATTCAATCATGAATCATTGGGTAAAACATTTGAAACAGATGATGATTTTACTTCAGCTTTTATTGAATACGTTGACTCAGAAATTGCTCCAGATGAGTCGATCTTAAAGGAAAAACTTTACGAAATATCGGCAACTCATTTTGGAAACGTCATGATTGAATTTTATGAAGAGATGATTGAATATTATGATCAACTTTTAGCAGAAAAAGAAGCTGCTGCATCTATAGAGAGAATCAAGGTTAAATTTACCTCATTAAGAAAATAAATGTAAAACTTCTATTCTTGGTTTATACTGATAGTAGAAGTTTTTTTGTATCGATAATAAATATAGGAGGTTAGATAAAATGCCGCAAATAGGATTTATTGGGACAGGTGTGATGGGAGCTGCCATCGTCAGAAATATGATGAAAAATGAGCTGAAAGTAAATGTGTACAATCGCACGAAGAGCAAGACGGATGAATTAGTTGCTCAAGGAGCGCTTTGGAATGAGACGCCAGCACAAGTGACTGCAAACAGTGATATTATTTTTACAATGGTTGGATTTCCAACGGATGTAGAAGAAATTTATTTTGGTGACAATGGTATTTTTGCAGAAAGTCTTTCAGGTAAAATACTTGTCGATTTAACGACAAGTACACCAACTTTGGCAGAAAAAATAGCGTTAAAGGCAAGTCAATTAGGAGGCATGGCCTTGGATGCACCGGTCTCAGGAGGGGATTTAGGCGCTGTAAATGGTACTTTGACGATTATGGTTGGTGGAGATCAAACAGCTTATAATGAAGTTCTACCTATCTTGAAGACATTCGGTAAAACTTTTGCCTTACATGGTTCTGCTGGAAAAGGACAACATACGAAAATGGCTAACCAGATCATGATTGCTGGAACAATGACTGGGATGACAGAAATGATGGTTTACGCTAATCAAGCTGGCTTGGACATAGATAAAGTTATTGAGACCTTATCAGGGGGAAGTGCAGCTAACTGGTCATTAAGTAATTACAGTCCAAGAATATTGAAGGAAAATTATTCTCCAGGCTTTTTTGTAAAGCATTTTATAAAAGATTTAAAAATTGCCTTAGACGAAGCTGAGAAGATGTCCCTTGAATTACCAGCGACTAAATTGGCTACAGATCTTTATGAAAAGCTTGCAGATAAAGGGTTTGAGAGCGATGGAACCCAAGCTTTGATCAAGTTATGGTGGGCAGATGGCAAGAGGCCAGATGTCAAAAATTAAAGAACAGCAAAAAAATATAAAAAAATGACAAAAAATCATGCAAGAAAGACAATGTTTTGATACAATGGTACAGAACTAGTTTGTAAAGGGAGGCCCATTTATGAAACATTCACAACTTGTGGCGATTATTAAACGACTTGAAGCAATGACTGAAGCAACAGACAATGAAATTCAAGTTCGTCGTTTTGAACGTGAAGGCGTAGAAAAATGCATCGTGAATTATGATAAATCTACTGAGACATTTGAGTTAACAGAATCTGATTCGCAACAAAGTTATCAATTTGATAATATTGATATTGTTGCAATGGAAATTTATGATTTAATTCAATAATTAGAAAAATTCGGTAAGTATTTAACAAATTTAATGACAATAATCAAAAATCCTGTGGCGTACATTTGTGTACGCCACAGGATTTTTTTATTTATATGACGGTCAATTTATCAAAAACGAGTAACAACTTTGACAGTTGGTCATTCTCTTGTTCGGCATGCATTTGCACTAGCAAATACTAACGCATCTTAGTTACTGCATCTTATAGCGATTGGATAATGCACTGAGTATTTTTTTAGAGCACTGTCTATAAACTAAAGGGAATGGCTTATTTTTGAGAGATTGATAGAATTTTTTTTATGGCTTGTCTTTTAAAGTTTCAGATATAGTAATAACATTGATAGTATGGAATTTAAAGCCTTTAGGTGTGTCGTATTGTTCCATAAAAATGAGTGGAATATTTTGCTTAAAAGTAATAGTTTTCATAATATCTTTTTCGTCCGTAGAGATTCTTCGAATAGTTAGCAGATTTTAGTAGTGGCTAAAATACCGATCTCTTCTTTTAGGAGACTGCCCTAGCTAAATTTGTTTGTCTAGCAGGCTTTTTAGGGGGGGAGGAACTTTTGCTACAAATAGTTCTATTTTAAAGATGTGCTTCTAGTTCTTCGTAAGTAAAAATCAAAAATTGTTTGATTTCCAAACTAAAGTAAATGATAGTGAATTCAGCCTAAACTGTCAAATGTTTTCTTGAAACTATGCCTAGAAAATATTTTTTTCACGGTAAAACGTTGATTGTTAAAGGTTTCTTATTTAAGAAAAATTAAAAAGTGAATATTTTACTTGCATTCTTTTTTCATATACGATATAGTTTGAACATCAAATGATTTGATAATCAAAGTATATGGATGGTGCACACACATGGAACCTAATTTAGAAACAGTCAATGATTATCTTGTTAGCGTCTTTAATGATATTTTGACCATTGAAGAATCTGAGCTAAAGAAATCACAATTCAACGACTTATCCATTACTGAAATGCATACAATTGAGGCTATTGGCATGTATCGAAAAAAGACTTCTTCTGAGGTAGCAAAAGAATTATCAATCACTGTAGGTACATTAACTGTAGCAATCAACAATCTAGTAAAAAAAGGATATGTTGAGCGAATACGCAGTGAAGATGATCGTCGTGTAGTCAAATTAGGCTTGACTAAAAAGGGGAAATTACTTTTTCGTGTCCATCAGCACTTCCATAAAGAAATGGTTAAGAATATCTTAAACGGAATGGAAAAAACGGAAGAGCAGGCATTACTTAAAGCATTAAAAAATCTTCATGATTTCTTGAAGGAATATAAATAAAAAGTGAGGATTAACATGGAACAACATGCAAAAATACTCTGTACTAGCCGATATGTTCCTGAAAATAAAGTATCAAATCAACTTCTTTCAACTATGATGGATACTTCTGATGAATGGATCTCTAGCCGGACTGGTATTCAGTCAAGAAATATTGTTATTGACGAAAATACGTCTGATTTATGTATCAAGGTTGCAGAAAAACTATTAGAGAAATCGGACAGAAAAGCAGAAGAGTTGGATTTTATTATAGTGGCAACAATGACACCAGATTATGGAACACCTTCAGTTGCTTGCTTAGTACAAGGAGGTATTTCAGCGACTCAGGCTTTTGCTTTTGACATAAGTGCTGCTTGCAGTGGTTTTGTCTATGCTTTAAGTTTGGGAGAGAAGTTGATTCGTACAGGAAAACGCTTAGGCATGATCATTGGCGGGGAAACTTTGTCAAAAGTCATTGATTGGCAGGATCGAAGTACGGCTGTATTGTTTGGTGATGGAGCAGCAGGTGTCTTATTGGAAACAAGCAATGAACCGCATTTTCTAAATGAAAAACTGCAAGCGGATGGTCAAAGGGCTAAATCATTGACTTCTGGTTATTTGGAGAATAAAAGTCCATTTTATAAAGGAGCTTCAGAAAGCTCAGGTTATTTACAGATGGCCGGTAGGGATATCTATGATTTTTCATTAAACGATGTGACGAATAACATTCAAGAAATTATAGAAGAGGATGTTGATTACTTGTTGTTGCATCAGGCCAACAAGCGCATCATTGAAAAAATTTCAAAAAAAATCAATGTTCCAAGAGAGAAGTTTTTAACGAATATGGAACATAATGGCAATACCTCTGCTGCAAGTATCCCTTTATTATTGGATGAATCAGTAGAACAAGGAGTGCTTCAATTAGGCTCCAAACAAAAAATTGTGTTAACAGGTTATGGCGGTGGTTTAACGTGGGGATCGATCCTCTTAACGCTGTAAATTCTGTAACTATATAAACTAAAAAAGAAAATTATTGGAGGAATATACACATGGTATTCGAGAAAATTCAAGCAATTATTGTAGAAGAATTAGGGAAAGAGCCTGAAGAAGTAAAATTAACAACAAACATTCAAGAAGAATTAGATGCAGATAGCTTGGACTTATTCCAAATCATCAACGAAATCGAAGATGCTTTTGATATAAAAATTGAATCTGAAGATGGTATCACTACTGTTCAAGATTTAGTAACATATGTAGAAAAACAAAAAGCAGAATAATCAAAGCGATTAGGTACAATCAAAGTTGGAGGAGCAAGGCTCTATGTGATTTTCAACAATTGCTGAAGGGTCTAGCTTTTTTACACCGTTCGTTGGAATTAAAAAGGCTGGTACTAAACTTATAGAGTTTTGTTCCAGTCCTTTTTTAGTTAATTATTTTATTTAATTTGAAGGATGTCGTTTATGCAATCAAAGATATGTGAGCTACTTGGAATTGAATACCCGATTTTTCAAGGAGGAATGGCTTGGATTGCTGATGCTTCTCTAGCTGGGGCTGTGTCTGAAGCTGGCGGACTTGGAATTATCGCAGGTGGCAGTGCGCCTAAAGAAGTTGTTCAGGCTGAAATTAGAAAGATCAAAGAAATTACAGACAAGCCATTTGGAGTGAATATTATGCTTCTTTCTCCGTTTGCTGAAGATATTGTAGATTTAGTTTGTGAAGAAAATGTTCCTGTAGTCACGACTGGAGCTGGGAACCCTGGCAAATATATGGCACGCTTTAAAGAACATAACATTAAAGTAATTCCAGTCATCCCTTCTGTTGCATTAGGTACTCGTATGGAGAAAATCGGAGCAGATGCAGTCGTTGTTGAAGGAATGGAAGCCGGAGGACATATTGGCAAACTGACAACGATGAGTATGGTGCCTCAAGTTGTAGATGCTTTGACGATTCCAGTGATAGCTGCAGGAGGTATTGGAGATGGTCGGGGTATGGCGGCGGCATTGATGTTAGGCGCTTCTGGTGTTCAAATTGGTACACGTTTTTTGGTTGCGAAAGAATGTACAGTGCATGATCAGTACAAAGCGAGGATTATTAAAGCAAGAGATGTTGATACAACGGTTACTTGTCAGCATTTTGGACATCCAGTTCGCGCAATCAAGAATAAGTTGACCAATGAGTATGATCGATTAGAAAAAATTGAACTAAGAAAAGAGAATCCTGATCTTGAAGAATTTGATCGATTAGGACAAGGTGCTTTGCGTAAGGCTGTTATAGAAGGCGATATAGATCACGGATCAATTATGGCAGGGCAAATCGCAGGACTTGTGAAAAAAGAAGAAACGGCGAAAGAAATTATTGAATCATATATTATTGAAACGAAAGAAATCATGACAGCGCGATGTACTCAATGGTTATAAAATGAATGCTTCTGTTATTGATTTTAAATATATAGTGCTGAATAGTCAGTTTTCGGAAAAAATAGACTTATTCAGCGTTTAAATCTACCTAGTTTTATGAGCGAACTCTTTGAAAAAAGTAGACTCGTTTAACTTTTAGAGTAAGGAGTAAAACAATGAAAACAGCTTTTGTATTTAGTGGACAAGGTGCTCAGTATATTGGGATGGGCAAGGAGTTATTTGATCGGGAAAAGATTGTTCGAGAGGTATTTCAAGAGGCAAGTGATGTGTTAGGTTATGATATGGCAGAGCTTTGTTTTACTGAAAATGATCGATTAAGTGAAACGATGTATACCCAACCAGCGATTTTGACAGTCAGCATTGCTATCTACCGTCTGTTACAATCAAAAGGCTATCAGCCAGATGTTGTTGCCGGTCTTAGCTTAGGGGAGTATAGTGCGCTTGTTGCTAGTGGAGCCATTTCATTTCAAGAGGCGGTTCAATTAGTCGCTAAACGTGGAAAGTTCATGTCAGAAGCTGCTCCAACTGGAACAGGAAAAATGGTTGCAGTAATGAATGCGGAGCGTTCTTTGATCGAAGAATGCTGCCAAAAAGCCAGTGAGCTGGGCATTGTTTCACCAGCAAATTACAATACACCTCAACAAATCGTGATTGGGGGCGAAACAGAAGCTGTGGATAAAGCGGTAGAATTATTAACAGAGGCTGGTGTTAAACGAATGATTCCGTTAAATGTTAGTGGACCTTTCCACACGGCGTTGTTAAAACCAGCTTCAGAAAAGTTAGCCGTTGAATTGGAGAAAATAGATTTCGCAGAAATGACGATTCCTGTGATTAGTAATACGACAGCACAAGTAATGGAACAATCGGCAATCAAAGAGTTACTAGAGCAACAAGTGATGTCTGCTGTTCGTTTTGCTGACAGTATTGAAACAATTAAAAAAATGAATGTTGATGCAATTATAGAAGTTGGACCAGGCAAAACATTGACTGGTTTTATTAAAAAGATCGATAAAGAAATTAAAACAGCTCGAGTAGAAGATGAAAAAACATTATCTGAAACCGAAGCATTATTACACGGGAGGTAAGAAATGGATTTAAAAGGAAAAAACGTATTTGTCACTGGAAGTACAAGAGGAATTGGAAAAGCTGTTGCTTTGGCTTTTGCTAAAGAAGGCGCAAATGTCGCCCTGAATGGACGTGGTGAAATCAGTTCTGAACAAATCAAAGAAATAGAATATTTCGGTGTGAAATGTATTGGTGTTTCAGGTGATATCGCCAGTTTTGATTCTGCAGGCGAAATGATTCAAGCTGTTGTAGACGGTTTAGGATCGATTGATATTTTAGTAAATAATGCCGGAATCACGAATGATAAATTATTGTTGAGAATGTCGGAAGATGATTTTACTCGTTGTCTTCAAATTAATTTAACAGGAACGTTCAATATGACCCAACACGCAGTTAAACGAATGATGAAACAGCGTAGTGGGAATATTATCAATATGTCCAGTGTCGTTGGTTTGACAGGGAATATTGGTCAAGCCAATTATGCAGCAAGTAAAGCTGGAGTGATCGGTTTAACAAAATCAGTCGCAAGAGAAGTTGCTGCACGTGGGATTACTTGTAATGCGATTGCACCAGGATTTATTGAAACGGAAATGACAGATGTTTTGTCTGATAAAATAAAAGAACAAATGAACCAGCAAATTCCATTGCAACGTTTTGGTCAAGTAGAAGATGTAGCGAACGCAGCAATCTTTTTGGCTAAAAGTCCATACATCACAGGTCAAGTTATAAATGTGGATGGTGGTTTAGTAATGCAAGGCTAATCAACAAGCTTGAAAGGAGCGATAGAAATGAATCGCGTAGTTATCACAGGTTATGGTGTAGCATCTCCAATTGGAAATGATGCTGAAACATTTTTAGAAAGTTTACAAACAGGAAAAAACGGGATTGGACCAATTACTAAATTTGCTGCAAATGAAACAGGTATTGCATTAGCAGCAGAAGTAAAGGATTTTCCTTTTGATAAATACTTTGTAAAAAAAGACGGAAAACGAATGGATTTATTTTCTCTTTTCGGTATTTACGCAGCATTAGAAGCAATGGAAATGAGTCGTTTGAATGTTGAAGAAATTGATGCCGATCGTTTTGGTGTGATGGTCGGTTCTGGTATCGGTGGACTCCAAACAATTCAAGATCAAGTAATCCGAATGCATGATAAAGGTCCTCAAAGAGTGGCACCTTTATTCATCCCAATGGCTATTGGAAATATGGCAGCAGGAAATATTGCTTTACGTGTAGGTGCAAGGGGAATTTGTTCTGCTACAGTGACAGCTTGTGCTACAGCGAATAACTCTATTGGCGAAGCTTTTAGAAATATTAAACATGGTTATTCAGATGTGCTATTAGCTGGAGGAACTGAAGCATCTATTACTGAAATAGGAATTGCAGGATTTGCTTCATTGACAGCTGTAACGTCAGCAGAAGACCCAAATAGAGCATCCATTCCTTTTGATAAAAACCGTAGTGGATTTGTAATGGGTGAAGGTGCAGGGATTTTAGTCTTAGAATCACTAGAGCATGCTCAAAAAAGAGGGGCTAATATTTTAGGAGAAATCGTTGGTTATGGTGCAAACTGTGATGCATATCATATGACCTCGCCTAGACCAGATGGAAGTGGGGCTGCTAAAGCAATGCAATTAGCTATTGAAGAAGCATCCATTGCTCCTGAAAAAATAGGCTATATTAACGCGCATGGAACAAGTACACCGTCAAACGATGTAGCAGAAACTAAAGCCATTCAAACAGCATTGGGAGAGGCCTCTAAAAATGTTCGTGTCAGCAGTACGAAAAGTATGACAGGACACGCATTAGGAGCAACGGGAGGCATTGAGGCTATTGCTACATTAAACGCTTTACAACATCAATTTATTCCACCGACCATCAATATTGAGCAACTTGATGAGGCTATTGAAATCGATATTGTCACAAATGAAAGTCAAAAACATGTCTTTGATTATGCATTAACGAATTCATTTGGTTTTGGTGGTCATAATGCGGTACTTTGTTTAAAACGTTGGGAGGATTAAAATGAATATCAATGAAGTGAAAGATTTACTAGCACAATTTGATCAATCAACATTAACTGAATTTGATCTTAAAGAAGGCTCATTTGGTCTTTATATGAATAAAAATAAAGTGTCTCAAAAAACAGTATCTAACGAACCAAAACAAGCAGTGGGCACGAATAGTGTAACGGTTCAAGAATCACCTAAAGAAACTGTTAGCCAAACTGTAGAAGTAAAAGAAACTGCACCACAAGCAGAAATCAAACCAGAAAACACCGAAGAAATCATTTCGCCGATTGTTGGTGTCGTGTATTTGAAACCAGCACCTGATAAAGAAAGTTTTAAACAAGTCGGCGACCCAGTTAAAAAAGGTGAGGTTGTTTGTATTGTTGAGGCAATGAAATTGATGAATGAAATTACTTCAACAGTAGATGGTGTGATTACTGAAATCTTGATACAAAATGAAGATGTTGTTGAGTTTAATCAACCTTTATTCCGCGTATCAAAAGGGGTGTAGCTATGAATATTGAAGAGATTAAAGCAATTATTCCTCATCGCTATCCCTTTTTGTTGTTAGATACAGTTGAAGAAATCGTTGTGGGAGAAAAAGTGATCGCAAAGAAAAATGTTACGATCAATGAACCATTTTTTCAAGGACATTTTCCAGGAGAGCCTGTTATGCCAGGTGTATTGATTCTTGAGGCATTAGCGCAAGCAGGTGCTGTAGCATTATTATCTATGCCTGATTTTAAAGGTAAAACAGCTTATTTTGGCGGTATTGACAAAGCCAAGTTTAGACAAAAAGTTGTTCCAGGAGATACGTTGATGTTAGAAGTAGAAATTATGAAAGTAAAAAAAATAGCCGGCATCGGCAAAGGGATTGCGACTGTGAACGGGAAAAAAGTAGCGGAAGCAGAATTGACCTTTATGATTGGATAGGTGAGCTATGTTTTCAAAAGTTTTAATTGCAAATAGAGGAGAAATTGCTGTTCGGATTATTCGGGCATGTCGCGAATTGGGAGTACAGACGGTAGCTGTCTACTCTGAAGCAGATAAAGAAGCATTACACACGCAGCTTGCTGATGAGGCTATTTGTATTGGTCCAGCGAAAGCTGCTGATTCATATTTAAATGTTCAAAGTGTATTAAGTGCAGCGATTGTAACAAATGCAGAAGCAATTCATCCTGGTTTTGGTTTCTTATCAGAAAATAGTCAATTTGCTGCGATGTGTGAAGAATGCAATATCACATTTATTGGTCCAAAAGCTGAAACGATTGATGCAATGGGAAATAAAATCAATGCACGTGAGTTAATGCAAAAAGCGAACGTTCCGGTAATTCCAGGAAGTACTGGTGTTATTAATTCTGTTGAAGAAGCGTTAGCGATTGCTGATAGTATTGGTTATCCTGTCATGCTTAAAGCGGCTGCTGGTGGTGGTGGTAAAGGGATTCGTAAAGTGTTAACTAAAGAAGAACTGCCACAGCATTTTACCTCAGCTCAACAAGAAGCAAAAGCCGCATTCGGCAATGATGATATGTATTTAGAAAAAATTATTTACCCAGCTCGTCACATTGAAGTACAAATTTTGGGTGATCATTATGGTCATGTTATTCATTTAGGTGAACGAGATTGCTCATTGCAAAGAAATAATCAAAAAGTTCTTGAAGAATCACCTTCGATCGCTATTTCACCAGAAAAACGCCAATTATTAGGAGAAACAGCTGTACGAGCTGCTAAAGCTGTTCATTATGAAAATGCTGGAACAATTGAATTTTTAATGGATCAATCAGGTGAATTTTATTTTATGGAAATGAACACCCGCATTCAAGTAGAGCATCCTGTGACAGAAATGGTCACAGGAATCGATCTTGTTAAAGCACAATTAAAGATTGCTTCAGGGGAAGAGTTATCATATACGCAAGAAGATGTGACGATTAAAGGTCATGCGATCGAGTGTCGAATCAACGCTGAAAATCCTGCGTTTAATTTTGCACCTTCTCCAGGGAAAATCAAAAACTTACTACTTCCAAGCGGCGGTATGGGCTTACGAGTGGATAGTGCGATGTATTCAGGATACACGATTCCACCTTATTATGATTCGATGATTGCGAAAGTAATCGTTCACGGGGATGATCGTATGGATGCTTTGATGAAGATGCAGCGGGCGTTAAATGAGATTGTGACAGAAGGAATTATTACAAACTCAGAATTTCAACTGGATTTGATCACGCATGAAAATGTGCTGGCTGGTGAATATGATACAAGTTTTTTACAAGAAACATTTTTACCAAATTGGGAACCAGACAGCGATAATTAAAAAGGAGCAGGTGTATGGCTTTATTTAAGAAGAAAAACTACATTCGAATCAATCCGAATCGCCCAAGCGACCAATCCTCAGCAAAAAAACCTGCAGTTCCGGATAACATGTGGGCAAAATGTCCTTGTTGCAAACGTACGCTTTATACAAAAGATATGGGGGCAGAAAAAGTCTGTCCTTATTGCGGTTATAGTTTTAGAATTGGTGCTTGGGAACGACTTGCATTGACTGTCGATGAAAAGAGTTTTGAAGAATGGGATACGGGTTTAGTAACGGAAGATCCATTAAATTTTCCAGGCTATCTAGACAAAATTGCCAAAATGCAGGAAAAGACTGAACTGCATGAGGCGGTTTTAACAGGGAAAGCTAAAATTGACGGGCAACCAATTGGTATCGGTGTGATGGATGCTAATTTTATTATGGGAAGCATGGGAACTGTTGTAGGGGAGAAAATTACTCGCTTATTTGAACGAGCAACAGAACAGCAGTTGCCAGTGATTATTTTTACTGCATCTGGTGGAGCGAGAATGCAAGAAGGCATTTTTTCTCTAATGCAAATGGCGAAAATCTCTGGCGCGGTTAAGCGTCATAGTAACGCTGGTTTACTTTATTTGACTGTTTTGACTGATCCAACAACTGGCGGAGTCACAGCAAGCTTTGCTATGGATGGAGATATTATTTTAGCGGAGCCGCAGAGTTTGATTGGTTTTGCTGGGCGTCGGGTTATCGAGCAGACGATTCGCCAAGAATTACCAGATGATTTTCAAAAAGCTGAATTTTTATTAGATCATGGCTTTGTCGACCAAATTGTGCCGCGAAACCAATTGCGGGAATCACTCAGTAATCTAATTAGACTGCATACAATGAAAGGGTGGAGATAGATATGGAGAAAACAGCCAATGATATTGTCACCCTAGCAAGAGCGCAGGATCGTTTTACAACATTAGAATATATTGATTCTATCTTTAGCGACTTTATGGAATTTCATGGTGACCGCTATTTCGGTGATGATTTAGCTGTTGTTGGTGGAATTGCGACATTAGATGAAAAACCAGTAACAGTTGTCGGGATTCAAAAAGGGCGCAATTTGCCTGAAAATATTGAACGTAACTTTGGGGCTCCTCATCCAGAAGGGTATCGCAAAGCGTTGCGTTTGATGAAGCAAGCTGAAAAATTTGGTCGTCCAGTGATTACGTTTATTAATACAGCGGGAGCTTATTGCGGTATTGAAGCGGAAGAACGTGGTGAAGGTGAAGCCATTGCTAGAAACCTGCTTGAAATGTCTGACCTACAGGTGCCAATTATTGCAATCATCATTGGTGAAGGCGGAAGTGGTGGTGCATTGGCGCTTGCAGTAGCTGATGAAGTTTGGATGCTGGAGCATACCATTTATGCTGTGTTATCACCAGAAGGTTTTGCTTCGATTTTATGGAAAGATGGTAGTCGTGCAAAAGAAGCGGCTGAATTAATGAAAATTACAGCGACTGAATTAAAGGAACTGACCATTATTGATCGTGTGATTCCAGAAGAAATGAATGGTGAAGCATTGGAACAATCGAAAATCAATAGGATGATCCAAAAAGCGCTTATCAGTCAATTATCTGAACTATCTAAATGTGAGATGGAAGAGCTAGTGGAAAAACGTTATCAGAGATTCCGAAAATTTTAAAGTGAATCAAAAATTACTTATAAAATCAATAAAAACATGGAACGGACAGAGGATTGTCTCGTTCCTTTTTTTATTGATTCTTAGTTGAGATTAAAAATGGGACATTATTATAAATATAACAAATATTTTAAGACCTGAAATACAATAAAATCAAAAGAAAAAATAGTTATAAATTTCATACCTTTTTAAGGGTTTAAACTACTGTTACAAAGAGCGAGTAAGGCTTTTTTTATTAATTCTATTTGATATTATAGATTTAGTTTAGTATAACTTACCAGATGTTAATAATGTAATAGAGAAAGAGAAGTAAGCGATGAAAAAGTTAGTTATTTTAGGCAGTGTAATGGGTGTATTATTATTTGGTGCATTTACTCAAGGAACACCTGGGGAAGCAACGACTGTAAATCAACCAGTAAAAAGTAAAATGATTTTTCTTAAGTCTGATATTCCTGAATTTCCGAAAAAAGATATTCAACAAACAAATGCATTAAAAAACTATAAAGGGGATTTAATCATTCTGGCTTCAATCAATCCAAATCCAAAGTATGAATTGAAAATTGGTGAAGTTGATATCAACGGGACAGGTTTTTACAATGTACAGCCTGTAACACTGAATAAAATTGATTCTAATCTTTCTTTGATTAATGTCTCAAAAAACTTAGGTGAAAGTGCGCTTATCATGTTCTACGTAGAAAAATCAAATCCTAATGTTACGGTGGATTATTTCTTTGTTAATGGAAGCATGATTAAATAGTTAAGGAAGAGAAGAGGAAAAAGTTATCGACAGATAATTTTTTCCTCTTTTTTCAGCTCTTAATTTAGTAGAGAAAGTTTTTAGTTGTGATTATGAGTGTCAGACGAATAAAAAGATGAAATTTTATTAAAAATAGCGTATAATCAAGAAGCGAATAACAAAATGGGGAGCCTGTATGTTGCTCCTCTTTTACTATTAAGGAGATAATATGTTTTCAAAATATAAACCAACGTGGATGGTTGATGCGATTTACAAAATCACACCGAACCAACTAAAAAAATTAGGAATCAAAGCTGTACTGACTGATTTAGATAATACCTTGATTGCTTGGGATAATCCAGATGGAACAGAAGAATTATTGACATGGATTTTAGAAATGAAAAATGCTGGAATTCCAGTCGTTGTGGTATCAAATAATAAGTCTAGTCGCATTAAGCGGGCAGTTGAAAAATTTGAATTAGACTATGTATCTAGAGCATTAAAACCATCAACTAGAGGGTTTAAAGAAGCACAAAAGAAACTAAATATGAAACCAGAAGAACTAGTGATGGTCGGTGATCAGATCATGACTGATATTCGTGGAGCGAATGCTGCAGGGATTAGAAATATCTTAGTTCGTCCAATCGTAGATACAGATGGATGGAATACAAGAATTAATCGTTTTTTTGAGCGAAAAATTATGAAACATTTGGCAAAGAAACATCCAGATATGATATGGAAAGGCGGACTAGAATGAGTGAACACGAAGCAATTCAATGTATTGGCTGCGGTGCAGTCATTCAAACAGAGCATAAAGAGGAATTAGGCTATACGCCAAAGGCTGCGTTTGAAAAAGGGATGGAGACAGGGGAGGTTTATTGCCAACGCTGTTTTCGTTTGAGACATTATAATGACATTCAAGATGTTCAATTGACGGACGATGACTTTTTACGTTTGTTGAATGAATTAGGAAAAGAAGATGCCTTGATTGTAAATGTTATTGATATTTTTGATTTCAACGGTTCATTGATTCCGGGATTGCATCGTTTTATCGGAAATAACCCTGTTTTGATGGTAGGAAATAAAGTCGACATTTTACCTAAATCATTAAAGAAACCTAAAATGATTCAATGGATGAAAGAACGTGCGCACGAAGAAGGTTTACGTCCAGTTGATGTATTATTGACTAGTGCCAAGAAACCTCAAGAAATGGAAGCTTTGCTTGATACCATCGAAAAGTATCGCGAAGGTAAAGATGTTTATGTAGTAGGTGTAACAAATGTTGGTAAATCAACACTAATCAATCAAATCATTAAACAAACGGCTGGCGTTCAAGATGTAATTACAACTTCCCAATTTCCTGGAACAACATTGGATAAAATTGAAATTCCGCTAGATGATGGTCACTTCTTGATTGATACACCAGGGATTATTCATCGTCATCAGATGGCACATTATCTTGGAAAAAAAGATTTAAAGATCATAGCACCTCAAAAAGAAATCAAGCCGAAAGTTTATCAGTTAAATCCTGAGCAAACATTGTTTTTAGGTGGGTTGGCGCGTTTTGATTTTATACAAGGAGAGCGCAGCTCGTTTATCGCATATGTATCAAATGATTTAATGATTCATCGAACAAAATTAGCTACAGCTGATGCATTTTATGAAAAACATGTTGGAGGTTTGTTGCAGCCACCTCGTCCAGATGAAGTAGCTGAATTTCCAGAACTTGTCCGATTTGAGTTTTCAATCAAGGAAAAGACAGATATTGTGTTTGCTGGACTTGGCTGGATTACTGTAACTGATCCATGTGTCGTTGCTGGATGGGCGCCAAAAGGTGTAGATGTTTTGAAAAGAAAAGCGTTGATTTAATTATAAGCGATAAGAGAGAAGGAAAATTAGTGGAATTAAGAGGAAAACAAAAGCGTTATTTACGTAGTCAAGCACACCATCTACAACCGATTTTTCAAATTGGAAAAGGTGGTTTGAATGCTGCGATGATCGTTCAAATCAATGAAGCGTTGGAAAAACGCGAATTGATTAAAGTCACATTACTACAAAATACCGATGAAATTGCAGAAGATGTAGCTGACGCACTGAAGGCCGAAATTCATTGTGATATCGTTCAAATTATCGGTCGTGTGTTGGTTTTATTTAAACCATCATCAAAAGAAAAATACCAAAAGATCTCTAAAGAAGTTAAAGCAATTTAAAACTTGGAGGTAAGAAAAAATGAGGACAAATACGAATGCTGCATTAAAAGCACAAGTAATTGTTGAAGAAGCTAAGCTTTTTCAAAAGCGTAAACAGGTAGGGATATTAGGCGGTAATTTTAATCCGGTTCATTTGGCGCATTTAGTCATGGCTGACCAAGTGCAACAGCAACTTGGCCTTGATAAAGTCTATTTGATGCCTACTTATTTACCGCCTCATGTAGATGAAAAAAAGACCATTGATAGTGAGCACCGTTTAGCAATGTTAGAATTAGCGATTGCTGATAATAGACATTTGGCGGTAGAGCCAATTGAATTGTTACGAAAAGGGAAAAGTTATACCTATGACACAATGAAAACATTAACTCAAAATAATCCTGATACCGATTACTATTTTATCATCGGCGGAGATATGGTAGAATATTTGCCAAAGTGGTATAAAATAGATGAGTTGCTGACCTTAACAAGCTTTGTAGGTATTCGCCGTCCAAACTATGGAACAATTACACCTTACCCAATTATTTGGGTGGACGTTCCACAAATGGATATCAGCTCAACAATGATTCGGCAAAAAGTCAAAAATGGTTGCTCAACGCGCTACTTACTGCCTGATAGTGTGATACACTATATAGAAGAAAAGGAGCTGTATGTAGATGGATTTTAGCGGAAAATACACCACGTTTAAACGGGAAGAATTAATGCAGAAAGTTCAGATGCATATGAGTGAACGGCGATTTAAGCATGTTTTAGGGGTAGAGGAAATGGCGATAGCACTTGCTGCTAAATATGGTGCTTCTGAAGAAAAGGCAAGTATTGCAGCACTAACTCATGATTATGCCAAAGAACGCCCCGATGAAGAATTTGAATTGATCATCAAACGAGATGGGTATGATCCAGAGTTACTAAATTATGGCAATGCGATTTGGCACGGTTTAGTGGGTGCTAGTATGGTTCAAAGAGAACTTAAAATTGATGATGAAGAAATTTTACAAGCAATTCGTCTTCATACAACTGGTGCTGCCAAGATGAGTCTACTGGATAAAATTATCTACGTTGCTGATTATATTGAACCAGGAAGACATTTTCCAGGTGTAAAAGAAGCCCGTGACATTGCATTAGTTGATTTAGATGAGGCTGTTGCTTATGAAACAAAACATACATTGATGCATCTTATTGAACAAGAACAAAAAATTTACCCTAAAACGATTGAAACATATAATTATTGGGTAGTAGGAAAGAACTGATAAAGCCTGTTGAGCTTTTAAAATTAGGAGGAAACGATCATAGATAGTCAAAAGATTTTAGAAATCGCTGTAAAAGCAGCTGATTCCAAACGAGCAGAAGAAATTGTCGCTTTAGATGTGCATGAGATATCACTTTTAGCTGATTACTTCATGATTTGCCAAGCAACGAGTGAACGTCAAATCAATGCCATTGTGGATGAAATTATTGAAAAAGAAGAAGAAGCAAAAGTAGAAGTGAAAAGAGTAGAAGGAAAAGATGGCGGTAAGTGGATATTGATCGATTTAGGAGATGTCATCGTTCATGTATTTCAATCGTCTGAACGTTCATTCTATAACTTAGAAAAACTTTGGTCAGACGCACCAATGGTTGATCTTCACGCTTGGGTCGAGTAATATGGCATACGAAACATTTGCTTTTGTTTATGATGAAGTCATGGATGATAGCTTGTATGATCAATGGTTAGAATTTTCAAAGCGTCATTTGCCAAAAGGAAAAATGGACGTTTTAGAAATGGCTTGTGGAACTGGGGCGTTAGCAGTTAATTTTGCTAAGGCAGGTTTTACTGTTACTGCATTGGATTTATCCGAAGAAATGCTGATGATGGCAAGTAAACGTGCCGCTGAAGAAGAGGTGCATGTGCAGTTTGTTCAAGGGAATATGATGGACTTATCTGAAATGGGTCAATATCATGCAATTACATGTTTTTCTGATTCATTATGCTACATGGCGAATCGCCAGGAAGTCCAACAAGTATTTGATGATGTGTATCAAGCATTAGAGGATGACGGTGTCTTTATTTTTGATGTACACTCGATTTATCAAGTAGATAAAGTATTTCCAGAATACAGCTATCATTATCAGACAGAAGAATTTGCCTTTTTGTGGGATAGCTATCCTGGCGAAAAAGAACATAGTATTGAGCATTTTCTGACATTCTTTGTGAAAGAACATGAAAAAGATGATGTGTTTATTCGTCAAGATGAATTGCATCAAGAACGAACGTATACGATGGAAAATTACTTAATGATGTTGGAAAGTGCTGGTTTTATGGATGTTGAAGTTTATGCAGATTTCACAGATGAAGCACCGACAGAAGAAAGCAAACGCTGGTTTTTTGTTTGTAAGAAGTAACCAAAAATAGGAAGCAAAAATGAGTGGAGGATGGGACAGAAGTGTTTAATCCCGAGAAATAAGAAGGAATTAACGAAAATTGCTCTTCAAATTTTTGTGAATTTCAGCTTATTTCCGAAGGGATTGCTTCTGCTCCCACCGTTTATTCGGATTTCACGTGGGTGGGATATGACTCGAAGAGTTATGTCCCACCCACTTTTTTTGTTTAGAATATGGTAGAATTTAAATAGAAACGTTACATCTAAAGGAGAATGAGTATGAAAAGCTGTGGCATTATTGTTGAATACAATCCTTTTCATAATGGCCATCAGTACCATGCCAAAATGGCACGAGAATTAAGTGGTGCAGAAGTTGTTATTGCTGTGATGAGCGGGAATTTTTTACAGCGAGGAGAACCAGCTATTATTGATAAATGGACACGGGCAAAAGAAGCATTGAATCATGGTGTTGATGTAGTGATTGAACTACCGTTTGCTTATTCAGTGCAATCGGCCGATTATTTCGCTAAAGGCGGGATTAAATTACTGCAAGCGTTACAGTGTAATTCGTTGTGTTTTGGAACAGATCATCAAGCAGATACGTCCTATGAAGCGTTTGGTAAATTTGTGTATCAACATCAGTCAGAAATTGATCAAGCCTATCAAATGATCAAAAATAATGGCATGAGTTACCCGCAACAAATGACCGAAGTTTTTCGCCAAATTTATCCAGAGACAAGCTTTGATTTTTCTTCGCCAAATCATATTTTAGGTCTGAGCTATGCCAAAGAGAACGCCTCTTATGAAAGACCCATGAGTTTGTATCCTTTAAAAAGAGAACAAGCAGGTTATCACGATCCAAAAATACATAAAGAATTTGCAAGTGCAACGGCTATCAGACAAGCTGTTTTTTCAAATGAGATGGAGTCCATTTCCTCAGTTTTACCACAGCAAGTGCTTTTGGATTTAACAAATACGGCATTAGTAAGTTGGTCGGATTATTGGCCTTTATTGAAATACAAATTAATCAGTAGTTCAATCGCAGAATTGCAAGAAATTTATCAAATGAAAGAAGGTATCGAATATCGCTTGCAAGAAGCAGCGAAAAGCTCGGATTCCTTTTTATCATTTATGGAAAAAGCAAAAACCAAACGTTATACATGGACTCGATTGCAGCGTCTGGCAACATATAGTTTAAATAATGTACGACAAGTAGATATAGAAAATACTTGGAATCAAAGCTATCTAAGCGTTCTAGGATTTACAGAAAAAGGACAACAATTTCTGAGTAAAGAGAAAAAAAACTTTCAGTTGCCATTGATAACGAAGGTATCTAAAGATTTACAGTCGCAGTTAGCCTTGGACATTCGTAGCGATCAAATCTACCAATTAGGTAATAAAGACATTTCTGAACAAAGATTCGGTCGTTTTCCGATTCGTCTACCGTAAAAGCAAAAAACACTTAACAAAAGTTCAATTGCCAAGTATAATAAGAAAGGCACTACAATCAAAAATAAAAATGGATGAAAGCGAAGTGAGAATATGGGTCGTAAGTGGGCAAATATTAAAGAGAAAAAAGCTGCCAAGGACGCAAATAACAGCCGAGTATATGCAAAATTCGGTATTGAAATTTACGTAGCAGCAAAATCGGGTGATCCTGACCCTCAAGCAAACCAAAAGCTACGGTTTGTTATCGAGCGCGCAAAAACATATAATGTACCAAAACATATTATCGACCGAGCAATCGAAAAAGCAAAAGGTTCAGGAGATGAGCAATACTCTGAATTACGCTATGAAGGATTTGGACCGAATGGCTCAATGGTCATCGTCGATGCTTTAACAAACAACGTAAACCGTACAGCGTCTGATGTTCGTGCTGCCTTTGGTAAGAATGGTGGAAATATGGGTGTCAGCGGTGCTGTGGCATATATGTTTGATCATACAGGTGTGATTGGTTTTGCAGGCGATGATGCAGATGACATTCTTGAATATTTAATGGAAAAAGACATTGATGTTCGCGATGTTACAGAAGAAGACGGTCAAATTATCGTCTATACGGAACCAGAAGATTTACATGCAGTACAAGAGGCGTTAAGAGAAAAAGGTATCGAAGAATTTTCAGTAGCAGAATTAGAGATGATTGCGCAAAATGATGTAGAATTAACAGGTGAAGATTTAGAAAAATTTGAAAAAATGATTGATGTTTTAGAAGACCTTGATGACGTTCAAAAAGTGTACCACAATGTCGATTTAGGTGAATAGGACTATCAACGAATAAAATAGTATGCAAAGTCTAGTGGGAGTTCCTCTAGGCTTTTTTGTGTTGGCCGAAAATCTATGTTTGAATGTGAGTGCATTCTAGATAAGAAGCCGAAATGATAACAGTAGAAATCTATCTAATGATATAAAAAACCCTTCATACACACACTATATGAAGGGAAACACAATATGAAAAAACTAAGAACAAGTATATATTAGCACTTTTGAATTAAATTCTCAAATATTTCGCATTTTCTTTAAAAAAATGAGAAAACGAGTGTTGCTATGAATAAATACAGCGCCTAAAGGAGAAATAGATTAAACCTGTAAAATATATTAATTTTATTATTTGATATTTATACTAGGTGATTCTAATTACTAATTAAATGTATTGGGTTTTAATAACTTATTTATTAAAAAATACATTAGTTATTTATATGTATTATATGTATTGATGGATTTTATTATTTATAGTGGGAAAACCAAATGAAAACCAATGTAAATAAGTGTTTAGTTTGGATTTTTTTTATTTTTCATAAATCAATAGTATTTTTTATCATTAATTATAATTGTATTTTTATCTGCATGATATTTATTTTTTTCAATTTTTTTCTAAAATAGTTAAAAAAGTGAAAAATATATTAGCGTAATATAGTGTAAAATGGTATACGTGCAAATAGGTTTATTATCGAAATAACATTCATTATATGGCTGAAAGCCAGAGTTAATTACATATATTTAGAAATGAGTGTTTATCTGTTATTCGAGAACTAGACTTATTTGTTGAGCATAGTGAATCACTCTGCTTTTTTGTTATGTATTTGAATAGTAGGAGGTGTTTTGGTGAATCGACGGATTTTTTTTAGATGGACAAAAGTGATAATATTTTTATTTAGTTTGATAATTATACTCTCAGCTTGTCAAAGTAAAAAAGAGAAGACAAACGAAAGTACATCAAAAAAAACAATAGAGACCACAATAGAGACAAAATCTAATGAAGCAACGATTATTGTTGAAGATTCTTCAAATTAAAGGTAGAAGGAAAGAAGGATGTATGAGGTGAACCAAAAACAAAAAGTTAAATTAGTAGAAAAGATAGCTACTTGGTTTATGTTACTAATTTTAATAACTCAAGTAATCACGTCTAGTTTATTTGGTGTTGTCGCGCATGCTGAATCATCAGTCGGAGATCTATTGTTAATAGATGAACAAGGTGTTCCAGTTACGAATATGACACTAGAAAAAGGGGAAGTAAAAGTTATTGGTGTGAAAACAACGAATAAAGAAGATACTTCCGTCCAAGTAAACCTTAATGGGTTACATTTAAACCAAGAACAAACAAATGAAAGAAATACAGGAAATCCAGTTTCAATCGCATATAGTGAAGAAGCATCAAATGTGATTGTTAGCTGGCAGACAAAGGCCTCTGTTGAATCAAAAGAAACATCTGCTGATGAACAGAGTACTGCAGACAGTGAACCAAGTGAATCGCTACCGGTACTGGAAGATCCAGTCACACAATTTGTAGATAATCAAGCTTGGTTAGTAATAGAAGCGACAGAAGCTGGAAGCTATCACGTGCAGGCAAGTTCTTCTAGAACGACTGGAGTTGGGGTGTCAGAACCGCTTGTTGTTACGGTTTCCGAGTTAAAAGAAAATGAAGCAGAAGTAATAAACAAAAGTTCAGAATCTCAAAACGAAAGAGATGTTGGTAAAAGTAATGATAATCTAAAAAAACAGATTATAGGTGATGAAGCTATATTTGCTTCTACAAATACCACTTTTGAAATATGGAATGAGACTACTCAAACTTGGTCAACTCAAGCAGAAGAAATCACTGATTCCTCACAATACAGTAAAGGTCTTAAATATCGCATTACTTGGGAAAACGATACTCTTGATAGGACTACATTCGTTCTAGGTTCAGATTGGGGAGAGGTAAGTAAAGCAGATACTACAGTAAAAGATCAAAATGATGTTGCTCAACTTAATACGACTAATATAAAACAAATTGTAATTCAACCGTCTAAAGTTGGAACAATATATACCATCGAAACTAAAGTCAATTTTAAATCAAGTGCTACAGACACTGCTTTTGAAAGTAGTTTTCAAGCTGCTGGGGATGGACAGTCAAATCTGTTTAAGCAACCACTGGAAATCAAAGTAGGAGCAAATAGTATTTATCAAAGTTCAATAGACACTAGAGCTGTTTTTCCTAATCCTGTTCCAATTGCTTTTTATGATACAACAGAAGGTTCAGCTTCTCATTTGAAAGGAAAAGATATTAAGTTTACGGTAACTTCTGGAAGTGGAGTCGTTCAAAATTACAGTCTTCTGGATGATGGTGATGAGAATGGCGTTGTGTTTCTAAATTTAGGTAAATTAGGTGAAGTATATACAATTAGGGTAACAGAAGCATTTGGTTTCTTAACTTCAGACGATGAGACGAGTAACTATAATTTTACGGTAGGATCTATTGGAAATTGGTACAATCCGGACGGAACAGCACCGCTTATAACTAGTTTTGGATTGAAAAAGATTGTTCCACAAGTTAAGACGGATATACACTATCAAGATAGTCAAGGCAATATTGTCAAAAAAGCTCATTTTAATGATATAATCACATCTCACCAAACGATTATTTATACAGAGGGAAGCCAGCCAGAAAAATTTAATTTTAGCTCAAACTCAACGAGCAAAAATATGGAACTTGTGGGAGATGTGTCGATCTACAAACTTGTAGACGGAAAGAAAGAAGCTCTGGTAAAGAAAGAGGCAAGTGAGATTTGGACAGGCAATAGTAAAACTGGTTATACTCTTTCTTATAACTATCAACTAGATAGCCCTTTGCTCACTGGGGAACAGGTTGTGATGGAAACAACTTGGAAAGTATTAGAACCATCGATTGGTGCTGGAAATCGTATTGGTAATTATGATATAGGTGTAAGTGTAGTGGGGGTAGATAATAAAGGTGTACCATCCAATTCAGTTATAGCTCAGAGCCAATTACAAGCTTTTCCTTATGCGGCAACTGCTTCAAAAATTACAAAGGAAGTATTTAGAAATGGTATAAGTATTCCGAACGAAGTAGTTCATGTTGGAGAGAATCTGACTTATCGCATTACTTTTGAAGTAACAGGTGGAGAAGAAACAGCTCAATTGAGAGTCACTCATTTTGAAGACATATTACCCGAGGGATTAACAGTTGATAAACTTGATCTATCAGCTGTTAAGATATTTACTAGTAAAGATGGAGAATTCAATCTATGGTCTGATTATCATTATCATATTGACGATAAAGGACATTTAACCGTCGATTTTGCTGATCCTGATGATCCGTTATTTGAACCTGATAACATTTTATATATTTCTTCTCAAAATGTAGATGCAAGAAAATTAATCATAGAAATTAAAACAACTGTGGATAAAATTGCTAGTGGAGGTTTAGTGAATAATGCAACGATAACAAGTCAGACAAGAACAAACGACTTTGATACAGAGAGTTGGGGAGCTCCCAATAAGCAATCTGATTCTGTATCTAATACAGTTGCACCAGAAGTTCAACTAAAAAAACATGTTTACGCTGAAGATCCAAGTATCACAATGAATCAAGAAGACGCACAAGTTCTATACACAGATAAATCATTCTTCTATTCCATCGACGCAAATTTAACACCTGAGTCTGGTGCTATGCACAATGGTATGATTGAAGATGCAATCCCGGATGAATTAATTATTCAAAATAAGTATTCACTTATAATCAATAATACTCCAGTGGACTTGCCTGAAGGTGCTGTTGAAGTGAATGGACAAAAAGTAAAGCTAAACTTTTCAAAAATCCCTGAACTAAGTCCAATGACAAATAATCAAAAAGTTCAATTTATTATTGAAGTTAAAGCAGATTCCACTAAAGTAAAAATTGGTGAAAATATACCGAATACTGCAACAATTACAGGAACAGACAAACAAGAAAATAACAAGACAGATGCTTCATCAACAGTTGGCGTACATTTTGTTTATCCTCCTGGAGAATTATCGATTGAAAAAAGTGTTGGGAAGATGGCAAATAACCAATTTGAACAACTTGAAAACAAAAGTCCAGTAAAGGTAGGAGATACAGTCACATATAAACTGATTGTAAAAAATACTGCTGCTGTAGGCACGATTGTTAGAGCTGTTCATGCCAAAGATGATGTGCCAAAAGGATTAGAAATCGATCAAAATTCTATCAAAGTAAAGATTTTTAAAGAGAATGAAGAACGAGAAAGCCAAGGCACGAATTTAGGAACTGGTCAAAACTTGGATGTATTGATTGGTGATTTAATGGGAGGCGAATGGGCTGAGGTCACATTCAATGTAGTAGTAACAAAAAATGCGTCTGGAGAATTAAAAAATATTGCTTCTGCATCTGGAAAGATAGACGAAGTTCCAAATGGTCCAGATATTGATAAAGAAGCAGAACAAAAACCATCAACAGAGCTAGGGATTACACCAAATCCTGAACTGAGTAAAACTGTCAGTCAGAAAAAAGCTTATAAAGGTCAAATACTTACGTACACTATAGTTGCGAAAAATGAAAATGGTGCACCAATCATCAACGGAAAAATCAGTGATAGACTTCCTGATGAAGTGAAGTATGTTCGAGACACAACCGTTGTTAACGGAGTGAAGATGGATGATACCTTATTTGGTTGGGTAACAGACGTAAATAATAAAGATTCTTTCGAATACAGCGGACTAACTATTGACGCTGAAAAAACCATTACCATTACCTTTGACGTGGAAGTAATAACAAATGAAATAAAAACAGATATTACAAACACAGCTAAACTCAATGGTGATTATCAAGTCAATAAGGATACTACAGAAACAATCGAGGAAAAAACAGCTTCAGACGATTTTGAAACAGTCCGAAATGCTGGGAAGTTATCGATTAAAAAAGAAGTTTCAGAAGTCTTAGAAGGCTCGAAAGATTCAGTAGATAAACATGATAAAGTTGTAAAAGTTGGCGATATTATCGAATATAAACTCATCGTCGAGAATACTGTCAAAGAACCTTCTATCATTTACAATGTTAAAGTGACGGACACGATTCCTAAAGGTTTAATCTATCAGGATAATACATTAAAAGTTAATGGGGAAGTCCCAACGAATGGAAGTAAAGTTGAAGGAAATTCATTACTAGTAATAATCGGTGAAGTGACTGAAAAGACGGAACCAATAGTCATTACTTTTGATGTAAAAGTAACGGAAACAGCGTTAGCTATTACAAAAAATAAAGCAATGGCATTAGGAGAAACATTAGAAGATCCTACTAATCCTGATTCAAATAAGATTCCGCAAACACCTACTTCTAATGAAGTTCTTGTACACAAACAACCCGATCCAATTATTAAAAAAGAGGTAATTGATCCAACGAACGGAAATGTTTTCAATGGAGATGAAATTTTATATCAAATTAGTATTGCTAATGGCACGAAAGAAAATAAAGCTCTAAATGGTGATTTGCTAAATGCAAAAGTGACGGACGATTTAGATCCAAATCTGGAATACGTTGCTGATTCAACGACTGTTGGCGGAACAAAAATTTCTGATACAGGAGTTTGGACGAAGGGAAGGAACTTCTCCTATACATTCAACGAAGCCATACCAGCAGGTGAAACAAGAATTATCACATTTAAAGTTCGAGTAAGTGAAGATGCAAAAGGAAAAATCAACAATACTGCTACAGTTATTGGAGAAGACAAAGATAAAAATGAACTTCCTAAGAAAGATGATACTGTTGATGTCACTGTCTATCCAAAACCCGGAAATCTAGAAATCAAAAAATCCGTTTTAAACAGCAATAAAAAAGAAATTCCAAACGGAGTGGTCGCCGAAGACAGTATAATTACTTACCAACTAGTGATAAAGAACACTGTACCAGGTAATTCAGAAGTACTAAATGCATCTATTGAAGATAAAATCCCAGCAGGCTTAATTTACCAAAAAGACACGCTACGCGTTGTGGATAAACCAGATAGTGTTAATGTAAAAGAACTAAGTATTTCCAAAGCACCAGAAACAGTAAAAGCTGTTTTAGATAAATTAACTGGTGGTCAAGAGGTAAGAATTGAGTTTCAAGCACAAGTTACAAAAACAGCGGAAGCGATTATCGACAATAAAGGAATTGCGAATGGACAAATAGTTCAAACACCAGGAGGAGAACCATCTGCTCTAGATCCTGTTGCTGATAAAGTGACCGTCTACAAAGCGCCAGATCCGCAAATTACGAAAAAAGTAATTGAACCTGTAAGTAAAGATGTTATCAAAGGCAGCCGAGTAACGTATGAATTAGTAATAACCAATGGTGACGCTAATACAGGAGAGTTATTGAATGGTAAGGTAAAAGACGAGCTGCCAGATGGATTGATTTATATTCCAGGTACAACGAAAATCAATGGACAACCTGCAACACCAGCGCAAGAAGCTAGCTGGTCAGCAGATAAGAAAACATTTGATTACGACTTGCCATCCCCTTATTTAGGTGGGACAAAAACAACGATCACCTTTACTGTTGAAGTAACTAAAGGTGATAAACTAGAAGAGATCGGAAAACCAATTCCTAATAATGCGTTTTTAACTGGTGAAGACAAAGATAAAACAAGCTACACACCAGAAAAAGGGACCGATACGATTACACCTGTTTTAAAAGACGGGAAATTAGAAATTGAAAAATCTGTATTTAAAGATACAGAAAATATGCATAACAAAGTGGTCTCAGTAAACGACATTATTGAATATCAACTTGTTGTGAAAAATACAGAAGAACTTCCTTCAGAAGTCAAAAACGTAGTTGTTACAGATAACATTCCAACTGGTTTAGAATATCAAGAAGGGACACTAGAATTCGTTGGAGAAAATATTTCTGCTACAGGTCAAGTTGTGGATAATATTTTAACAGCGGAGTTAAATACACTGACACAAGGACAAGTTGTAACAATCAAGTTTAAAGTAAAAGTAACAGAAAAAGCAAAAGGAACAATTGAAAATGTTGCTTCTGCTAAAGGTAAGGTCACACCTGTCGACGGAGAGTCACCAATTGATATAACAGATAATGCTGATGAGCATATCAATAAAGCCCCAGCTCCAAAAATCGAAAAATCTATTGTTACACCAACTAAACCAATTGTAACGAAAGGAGATCAAATAACTTATCGTCTTGTTGTTACAAATGGGGATGAAAATACAGGTGTCTTAAAAAATGGAATTGTTACAGACGCTTTAGTGCCAGGTCTAAAACACGTACCAAATACAACAACCATGGACGGTCAACCTGTAGAAGAATCAAGTTGGACAGAGGAAACGTTAACTGTTCATTTACCGACAGTTATTAAAGGTGGCGCAGAGGCCATTACAATTGAGTTCAAAGTAGTTGTAGATAGCAATGAATTAGGAACAGTGCCAAATACAGCTTATGTTTCCGGACAAGACATCACCGAGAGCGGAAGCTATACGGATGAAGGAAACGCCAATATTGAAGTTGTTCCTAAAGCCGGCGAATTGAACTTGAAGAAGTCCGTTTCTAAAGGAAATGAAGATGTCCATGATAAGATCATTCATGTAGGAGATATCGTCACTTATACTATTGTTGTTGAAAATCCAGTCACAGATCCTTCAGAAGTGAGAGACATCATTCTTAAAGACACAATACCAGAAGGACTTGTCTATCAAGTAGGAACGTTAAAAGTGAATGGAACACAAAAATCAGATAGTCACGTAACAGATCAAAATGTAACCATCAATCTTGGTCTATTGAAAGAAAAAGAACAAGTAGTCGTAACGTTTGATGTAAAAGTGACAGAAGTGGCTAAAGGTAAAATTACCAATATTGCTTCCGTATCAGGTACAGTAACCCCCCCTGGGCAGCCGGAAGAGACGTTACCAGAAATCGAAGATACAGTCGAAAACAGTAAAATACCTGATCCTAAAATCCAAAAAACAGTAGTTGATGATGGGAACAACCCGATTGACCAATTAAAAGTAATCAAAGGGCAAGAAGTTACCTATCAATTAGTTGTGACTAACGGAACAGAAACAACAGGTATTTTATATGATGGTGTTGTAACAGATACGTTAGATTCAGGTTTAGAGTACGTTTCCGGAAGTACAACAATCAATGGTGAAAAAGTAACCGATGAAATAGCTGGCTGGACAGGTAATCAATTAACCCATAAGTTACCTAAAGAATTTGCTGGCGGAAATAAATATATCATTACATTTAAAGTTAAAGTAACAAGATCTGAATTAGGTTTAATTGCGAATACAGGTTATGTTACTGGTAAAGATAGCGAAAAATCTCCAACGATTGATTACGACCATTCAAATAAAGTGGATATTGAAGTAATTAGAGGAACGGCTGATCCGTCAATTTCTAAGGAAGTACGATCAGAAGATGGCATTGACGATTTGAATGATACAACAGTTAAGGCAGAAACAACGATTCAATATAATTTAATTGTTGAAAATAAAAACCAAGAGCCATCTGAAATTCGAAATACGATTGTTACAGATACGATTCCAGTAGGTTTAACTTATATACCTGGTTCATTGACGCTAGATAATGTGTCTGTTGGTGATGAACATGTCGTTGGGCAGCAATTGACCCTTGATGTAGGAACGCTTATAGAGGGACAAAAGAAAATAATCAGCTTTAAAGTTGTTGTCACAGACGAGGCAAAAGGTATCAGTCAGAATATTGCTTATGTTTCTGGAAAAACAACAGATACAACAGGATCAGATAAAGAATTATCTAATATCCCTTCAAATCCAGTTACTATTCATAAACCAGCCGCTCCTGACATTAAAAAGTCAATTGTCGGTAAAACAGAAGTAACGCTTGGCAGTGATATTGTGTATAAACTTGAAGTAAGCAATGGAACGCAAGAAAATGGTGAGTTATTAGAAGGTGTTGTATCCGATGAACTTCCTGTTGGGTTGACCTATAAAGCAGGAACTACCAAAGTTGATCAAAATCCAGTAAGTGATAAGGATATATGGAAAGAAAATAAATTAAGTTATCGTTTATCTCCAAATTACAAAGGTGGTTCTGTAACGATTATTGAATTTGTAGCTACAGTGAAGGAATTGGGAACAATTAATAACACAGCCACTGTGAGCGGAACCGATTTTAGCAAGTCTTCTTATAATGAGGTAGGAACTGCCACAGTCACAGTGACAGCCAAACCAGATCCTTCTATTGAAAAAAGTGTTAAACGACTAGATGATCAGGATTTTGTTACTTCACCTAATGAAACAGAAGTAAAAGTAAATGACCATTTGGTTTATCGCTTAATTGTAAAAAATGGAACGGCAGATGCAGGGACATTATTTGATCCAAAAGTTGAAGACCAATTACCAAAAGGGCTTGTTTATGTTCCAAATTCAACAACAATCAATGGCACAACTAGATTATTAGATGCCGATCACTGGAAAGACAACACATTCACCTATACTCGACCAAGTATGGCGCCAGGAGAAGTTTGGACGATTGAATTTGAAGTCAAGGTAATTGAAGCTACGGATAAGCAACAAATTAAAAATTCGGCAACACTTACTGGAACGGACATAGGAACGATGACATACAATGATCAATCAGAAGTGTCTGTCATAGCTAAAGTCGATCCTTCCGTGGATCCTCCAATTGAAGAAAACAAAGATGGCTTAATCGATGATCCAATTAAAGAAGCTAACGATCCAACAATTGGACAAAAATTACCAAACACATCAAGTAAGACGAAAAATACCAAAAGATATCCTAATACTGGAGAACTGAATGAACAGCTTTCTTGGTTAGGTTATGTACTAGTTATTAATTTGCTAATATATTATCTTTTTAGAAGAAAAGAACAAGATCAACTATTGTAATAAAACATTTTAAGTTAAAAAAATAGTTTGATAACAATAATAGGTGGCTGGGATACGACTCGTGGAGTTATGTCCCAGTCACTTTTTTTGATTGCTCAATTAAATAAGAAAGGATGACTTTAGGAAAAGTGAACGCTTGATAAGCATATATTGGATTATACTTTTGGAAAAAAATGTATAAGTGTAAATTTCCGCGTATTTTAAAAAACGATTGCAAATATTTTACTTTATTTTAACCACAGTATAAAATTAACGTAATGATATAAAGTATTTGTAACTTTTTTTAATTTTCAATATTTTTCAAATTATATATTTTTATTAATGAAAACAATCTGTTGATTAATAGTTATGTACAATCAAGGGGGCATTAGGGGTGAATAGAAAATGGCTGTTTTTATTTCTAGTGGGATTTTTGTTAAGTGCTCTATGGTTTGGTAATTGCCGAGTTTTTGCGGAAGATGAGATAGTTAGTCAACAATCCGAGTTTAGTGATATGCCGCAAGGGCGTTTGGTTACTGCTGGATCGGGTGCTCTTAGCGGTACTTATGTTACAGGAAGCTCTGGGCAGTCGATTATCACGATGTCTTACACATATACTCCAACGTTGGATCTTTCTTTAGGGGGAAAACCAGTTATTATTCTTCAACTACCGCCGGAAATAGCGGCTCAGATCAATGGGAGTGTAACAAAACAGCAAGCCTTTTTGTCCATACTTACAGGTACAGTAACACTTCCTAACGGATTGATTGGCAATAAATCCTATAATATTCATGACACAGCAAATGGGATTTTTTTAGATTATAGTAGCGCATATAATTCTGTGTATGTAACATTTCCTGCAAATACTTTAGGTTTGTTAGGACTTAGTCGCTGGGCAGTGACATTTAGTTTTGATGTTTCAACATTGTATCTAAATGGGATAACGATTCCACCAGCAAGTAATGGTATAAATTACCCGATCAAAGGAACATTCGGTTCATCAAATGATGGTCTGGATATTATAAATTTAGTTTTAGGGAATGTATCAAAATCAGGTGTAATTAATATGCCATCAATGTCAATAGGGACCAGCGTGCCCAATGTTACACCACCAGTTATTAATAGCCCTCTTTTGAATTTACAAACAGCCGTAAGTGGGAATATTCAACAAGTACAAAATAGCAATTATAATTATTTAGTCCAATTGACTATTATACACTCTGATGGTACCCCATCGCCTACTGTTATTAGTAATATTCCAGTGGATGGTTCTGGTAATTTTAGTACAAATTTAGCTTCTGCTTTGCAATATGGAGATACTGTTTCAGCTCTGATCATTGCACAGTCAAAAACAACAAGTAATTATATTCAAAGTCAATCCTCAACTTTACAAGCAGTTAGTTGGCCGATCCAACCCGTTACATCGATTTCAGCAACCCCAGGAACTACTCAGCTTTCAGGAACCGCGGTACAAACGAATGCAGGTACGTATCAAGTAGTACTTCAAATTAATGGTGGAACCGTTTATACTACGGCATTAAATGTAAATGGTACGTTTCAATTTTCCAATTTGCCGATGTTTAAAGGTGGAGAAAATGTGAGTTTATCAGTTCAAGGGTTAAGCAATCGAACGGGGACGGTTCTAGTAACGAGTAGTAGTTTTAATCAAGTAACTTCTTATTTGGCCCCAACAATCTCTGTTGTACAAACAATTGAACGGTTGAATGGGCAAGGCAATTGGGAAGCTGCACCTTCTGTAGTTACTGGCCAAACAGTGAGATATACATTAACAACAACTTTACTGAATCAACCGGCAACTTGGGGGAGTCAAACGCTAAAAGCCTACGTGCCAAATGGACTAACGCAGTTAAGTCCAGTAACCTTAATTCAAACATCGAGTACGGGGATACAAACCCCTGTTTTGGGAACACAGCTTTTAACAGATTCTAATTCAAATACACAATATTGGTATTATCAAAACATGTTGGCGATAAATAATTTTACTCAGCCGAATACTAGTTATAAGCTTCAATATACAGGCGTAGCGGCTCAAAACATGACGGGTCAGACTTTAGCTTTTTCTAGTAATATTGGCGGTGTTGATGGTGGCGGAACAGCAATTGCTCCTCAAAATAACGCAATTTCGATTCCAGTAGAAAATGGTACGTTGCGGTTTGTTCAATCTCCTACGAAAATTTCATTCAAAAATATTCCAGTTCCATCGAAGACAAAAACATACAGTCCCACAGGAGTAGACACATCGTTAATCATTGCGGATGGCCGGATAGCTAAAAGCCAGTGGAATTTATATGTTAGAGAAAATCAAGCGATGCAATCCACAACAACCAGTAAAACCATTAACCAAGCTTTTGTCTATCGAATCAATGGTCAAGACAATTCTATCAATACATTGGCTTCTCAAGTTTACACGTATACATCACCAGATAATAATAATGTGGTGATTTCGTGGAATCAGCAAAATGGTGTGTTTTTAAAACTAAGTCCGAGTGTGAATATTAATGTAAATGAATCGTATACCGCACAATTACAATGGATTTTATCAGATGCACCTTTATAATTAAGGGTTTAGCTTCTAAAAATAAGAAGTTAAAATAAAAAAAGAAAGAAGGAAGTAAAATGAAGAAGATTCTAAGTTCTTTATCTACTGTAGCGGCACTTGTTTCACTTGGTTTTGTTGGAGGCGTTGTTGGAGAAGCTGTTAGTGTAGGGTCTTTAACGTCTAATGCAGATATTACTTTTTCTCAAGATACGACAATAACATCTCCAGTTAACCCGCTTGATCCAACTGAGCCTGTGACACCTAATCCAGATGATCCTCATCAAACAGGAACGGGAGGGCCATTGAGTTTGGATTACATTTCTAATTTTCACTTTGGTACCAAAGTGATTCAAACAGATGATGTGACCTATTATGCACAAATGGATCAAGTTCAAAATTCACTGTCAACATTGATCAGCGTTCCAAACTATGCACAGGTAACAGATAAACGAGGGTTAAATCTAGGGTGGAAACTAACGGTGAAACAAAATGGTCAATTTAAAACAGCAGACACAACCCCAGCGGTATTAGATAATGCTGAAATGAGTTTTGTCGCAGCAACACCGAATTCAACTGAATTAATTTCTCTTGCACCTACTACCGTACCAGTGACTTTAGACCCGACTGGAGCGAGTTCTTCACCAGTTGCTACAGCACTTTTATCTAAAGGGATGGGCACTTGGACGCTTGCATTTGGAACAGGCGCTAATGCTTCTCAAGGTGTAAAATTGATGGTGCCTAATGCTACAGCAAAAGTAGCAAATAGCCAATATAAAACGACACTTACATGGACATTGAACGATAGTCCTTTATAGAGTTAGACAATTAAACGTATTAAATGATTCAATGGATTATGATTGAAAAATTGAAATAAAATTTGTGGTAGGAGCGTATGGCTTCCAGAGATAAAAAAATTCACGAAGATTCCTTTTTTAAATTTTTTGTGAATGTCAGTTTATTTCTGAAGAGTTGCTTTTGCTCCTACTACTTAGTTGGATTAGGTGTGACTTAAAGAGCAAGAACTCTCACGCTTTTCAGTATAAAAGGGATTATTTTTTATTATTAAAGGAGTTAAAAAGGAGTTTGTAGAGATGAAAAAACGTGTGCAAAAAATAGAAATAGCAATCATTTTTTTATTCTTATCGTTGATGATCGGAATCACTGCTCAAGCAAGTGAAATCAATTTTACAGTTAAAGCAATTTTACCAGAGAATCAACGTAGCAAGACGGTCAGCTATTTTGATTTGCGAGTGACTCCTAATGAGACGCAAACACTAAGTGTAGAGTTAACAAATGATACAGATGAAGATATCACTGTCTCTGCCTCAGCAAATTCAGCAATTACAAATGATAACGGAGTAGTTGATTATTCCTATAAAGATACAAAAAAGGATTCATCAGCGGTTATTACATTTAGTGAAATTGCCTCAATGCCTAAAGATATAAAATTACCAAAAAAATCAAAAAAAATAGTTGAATGTGTAGTTAATATTCCAAAAGAGTCTTTTAATGGATATATTTTGGGTGGTCTTTATTTTGAACAAAAAGAAAATGGTCAATCTGAAACAAAAGAGCAGGGCGCTTTAGCAGTTGGGAATCGTTTCTCCTATGTTGTTGGGGTTTTATTGAGCGAGACTGATCAAGAAGTTAGGCCTGAATTAGCATTGAATGAAGTAAAAGCAACACAAGTAAATGGAAATAATGCGGTCATTATGAATATTCAAAATAAAAAAGCTGCAATGATCAAAAAGTTGCAAGTGGATGCTAAACTATATTACGAAAAAGAAAAGAAGCCTCGTTATGAAAATCATCAAGAATCTTTGACGATGGCACCAAATACGAATTTTAACTACAAAATTGATTTAAAGGAACAACCCTTTGTAGCAGGGAATTACACGGTGAAAATCAAAGCAAATGATGGATTTAGAGACTGGACCTGGGAAAGAACGTTCAAAATAAAAGAAAAAGAAGCAAAAAAATATAATGCTACGGCAGTAAACTTGCCGCCAGAGCAGAAAAAACAATTTCCTTGGCTGTTGATTATGTTGATAGTTTTAGGAATACTGGCGATAATTTCAGGAATTATCTATTATTTTAAACAAAAAATAAAAAAAGAACGAGAATTACAACAACAGAAATATGAAGAACTTAAAAAAAATATAGATCAATCAGATGGAACGACTGAATAATAGTAGACCATTCAAAGTTTAATGTGAATAAGTGTGACGCATACTCTAGTTTTTGATTTGAGTATGCGTCACATTTAATAATCAAAGGATGTGAGAGCGATCAATGGTCAAAAAGTAAACCATATCCCAAAGCGCAAATTTCTCTCATGTATGTTTTGAAAGTGGCAGAAGATTTTGAGACAGCAGGAAGTCCGCTGATGTCCAAAACGCCTAATCGTTTTGCTAATAATTTTGAACGATACATATGGAAATCACTTGTAACGATTACGGTGTTGCCAAGCGGTTGTTTTTTTTGTGCATTAGTAATATTTTCTTTTGTTCGAGTCGAAGTGTCCTCTTTGAGAATTTGTTTTTCCGAAATGCCTTTTTTCATCAAATAATCAGCCATTACAGATGCTTCGCTATCTGGTTCGTCAGAGCCTTGACCACCACAGACGATGGCAGTTGCCTTTGGATATTTTTTTAAGTATGGGACTGCTGCATCTAGTCGTTCTTTTAACACAGTACTAGGATAAGCGTCCTCTTTTGAAGAACCTTTTACTTGCGCTCCTAAAATTAAAACTGTATCAGGTGAAGTTGTTGGTTGATTTTTTGTCCCACTTAAAATCAAAAAAAGAACTAGACCAGCATAACTGACACCTAAAGCTACTATAATAAACACCATTCGTTTTACCCATTTCATAACACCACAACCTTTCTTATCTAGTGTAGTAGATAATTGAAATGAATAATGTTAAGTCTTTCTTTTTTAATGTTTTTTTAACGTTTTTAAGAGAAAGTATAACATAGACCTTTGATTTGTCCTATAATCTAGGTAAATACTTGAAGGAGAGGAAATGATATGCGCACGGAAAAAGAAATGTTTCAGTTAATTTTGGATCAAGCAGAAAAGGATTCAAGAGTTTTAGCTGTTGGAATGAATGGGTCTCGAACGAATAACCAAGCGCCAAATGATCAATTTCAAGACTATGATATTGTTTATATCGTTGATTCTATTGAAGAGTTTATAAACGATACGACTTGGATAGATGTCTTTGGTCCACGTTTGATCATGCAAATGCCAGAGGATATGGTGTTGTTTCCACCAGAAAGAAATGGGCGATTTACGTATTTAATGCTATTTGAAGATGGAAATCGTATCGATTTAATACTTTGCCCGAAAGAACAAGCTGAAATTTGGAACGAAAGGGATCGACTAGCCAAAATATTATTGGATAAGAGCGATTTATTACCCAAGCTACCAGAAGCAACTGATGAGGAATATTGGATTAAAAAGCCCAGCGAAAAAGAATTTTTGGACTGCTGTAATCAATTTTGGTGGGTTAGTACTTATGTAGTCAAGGGGTTGTGCCGAAACGAGCTATTTTATGCGGCAGATCATTTAAACGAATACTGTCGGCTTGAATTATTACGATTACTGTCTTGGCAAGTAGGAGAAAATCAGGGGTATCATTTTAGTATTGGCAAAAATTACAAATACTTGCCAAACTATTTAACGAAAAAACAATATGAGAAGCTCAGAGAGACTATGGACGTTTCAAGTATATCTACTACCTGGAAAGCCTTAATGTCCTTGCAAAAACAGTTTAGCTACTATGCTCAGAAATTTTCACAAGAGAAGGACTGGAGCTATGACCAAAAAACGGCTAAAAAGGTAATGGATTACACGAGGAATTTAAGTCAACATTCTTTTTTTTATAAATAAATTAGAATCTAATACGTCAATTTAAAGTTTATTATAAATAAATATGGATTTAGAGCAATTTATTGCTAAATGGTCTTTTTTCCTACCCGTTATCTGTGTTAGAATAGTAGATACGCTGTATATAAAATTTACACGTTTGGAGAAAAAGTAAAAAAGTGAATGATTACATAAAAAGGTACATTTTTTCTCGTAGTGTAAGCAAAATAATTGAAGATTATAAGGAACTTGACTACACTTGCGTAAACCTGTTTTATTCTAACGGATATTAATTGAAACAGGACTGATGTAAAGAATAAAAGAACTAAAGGAAGAGCGGCTTCCTTTTGATCTATGTAGAGAAGGAATCACTCGATAGTCTTCATGAGGTCAAACAAAATATATCATAATAGAAGGAAGATAGCTCAATGGAAAATGAAGAATCAGTTAGTCGCTCTGCTAAAAATGCACGAGCATCGCAAAATAATCATCAACCAAATAAAAAGAAAAAAAGATGGTTAGTTCCAGTAGTTGGTTTGTTAATTTGTTTGTCATTGGTATTTGCTGGTGGACTTGTTTATTTCCAATCTCATTTTTTTATAACTGCTAAAGCCAATGGTGTTGATATCAGTTTGTTAAGTGTTAAAGCAGCAAAAGACAAATTAGAAAAATTAAACCAATCTGAAAATGTAATCATTAAAGTTAATGGCAAGGAAGAAAAAATTGAATTGCCTGAAAAATATGAAATCACAGAAGGTTACTTGAAAGAAAATATTGGTGATCGATCGCTTAAATTACCAATCAACGAAAATTACAAAGTAGAATTACAAAATAAATTAAATGCACTTGAATTTGAAGCGGGAACGCCAAGCCAAGATGCACGAATCGAAAAAGTTGATGGTACGTATCAAATCATACCAGAACAAATAGGAACAACGGTAGATAAAGCAGCTTTGATGAGCCAGGTCTTAAAAGATGTTGAAGCAAACAAAGGCAGCTATGTGTATGAAGCAAAAGAGTTCTATCAAAAACCTGCCTTAACGAAAGATGATAAAGGCTTGCAAGACAAACTAGCGATGCTATCCAAAAAAGAAAACAAAACAATCACATTGGATATCAATGGTGAAAAATTAGCACTTACTAAAGAAGAGATTCAATCATTTATGGATACATCGGGTAATGTTGATCCAACTAAAGTATATGCATGGGTAGAACAAACGAATCAAAAATATGGCTCTATTTTTAAGCCGATTATCTTTAAAAATGTCCATGGCGTAACAACTAAATATAAAAATAATGGCAGCTATGGTTGGGATATCAATATGCCTCAAACAAGAGATTTACTTGTTAATGCGATAAATAGTGATAAAGATACTGAAACAATCACAGTCCCAATTGATGGAGATGTCACTCAATCATCTACAGTTGATAAAGATTATGTGGAGATCGATTTAAATGATCAAAAAATGTACTTCTTTAAAGGCGGCGCTAAGGTGGTTGAAACAGACGTCATCACGGGGCGTTATAATAAAGGAACAGCAACAGTTCCTGGTTTTCACACGATTTTGTATAAAGATACAGATACAAAATTAGAAGGCGAAATGCTGGATGGCTCAAAATATAGTGTACCAGTTAAATACTGGATGCCGCTGAAGAGTTTCGGTGGTGTGGTCACACAAATCGGGATTCACGATGCAGATTATAAAGCAGAGTATTTCGGTAATAAAGAAGCCTATAAAACAAACTTCGGTAGTAACGGTTGTATCAATACACCAGGAGCTGCAGTTGCACAAATTTTTAATGGTGCTTATGCAGGAATGCCAGTGATTGTGTATGGTCATATCTATGACAGTGCACCTGGAGAGTTTGATAAACCTGTAGATTATGGTGAACCAGCTTAAAAAAGTAATAAAAAGAAGTCCAATTGGGCTTCTTTTTTAATAATGCAGATTTATTGATTGTGGTGTAGAAAAAAAATAAAAAAATTGAACGGAGGAAAAGATATGCCATTTATTCATGTCGAATTAATCGAAGGTCGTAGCGAAGAACAATTGACAAATATGGTCAAAGAGATCACGGAAGTTGTATCCAAAAATACAGGGGCACCAAAAGAGAAGATCCATGTATTTGTTAACGAGATGAAAAAAGATCGTTATGCTCAAGGTGGAGAATGGAAAAAATAATCCATTCGAATAAACACTTGCTTTTTATTGAAATAAATGTTTAAATTAACACATAAATGATTGATGAAAAAGACAACTGAACTTGCAAGCAGTCTTTTAGAGAGGAAAATCTTGGCTGAAAATTTTCCAGACCCGCACAAGGAATGACCACTTTTTCCAACCTTTGTCGAAGCAAAGGCGGTCGTACCGTTAACACGTTGAGGAATATAGTTATTTGCTGTATTTAAAAATAGGTGGAACCACGAACTTTTCGTCCTAGTATCTGAGCATTGTCGGATACTAGGTTTTTTTGTATTTAATTAAAAGTTCGACAGTGGATCATTATAAAAAAGTATCTTTTCAATCATAAACATTCTTAAGGAGGAAACAAAAATGTCAATTAAAATCACATTCCCAGATGGCGCTGTCAAAGAATTTGAGGCAGGTTCATCAACTTTAGACATCGCTAAAAGTATCAGCAATAGTTTGGCTAAAAAAGCGTTAGCAGGAAAATTCAATGGTACGTTAATAGATTTAGATCGTCCAATCGAAGAAGATGGAAGGATTGAAATTGTTACACCAGATCATGAGGATGCGTTGCAAATTTTACGTCATTCAACAGCTCACTTAATGGCTAACGCTTTGCGCCGTCTATTTCCTAAAATCAAGTTTGGTGTAGGTCCAGCTATTGATTCTGGTTTTTATTACGATACAGACAATGGCGAGAATGCTGTGACTGCGGAAGATTTACCAGCAATCGAAGCTGAAATGATGAAAATCGTGAAAGAAAATAACCCAATTGTTCGTAAAGTTGTTTCAAAAGAAGAAGCATTAGAGTTGTTTGCGGACGATCCATATAAAGTAGAGTTAATTACTGATCTTCCTGCTGATGAAGAAATAACAGTTTATGATCAAGGCGATTTCGTTGATTTGTGCCGCGGGGTTCACGTGCCATCGACAGGCCGTATCCAAGTCTTCCAATTATTGTCTGTAGCTGGTGCGTACTGGAGAGGGAATTCTGATAATCAAATGATGCAACGTATTTATGGTACAGCATTTTTCGATAAAAAAGAGTTAAAAGAATTTATTAGAATGCGTGAAGAGGCAAAAGAACGTGATCACCGTAAATTAGGTAAAGAACTTGATTTATTTATGATTTCTCAAGAAGTAGGCTCTGGGTTGCCATTTTGGTTGCCAAAAGGTGCGACAATTCGTCGTACAATCGAACGTTACATTACAGATAAAGAAATCAGCTTGGGCTACCAACATGTGTATACTCCGATTATGGCAGATGTTAATTTATACAAAACTTCTGGTCACTGGGATCATTATCATGAAGATATGTTCCCGCCAATGGACATGGGAGATGGGGAAATGCTTGTTCTTCGTCCAATGAACTGCCCACATCATATGATGGTGTATAAAAATGATATTCATAGTTACCGTGAATTACCAATCAGAATCGCTGAACTTGGTATGATGCATCGTTATGAAAAATCAGGTGCATTATCTGGTTTACAACGTGTGCGTGAAATGACCTTGAATGACGGCCATACATTTGTTCGTCCAGATCAAATCAAAGAAGAATTTAAACGTACATTAGAGTTAATGGTTGCCGTTTACAAAGATTTTAATATCGATGATTATCGTTTCCGCTTAAGCTATCGTGATCCGAATAATACAGATAAATACTTTGATGATGATGCAATGTGGGAAAAAGCGCAAGAGATGTTAAAAGCTGCAATGGATGAAATGGAACTAGATTATTTTGAAGCAGAAGGTGAAGCAGCCTTTTATGGTCCTAAACTAGATGTTCAAGTAAAAACAGCTTTAGGGATGGAAGAAACATTATCAACTATTCAATTAGATTTCTTATTACCGGAACGTTTTGATTTAACTTATGTAGGGGAAGACGGAGAAAATAATCATCGCCCAGTCGTTATCCATCGCGGAATCGTTTCAACTATGGAACGTTTTGTTGCTTACTTAACTGAAGTGTACAAAGGAGCTTTCCCGACATGGTTGGCGCCAATTCAAGCAACAATTATTCCTGTTTCTGTTGAAGCTCATGCCGATTATGCCTATGAAGTCAAAAAACGTCTGCAAGAACAAGGCTTACGGATCGAAGTAGATGATCGTAATGAAAAAATGGGTTATAAGATCCGTGCGTCTCAAACACAAAAAATTCCGTATCAAATTGTTGTAGGAGATAAAGAGATGGATGAAGCAACAGTGAATATTCGTCGCTATGGAAGTAAAGAAACAGACGTAATCGATCTAAATATCTTTGTAGAGAGCATGGTCGCTGATGTATCAAATTATAGCCGGAAATAAGTAGTAAAAAGGTACATTTATCACCTAATTATGTTTAAAGGTCTGGAAAGAAGCTCTTTGAGTGATTTTCCAGATCTTTAAACATTAAATATTTTCTTAGTAGGAGGATTCCCTCTATTTTTTTTTGCATTTTTTAGTTACAATAGAGAAGCAAGACTTTTCTTATAAGGAAGGACTAGGATAAATGAAAAAAATGAGCTTTTTAGATAAATTAAAAAAAGAAAACGTAGAACCAATGACACAAAATAGCAAAAAATCCCATATTCCATTTCGATTGAATTTGCTGTTTTTTGTTATATTTGGTTTGTTTGTCGCTTTGATCGTAAGATTGGGTTATTTACAGATTGCAGAAGGACAACAATTTGCTCAAAAAGTAGATGAAAATTCGACATTGAAAATCAAAAGCAATGCACCACGGGGACAAATCTATGATGCTGCTGGTAATTTATTAGTCGGAAATAAATCAAATCTGGCGATCACTTATACCCGAGGAAAAAAAGTTCAAACGGAAGATTTATTAGATATTGCTTATAAGGTAAACGATCTGATTCATGTACCCGCTGATGAATTAACTGAACGAGATAAAAAAGATTTTTGGTTAGCGAATCCTGATAATTTAAAAGCTGCTCAAAAACGTTTGACAGATAAGGATATGTTAGATGAAAAAGGGAATAAAATCACAGATCAAGGAACATTATATGTGCTGACTGTGGAAAAAGTAAAACCAGAAGAAATCAATTTTGATGAACGTACGATGCAAGCAGCAACAATTTTTAAACGAATGAATGCTGTATCTGAGCTGAATACTGCTTTTATTAAAAATGAGGATGTCACTCAAGATGAAATTGCTATAATCGGCGAGCACACTTCGGAAATTTCTGGTGTGTCCACAGGAATGGATTGGGATCGTGAATATCCACAAGACATGGCTCTAAAAAGTATTTTAGGAAAAGTTTCCTCAGAAAAAGCAGGATTACCCGCTGAAGAAGCAGATGAGTATCTAGCAAAAGGTTACGAACGAAATGACCGTGTAGGAACGAGTTACTTAGAAAAACAATACGAAGATATTCTTCAAGGGAAAAAAGCTATATCAGAAGTAACTTTGGACAGTAACGGGAAAATTGTTACGCAAAAGCCAATATCAGAAGGTCAGAAAGGTTCTAACCTAAAATTGACCATTGATTTAGGGTTTCAAGCAAAAATTGAAGAAGTTGTTCGAGCGCAATATCAACAGTTGTTAGCGACAGGAAATGCGAACTACTCAGATGGCGCCTATGTAGTCGTTATGAACCCTAAGACAGGCGCTGTGATGGCGATGGTTGCTTTAGATCGAGATCTTGCAACTAACGAGTTAACGTCTAATCCTTTAGCTACAATCAACAAAGCGTTTGAACCTGGTTCAGTAGTCAAAGGAGCAACTATTTCAGCAGGTTATGAACAAGGTGTGATTTCTGGTAATGATGTGTTGATCGATGAACCGATTAAGATTTTTGGAAGTGACCCAAAAGCTTCTGTATTTAATAAGTATCCTGGTGTTCCAATGTCTCTTAGTGCAGAGCAAGCCCTAGAATATTCATCCAATGTTTACATGATGAAATTGGTCTTGAAAATGATGAAAACTGATTACCAATACAATATGAAGTTACCTTATGAAACCGGAGACTCAACGTTATTTGATGTGTTACGTAAAACATTTGGTGAATATGGTATGGGTGTATCGACTGGGATTGATTTACCAGGTGAGTCTACAGGACTATCAAATACTGCATTTGATGACCCTGAGTTTGCTCCAATGCCAGGGCATTTACTCGATTTGTCGTTCGGGCAATATGATACGTATACTGCAATGCAATTAGCTCAGTATGCTGCTACAGTTGCAAATGGCGGAACTCGACTTGCGCCTCATTTGGTTCAAGGTATTTATAATAATAATCCAGATGGCACAATTGGTGATTTAAAAGAAGAAATTACACCAAAAGAGTTGAACAAAGTAGATATTAGTCCAGGTCAAATGGATATCATTAAACAAGGGTTTTATGATGTTGTGCACGGTGCTGGTGCCTTTACCACAGGGCAATATATGCAAGGCGCAAAATTGGATATGGCAGCAAAAACTGGTACAGCGGAAACAAATGTTGGTGAACATACTACAGTCAATAGTAACGTGGTTGCTTATGCCCCTTATAATGATCCTGAAATTGCTGTTAGCGTGATCTTACCTCACTTGACAAGTGAAAGTACCAGACCAAACCAACTGATGGCTAAAGCCATCGTAGATGCTTATGCAGATTATAAGCAACAATAAAATTTGTAAAGTAGTTTTCCTTTACAAATTTCAGTAAAAGGGTAGAAATTCATGAACAAACATGATATGATATTTGAGGCTAAGAAATATCTTAGAAAATACGAAATCAGATATAGGAGGGAAAACACATGCGCGTAAACATCACTTTAGAATGCACTTCTTGTAAAGAGCGTAACTACCTTACAAGCAAAAATAAACGTAACAATCCTGATCGTTTGGAAAAACAAAAATATTGCCCACGTGAAAGAAAAGTTACTTTACACCGTGAAACAAAATAATAATTTTGATAAAAGCGCAAAATCCTTAAGAGTAAGGGTTTTGAGCTTTTTTATTTTTAATACATATATTGCAAAAATAGTGATTAATGAGCTCAGAAAATAGTTTTAAAATTATATGAATAATAGTTTGAAGTGGTTGTTAAAGTTTGAATGTTAAATATTAAGAAAATAAAACCTATTTCTTTTTGTTTATTGTATATCGTTTTGTTGTCGTGAGGAGTTTTAAGGGAGTTTATTTTATGAAAAAGTTTGTGTTGTTTTTTAGTTTAATAGTCATTCTTTTTCCTGCTATGTGTTACGCTAGTGAAGGAAAAGAAAATTTATTGAAATCGAAGTTTGATTCTGAAAGTGATTTAACGAGACATTTTACTCGTAAACAAGTTTTAAATGGCAGTACTACAAAGAAAAAAAAGATAAAAGAGGAGATTTATCTAACTTTTCCTTTTGAGAATAGTCCGTATATGTTTTTTGCGAATTTTGTATTAAACGGTCCAGTCAATAACTATAGTGGGTTTATCGAAACTATTTACTATCGAGACAACATTAAAATCAAAGATATGTACTATGAAAATAGACCTGTAAAAACAGATAAAATCGGTATTTATTCCACTGATTTATGTTTTACATCTGAAGAGGGTGTGATCTATCACTATAAAAATGTACCTTATTTAGTCAGCAGTGATCGACCTACTATATTTTTTTCAGAAATAAATTATGACAAAGAGAATGCCCGTATATCTGGAAAAATAAACATGCCGAAGCAAAAAAATACGTTTCAAGTCGAATTATTTTATACAGACAATGAAGAGTATCATTATCAAGAAGCGGTTGCTGATAAAAAAGGTCGATTCAATATGAAATTGACTAGGGATGGACAAGTGGGAAAAATGTATCTTAGAGTGACGGATGGTCTGGGAAATTATGCTGATGCCTACGATATCTTACATTCAGGAATTAGTTATCCAGAAACATCAGCAAATACACAAGACGTAGTCGAATATATTCAAAAACAAAAGCGATATAAGGCATCTTTTGGGTTGTTACTTCGAACAATAGCAGTTAATATTTTGCTTGTATTAGCCATGATTCTGTCGATTTTACGTCTAAGAGTTATTGTAAAAAGGAAACGTAGGAGAAAATTTTTTTAGATAGTATTTTATTGTAGAGTTGAGCAAAAAAAGTGATGTATACTCCTTAATGTGTATAATAAAGCCAATAAGAATAGTTTATTAAGGAGATCCTAAAATGAAAATAAGTGTTCGACACCGTTTGATTAAAGAAATTCCAGTATTAGAAGTCGTTTCTGAGCAGGATAAAAATAACTCTTTGCCTCTAGTGATTTATTACCATGGTTGGCAAACGGCTAAAGAGTTGTCATTGACTCAAGCAAGAAAACTGGCTAAAAAAGGCATAAGAGTCATTTTACCAGATGCAATGAATCACGGTGAGCGAAAAACGGGTGGGGTGTCGCCAATTCCCTCTGTGACATTTTGGTCTAGTATTCAATATAATATTATTGAATTTTCTCAATTAGTTCGACATTTTGATAAACAAGGTTTGATTATGGAGGACAAGATTGGTGTTGGTGGTGTGTCGATGGGAGGTATTACAACCTGTGCATTGTTAACGCAACACCCTGAGATCAAAGCAGCCGTTTGTATGATGGGAACACCATCTCCATTGCGTTATATTGATCGAGTAATGACACGTGCGGCTGAAATGGATATTTTTGTGCCAAAGGATTTACCATTATTATTAAGCTGGGTGGCACATTACGATTTATCTAAACAGCCTGAAAAAATAGCAAAACGTCCTGTATTGTTTTGGCATGGAACAGAAGATCCCAAAATACCTTATAGTGATGTGTCTGATTTTTATGAAGGAATTAAAGATAAGCCATTTGCGGAAAATAGCCAGTTTATGACGGGAATGGAGGAAGGACATCTGGTTAAAGGTGAGATGATGGATGTTGTAGCTGAGTGGTTTGAAAGGGAACTGTAGTAAGAATGGTCACATAAAACCAGAAAAATGAAGAAATCAAAAATAGCTTTTTGACTTTTTAGAGTGAACTAGATACGTATAAGATTTTAGGCGTGCACCAATAAAGAAGAAGTTCTTTGGTTGCACGCCTATTTGCATAGATGATTGTTTATTTCAATTTAAATTTAACTTGTGAGTTATCAGTAAATTGTCCTTGGAATTGGAATTGTTTGTAGCTTGATCCTTTACCAAGTTTGTTTAAAATGTGTGAAGTAATTTCTTTTTCACTACCATTTTTTAGGTTTAGACCAGCGATGATTCCTTCAATTTTTTCTTCAGCAGCACTACCTTGTAATTGTACTTTATTTGATTTGTCTTGGTATTGTGCTTTGATAGTTCCATTTGCATTCACTTGATATTGGAATTGTACTTGTGTACCATTTGTGTAATTTACTTGTACTTCTAATTTTTTTAAGTCTGATTTTTCAGCAGGTACTTCCACTTCAGGAGTCTCAGTTTCTGGTGTCTCTACTTCAGGTACTTCTACTTCTGGCACTTCCACTTCAGGAACTTCAACCTCAGGTGCTTCAGTTTCTGGCACATAGTATGATTGTAAACCGAATTCTGCTTTTACATATCCTTTAGTAATTAGGATAACTTTAAGATGTAAATCTTTTTGATACGTCATTTTTTGTAGTAAACTTACTGATTTGTAGTAATTTTTACTGAAATCTCTGGCGATCACAGTCGCTTGTGATTTACTGTATCCAGCAGCTTCCCATGTACTTGTTTTCGCTAATTCATTGTAAACAGATGATACATTTGAACTTGTTAATGATAACCCTGTGTGTGCTAAGATATCTGCTTTATTGAATAAAGTGACTGTCTTGTTGTAATTTGATTCTACGACTGTTGCTGCGTTTGCATGGCTTGATACCATTCCTAAACTTGCCGAACATAAACTAATTGTTAAAACTGCAACCATCATACCTTTAAAAAATTTCATAAAAAATTCCTCCTCTTATTTACTACTGTTTTATAAATAGTAGCTTGCCTATATTATTATCTGAAAAAAATATAAAGTAAATACATATTAGTGATTTCTAATAATTTTAAATATATTTTAATTATATTTATATGTTATGTAGTACAGTTATGTTTATTTTTCTATCTTATTTTAGGATAATATTTGATATAATAAAGTGAATGAACTAGATGTTTGGAAAGGATTTGTAAGCATGAAAGCAGTAAAAATTGCGAAAAAGGTCAACTTATTAGATGGAGGGTGTAATGCATGTGGAATCATCGAAGATGTGAGCTATACATTAACGTATGATGAACAAGCCATTCCATTAGATGAGTTGAACGTTAATACATTAGTTACGGCGATTGTCTTAAAAAATGGATTTAAACGTGAATATGAATCTGATGTTTTAGATGATTATATTTTATATAAAAAAGATAATCATCAAATTAGACTCAAAGAAGAATATGACTATTTGATTTATTCAACTGCTCAAACAAAGCTTGAAACAAAAGATCAAATAATTGATAATAAAGTGCTAGTAAAAAAAGTAAATGAAATTCTTACAACTATTTTTGTGTTGGATGAGGTTTCATTTAGCTTTATTTAAGGTGGAATGGTATGGGACCTTATGCAGAATTTGGTATTATTGAAGCATTTGATAAAAAGAACATGTACCATAAATATGAACCAGAGAAGTATCACTGTATCAAAATCCCTGATGATGCAATTAACCGATAGTGGGCTGATTTGTCATTAATTGAAACCTATTTTTGCGTATCCAACCAAAAAGAGAGAGGACTGGATCGCTGGGGAATAACGATAATTTCACCAGCATCCGTGCCTGCTTTTTATGATGTGATTATAAAAGATAAGAAAAACTATGACCAATTTTATATAACGGAATTGTCTAAGTTGCTTCTTAAAGCAATCGATGAAAATAAATATCTGATTCATTATGGTGTATGACAAAAGAATCAGGACACTCTTTTTTATTATAGTTGAAAAAGCTCAGAAGTCGTTATTTTTTCAAAACGTTCTTCTGAATCAGAGGGTTCTTCATTGTGATCGTAAACGAACAACTTAAATGCCTCTGTTTTTGGAATTCGCTGAAAGGTTTCACTGGTTGTAAAAAGAACGAGTTGTTCACAAAGCCAGTCAAGAGTGGTCTGGATGTCTTCGTCTTCTTCAACCCAATCATCAAATAAATGGATTGAAGCAAAACGTTGCTCCTCGTCCCAATCTTTCGAATGATACTTCATTTCAGCTAATTGTTGTTCTTTGTAGCCTTTGTCAGCGTAGTAGTTTGTAGTCTCTTCCCAGCGCTCTGTGGTATTCAAGCAAAGGTTGATTTCACCTTCTTGGTAAATAGTGCAATCTAAAGCAAACGCATAAAATGTTTCATCAGAATGATCCAATAAAAAATTATCAATACGATCGATTAGAAAATTAAAAAAGAATTCTTGTTGAATTTCTAAAAAATTTTTCATAAATACCTCCTCCAACTATTTGGTCTTCTACACATTGAAACAGATATGCTAAAAAAAGTCCATCTAAAGTTTTTAATGCTAGTAGAAGATGTATAAACAACTTGTTTATTTAAGAAATACTAAAGATTACCATACCCATTTAATTGTCTAATTTCATCCAGTAATGCGAATATAATGATAATTCTTTTAATAATCTGTTTTTTATCTAGCGCAATTTAGGCAAAATTTAATTTGACTTTATTATGCTTATTGCTTATAGTGTAAAATGAATTAAATACTTGTTAGGTGAGGCTCCTATATAAACACAGGCTACTGCTCAGAAATGTCGAAAGACAGGCACGGGTAGGACAAAAATCGTCGAATTAAGGCGGTTTTCAAAGTAGCTAAAAGCAGACGCTTTTTACGTTATATAGTGCTAAAACTCAACGAAGAGAAGAACTAGGTAAGTCGAAAACAAGTGATAGTTATCACAGTTCTGATACCCAGTAATCTAATCCCTTCGCTGAGTCATCTTGGTGAAGGGATTTTCTTGTACAAGTATACATTTGCGTTTTGGAAAGGAATTCACAATGAAAAAATCGTCAAAAATAATTACTATTACCCTGTTATCGATTCTTCTTGTGGTAGTTAGTATTGGGTGCTATGCGGCAATCTCATTTCAACAAGCAAAAGAAAAAAGTGAGTCACAATTGTCTAATAAAAATCAAAATTTTACTGGAGATGAACAAACGAGTGACAAAGAATTAACGGTGATGGTCATCGGGAATGATTCTAGAGACGATGATGAAGATCAAGGTCGTTCGGATACATTGATGGTGGCTCATTATGATGGGAAAATGAAGCAGCCTAGATTGATTTCTATTATGCGAGATAGTTACGTAACGATTCCTAATTATGGTTTAGACAAGATAAATGCGGCTTATGCTTACGGTGGCGCACAATTGACAAAAGAAGTGTTAAATACAAGCTTTGGGTTACCGATTAATTATTATCTAGTCATGGATTTTAAAGAATTTAGTGCAATCATCGACGAACTCTATCCAAAAGGTGTAACAATTGATGCTGAAAAAGATATCAATTTAGATGGTGTGGATATTACTAAGGGAAAACAAACGCTTCATGGAAATAGCCTATTGCAATATGCTCGTTTCAGAATGGATGAAGAGGGTGATTTTGGTCGTATCAGACGTCAGCAACAAGTGATGGACGCATTGATCAATCAGTCGAAAGATTTGATCCCAATCTGGGAATTACCTCAAGTTGCCGGAAAACTAGTAGGAAAAATCGATACGAATGTACCTACGAGCTTACTGATTGATTTAGCAAAAGATTTCTTGTCAGGCAAAGTCAAATCATTAGAATCACTTTCAGTTCCTGTACAAGGCTCTTGGGACTTTAATGATAATACGGAATCAGGAAGTGTTCTTGAAATCGACGAGCAAAAAAATGCTGAAGCAATTCAAGCATTTATGAAAAGTAAATAAAGTTGGAAAATAGATTTCATCCTAAGTTGATCAGACTTAGTTAGATGAGTCTATTTTTTTTGAAAAGGCGAAAGGATGAATTTCCTTATTGATTATGCTATTCTTGAAGAAAACGTTTTATATAATTGGAAAGAAGGCTTAATTATGAAAGTTGTGATTATCGGGGCTTCTTTTGCTGGGGTGTCAGCGGCTTTGGCAATAAGAAAAAAACATCCTGCAGCGGAAATTCATTTAATTGAGAAACAATCGACAATCGGCTATTTACCAGGCGGAATCAATCTTTATTTCAATAAAACGATTGGCCCAATCGAAGAAGCACAATTTATTTCAGAGCAACAATTAAAAAAGTGCACTATTCAATTATTATTAGCTGCAACAGTCGTTAAGATAGATTCAAAGCGACAGATGGTAATATATGAAAAACAAGCGGAGGACTTTTGTATTTCATTCGATAAATTGATTTTAGCTACCGGCGCAAGTCAGTGGTCTCAAAAAATTTTAGGTAGTGATTCGGAGAAAGTGTTAAAATATAAATTTTTACCTGGCGTTTTAAAAGCAATCGAACAACTCAAAAATAGCCAAAAAGTGGCCTTGATCGGTGGTGGTCAGATAGGGGCTGAGGCAGCAGATATGCTGTTAAAACAAGGCAAAGAGGTTCATCTTTTCGAGCAAATGGATTATTTATTATTTAAGTATTTTGATCGGGAAATGATCCGGCCTGTCCAAGAGGAAATGGCGCTAAAAGGGATTATTTTTCACTTTGAAGAGACCGTCGAAAAGATTGTTGATAGCGATCAAGGACTAAGAATTGAAAGTAAAATGACTAAGCTAGACTGTGATAGTGCTGTGTTTGCTATGAATGTTCGACCGGATTTAGCCTATCTAGACGAGCATATCCAAGTACATACTGATCGAACGGTTTATGTGAATGAGTATTTACAAACATCACAGGCGAATATTTTTGCAATTGGTGATTGTATTCAAGTACCTTACAGTTTATCTAACGAATCTTTTTATATTCCTTTAGTGAATAATGCTGTTCGAACAGGTCTTGTGGTGGCGCAAAACCTTGTGGAAAATACAACACCGTTTGTTGGGGCAATTCGAACGATTGGTACCAAGCTTGTCGATTATTATGTAGCAAGTACGGGGTTGACTGAGGCTGAGGGACTATTTTATGATCAACCGATCGGTGTTTCTCATGTGGAACAAAAAAGTGCCCTCTTTTTAGGTGGTGAGATAATTTATGGAAAAATTATTTTTGAAAAAGAAAGCCATCGAATCTTAGGTGCACAATTGGTTTCCAAAGCGAATATTTTAGAAAAAATCAATACACTTGCCTTAAGTATTCAAATGGGGCAAACATTAGAAGAATTATATCAGAAAGATTATTTATATCATCCGTATTTTTCAACAATTTTGGATATCACAAATCAATTAGGGTTTGAAGGATTGTGGAGTGAAGCAAATGAAAATTGAAGAGTTACTGGATAAAAAAGAAGCGCGGGAAGTGAGTATTTTAAAAAAAGTGATTCTAGCTGGCGGTCGGATTGAAGACAGTGATTTATTAGCCTATTTAGGTGTCTCAAAGGCTTCGTTTGAGAGTGATTTAAAAGGATTAAGTTATTATTTAAAACCATATGAGAAGGAGTGCTCGTTGTTTTATGACGGTCAGTGGGTAGCAATCCATATGTCAGATCACTTTTCAATTAGCAAAGTGCTAGAAGATTATGTGCGTGCCTCGATAAAATTTCAGGTAATCGATTATTTGTTTCAAAATCGGGAGTTTACAATTGCTCAGTTAACGACTAAGTTTGTCATCAGTGAATCATCTTTGTTTCGGAAAATTAAAGAATTGAATCAGTTGTTACATGAATTTGAACTTAAAATCCGCAATGGTCAGCTAAAAGGAGAGGAGCTGCAAATTCGCTATTTTTATTTCCAGATGTATTGGTTTTTAACACCGTATGAAGTGCATCAGAAAAAAACACTGACGATTCAAAATCTACGTATTATTGAAGGGCTTGAAAAGGGATTGTCGCTTACTTTTGAAGAGCACAGCAAGTTAAAGTTAAGTTTATGGCTGACCATTAGTAAAAAACGAATCATTGTTCAACCAAAAATGTATAAAGATCTACATCAAAAAAGCAAAATTTATGAGCAAGATCCTTTTTATAAAACAGTGCGCTCTTTTGTTTTACGTTTTTTTAGTCGCTATCCCTTAGAAATCGATGAAGAAGAAAGTATGTTACATTTTATTTTTCTTATGAGCATGTCTGTTTTAACTGAGTCAGATTTTGATCGGTATAGCTTGATTCGAGGACGTAGAACGCCAACATCATTGGCGGATACTTTTGTATTAGAGCATGTGATTTTATATTATCGTCCGAAGAAATTTTTTCCTGCGTTAGAAAAAAAGATTTTTTATTATTTTTCTCAGATCCATAGTCGCTTGTATTTTTTTAAAGGGGAATTGGAGTTATTTGACCGAGAAAATATTTGGCAAAAAGAGCAACAGCTCTCCAGTCACCAATTAGCAGATTTTTCTCAGGTTCTTTTGACGAAGAGTTTGGAGTATTTTGATGAAAGTTACAGTAAGGGAAATAGTTTGCATGAGTGGTCTCTAGTAAAGTATTTGAGTGTATTGGCGATTATTGATTTTGAAATTGTTGGAGAGACAAGAATTGGGATTCATTTGGAAATGGATCGATTGTATAAAGAAGTGATGACCCAAGTGTTAGTTTTAAGTTTAAAGAATCTCAATGGCTTGACGATCGAACCCTACGATTCAAAGCATACATATGATCTTATTGTGACAAATGTGATGAATCCGTCCATTTATCGATCCGTTAAAGAAGTGTATGTATTGTCTGAATTGGGTTCGACTTATGATATCAATCAAATCAGAATGAAAATTAGAGCGCTTCATGGAAACAAACAAGAAAAATAAATGGATTTTTTGGAAAAAAGACTTTTTATGAGTGCTTAGAGCATTATTTTAAGTCTTTTTTCAGCTTTATCTCAAGTTTTTAGTAAAAAACTTTCATTTATTTTAAAAACAAAAAAAAATCTGACGTTTTTGTTAAGTGATTTGGTATTATTATATGTTCATAAAAGAGAAAGCGGTTTCGTCCGAGAGGGACTCGTTTCGAAAAAGATAAAATCAATGTGTGACAAAAAGCGTCACAAATGGATTTTTCTATTTTTCAGATAGGGCTAAACGAGCCCACTCAGCTTTTAAATTTAAGGAGGAATTTACAATGGCAGAACAAAAGTACATCATGGCGATCGATCAGGGAACAACAAGTTCACGAGCAATTATTTTTGATAAGAAAGGCACTAATGTTGGTAGTTCTCAAAAAGAATTTACTCAGTATTTTCCAAAAGCTGGTTGGGTAGAGCATAATGCGAATGAAATTTGGAATTCTGTACAATCAGTGATTGCGGGTGCTTTGATTGAGTCGGGTGTGAAACCTTCGGATATTGTTGGAATCGGTATTACTAACCAACGTGAAACAACGGTCGTCTGGGATAAATTAACAGGTTTACCCATTTATAATGCAATCGTTTGGCAATCCCGTCAATCTTCACCAATTGCCGACCAATTAAAAGAAGACGGACATGGAGAAATGATTCATGAAAAAACGGGTTTGATCGTGGATGCTTATTTTTCAGCAACTAAAATTCGTTGGATTTTAGATCATGTGGAAGGTGCACAAGAAAGAGCTGAAAAAGGCGAGTTATTATTTGGAACCATTGATTCTTGGCTAGTTTGGAAGTTGACGGGTGGAGATACTCACGTAACTGATTATTCAAATGCTAGTCGTACAATGCTTTATAACATACATGATTTAGATTGGGATCAAGATATTTTAGATATTCTAAACATTCCTCGTGTGATGTTGCCAAAAGCTACATCAAATTCAGAAGTGTATGGGCTGACGAAAAATTATCATTTTTATGGCAGTGAAATTCCGATTTCAGGTATGGCTGGTGACCAACAGGCAGCACTGTTCGGGCAAATGGCGTTTGAGCCTGGAATGGTCAAAAATACCTATGGAACAGGTTCATTTATCGTAATGAATACTGGTGAAAAACCTCAGCTTTCCGATAATAATTTACTAACAACGATCGGTTATGGTATCAACGGTAAAGTCTATTATGCATTAGAAGGAAGTATTTTTGTGGCTGGTTCGGCTATTCAATGGCTGCGTGACGGATTGAAAATGATTCAAACAGCAGCAGAATCTGAAGCCGTAGCAAAAGAATCACATAATAAAAATGAAGTTTACGTTGTTCCAGCGTTTACAGGATTAGGGGCTCCATATTGGGATTCTGATGCCAGAGGTGCAGTTTTTGGTTTAACTAGAGGAACAACCAGAGAAGATTTTGTTAAAGCGACGTTACAGGCTGTTGCTTATCAAGTTCGCGATATTATCGATACCATGAAAAATGATACAGGAATTGATATCCCAATCTTAAAAGTAGATGGTGGCGCTGCTAATAATGACTTACTGATGCAGTTTCAAGCAGATATTTTAAATACGTCTGTTCAACGAGCTCAAAATCTAGAAACGACAGCACTTGGCGCAGCCTTTTTAGCTGGTTTAGCGGTTGGCTTTTGGAAGGATTTAGAGGAATTACAAGCGTTTTATGAAGAAGGACAAATATTTGAAGCAAAAATGCCTGACGAAGAACGTGACGATTTATATGAAGGGTGGCAACAAGCTGTTGCAGCAACTCAAATGTTTAAGCATAAATCAAAATAAAGGAAGAAGTGAAAAGGCATGACATTTTCAATGAAAACCAGACAGATAGCGATTGAAAAAATGAAACAAGAAACGTTGGATTTATTGATTATTGGCGGAGGCATCACGGGAGCTGGTGTTGCTTTGCAGGCAAGTGCTTCTGGGATGAAAACCGGTTTGATCGAAATGCAGGATTTTGCAGAAGGAACGTCTTCCCGTTCGACTAAGCTCGTTCATGGCGGTATTCGTTATTTGAAGAATTTTGACGTAGAAGTTGTCGCTGATACGGTACAAGAGCGAGCAGTTGTTCAAGCAATTGCTCCTCATATTCCTAAACCAGACCCCATGCTATTACCGATTTATGATGAGCCAAAAGCCACATTCAATATGTTTTCTGTCAAAGTGGCGATGGATTTATATGATCGCTTAGCAAATGTAATTGGAACGAAGTATGAAAATTATACGTTATCAAAAGAAGAAGTGTTAGAAAGAGAACCTCAATTGAAAAGTGAGGGATTACAAGGTGGAGGCGTTTATCTCGATTTTAGAAATAATGACGCACGCCTTGTTATCGAAAATATTAAGCAAGCAGCTGATGATGGTGGCTTGATGGTCAGTAAAGTAAAAGCAGTTGGTTTTATCTTTAATAGTCAAGGAAAAATTATAGGTGTTAAAGCCAAAGATTTACTCACGGGAGAGTTATTTGAAATCAAAGCGAAGGTCTTGATTAATACAACAGGACCGTGGTCAGACAAAGTGCGTGGCTTAGATACAAATAAAAAGCTAGTTCCTCAAATGCGTCCGACAAAAGGCGTTCATTTAGTGGTAGATAGTAGTAAATTATTTGTTCCGCAGCCGACTTATTTTGATACAGGAAAACATGATGGACGGATGGTCTTCGTTGTTCCCAGAGAAAAGAAAACGTATTTTGGCACGACTGATACTGATTATACAGGAGACTATGAACATCCAAGAGTTACACAAGAAGATGTGGATTATTTACTGGAAATCGTCAATAATCGCTATCCTAAAGCGAATATAACCATTAATGATATTGAAGCAAGTTGGGCAGGATTACGTCCGTTGATTTCTGAAAATGGCGGTTCTGATTACAATGGCGGCAATAACGGTAAAATTTCAGATAAAAGTTTTGATCAAGTCGTCGACATTATAGAGAAATATCAAAAACAAGAAGTTTCTCGTTACGATGTGGAAAATGTGTTAAATCATTTAGAGGATTCTTTGGTAGAAAATAAAGAAAACCCCTCAGCTGTTTCAAGAGGTAGTCTGCTTGAGCGGTCTGAGGATGGATTATTGACCTTATCTGGTGGAAAGATCACCGATTATCGTAAAATGGCTGAAGGAGCATTGAAAGAAATCCAACGAATTTTAACAGAAGAATTCAATGCTAGTTTCCAATTGATTGATTCTAAAAAGTATCCTGTTTCGGGTGGAAAAATCGATCCTGCAAATGCAGAAAAAGAATTGGAAGCGTTAGCAAAAATGGGGATCGAAAAAGGATTGACACAAGAAGAAGCAGAACATCTCGCTCATTTATATGGTTCTAATGTATCGCTGCTTTTTGAAAAAATCGATACGACAGAGCCAGCAGGTGGGTTAAGTTTAGCAGAAACAATTGCATTGCATTATTCGTTAGAAAATGAAATGACCTTGACGCCGGCAGATTATCTTGTCCGTAGAACCAATCATTTATTATTTATGAGGGATACACTAGATGAAGTGAAACAAGGTGTTATTTCTGAAATGAGTCGTTATTATGACTGGTCAAATGAGCAAAAAGAACAGTACACACAAGAATTGAACGAATTGATTACAGAGTCTGATTTAAGCCAATTAAAAGAAGGAGCGAAGTAAAATGGATACTTCCAACATGACGCAGATTTTCAGTGAATTTTTAGGAACAATGATTTTGATTCTTTTAGGTGATGGTGTGTGTGCTGCGGTTAATTTAAAAAAGAGTAAGGCAGAAGCTTCGGGCTGGATCGTAATTGCCTTTGGTTGGGCGATGGCTGTAACGATTGCTGTGTATGTTGCAGGTTACATGGGTCCTGCGCATTTAAATCCAGCGGTAACGATTGCGATGGCCATGACAGGTAGTTTTGCTTGGAGCATGGTTGTACCATTTATCATCGCTCAAGTACTTGGAGCACTTGTAGGAGCTGTTTTAGTTTGGTTAGCTTATTTGCCTCATTGGCAAGCGACAGAGGATCAAGGAGCGATTTTAGGTACGTTTGCTACAGGTCCTGCAATTCGTAATTATCCAGCGAATATGGTGACTGAGGTAATTGGCACATTTGTTTTAGTGTTAGGCTTACTTTCATTTTCGCAACATGCGTTTACCGACGGATTGAATCCATTAGTTGTTGGTGCGTTGATTTTATCAATTGGTTTATCTTTAGGTGGTCCTACAGGCTATGCGATTAATCCGGCTCGTGACTTTGGACCTCGTTTGGCTCATCAATTATTACCGATTTCAACGAAAGGAGAGTCGGATTGGGCGTATTCTTGGGTGCCGATTGTGGGTCCGGTCATTGGTGCTGTAGTAGCATCAGGTGTTTACATGATGATGGTTTGATCAAGTTGAAAATCTTCAAAAAAGAGTTGGAAGACTAGTTCTTTCAGCTCTTTTTTGGAGATTAATTGTTGTTCATAATACATAGGTTTCAAAAAATTTAGTGAGAAATTTTAATAGTTATTTACAAAGAGAATATTTTTCTGTACTCTTAAAAGTAGTTGGTGTTTTGATTGATTATCATAAACTAGTGTTTAAAAATATAATAGAAAAAAAGTGTTGAAAGCGAATGTTCCTATTTTAAGTTGAGTGAAGAACGTTCTATGATGTTTTTATTATAAGGAGGATCAGTTATTGTGTCTTATCAAGAAATATTGTTTCCGTTTCTAGGAGGCCTGGGAATTTTTTTGTTTGGTATGAAGTATATGGGAGATGGCTTGCAAAAGTCTGCAGGTGATTCTTTACGGGAAATTTTAAATACATTTACTTCTACACCTTTACGATCTGTTTTAGCAGGTTTAATTGTAACGGCGATCATTCAAAGTAGTTCTGGAACGACGGTTCTAACTGTCGGTTTGGTAAGTGTTGGGTTTATGTCTTTACGCCAGGCGATTGGTGTAATTATGGGTGCTAATGTAGGAACAACCGTAACCGCTTTTATTATTGGATTTAATTTAAGTTCCTATGCTTTGCCCATTATTGGTGTAGGCTCGATTTTATTGTTTTTCTCAAAAAAAGAAACAGTGAATAATATAGGGCAGATTTTATTTGGGTTTGGTTGTTTATTTTATGGGTTAAAATTAATGGGAGAAGGAATGGCGCCTTTAAGCGAGTTGCCACAGTTTTCTGAATTAATGGTGAATGTGTCACACCATCCAATTTTAGGGGTTGGTATTGGGACATTATTGACGATGGTTTTACAAAGTTCTAGTGCAACGATTGGGATTTTACAACAATTGTATAGTCAAGGTAGTTTAGCGATTGAAGCTGTTTTACCGATTCTTTTTGGTGATAATATTGGGACAACGATTACAGCAGTCATAGCAGCTTTAGGAGTTAGTGTCGCCGCTAAACGAACAGCAGCATCTCATGTGATTTTTAATTTGGTTGGTGCGATTATATTTACAACATTGTTAACACCCTTTACGGCAGTAGTTGTTGCTGTTTCTAGTAGCTTGCAGTTGAAACCAGCCATGCAGATTGCGGTTGCACATGGATTATTCAATGTGTCTAATTTGCTAATCCAGTTTTGGTTTATTGATAAAATTGAATGGATCGTACGTAAGATTATACCAGGCAAAGATCGAAGTATTGAGTTTAAGCCATCGAATTTAAACGAATCAATCATTCAAAACTCAGCGGCTTTAGCACTAAATCAAGCTAAGATAGAGCTACTTCAAATGGGGGAATATGTATTAGGTGCATTTGAAGCAACGAAAGCTTTTTATGAAAAACAAGACATGGTCGACAAAGAAAATGCAGATCAATATGAAACGGCGATCAATGATACAGACAATCGTTTAACGGAATATTTGGTTCAGCTTTCTGCCACAGAACTGTCGATTTCTGAAAGTCATGAACAAACGATGATGTTGGAATTAACAAAAGATTTAGAACGAATTGGGGATCATTGCCGCAATATCATCCAAAATCTTACGGAAGCAATCCAACTAGAAAAGAAACAAAAAGCCAAAGATAAAAAAGCAGGAAAAGTTTCTGAACGAGACACGTTGATTTTAAACGATGAAGACTTAATTGATTTATTTAAAAAAGTATCGAAAAATATTCGGGATTCATTAATCGCATTTGAAAATGATGACAAAGAAATGGCTGCACATATGCTAGATAGAGAAGAGCAAATTGATCAAATGGTCAAATTATTGCGCAAAAAATATATTTCGATCATGAATAGCGGTAAAGGACGGGCTGCGGATGGTGTGTTGTTTATTGATACAGCGTCTAATTTAGAGCGAATGAGTGATCGGACGATCCATATTGCAAAATATGTTTTAGGTGAGCGATATGGAACCGAAGAAATTACTGTGGATCAATCGGTCAATCCGATGATTACAGTACAATAATAAACGTAAGAATAACTCTAAGGCTTAGGATTTGTAGCTTTTAGAGTTTTTTTACTAAATTTAAGAGGCTTTTTATCAATTATTATTAGTTCTAGAGAAGAATTTTTTTGTGGCTTCTTATTTTCTCAATCTACAGAAAGTGGGGCGTATTTGCGATATTATTCAGGTGAAGATTTTGCGGTGGTTGATACTGTGCGACAAGACAAACGAACTTTTTCAGGAAACCTTAGTTATGATCATAAGGAATAAAAATTTAAACAATAATATACAACTGATACAAAAAAATATGTTTCCCATTTTAGAAAATGACTAGGAATGATTTTATGGTGTGCTATTTTAGTGAAAAATGGAAAATAGCACACCAACAAAATAATGATAAGATAGGTGCGATAATTCACGAGAAGTGTGAGTTACTTGCACCTATTTTAATTCTCATTTTTTTAGAAAGCTTATACTTAGGGATAATGTTGAGAACTTATAACATATTAGTTTATTTTTGATAGAAGCGAATAAAAAGTAAAATTTAGCTTAATCAGTTACAAAAATTCGGCTTATCATTGAACTCATTAGGTATAAAACTACTTTTTTCTCCTAATATGCTTTGCATAGTTATGCTCTAGTATGAACAGAAATATATAAAGGGTTAAAGTTGTGCTAAAATGTTACCACATAAAAAAGTGATATCAATACTAATTAGTGAGGCAAATGGAAAAAAGGATGGTTAGTCTGTAAAGATAGTTATGGAACTAAAAAGTATTGATGACACTGTCTGAAATATATGATAAAATATCACAGTAATATTGAAAAAAGTTTTAATGCTACTTCATACTTTTAACTTCCCCAAGATTTAAGTATGAGGTAGTGGGTATTTTGTTAAACTGCCACCATAAATTGGTAGAGTCCAACCATACTAAACACAGCCAGTGCAAACATAAATTCTCAACCTCCCTTGTAAAAATTTATGAAAGAAGAGAATATACAACTTTCATAAGGTTAAGTATATCAAATAAAAAGATTTAAATAAATGAGTGTTTTTCAATATTCCCTTATGAGGGATATTTTTAGGAAAAAATCTTTTATTTTGCATATATTATAATTTTTTTACATATGAAAAACTATATAAGGGATTTAGGAGGGAAATTGATGGATGTAGGAAAAACAATTCGTTTTTTTAGAAAACAGTTAAATTTTAGACAAAAAGAATTGGTTAGTAAGCACATGGAAACTTCTTCAATATCACGTATTGAAAAAGGAGAACAATCTCTTAAAGTAGAGGCATTAGTTGAAATTTTGAATACAATGTCTTTAACCACAGAAGAGTTTTTTGCAAAGTGCTTGATGGATGATTCCCGAGATAAGTGGAGAGTTCTCTTTTACAGCTGTACGGAAAATCCAAAAGATGGTGTAGCAAAGAGAGAATTGTTAGAATACTATGAAGCTATAAAAACAAAAGCTAAAGCACGGACTTTGAAAGAGTTATCAAACTATTTTAGTATTAAACTGTATTTTTCCAGAATTTGGGCAGAAGTTGATTCTATTACAGAGCAAGAACTAGATGATACATTCAACTATTTATTAGCTAAAAAGTATTATCAACAGTACGATTATATGATAATAAATAATATAATTTTACTTATGAAGGATGACCAACAGGAGTATTTGATTTCTAAAATAATTCCTATTAAAGATGAAGAATTTAGAAATACTGAAGTAAAAAGATATGCGCGTAGTACCCTTGTAAATATAATAACCTCAAAAATATATAAAAAAGATTTTATTCAAGCAAAAGAATATTTGAGTAAAGCAGAAAATTTCGATAAATCTAGTGCTGATTACAGCTTTACATTAAATATTGAGTATCTGAAAAATTTACTGGGGTATCTGATAACAGGTGAAGCAGTTTATATGAAAAATATTCATACTTATATTTATATGCTTGAGTTTGTTGGAGATAGACAAACACTGGAAGCTGTAAAAAAGAAGTGAAAAGTTTAACTTATAGTAGTGGCAATTCTATAGATGTAAAAGATAATGATTTTCCATTAGGAGTGTTAAAGTAAGTGATAGCTCACGGAATCCTTTGTATATGACATTAACAATTGTATAGTTGAAAAAATTATTTTTAATTGTATAACATGAATAAATTGAAAAAGATGCTATTTCAGAAATGGGGAGATAGGTCTTTTTTTATTATTTGTTATTTTCGCAAAAAAAAAAGGATTTTTCTTGTCAATATCCAACTTTTCCGCATAACAATAATAATTTGTCCCGATTTTCGCAAATTATAAAAAAATAGATGTATTAAGTTATTTTTTTTTGATAATATGAATATGGTTGTAACTAAAAAGTATTCATTTTTTTAGATTAGGAGGGATTTATTTATGAAAAACGAAAATAAGGTGCAAGAAGTTAGAAGTCAAAAAAATATTTCTCAAAAAGAGCTTGCTGATAGAGTAAATGTTTCTATTCAAACCATTCAAAGCATAGAGAAGGGAAAGTATAAACCATCGGACTCTTTAGCTCTGAATATTGCCAGTTCACTTGATAAGCAGGTCACGGATATTTTTCGATAAAAGATTTTTAGTTCTAGTGAAAGGGTGAAAAAATGGCTAAAATAGCTTCGGATATTGGATCAGCCTCAGGAGCAGTTTCAGGAATTAACGCTGTATCTGTCAATAAAGGCTCACAAGTAAGCTTAGGTAAAAGCAACATCAGTAGTATGAAAAAAGGAGCAGAAGTAACGAATCAATTACTATCAGATTTATCGCAGTTAATCGATTGCGTGAAAGAGCAGGGGCAAAAATTTCCCAAGATAGCTAAAATCATGGCGATCGAAGATAGTAAGATCAAGTTTTAAGGAGAATGTTGTGGAGAATAAAAATGAACAAGAACGAGCAACGTATAATCGTTTGATTATCGAGAAGGAAAACCGTGTTGATGACTTAAAAAATGACCAACGAAAAATAGAAACGACTTTGCAACAGCTACAAGAAGATTTACAAAGAGGGTATCGTACCCTAAGTATGCTAAACGATGAAGAGTTTCGTGAAAATCCAGAAAGCCTGCGACTACAAAGAAAAAACGAAGAACAAGAGCACGTGTTTAAACGTCAACTAAGAGAAGCTGAGGAGGAACTCTCCGAAAGGTATACGCAACAAAGAAAAGTCCTCGACGCTGAAGCAGAAGAGCTCTATAGAAAAAGAGGTGAAATTTCTTGGGATTAATTTATTCTAGCTCAGACTCAGCACAATTAATCAGCGCCTTAAAAAAGAACCTCCAAAGTGGAAAAGAAGCTTCTGAACAATTAAAAGCTGGCAGTCAAAAAGTGATTGCAGCCGTAGATGGGAAAACCCTCTCTGGTGCTGCTTATACCGCAGGAAAAGGCCTTTTTAGTGAGTTAGTTTTACCAACAATCAGCAAAGTAACGTCAGCGATGAGCACTATCGAACAAGAGCTACAAACATATACAAGCGCTGATCAGAACATATCAAGTGAAGGAACATTGGATGAAGATAAACTGAATCAACAAATTGCTACAAAAAAAGCAATGAAAGCGTCCGTTGATGCTTCTGCAGCAGTAGTTAGATCGTTGTCGAGAAATAATCCTGTTGCGAAAGTCTTAGATGGCTTATTAGACGTTCAAAACAAACTGAATCGTATGTCCAATACGTTTGAAGAGGATATCCGAGAATTACAAAAGAAGCTAGAAAAACTCCATCAATTCTTTTCACAAACCAACAGTCTATTTGCCAGTAGCTTAAATGATATGAAGATTGCCATGCAGGGTGTCATGGTACTAAATAATACAGTCGTCAATAGTGATGGTACGTATCAATTACCTGCAGGAGTTGATAGTAGCTGGTTTAATCAATTAAAAGAAAAGAAGCAACTTGATGCGCTTAATGAGGATAAACAACCAGATGTAGGCGATCGAGAATACAAACTAATTGATTTAGGATATGGTAAAATGTGGCTATGGGTGGAAAAAGGAAAGAATTTCGCCACCGCAGCAGATATCGATGTCACCTTAGCCTATAATAAGTGGCTTAGTCAAATGATTGATAAATATGGCTTAAGTTTCATTCAAGGCGATCGTCCAAAAGGGATAGACGAATTATTCTATGAACAAAATGCGACCCTGATAAAAGAATTAAAAACGGGAATTGATAGTGTAACAGGAAAGAAATTAACAACAATGGAAATGATTGGAAAAGCTTCCTTGTTAGCGAATGGCATGATTACGATCGGTGTGATGGCCAAAGGTGTAGTGAATGTAGGGAAAGTCAAAAATGCGACGCCTAGAAATGCTGGTAAGAAAGCTGGTGGGGCTAATCAAAAAGTTATTTCTGAACTTGAGAGTCCTGTGTTAGATGGTCAACGAGTAGGAAGTGGAGCAAAAGTTGATGATGTAAAACCAATTTGGGGAAAAGACTCAAAAGGAAAACCAGTAATAGAAAAAGAATTTCCGCATGTTCCAAAAGAACATGGATTTCCTGATATTGTTGATAATTATCCAAGTGGTGCAAATGAGTTTCCTTTGGTTGGTGGAGATGGAGTTAATAGACGATTTTTCCAAATTGAAGGAAGTCACAATGGAAAAACAGGTGTTTTTGAATGGATTATTGAGCCTAATGGTAATATAAGCCATCGAAGGTTTATAGATGGTGGAGTGTTAACTGGGAAACCAAATCAAGTACCTAAAAAATAGAAGGAGAAAATAATGAATTTAACAAGTTTTAAAGAAAAAAAAGTGAATTATAATTGGAAAACTATCTATGTTGGAGTCATTCAAAAATTTTTTGAGCCAAAAGTAATTTCTGATTATGCAATAGAACTAATGGAGCTTGGAAGTGATGATGATTTTATTAGTGAATTGGCTTGGGGAGTAGAAGCTGATGATTTACAACAAATATTATTTGAATTAAAAAGTAGATACTTTCCTAATTTAGAAGAAGACAGTAATGATTATAAATTAGAAGAAGAAAAACTTAGATTTATTTATCTATCTAAATTAAATGATACTATCAGTGATAAAGATGATTTGTTAAATGGAATTGCAGAGTTCTATAGTGATAATGGTTATCCAGAAGATATGGCTGGATTTATAAATTATATGCCTCAAGAAATTCCTACTACAAAAAAAGGATTGATAGAAAGATTTCATGACTTCTTAGATTCAGAAAATGATAAAATTAAAGAAAAATAAAAAAGACACTTTATCACAAGACTGGTAATCAAGTGATAAAGCCTTGACTAGTAAGCAGTCACTCACTAATCAAGTTGCCAATAGCTAACAAAAAGCTAGCTGTATTTATTCTTCAAAACGTCAAGGGACTTTCCTAGTCTTTTCGGATGTTTATTTTAATTGCAGTAATTCAGATAGAAAATGTGAAGTAAATGAAACGGTATTAGTAAGGAACCAACTACTGATACCGTTTTTTCGTACATCAAAATAAAAAAGTCTTAGATGGCTTATTAGACGTTCAAAACAAACTGAATCGTATGTCCAATACGTTTGAAGAGGATATCCGAGAATTACAAAAGAAGCTAGAAAAACTCCATCAATTCTCTTCACAAACCAACAGTCTATTTGCTAGTAGCTTAAACGATATGAAGATTGCCATGCAAGGTGTCATGGTACTAAATAATACAGTCGTCAATAGTGATGGTACGTATCAATTACCTGCAGGCGTTGATAGTAGCTGGTTTAATCAATTAAAAGAAAAGAAGCAACTTGACGCACTCAATGAGGATAAACAACCAGATGTAGGCGATCGAGAATATAAACTAATTGATTTGGGATATGGTAAAATGTGGCTATGGGTGGAAAAAGGAAAGAATTTCGCCACCGCAGCAGATATCGATGTCACCTTAGCCTATAATAAGTGGCTTAGTCAAATGATTGATAAATATGGCTTAAGTTTCATTCAAGGCGATCGTCCAAAAGGGATAGACGAATTATTCTATGAACAAAATGCGACCCTGATAAAAGAATTAAAAACGGGAATTGACAGTGTAACAGGAAAGAAATTAACTCAAGCGGAAATGCTTGGAAAAGCTTCCTTGTTGGCGAATGGCATGATTACGCTCGGTGTGATGGCCAAAGGTGTAGTTAATGTAGGGAAAGTCAAAAACGCGACGCCTAGAAATGCTGGTGAGAAAGCTGGTGGGGCTGAATCTGTAAAACAGCCAAATGATTTTGCTACAGAACCGTTCTTACCAGAAGAGTATTATAAGAACAATAGACTACCTAGCAGAGTTGAACCTGGAACTAGTTCATTAGATAAATTTGATGACCTAGGTAATTTAAAACAAACTAAATTTTATGATCAATATGGAAGAGAAAAAGGGTGGGTCGATTACACAGATCATGGAAGACCTGATTCACATAGTGCTCCTCATTGGCATGAATACATTTATGATGCTGAATTTCCTCTAGGAAAAAAAGTTGATCATAAGTTTGATATCAATCCACCATTTTCAAAATAGGAGAGAAAGTATGCTAAAAAAAATTGATTGTACGTATAATGATGCAAACTATAATGCTGAATTTTTAATTGAAATTTTAAAGTCTATGGAAGAGAGTACAGGAATTGAGAAATTTTCTATTGGAACAATTAATGCAGTTCCAAATGACCAAGAAAGATTTTCCGAAGAAAAAGGTCTATTTAGTGAGAAGGTTTTTGATTTTAATAATTTAGTAAAAGATGCACATGGTATAAAAATAGACTTTAATGAAATAATTAATATTTTGAAACAGTGCAGAACTGTATGGGAATTAAGCATTGCAGTGGTTTTATGTGGTAGTGAATTTATCCCTAGTTTAGGAGATATAGAAGAAAACATTAATGACAGTGTATTAATTGAATTTAATCTTATAGAAGGTGACTTGTTTACTCTTTTCTATAGAGATAGTATAGATAGCAACAATTTTTTTAAAGTTTTAGATGACAATAAAATTACTATTGAGTAAGTCTTGGAAAAGAAATAAAAAAGGCACTCTATAACACGAGGGGAATCAAGAAGATAGAGCCTTGACTAGTAAGAGTGAACTCACTAATCAAGTTGCCAACAGTTAATTGTACAAAATCTCAAGAGACTTTTCTAATATTGGGAGGATTCCTTGACATGTTATCAGCTAGAAATTGATCTCTTTGTCAACTAATGTTGGTAAAGAAAATCGAAAGAATTAAATCGAATTTATGAAACCTAGAGGAAAATGCTTCTAGGTTTTTCTATGTGATTGAGATAGAGTCATATTAAAGCATAGAGAAATTCTTAGTTTAAAATTATAGAAGTTATATGTATTAATCAATTAAAAATAAAGAAGCAACTTGACGTGCTCAATGAGGATAAACAACCGGATGTAGGCGGTCGAGAATATAAACTAATTGATTTAGGCTATGGTAAAATGTGGCTATGGGTGGAAAAAGGAAAGAATTTCGCCACCGCAGCAGATATCGATGTCACTTTAGCCTATAATAAATGGCTTAGTCGAATGATTGATGAATACGGCTTAAGTTTCATTCAAGGCGATCGTCCAAAAGGGATAGACGAATTATTCTATGAACAAAATGCGACCCTGATAAAAGAATTAAAAACGGGAATTGACAGTGTAACAGGAAAGAAATTAACAACAATGGAAATGATTGGAAAAGCTTCCTTGTTGGCGAATGGCATGATTACGCTCGGTGTGATGGCCAAAGGTGTAATTAATGTAGGGAAAGTCAAAAATGCGACGCCTAGAAATGCTGGTGAGGTTAACCCCTCTAAAACAGATTTCGGTGCGGAGAATCCTGTATCTGGAAAAGATTGGAATAATTATTTTAAAGATAAATATGGAGCTGGGAATGTTCAGTGGAAAAATCCAGTTAATTCAATAGATGACATAATAAATACACCTAGTTCTTTGACTAATGTTAATCCTACAGATATTGTTGATTTTGTAAAGAAAGAGGGATGGATAGTAACTCCTTTGAAAAAAGGTGGGAATGCGGGCATTCCTTATGAACAAGGTGGAGGATTTAGCATGAATCCTCCAGCAGGAACTAGTGGAAGCTCAAGATATATTCAATATCATCCTGGTGGTGGTCATCATGGCGAGTTGCCATATTACAAAGTATCTTCCCCAGAACATGGAATTACTAGAATTTATACGAATGGAAAGGTTGTGAAAGAATGACTGAAGACATAGAAAAATTGACAATGTTATATAACAGAGTTGTCGAAAATCTTCAAGAATTTTCAATGCCAGCAGAGGAACAAATAAAAAAATTAAAAGGTTTTCCAGTTGCTGATGAAATAGCTTCAGATTTTTCTGATATTACATTAAATTATGCAAAAGAATTATTTGAAAATGATTGGATAACTTTAGTCCAGTATCAGAAATTTTTAGTTATTGATGAAAAATTAAATGATATGAGTAAGGATAAGTCACTTTGGTGTGAAGAAGCATTAAGAAATGCTAATGAATGGAAAAAATGTAGAGAAGCTGGAACAGAACTTCTAATATCTTTGGGATATTAAAAAAATTTATGTTTTAGTGTATGGATGCAATAATAAGATAAAAAGGCATTCTATCACGAAATTGGTAATCAAGTGATAAAGCCTCGACTAGTAAACAGTCACTCACTAATCAAGTTGCCAACAGATGATTGTAAAAAAATCAAGGGACTTTTCTAATCTTGGGATGATTTTTTGAAGTAGTATCAGCTAAAAAAATGCTCTCTTTGTCGATTAATGTTAGCAAAGAAAATCGAAAGAATTAAATCGAATTTATGAAGCCTAGAGGAAAATACCTCTAGTTTTTTCTATGTGATTGAAACAGAGCCCTATCAAAGCATAGAGAAATTCTTAGTTTAAAATGATAGAAGTTCTGGAGAAGTCATACGTATTAATCAATTAAAAATAAAGAAGCAACTTGACGCGCTCAATGAGGATAAACAACCTGATGTAGACAATCGTCCAAAAGGGATAGACGGATTATTCTATGAACAAAATGCGACCTTTTTTTTGGATACCTCTTTGAAGTAGATTAGTCTAAAAACTATTTTTAGTGCAGTTACGATTAAAAAAATCGTGATTTTTTGTCTAAAGATATATAAAAGAGATACTTTTATCTCCGTTTTTTTTGAAATCAGTGAATGTTCGTCAATTTATCACTAGTGCTCATATAACCTATTAATAAAAAAATGAATCTAAACCAATATCTTCTATAATTACCTTCTTAAATATAATCGTGAAAGTAAAATAAAAAAAATGCTCATTTCACTATTTCATTTACTAAGAATACTTTATAATAAAAACTATCAATCGAGAAGAGGGATGAAAATGAACCACCAGACTTTTTTATCAGCAGATCAAGAGACGGAGAGCCATTTTATTTGCTGGTCAACAAAAAAAACGCCAATCGCTGTCGTTCAAATTATTCATGGAATGGCTGAATATATTGAACGATATGATAATTTTGCGCGCTATTTAAATCAATTAGGATATATTGTAGTCGGACACGATCATCTAGGACATGGAGAGTCAGTCGCAAAAGACAACCCGAGACATGGATATTTCGGTAAAGGTGATTCAGTCAGCTTTGTGTTAGAAGATATTCATTTTGTAAAAGAATGGATTACAGAGAATTATCCGCAACTTCCTCATTTTATGTTAGGTCATAGCATGGGTTCGTTTGCGTTGAGAAATTATTTACAACTTTACAAACCGGAGATAAACGGAGCGATTTTTATGGGGACAGGTAAAAAGGCTTCGATGCTTCCGCTGGCGCTTTCTGTAACTCAAGGATTGAACAAAACAGCCCCTGAAAAAGTAAATAAATGGATAGACAAGTTAGCTTTCGGCTCTTTCAGTAAACAATTTCCAGAACCTAGTCCGTTTAACTGGTTAAGTAAAGATCAAAAAAATGTTAGAGAGTATGAAGAACATCCGCTTACTGGTTTTACATTTACGAATAATGGTTTTTATACATTATTCCGATTAGTTGATGGAGCAAATCGCAAGGGATGGGCTTGTAATATAGAGAATACATTACCGATATTAGTTATTAGTGGAGAACAAGATCCAGTTGGAGATTTTGGTAAAGGTCCTAGACAAGTAGCCAAAGAGTTAGATAAGGCAGAAGTACAGGATGTTTCTTTAGTTTTGTTTTCTGAATTACGTCATGAAATTTTGTTAGAAGAGGAAAAGCTTTCGGTTTATAAAGCAATTAGTAGCTGGTTAGAAAAATGTTTGGCTATCTCCTCTAAAGAATAGAAATCAGTTTGCTATTTAGACGGTTTTTCTATAAACTACAGAGTAAGGATAAAAAGGAAAAATTGTACGTTAAAGGGGACATTTTAATTCTAATTTTTAGGAGGGATTGGATGGAAAAAGTGCGTTTAAGAAAACTTGGGTTAGAAAATTTGAAATGGCTTCATGCACATCCGTCTCTTAAAATAGAAAAAGAACATTGTATCAGTCAGGCACTTTTTGCCGATCAATCTTGGCAGAATGCTCAAATAATAGCCATTACAAAATCTATGTCTTTTGAATTTAATACCCAGCTTTTATGTGAAAAAGGCTGGGAAGAAGGCAAACAGATGTTAATGCCGACAACAGGGACAAATGGCACATTGCAGTTTCATAAAGTAGTGCCGGAAACCCTCTTTCAAAAGACCACATTTGGCGTGGAAGAGCCAGTAGGTGAACCAAGTGTATCTGTTAAAACAATCGATTTGTTGATTGTACCAGGTATTGTGTTTACACGAGAGGGATTTCGGATTGGTTTTGGGGGAGGCTATTATGATCGTTTTCTTCAAAAGTATCAGGGGGAAACATGTAGTTTGGTATTCAGTGAACAGATTCAAGAAAATTGGCAGGTAGAGCCTTTTGATTTACCTGTAAAACAATTATTTATCAGCTAGGAGGAAGCTATGAATTATCAAACACAAATGAAAGTAAAACGCCTATTGAAACAACCATTGATTACCTATATTTTATTAGGGATTACGACAATTGTTTTTTTAGGAATGGAACTATCAGGTGGTTCAGAGAATAGTATGAACTTAATTCGTTGGGGCGCAATGTCTCGCGGAGAAATCCTTAATCTACAGGAGTATTGGCGTTTCTTTACACCAATGTTTTTACATATTGGCTGGTTGCATTTTGTTGTAAACATGGTAACACTTTATTATGTGGGGACACAAGTTGAGAGTATTTATGGTCATTGGCGTTATCTTGTTATTTATTTGTTGAGCGGAATTGCTGGTAATATTGTTAGCTTTACTTTTGGCTCACCTCTTAGTATTTCGGCAGGAGCAAGCACCTCCTTATTCGGGTTGTTTGGAGCGTTTGTGATTTTAGGACGTCATTTTAGAAATAATCCAGCAATCTCCTTTATGGTTCAACGCTATGCAACATTTATTGGAATCAACTTAATTTTTAACTTGTTCAGCAGTTCAGTAGATATTATGGGACATATCGGTGGTTTGATCGGTGGACTTTTAGTGGCTTCGGCATTGGCTGTACCAGATCGAGCAGAAGAGTTCAATATTCACGAACGAATCATCTCAGGGATTATTTTTGTATTTATATTAGCAGTTTGTTTGGCCTTGGGTTTTAAAAAATTCGGTTTACTTGTATAATAAGGAAGTGCATTCAAATGGAAACGTTATACGATGTACAGCAGTTATTTAAACAATTCGGCATTTACATTTATGTAGGTGCCAGAATTTATGATATCGAGTTGATGATGATTGAATTAAAAAATATTTATGAAGGTCACTTGATTGATAGAGACACCTATCTCCACGCAAGAAGTGTTTTGCAACGAGAGCATCGAATTGAAGAAAGCAGAGCAACTGAGAAAGGAACCGAGTAAATGGATAAGAAATTGATTGGGATTGATTTAGGCGGAACAACGATTAAGTTTGCAATTTTAACAAAAAATGGAGATGTTCAGCAAAAATGGAGCATTGAAACCAATGTTTCAGACGAAGGTCGTTATATTGTGCCGGACATCATTGAGTCAATCAATCATCGTCTTTCTCTTTATGAGATGAAACATGAAGATTTTATCGGAATCGGCATGGGAACACCAGGCAGCGTAGATATTGAAAAAGGCACAGTGGTTGGTGCCTATAATCTTAACTGGACGAAAAAACAAAAGGTAAAAGCTCAAATTGAAGAGGCAACAGGCATTCCGTTTGTTTTGGATAATGATGCCAATGTAGCAGCTTTAGGTGAACGCTGGAAAGGTGCGGGTGAAAATAATCCTGACGTTGTGTTTATCACACTTGGTACAGGCGTTGGCGGTGGTATTATCGCAGAAGGAAACTTATTGCATGGCGTAAATGGCTGTGCAGGCGAGATTGGGCATGTCACAGTAGATCCTGGGGGTTTTGAATGTACGTGTGGCAAACGCGGCTGTCTGGAAACTATTTCAAGCGCAACAGGTGTTGTTCGAGTGGCTCGTCATATGTCAGAAGAATATGCAGGTGATTCTAAATTGAAACAAGCGATCGATGACGGTCAGGATGTTTCGAGTAAAGATATCTTTGAATCTGCTCAAGCAGATGATCCATTTGCTTTGATGGTTGTTGAGCGCGTATGCTATTTTTTAGGATTAGCAGTTGGAAATATTGGTAATACACTGAATCCGTCAAGCATCGTAATAGGTGGTGGCGTATCGGCGGCAGGCGAATTTTTGCGTAGCCGTGTTCAAAAATATTTTGAAGAATTTACTTTCCCAGAAGTTCGTAACAGCACACAGATCAAACTGGCTCAACTAGGAAACGAAGCTGGTGTGATCGGTGCTGCATCACTAGCATTACAATTTATGGAGAAAGAGTAAGAAAGGGATTTTGGAATGAACGTTTTATGGACGATTAACATTATTTTATTAGCAATTTTATTAGCAATGGGGGCAAATGAGCTATATCTTCGCATTATGGCAAAACGTTCGGCTAAGGTAATCACAGAGGACGAATTTAAAGAAGGCATGCGAAAAGCTCAAATTATTGACGTTCGCGAAAAAGACTCTTTTGATGCAGGTCACATTCTTGGTGCGCGCAATATGCCGTACACAACAATTAAAACGACCTTGAATTCTATTCGTAAAGATCAGCCGGTTTACCTTTATGATCAAAAAAAATCATTAAGTATTCGTACGGCAAATCAATTACGCAAAAATGGCTACAAAGATCTTTATATCCTAAAAGGTGGATATGATGGTTGGACTGGTAAGACGAAAAAGAAAAACATGTAACTAATGGAGCGCAGAGATAAACGATGGTTCAACTATTGAACAACGTTTACTTCTCTGTGCTTTTTTGTTTCTAATTAACAACCTTAATGGTTCCATTTTTTTGTAAGTGCGGTAAACTATAGATGAAATGACAGAAATGATTTAACGGTTGGAAGAGATTGGAAAAATGAATGAATTGGATAAAAAATCATATTAAGGAGGGGACAAGATGAAAATTGCGATTGTTGGCGGCGGACCTAGAGGACTTTCGGTATTAGAGCGTATCGTTGAATGGTCTAGGGATGAACAAGTAGTACAAATTACCATGTTTGATCCCTTTGGACCAGGAGGTAAAGTTTGGCGGGAAGATCAATCGATGTCATTACTGATGAATTCAGTAGCTTCACACGTCACTTTATTCACAGACGAAACATTAAGTACAAAAGGACCGATCGCTAAAGGCCCTAACTTATACGAATGGTCACAAAATGAAGCCATCCCTTTTATCAAAAAAAGCAATGTTGAAAATCGTTTCCCCTTTTTAATTGAATGTGGAAAACTAGGACCGAATGATCATTGTTCCAGAGCATTATATGGGTTATACCAAAAATGGTTTTACGAATATATTCAGACACGTATGACAGAACAAACATCGGTCAAATTTTTCAAAGATACTGTACGGGCAGTGAAAAAACATGATAATAAGTTTCTTGTTTATACGAAAGCAGTAGAAATAACGGTTGATAAAGTAGTTTTAGCCTTAGGGCATCAAGAGAATGAATTGACTGGACAAGAAAAAGAGTTAGCTGCATATGCAAGTGAACATCGATTGTTTTATTCATCACCCAAAAATGCGGCAGATGCCTATTTGGAAGCAATTACGGAACAATCATCAGTTATCATTCGAGGGCTTGGGCTTGTCTTTTTTGATTACCTTACGTTACTGACCCGTGAGCGTGGCGGGGCTTTTGAAAATAAGAATGGTGCATTAGTTTATCATCCTTCCGGAAAAGAGCCTAAAATCTTTGCTGGTTCAGGACGAGGATTTCCTTATCATGCTAGAGGAGCGAATCAAAAAGGATATGGTGAAGAATATCAGCCTCGTTTTTTGAAAGAAAAATGGTTGAACAGAATAAAAAGAAAAGAGCATTTTTCTGCTGAACAGTTCTTCACTGTTTTAAAAAAGGAAATTGAATTTGCTTATTATTTCGCCTTGGTTAAAGAGCGCTATCCTAAAATCAATCAAGTGCGTTTTAGTGAAGAGTTTATACGAACCAAAGGAGATACCAGCGTTTTAGCTAAATATGGAATCAAGGAAACAGAGTATTGGGATTGGTCAATTGTTCAAAATCCAGACCAAGAAGTAGACGATAATGAATCCTTTCAATCATTTATTAGTGACTATTTAAAATGGGATTTTAAAGAAGCAGAAAAAGGGAACTTATTGGGGCCTTTTAGTGCAGCTTTAGACAGCTTAAAAGATTTGCGTGATGAAGTCCGTTTTACGTTAGAACAAAAATTATTTTCTGATGAGGAATATAAAGAATGGTTGTGGGACTGGTTCACCCCATTAAATGCTTTCTTATCAATTGGTCCCCCGTTGGAGCGAACGGCTGAATTAATTGCATTGATAAATGCTGGTGTTATAACCTTGATTGGATCAGAGATGAGTATTGACACACAATCAGGAGTATTTCTTGCATACTCGAAAAAAAATCCTTCTAAAAAATATCAGGGTCATTTTTTGATTGAAGCAAGATTATCTAAAGTGGCGAATCAATTTAGCTTAAATCCGTTAACTCAGCAACTTTTACGAGATGGCCTAGCTGAGTTGCATCAGTTGGCATTAGCTTCAGGGGAATACTATCAAACAGGGGCTTTATTAGTTGACCAAAAAACAAATCAACTCCAAACAAAACAGGGAAAGAAAAGCAATGGATTATTTTGTTATGGAATTCCAACAGAAGGAGTTCATTGGCTAACGGCAGCTACTGCTAGACCAGGAACAGATCCGTGGAATTTACGTCAAGCAGATTTGATTGCTCGAACTATTTTTGACGATTGAAAAGTAAGTGTATTTATTAATTGGAAATAATAAAATAAAAACTCCTTGATTGTGTTTATTACAACAGACACAATCAGGAGTTTTTCATTTTCATCAGAGCAGAACGGCTCATTTTTCTTTTTTTATTATCTTGAAATGCGTTTGCGCATTGCTTTTTTACGGTTTTCCTCGATCATATCTTCTTTTTCTTCGATTGGATCAAGAACCGTTTTTTTGATTGTAGCGGCAAAGCCGACAACAGCTGCACATGTAACGGCTGTTCCTACAAGCATACCTGAAATAAATTTTTTCATATCTAGCTCTCCTCTCAGTTATTTACACCTTTCTATTATGACCTAAAGTTAGAAAAAAAGCCACTACATTGAAAAATTGTAAACGTTTCACTGATCTCCTTGTAAAAATTTAGTAAATATTTTATAATAAGTTTACTAAAAAGTTTAAGAGGTGAATGGTTATGGAAAATAAGTTAAAAAGTTTATTTCACTCTGTTTTTGGAACATCTGCAAACGATATTTATTTTGCACCAGGAAGAATTAACTTAATTGGTGAGCACACGGATTATAATGGTGGTTCTGTTTTTCCAGCAGCAATTACAATTGGAACATACGGTGTGGCAAAAAAACGTGAGGATCAATTAATTCGTCTGTATTCTGAAAATTTTTCTGATTTGGGGATTATTGAATTTTCTTTGGCAGATTTGACATACAGAAAAGAGGACGATTGGACTAATTACCCTAAAGGAATGCTTCATTATTTAATAGAAGACGGCTATTCGATTGACCAAGGAATGGATATTCTTTTTTATGGAAATATTCCAAATGGGGCGGGGCTGTCGTCTTCAGCTTCAATCGAGCTGTTAACAGGTGTCATTCTACAAGATCTCTTTGATTTAAACATACAAATGTTGGATTTGGTGCTATTAGGTAAACGTGTTGAAAATCAATTTATTGGTGTAAATTCTGGTATCATGGATCAATTTGCCATTGGTATGGGGAAAAAAGATCATGCTATTTTGCTTGATACAAACACGTTAAAGTATGAATTAGTTCCAGCCGTTTTCGGTGAGCATGTGATTGCCATTATGAACACGAATAAACGAAGAGAACTAGCTGATTCTAAATACAATGAACGTCGAGCAGAATGCGAGCAGGCATTGAAAGATTTACAAACTGTACTACCAATCAACTCGCTAGGAGAATTGACAGAGGAACAATTTGAACAACACAAACAGGTTATTTCAGATGATACCTTAATCAAACGAGCAAAACATGCAGTAACAGAAAATCAACGAACCATTAAAGCCAAAAAAGCGTTGGTAGAAAATGACCTACAAACATTTGGTCAATTATTAAACGCGTCTCATGCGTCATTAAAAGAAGATTATGAAGTGACAGGAGTCGAATTAGATACATTAGTAAGTGCTGCCCAAGTCCAACCTGGTGTTTTAGGTGCTAGAATGACAGGCGCTGGTTTTGGCGGTTGCGGGATTGCCTTAGTAAAAGAAACAAATCTAGACGAATTTATTGAACAAGTCGGTCAAACCTACCAAGAAGAAATTGGGTATTCTGCCGATTTTTATATAGCAAACATTGATGATGGTGCTAGAAAACTGTACAATGAAGAGTAGGATTAAAAGAACATTACTCAAGGAGGCAACAACATGTCAATTTTAGTTTTAGGTGGGGCTGGCTACATTGGTTCTCATGCAGTTGATCAATTAATCAATAAAGGATACGAAGTTATTGTTATAGATAATCTACAAACAGGGCACAAGCAAGCTATTCACCAACAAGCAACGTTTTATCAAGGTGATATCCGTGATAAGGCATTTATGCAAGAGGTGTTTAAAAAAGAAACTATTGATGGTGTGATTCATTTCGCTGCAAGCTCTCTTGTAGGTGAGTCAGTTGAACAACCTTTAAAGTATTTTAATAACAACGTTTATGGCACACAAATTACGTTAGAAGTCATGGAAGAATTTGGTGTTAAACACATTGTCTTCTCTTCAACTGCAGCGACTTATGGAGAACCAAAGGAAATGCCGATTGTGGAAACAATGCCGACAAATCCAGAAAATCCCTACGGTGAAAGTAAATTAATGATGGAAAAAATGATGAAATGGTGTGACAATGCATACGGCATAAAATATGTAGCTCTTCGCTACTTTAATGTGGCAGGTGCAAAATCAGATGCTTCTATCGGTGAAGATCATGATCCAGAAACACATTTAATTCCAATTATTTTACAAGCAGCTTTAGGACAAAGAGAATACTTAGGCATTTACGGTGATGACTACGACACACCAGATGGTACATGTATTCGCGATTATGTCTATATTGAAGATTTGATTGCTGCTCATATTTCTGCTTTAGAGTATTTAAAAAAAGGAAATGACAGCAATGTATTCAATTTAGGCAGCAATACAGGTTACTCAGTTAAAGAAATGCTGGAAGCGGCAAGAGCTGTAACTGGCAAAGAGATTCCGGCAAAAGTTATGCCAAGAAGAGCAGGAGATCCAAGTAAACTTGTGGCTTCAAGTGAAAAGGCAAAATCAATTTTAGGTTGGCAGCCTCAAGTTACGGATATTAAGCAAATCATTAAAACGGCTTGGGACTGGCATGTGAATCATCCAAAAGGGTATGATTCTATTTAGTTTGTATGGCTAGGCTTTTAGGGAAAATCTGTTTACGATAAAAAATATTGTTACCAGATTTTTTCTATTTTTTAATTAACGCTAATCAGACCAACCATATCTTCAAATATAGGAGGAAATAATGTGTCAATTAGTCAAACTGTTACAGATTTCGTTACATTAGCTATCAAAGCTGGCGGTTGGATGGAACTAGATCGTCTCTATTTACAAAATCGGGTAAGTGCAATGATCGGCATGGAGTCTTTAGAAAAAAAATTGCCGACGAAGGTTGCTAAAACATCATTAGAATTATTGGACGAGTTGGTACTCCAGGCTAAAAGAAATGGAGTTATTGATGATTCTATCGCCGAGTTAGAGATATTAGAAGCGCAGTTAATGGATTTTCTGACGCCGCCGCCTTCAGTTGTTAACGCCTTTTTTGCTCAACATTATGAAAAAGACCCAAAAGACGCGACGGACTACTTTTATAAATTGAGTCAAGAAAATGATTATATAAAAACAAGAGCGATTGCTAAAAATATTATTTTTCCAGTAGAAACAGAATATGGATCGTTAGAAATCACCATCAATTTATCAAAACCAGAAAAAGATCCAAAACAGATTGCGGCAGATAAACAGACAGCAAAGAGTGAATACCCAAAATGCTTATTATGTATGGAAAATGAAGGTTATAAAGGACGAGGAAACTATCCAGCAAGAACCAATCATCGAATTATTCGGATGAATTTAGACGGAGAAAGTTGGGGATTTCAGTATTCGCCATATGCTTACTACAAGGAGCATGGGATTATTTTATCAGAAGAACATCGACCAATGACTATATCAAAGGCGACCTTTCGCCGATTGATTAGAATCACGGAAGTGTTGCCGCATTATTTTGTCGGGTCCAATGCAGATCTGCCAATCGTTGGGGGCTCAATTTTATCTCACGATCATTACCAAGCAGGATGCCATTCCTTCCCAATGGAGAAAGCTGAAATTGAACAATATTTTGAGTTGAAGGATTTTCCTTTAATGAATGCTGGAATTGTCAAATGGCCAATGTCTGTGATTCGACTACAAAGTCCTAACGCGGATGATTTGATTGAAGCTGGTGCTTTGATTTTAGAAAAATGGCGTCAGTATTCAGATGAGTCTGTTTCCATCCAAGCATTTTCAGCAGACGGTACACCTCATCATACAATTACGCCTATTGCTCGACGGAAAGGTCAACTGTTTGAATTAGATTTAGTGCTACGTGATAATAATGTATCAGAAGACTATCCTGATGGTATTTTCCATCCCCATCAAGAGCTTCAACATATTAAGAAAGAAAATATCGGTTTAATTGAAGTGATGGGACTAGCGATTTTACCTCCTCGCTTGGATAAAGAACTAAAAGAAGTAGAGCAATATGTATTAGGCAATGAAAACCAAATTGCTGAGTCACACAAACCATGGGCTGATCAAATGAAAGAGACCTACTCATTTAATGAAACCAACGTGAAAGAAATCGTTCAAAATGAAGTAGGACAGATATTCGTGCAAGTTTTAGCCGATGCAGGGGTCTATAAGCGGACAGATGAAGGCAAAGCAGCATTTAAACGGTTTATTGATAGTTTGTAAAAGCAGGTGAAAAAATGGCAACAATTAAAGATATTGCAACATTAGCAGGTGTTTCGCCAGCCACTGTTTCAAGGGTGTTAAATTATGATCCTGAACTTTCTGTCGGGGTCGAAACCAAAAAGAAAATCTTTGAGGCAGCAGAAGAGTTAAACTATACTAAGCACAAGAAAAATCATAAAACAACTAAAGCTAGAATTATTTTGGTTCAATGGTACAACGAAATAGAAGAATTGGAAGATATTTATTATTTATCGATTCGTTTGGGTATCGAAAAAAGAGCGGAAGAGTTAGGCATTGAATTACTCAAACGATCTTTGGAAGAGTTGATCGATGAAAAAGCTGATGGACTCTTAGCTTTAGGAAAGTTTGATAAAAAACAAGCGGATTTTCTCTTTGAAATAAACGAAACGCTTTTATTCGTCGATTTTGATGCCTTAGCATTAGGCTATAATTCCTTAGTTGTCGATTTTCAGCAAAGTGTTTCTTCTGTTTTATCTTACTTTAGTCAACACGGTCATCAAGAAATTGGAATGCTTGCTGGGATAGAGTATGCTCAAGGAAGTCATGAACCTTTGGAAGACAAACGTTTAACCGTGTTTAAGGAAACCTTAGCCCAAAAAGGACAACTGTATGAAAAGTACATTTTACAAGCACTTTTTACGGTAAATAGTGGCTATGAAGTAATGAAAAACTTTTTAACGGAACATTCTACTGATGTTCCAAGTGCGTTTTTTGCGTCTAGTGATGCATTGGCTATAGGTGCTTTAAAGGCAATTCAAGAGGTTGGTTATCAGGTTCCAGAGGATATTTCGATTATTGGTTTTAATGACATTAGTGTGGCAAAATACGTTAGTCCAGCATTAACAACAGTAAAAATCCATACAGAGTGGATGGGTGGAGTAGCTGTGGAAACACTTGTTTCTCTTATTGATGAACAAGCACCTGTTGCAAGAAAGATCACGATTGCAACTGAATTAATCGAAAGAGCATCCACGAAATAAGTTATTATTTCATGGATGCTCTTTTATTTATTATTTATAAGCAATGACAAATAGGTTGATATTATCGTTGATACAGCTTTGAAGTGTGATCCTTTCTCCGCCACCAGTGCCAACTGTTAAATCCCAATAATTGGTTCCAGTACCGACTTCTGTACCGTAATCGTCTAATTGTAAAAGAGTACGTACAGTATAAGTTGTTGGTGTGCCATTAGCATCTGTTACAACTATTTGACTACCAACACCTAAAGAAAAGACAATAGAGAAGGCTCCTGGATTATGGCCTATAAAATGAGTGTTTTGGTTGTCATCTCCTGATTGAACAGCTGCACCGCCCCAAGTAGAGGCAACCCCTCCAGGATTTGAGTCAATGATACTTTGACCACTACCTTGACCACCATTTTGATAAGGAATTGTTTGACCGCTCATTGTCATCGTCATTGGTGCATAAGCTGGTGCTGCCGTAACTGCAGGCGCGCTTTCAGGTGCTGTAGCTGCTACAGTAGTAGGTTCTGGTTGTGGCGCAGCAACTGGTTCAGCTTGAGGAGCTTCTTGGTTTTTAGCAGCAATCACATGAATGATTCGATCTGCGGCTCCAGTATTGCCACTATTATCTGTCGCTGTAAAGCGAACGGTATAATCTCCTGGGATAGAAGTATCTAGCGTTTGAGAAGCAACCAGTTTATTTGTAAGATCGCCATCTTTTGTATCAGTGGCTGTCACCCCAGCGTAGACATCTACAGGGGTATTTTGTTCAATTGTTTCTTCTGGCGCATTGATTGTAGGAGCTGTTGTATCTTTTACTACATTGACTGCTACAATTTTCGCTTTTGGTTGTGTTTTTTTAGTAATTACTTTTTTGTCTAATGCTTTTTCCGTAGGAACATTTTTTAACAATGTTACTTTTTCTTTTTTTGGCTCAGTATCTGTTTTTGTTCGGCTGATCAAGTCCGTTCCAATATAGCCACTAATGAATAGAGCAATACCTAAGATACTGATGAAACCAATGATAATCGTCTGTTTAATTGTGTGTGTTTTCATGTAGAATCCCTCCAATAATGTGGTGAGATTTTCCATTTATCGATAAATTTTAAATCTTTTATTTTTATATTTTTATAATAAAAGCTATAAAAAAAAAAACCAATTGAGTTGCGTTTGACATTAATACAAAAAAAGGGGATATGATGCTATAATTACTGATATATGGGGATTTCTTCAATAAATTCTTAACTACTGGAAAATTTTGAAGAAAATATAATTAATTTGAAAAGAGGAGATAAAATGGAGAGACTGCTGTCACCGTCTATGGATCGAAGAGTATTGTTACTGAATTTATTGAATGGACCAAACAGTTGGGTCACCTCTGATTATTTAGCGGAGACAATTGATTGTTCCAAAAAAACAATTATGCAGGACTGTCAGTATATAGAAGATCGTTGGTCTGATTATTTGACTATAGAAACATCTAGAAAATATGGCGTTCGGCTGATTGCCTCACCTCATCGATCCATTCATGAAATTTATATAGAAATTATCCAAGAATCAAATGCGTTTTCTTTATTAGAATCTATGTTCTTTGAACCAATGAAAACTGCGGCTTATTGGGAGAAAAAATTATTTTTGAGTAATTCTAGTTTGTATCGCTTATCTAATTTAATTGCCTCTGCATTAAAAGAGCGGAATATCCAAATGAGCCGATCACCGTATTTTGTTCATGGAAAAGATGAGCGTCAGGTACGTTATTTCTTTACTTGTTATTTTATAGAAGTTTATGGTATCCGCGAATGGCCTTTTCCTTTAGACCGAGAACAAATATTTAAATTATCCAATAAAATCAATCAAAAATTCAAATTAGAGTTAAATGATAGTCAAATCGTTCATCTTGCTTATTCTATTTCGGTGACGATTATCAGAGAGAGACAAGGATTTTTGATTCAATCAAGAAGAGACCCAATCAATAGTTTTGTAAAAAAGGCGATTGATATTAGAGAATTTGAAGAGGAAATAGAAGCAATCATAGAACCATTACATGTCGTTCTTCCCGAAAATTGGTATGAAGATTTTTGTTATTCTATTTTCTGGTGGGAGTTTGGTTGGGATAATGAACAGGAGAAGACGAATGTTATTTATCAAGCGGAAGGCTTAGTAAATACGATTAAAGATGCGCTATCTATATCGATTTCAGAGCAGAGTAAAATTAGTATTGTTCGTTTGCTCGAATATATTTATGCTAAACATAAGATGTTCCCTTATAAGAAATTTATGGTCTACGACCGTTATTTATATTCCAGTAGAGCAATCAAACAAAATTTTGTGGTGTTTACAGCAGTTGTGGATAAGGCCTTAGGAACACTTGAAGCAAAAATGAAATTTCCGTGGAAAACGATGTATTTGAACGGTATTCTTCATGAAATGGCTATTCGTTGGGAAAACTTAAGCCGACTGACTGATGAAAGAAGGCATCAATTATCTGTTTTGGTATTAAGTGATTTGGGGAAAGAACATGCTCAGTTGCTTAGCTCTGTTTTAAAAGAAAACTTTCATAATAAAGTGGAACTATCCATTCAGGAAAGTCATTTTTATGAACGACCGACAGATTTTTCTGATCAGCAATATGATCTTTATGTATCAAACTACGTTGTTGAAGCAGTAGATGAAAAGGTTAATATGATCGTAGAAGATATCCCATCATTTAAAAATCTAATGGATTTACGAAAATACATTGATAAAAGACGACTTGTTTTGCCGAAAGATATTGCCTATCTCAATGTTTAAGTTGTTTATCTATTTTTTTTAAAAATTAAAATAAGGATTGTCATTTTATAAAAATAATGATATACTTAAAAAGTTATTATTATTATCTAAAGGAGAGTATTATGAAAAAGAAAGCATATAGAAACACACCTGCATTTGTTTTTCTAAGTTGGGGATCATTTGCCTTTTTTGCGGCGTTGATGTTGATTGGGTTGTACACATTAAAAGAACCATTAATGGTTAAAGGCTATTATTTGATGGGATCAGTTGGATTGATTTCTTCATCATTCACACTGTCTAAAGTAATCAGAGATAATCAAGAAGATGAAGAGCGCTACAATCAAATGTTCCGTGCAATGGATGGACCGATTAAAAAAGACGATACAGAAACACACATTTAAGCTGTTTGCATTTATAGAGCGAAACAAAACTAATTTTTAGTTTTGTTTCGCTCTTTTCTTTTTATTTGATACAATCAGTAGCTGGTTAGTTTATTTCATACAGTTTTTTTTACAAAGAACCCTTCATTAATATTTTTTTAATGCCTTATCTGCCAAAATCACGTATAATAGAAGATAGTGAAATTTCGAGGGAGGGGTAAATTATGGCTTATCAAGCTTTGTATCGCGTCTGGCGTTCCCAGCGTTTCGAGGATGTTGTGGGACAAAAAGCGATTACGCAAACATTAAAAAATGCGATCATACAAAAGAAAACCTCGCATGCCTATCTGTTTACCGGCCCAAGAGGAACAGGGAAGACAAGTGCGGCGAAAATTTTTTCTAAAGCCATCAATTGTAAGCACAGTGTGGATGGTGAGCCATGTAATGAGTGTGAAACATGCGTGGCAATTACTGAAGGCCGTTTGAACGATGTAATCGAAATCGATGCGGCTAGTAATAATGGTGTAGAAGAGATTCGTGATATCCGTGACAAAGCAAAGTATGCACCCACTCAGGCTGAATATAAAGTGTATATTATTGATGAAGTACACATGTTGTCCACAGGTGCGTTTAATGCGTTATTAAAAACCTTGGAGGAACCACCGCAAAATGTTATTTTTATCTTAGCGACAACGGAGCCACATAAGATTCCACTAACAATTATTTCAAGGACACAGCGTTTCGATTTTAAACGAATCAACACCCAAGATATCGTTGATCATATGGGCTATATTTTAAAGCAAATCAATGTAGAATTTGAAGAACAAGCTTTATATGTGATCGGTCGAGCAGCAGAAGGTGGGATGCGGGATGCCTTGAGTATTCTGGATCAAACGATTTCTTTCAGTGATGAGAAAGTTACGCTGCAAGACGCAATGCAAGTCACAGGTAGTTTAACCTACGAGATGATGGATCAATATATTTCTTGTTGTGTCACAGGAGATGTAGAACAAGCGTTAGAGACGTTAGAAAATATCTTAAGTTCTGGAAAAGAAGCCCGTAGGTTTTTAGAAGATCTGTTGTTATATTGTCGAGATTTACTTATGTTTCAACAAGCACCGAATTTACTAGCTGAAAAGGTAGGAAATTTGACTGAAAAATTCAAAGAACTAGCCAATCAAACCGCCGCTGAAAAAATTTACCAAATGATTCAACTCTTAAGCGACACTCAAAATGATATTCGTTTCACCAATAATGCCAATATCTATCTTGAAGTGGCCACAGTCAAATTGGCAAAATCTGTTAAGAAACCAGCTGTTATTTCTGAAGAGATACAACCAATGGCAACAGAAGAGCTTACTGCCTTACAACAGCAAATTGAGCACTTACAAAAAGAATTAACAGAACTAAAGAAAAATGGTGTAGCTGCTAAAGAAGCAGAACCTGTTAAAACAACAAGGGTGACCAGCAATAAAAATGCATTACGACTGCCTACTGAACTGGTCTATAAAGTGCTGAAAGAAGCAACCAAAGATCACTTAATGAATGTAAAAAATGTCTGGGATGATCTATTGCAGATGATGTCAGTAACTCAAAGAGCGATGCTCAAAGCAAGTGAGCCAGTTGCGGCTGGACCTAAAGGATTAGTCATTGCTTTTGATTACGAAATTGTTTGCGGTCGAGCAATGGATGATGAAGAACTGCAGTTAGCTGTCCATAATAATTTAAGTCGTTTAATCAATTATGCGCCAGATATGGTTTGCATTACAAAAGAAAGCTGGCCAAAACTTCGCCAATCGTTTATCAGTCAAAATAAAGAAACCATTGGTGAGCAAAATGATGGTGCTTCAGCAATGAATGAAGAGAATCACTTATTAGCTGAAGAAGAACCCGTAACACAAGTGAACAATCAAGTAGTAGACGAAGCCATCGCCATGTTCGGCACAGAGCTCGTTGAAGTAATAAATGATTAAGAGGAGAGATCGATATGATGAGAGGCATGGGTAATATGCAAGGGATGATGAAACAAGTCCAAAAAATGCAAAAAGATATGGAAAAAGCGCAGGCTGAATTGAATGAAAGAGAATTTGTAGGAGCTGCGACTAATGAATTAGTAACCGCAACGTTCACTGGAGATCGTAAAATGAAAGATATCTCAATTAAAGAAGAAGTTGTAGATCCAGAAGATGTTGATATGTTACAAGACCTAGTCATTATGGCTGTGAATGATGCATTGACAAAAGTTGAAAAAGAAACAGAAGCCACTATGGGTAAATATACAAAAGGAATTCCTGGATTTTAAGTTGAAAAAAATTAATAGACAATCATCAGAGAAAATGATGATTGTCTATTTTTTCAATTCATAAGTTAAGAAAAATGTTGTTGCCATGCTATTAGGAATTTTTATTAAGTAACATGTTCGATTTCCTTTTAGTGTCAGTAAAAAAATCTATAAAGAGTTGACCAATTCTTCATTTTGTTTCACAATAATCTAAGCGTAAAAATAGATCACAGTCTATTCCTATTGGAGATTGAGGTCGAAAAAGTAAGGAGCAATCAAAGATGAATCTACAAGATGCTTGGCAAAAATACCACACAGACAACGTTTTCAACTTTTCTGATATCTCCGACTATATTAGTGATAAAGGTCGCACAATCATATACAAATCTGGTCAATCCATTGTTGAAAAAGGGGATTTTCCACTGTATATCTATTTTATCATCGATGGAATCGCGATTGGCAAGCGACATTATGAAGATGGAAATGAATACAATTATTTTCAAGTGGATAAACAAAATGGAAACATCGGCTTGTTAGAAATATTAGGTAAAAAAGAACAATATGTTGCAACGATCACTTGCCTTACCAATGTAGAAGTGTTCCGTATTGAATCGGCCATTGTTTATGATATTTTGATGAACCATCTTCCATTATTAAGAAAATGTACTTTTTTATTAGCAGACGACCTCTACAATAGATCAGGCAATGATGGTATCTATTACTACTACACAGGAATTGACCGCATCCGATTGTTTTTAATGAATTATTTTGAACAGCATTATAGTCATTACGATCTTCCAATAGAAATGAGCTATGAAAAAATTGCTAATCAAATTGGGGTAAGTGTCCGCACAGTTGGTAGGAGTATCAAGGTATTGAAGGAGACCAACGAAGTAACGGTTCAGTCCAAAAAAATGATGATGTCAAAGAGACAATATGAAAAAATGAAAGTTAAACTAGCTAAAGAAGAAAAATAGGACGAGCTTTTTTGTTTATCCGGACACTTGTCCTTTTCTAACTGTTTGTGTCTTCCTATAATGAAAAAAGAGGTATTAGATATGTATCTAAAAAAATGAAAGCGGTTCAGGAAAGGAAGGATTTTACGTGAAAAGAGGAATAAAATATGATTTTCCACTCATAGCATTGCTACTGATTCCTGTTGGGGTTTCTTTAAATGTAGTGGGGTATCAGTTATCATCAATTTTAAAATTACCTGTTTTTATTGACATGATTGGAACAATTATGGTCTCAATGATTGCAGGTCCTTGGGTTGGTGCTCTAACTGGTTTGTTAGGAAATGTGGTCAGTGGGATGCTTAATCCAATTTCTATTGCGTATGGGATTGTATCTATGCTTGTCGGCTTTATTTCAGGCTATCTTTCAAGATGGAAATTGTACACAACTATTTTTGGCATTATTATTTCTTGTATTATCTTATCTGTTGTTTCAGCTGCCGCTGCTGCGGTAGTAACCGTTTTTATGTTTGGCGGCGTTACAGGTGCAGGTACAGACTTAATCACGGCTACGTTCCTTGCAGCAGGAAAAGAGTTGTGGAATTCAGTTTTATCCACAAATCTAATTTCAGGTACAATCAACACCATTATTAATTTTTCCATTAGTTGGCTGATTGTTAGAAGAATACCAGATAGATTTTTAGTGAAGCTCAACTATGGGCTGCCTTATGTTCATAAGGAGGGACACATCAATGGATAGCAAAATCGGTAAACTGTATCCCGCAACTAAATTTGGCTGTGTATTGTTACTCATTGTTTTGTGCATGTTTTTGCCAGGGTATTGGTTTCAATATGCAGTGTTGCCTTTCACGATGATACTCAGTTTGTTTTCTCATACTTTTAGAAAATTCTTTTCTGTATTTATGAAATCAATTTTTTTAGTTGTTCTATTTATTTTCGTTATACAAGTCTTTATCGTTAAAAATGATGATTCCCAACCTCTTTGGTGGATTTTTAGCTTTTCTCAAATGGGGCTTGAAAATAGCCTAAGTATGACCTCTAAAATTGTTGGGATTAGCTCAAGTATTATTTATTTTTTTCAAGTAACAAGTACAAAAGATATTCACTATAATTTAGAAAAATCAGGGGCGCCTAAAAAACTAACCTTTGTTGTCGCTTCAACAATTCAGTTGATTCCACAAATGTCCAACTTATCAAAAACGATTACAGACGCACAAAAATCAAGGGGAATCGAAACAGAAGGTTCTTTATGGATCAGAATGAAATCCTTTGTCCCGATGATCGGCCCATTAGTTTTATCTTCTATTCAACAAACAGAAGAAAGAGTTCTTACTTTAGAATCTCGCGCATTTTCATCTAAAAATAAAAAAACGTCTATCTATGAACTACCTAAAAGAAAAATTGATTATCTGATTACGATTGTTTGTTGGCTGATTTTTGCAAGCTTTATCATTTGGAGGGTAATGAAATGACGATATTGTCTTTAAAAAATATTCACTATACGTATCCTTTGGAACAACAAGAAACAATAAAAAATCTTTCCTTTGATTTTGAAAAAGGAAAAGTATATGGGGTACTTGGCGCCAATGAATCAGGGAAAACAACCTTATGTAATATTATTCGTGGATTTATTCCTGCTGTCTATAAAGGGAATCTGAAAGGTGAAATTCTTGTGAATCATCAAAGCATAGAAACAGTTGATGACGGTGACTTAGCTTCAATCATTGGTTACTCTTTTCAAAACCCTTTTACTCAAATTTCAGGTGTCAAAGAGACTGTTTACGAAGAAATTGCTTACGGAATGGAGAATTTAGGTTTTCCTCGAGAGCGGATGATACAGAAAGTAGAAGAGTTGATTAAAATGTTTAAGCTAGAAGAACTGAGAAACAAAAATCCTTTTGAGTTATCAGGTGGACAAAAGCAACGTGTGGCTTTAGCGTCGATTGTGGCGTTAGATCCTGAAATCATGATTTTAGATGAACCAACTTCTCAATTGGATCCTCAGAGTACCGAAGAGATTTTTGGGATTGTAGACTTATTAAGAAAACAAGGAAAGACAGTTATTTTGGTCGAACATAAAGTAGATTTGCTTGCAGAGTATTGCGACGAAATTTTACTGATGGATAGTGGAAAAATCGTTTTAGCTGGCAACGTTGAAGAAGTCTTATCAAATCCTGAAGTTTTAACTTATGGCGGACAGCTTCCACAAGTGGTTTTATTTTTTCTTCAAGGAATCAAAGAAGGAAAAATATCTGTATGTAAAAACATTCCATTGACCATCAAGGAGGCATATTCAGTGCTGAGAGAGGATGTGAAGTAAATGAGTTATTTAGAGCTGCATGACGTTTCTTACACCTATCCAAATGGTTATGAAGCAGTGAAAAATATCAACTTACGTTTTGAGCTTGGTGAGTCTGTTGCAATTATTGGTCAAAATGGTGCAGGGAAAACAACTACTGTTAAATTGATGAATGGCTTATTGACTCCGACGAAAGGGGATATCTTAGTTGCAGGTGTTTCTACTAAAGTAACAACAACCGCTCAAACATCTCAGCAAGTTGGTTATGTCTTTCAAAATCCTGATGACCAAATTTTTCAAGAGACGATTTTTAAAGAAATTGCCTATGGCTTAAAGCGTAAAAAATTAGATGATACAACGATTCAGCAACGTGTGAAAGAAGCTGCAACTTTGTGTGGTTTGGAAGATATGCTTGATGAACATCCGTATAATTTACCCTATTCTAAAAGAAAATTTGTCACAATTGCTGCGGTCATTGCAATGGATACACAAGTAATCATTTTAGATGAACCAACCGCAGGACAAGACTTAGCATCAACTGAAAGACTAGGAATGCTTATCCATAAGCTTTCAGAACAAAATAAAACAGTGATTACGATTACTCATGATATGGAATTTGTTGCAAAAGAATTTACACGTGTGATTGTCTTTTCTGAGAAAGAAAAAAGAATGGATGCCACACCAGAAAAAATATTTTGGAATGAATCTTTATTAACTATGGCAAATCTAAAACAACCTTATATCTGTCAGTTGGCTAAATTGATGGGGTATACCAATATCATGACAATAGATGCATTATTAGAAAGGAATTTTGGATGAAAAAGATTTTAATTGATTGTGATCCAGGGCATGATGATGCATTAGCTATTTTAACGGCGCTTGCACATGAGGATGAGTTATCCATTCTGGGAATTACAACAATAGGTGGAAATCAAACCCTAGAGAAAGTGACGAAGAATGCGCAAAATGTGTTGGCTTTTGTTGATGCCGAGGTTCCGTTGGTAACAGGACAAAAAGGTCCTCTAGTGAAACCATTAGAACCTTCAGAGGAAGCTCATGGTGCAAGTGGTATGGATGGTCCTTACTTTAACCAACGTGATTACCCAATTTCTTCTGCCAATGCTGTTGAATTTATGGTTGAGACAATTAACTCAGTGGATGAACAAGTGATTCTAGTCGGTTTAGGTCCTTTAACAAACATTGCGTTATTATTGAAGAGTCATCCCGAGATTCACGACAAAATTGCTTATATCAGCTTAATGGGTGGCGGCATCGATCATGGCAATATTACGGCGCTTGCAGAATTCAATATCTATGTGGATCCAGAAGCAGCACATATTGTGTTTAATTCAGGGCTACCTATTGTGATGGCAGGATTAGACGTGACTGAAAAAGCTGAAATAACAGTGGCTGAAATAGCTACCTTGAAAAATAAAGGGCGTGTGAATCATTTAGCTTATGAACTGTTACATTTTTATAACCAATCTGGTCATCAATTTGGCTTTATTAATAGCCCCATTCATGATTTATGCGCGATTGCTTACTTATTAAGCCCAGAAATTTTCACGGGTACACAGTATTATGTGGGTGTTGTGACAAATGAGGGTGTGAGTAGAGGGCAAACCTTTGCAGATAAGCGGTTTGTAACAGAGCAGGAAAAAAATACGTTGGTACTTGAGACGGTTAACCGAGAAAAATTTGTTGAGCTGTTAATATTAGCGTTAGATAAGTTAGATAAAAAAAGCGTGACAAGATAATTGAGTTCGTTATATTTGGCAGTTTAAATATCGTGACAAGCAGTAGATTTTCTGAGATAGCTGGAAAAATCACGCTTGGCAATTGTAAACATATTGGGGATAACCACCAGAAGCTATTCTGCACGTTATCCCCAATGTGTTTATTTATAATTTTCTAAATAGCCTGAAATTTGTTTTAAATGCTCAATCAACTCAATGAAACTTGCTGTTCCGTCTTGCTGTTGTATATAACTTTCAGTAGTCGCAATAGCTTCTTTCATTTCCTTTACTAACTTTTCACCAGATTCACTAAGAAATAAATTGTAAGAACTTTTCTTTTGCTGACTTTGTTTTTTTATAATATAGCCTTTTTCACAATATTTTTTTACAATTCTAGCAACTAAACCTTTGTCGACCATTCTTTTTTCAGCAAGAAAATTTTGCGTACAACCAGGATATTCTTCGATTGTCAGAAAATAATTATAATCAGCAGGACTAATGTCAAACTGCTCGATTTTTCTTTTATTAATTTGTAAAAGTTGGCGATAAATACGGTCTACCCATTTGCCAAGTATAAGATCATTATTCATTAGAAATACCTCTTTTCGATTAAGCGATTCCTTTTTGTTTTTCAAACGCTTTAAAAGCGTCTTCTATACCAAAAATCACCTCTTTTATTTTAAAGTAGCTTTCAGTGTATAAGTTAGTATCGCGAATTTCTTCCCACATAAAATGGTAAGCAGCTAAATCTGTTGTTTCACAAATCGCAAAATCAGTAAAATTTGCGCCTGGAAAAGCTTCTGCATCAAAGAAACGGACAGAAACAGAAGGATACTTATCGATAATATCGAGAAGGCTCTTTCCCCGTTTATTTCGCTCTTCCCGAGAAAGTTGCAACCATTTGGGGTAAAATTCCAATAAAACGATAAATGTATGATTCATAAAAATCATCCTCTCAAGTTTGTTTAAATAATTAAAACACATTCAGTTGACTTTGTCAACTGAACGATTTTTTAAAAGTAACTTAAAAAAGAGTAGATTCCTTTTTAGAAAGTTAAAAGCTATTTTTTATAGAATCATCCATAAAAAATGGTATAATCAATTTTAGTCTTCTAAGGAATACATAGTTTGAAACCAGCCAAGAATGTCTGTGTTTGAAAGGATTTGAAAGTAATGCATTATCCAGAACCCATAGCAAAATTAGTCGAAAGTTATATGAAATTACCAGGTATTGGCCAAAAAACAGCCGTACGTTTGGCTTTTTATACACTTGATATGAAAGAAGAAGATGTCAACGCTTTTGCGAAAGCCTTGATTAGTGTGAAACGTGATCTGCATTTTTGTAGTATTTGTGGCAATATCACTGAAGAGGATCCTTGTGAAATTTGTCAGGATAAAACGAGAGATCGCAGTATTATTTTAGTTGTAGAAGAGCCGAAAGATGTGATGGCAATGGAGAAAATGCGTGAATATCACGGTTTATATCATGTGCTTCACGGTGTACTTTCACCTATGGAAGGAACAGGACCAGAAGATATCAATATTGCTCCATTGATTCAACGTCTGCATGATGATGAGGTAAAAGAAGTCATTATAGCCACAAATGCAACAACAGAAGGAGAAGCAACAGCGATGTATCTTTCTCGATTGATCAAACCTGCTGGAATCATCGTGACCAGATTAGCTCATGGATTATCTGTCGGCAGTGATATTGAATATGCAGATGAAGTGACGTTATTAAAAGCTGTAGAAGGAAGACGAGAGCTTTAAGAAATCAAAATAATAGTGGAAATTCAATCATTTGCTTTAAAGGCATCAAATTTTAAATGCTTAAAATTTGATGCCTTTAAAAGATGTATGTTTAGTGAGTATTCTCTTAATTATTAATAAATCATACCAAGGGAAGAGTTGAAGTTTCCCATGCCTATTTAGCTTTCTTTTTCAACAATACTCAGTGTAAAACCATCGTATCCTTTTACCCCAACTGTTTCAATCGCAGTCGAAGTCACGATAGATGAAGTCGATAAATCATCAACAAAAGAACGAACACCTAAGATTCTACTATCAGAACTCTCTGAATCGATGATCCCGCCATCACGTACAACATTATCACCAATAATGATTGTTCCTTCCTGTGCTAATTTTAAAGCATACTTTAGATAAGCCGAATTATTTTCTTTATCTGCATCAATAAAGATCAAATCAAAAGGAGCAACCTGCTCTTGAACTAATTGTTCCAGACTATCAGAAGCTGCGCCAACCATAATCGTAGTTTTATTTGAAATACCAGCAAAAACGAAATTTTCAGCGGCAACTTCTGCATGTTTTTTATCATATTCTAGTGTCACAATTTGCCCATCATCAGCAAGAGCTTTAGCAAACCATAATGTGCTGTAACCACCTAGCGTTCCAATTTCTAAAATTCGTTTAGCACCTTTGATTCGTGCTAACAGATAAAGCAATTTTCCTTGAGAAGGAGAAACATCGTGAGGCGGTAAGTGATGGTTCTTGTTGTTTGTTAGGATTTGTTCAAAAACGGGGTCGTTGTCTACTAGTTTTTCGATAAAATAATGATCGACGGCTGAAAATAATTTTTCCAAATCATTCACTCCCTAGTTAGTATTGTGCGAATGTGTCTATGCTTATTATACTTCTATTTTGAAAGAATTACGTCAAAACAGTATTGAGTGGCATTTTTGTTTAGCGAGTTAAATTTCTTTTCAGAGTTAATGAATTCAATTAGACTGATTGTGCTAGATAAAGTATAATAGCTATAAGGAATCAAAGTAAGTAAGGGGATTAGTAAAGTGCAAGGTATTTTTATAACAATCGAAGGCCCAGATGGAGCTGGAAAAACAAGTGTATTGAATGAGTTATATCCAAGGCTGGATTTGGCGGCTGAAAGAAGTATTATCAAGACAAGAGAACCTGGCGGCATTCCCATTGCTGAGAAGATTCGTCAAATCATTTTAGATCCAAAAAATCAGGAAATGGATGAACGGACAGAAGCGTTGCTTTATGCAGCAGCTAGACGTCAACATTTAATGGAGAAAGTGTTACCTGCATTAGAAGAGGGAAAAATTGTTTTATGTGATCGTTTTGTGGATAGTTCACTTGCTTATCAAGGAGCGGGAAGACGTATTGGTGTTGAAGCGATTGCCGCGATCAATGAATTTGCGATCGAAGGAACAAAGCCTAATTTCACTATTTATCTTGATGTCGACTCGGATACAGGTCTAAATCGAATTAGAAATCATCGTCAACAGCAAATTGATCGATTAGATTCAGAAGGGCTTGAGTTTCACCAACGGGTTCGCCACGAGTATTTAAAATTGGTAGAAGAAAATCCAGAAAGAATTACTAAAATTGATGCCAGAATGAGTTTGGAAGATGTTGTTGAAGCAACCTTCCAAGCAATCGTAACTCGTTATCCAGAATATTTTAGAAACTAGGAAGGTGACCGAATATGAAAATTATTTTAGCAATTGTCCAAGATAAAGATAGTAACCGTTTAGCCAATGAATTTATTGATGCTAATATTCGTGCAACTAAACTTTCATCAACTGGCGGTTTTTTAAAAGCAGGAAATAGTACGTTTATTGTCGGAATTGATGATGACCGAGTGGAAGAAGCATTGGAATTGATCAAACAAACGTGTCAATCTCGTAAGCAATATGTATCAACTCCTGTAACGTTAGATATTACGATGGATGGACAAGTACCTTATCCTGTAGAGGTAGAGGTCGGTGGAGCCACTGTTTTCGTCCTTCCAGTTGAAGGTTTCCATCAATATTAAAATGAATGAAGCACAACTATTAAGTGAACAGCAACCGCTGCTTTATCAGCAGCTTCAAAAAAGTTTCGAGCATGGTCGTCTTGCCCATGCTTATCTTTTTGAAGGCGATACAGGAACTGGTAAACAAGAGTACGGTTTATGGATGGCAAAGCATCTGTTTTGTTCAAACTTAACGAATAACAATCCTTGCAATCAATGTAATAATTGTTTGCGTATCAATGAAAATGAGCATCCAGATGTGATGCGAGTTGTTCCAGATGGACAAACCATTAAAGTCGATCAAATCAGATCACTCAAAGCAGAATTCAGTAAAAGCGGAGTAGAAACTGCTCAAAAAGTTTTTCTGATTGAACAAGCAGATAAGATGAATGTTGGTGCTGCTAATAGTTTATTAAAATTTTTAGAAGAACCCGATGGAAAAATTTTAGCGATCTTAGAAACAACTTCTTTAGCGAAAATTTTACCAACAATCCAATCGAGATGTCAGGTTCTTCATTTCCAGCCATTAGATAAGGAAAAACTTGTTCATACTTTAGTAGATTCTGGAATCAATAAAAATACGGCTAATCTTTTAGTAGAACTTACAAATAGTTTTGACAAAGCAGTTGAAATCTCTCAAGATGAATGGTTTAATGAATCTAGGGAAATCACACAACAATGGTTTGATTATTTGATAAAAGATGATTTACAAGCTTTTGTTTATGTTCAAAAGAAGATGATCAAAGTTTTTAAAGAAAAAGAACAACAAGCCATGAGTTTTGACTTATTACTTGCCTTTTACCGTAAAGAGCTGAATGAAAGTGTTAAAACTGAACAGCTCAAGCGAGTGATAGAAAAACAAGCGCAACGAATCGAACTAATTTTACAAGCTCGTCAAAAGTGGGGGGCCAATGTCAGTTGGCAGAGTGTTTGTGAACAGTTAGTAATAAGGATGGTTCACCCTAAAACATAAATAGGAGGATGAAAATGGTAGAAGTAGTAGGAGTTCGTTTCCGTGAAGCTGGTCATATCTATTATTTTGCTCCTGGAAAATCAGAGTATTTTTACAACGATAAAGTTTTGGTAGAATCGCAGCAATCGAAACAACTTGCCACCGTTGCAATACCGAAAAAAACCATCGATCCAGAAGACTTACCAGAGGAATTAAAACCGATTTTAAATAAAGCATCAGAAACAGATTTAGAAAAAGAACAAAAAAATATAGATGATGCCAATGCGGCACTAAGTGTGGCTAAAGAAAAAATTCGCGCTCATGAATTAGAAATGAAGCTGATTCGTGTAGAATATACTTTTGACCGCAGTAAAATGGTTTTTTATTTTACAGCGGATGGACGTATTGATTTTCGTGAATTGGTCAAAGATTTGGCAGCTATTTTCCGTACTCGGATTGAGTTGCGTCAAATCGGTGTCAGAGATGAAGCGAAAATTTTGGGTGGAATCGGTCCATGTGGCAGACAATTATGTTGCTCAACATTCTTAGGTGATTTTATGCCAGTGTCGATTAAGATGGCAAAAGATCAGGGCCTATCTTTAAATCCTGTGAAAATTTCGGGGTTATGCGGACGTTTGATGTGCTGTTTAAAATATGAAAATGATGAATATGAAGCAGCAAAGAAAGAGTTACCTGATTATGGTAAAGAAGTGATTACACCAGATGGTAAAGGACGTGTAGTTGGTTTGAATCTCTTAAGTCGAATCATCAAAGTTCGTTTAGTTGGACGTGAAACTGCTGTGGAATATGACTATGAAGAGATCAAAGAAGCAACAGAAAAAGCACAAGCCGAAAAAGGTGATCAGAATGGATAAACGCTCTTTATATGACGGGTTGAGCTCCCTAGAAACTGATTTGCAAGGAACGTTGGGTCAATTATCAGAGATTAAAGAGGCGCTACATGAGTTAGTCGAAAAAAATACAACACTTGAAATCGAAAATCAACGATTGAGGGAACATTTGCAAGAGTTAACGAAATTAGCTAGTGACCCGAATGATCCAGCGAAGCAAGAATTGTCTAAATCGCGAATGAACTTAGAAAAATTATATGAAGAAGGCTTTCATGTCTGTAATATTTTATATGGTTCCCGCCGTGAAAATGATGAAGAATGTGCTTTTTGTTTAGATGTAATCTATGGAGAACGTAGTAGATAAGCTTGAGCTGGCTATTTTTCATAATCATCCGATGAAGTATATGAGAAAATGTCGCATAGACTTACATTATTAGATTAAAAGAGTCGAGAGCGAAAGCAGTCTACTTCAAAGAATAGGTCGAAACTCATAAATGTATGTGTCACATTTTATGAGTTTCAGTTTATTTACGAAAAAACTGCTTTCGTTTTGTTGTTTATTCATCTTTTTAGTGTCTGGGGGATAACTCAAAGAGTTATGGTCCAGACACTTTTGTGACGTGAGTGGGACATAACTCTTCGAGTCATATCCCATCCTCTTTTTACACGTAAACTAGAGAAAAAGGAGCTATTATGCAAATACAAAAAAGTTATACCACATCCGTTAGCGGTCAGCTCTACCTAGTTCCAACCCCTATAGGAAATTTAGAGGATATGAGTTTTCGCTGTATTCGTAGTCTGAAAGAAGCAACAATCATTGCCAGTGAAGATACTAGAAATACACAAAAATTACTGAATCATTTTGAAATTACAACGCCTCAAGTTAGTTTTCATGAACATAACTATAAAGAGCGGATTCCACAATTTATAGAAAGGCTTGAATCAGGAGAAACTATTGCTCAAGTAAGTGATGCAGGAATGCCTTCTATTAGTGATCCTGGACACGAATTAGTAGAAGCGTGTATTGAACGTGGTATCAAAGTGATTGCATTACCTGGACCAACTGCTGGAATTACGGCTCTAATCGCCTCAGGATTATCGCCACAACCATTCACTTTTTATGGATTTTTACCAAGGAAGAAAAAAGAGCAGTTGGAAACATTAGAGACACTAAAATCAATGAGACCAACACAAATTTTTTATGAATCTCCACATAGAATTGGAACAACCATTAAACATCTTTCAGAAGTATTTGGAGAAAATCGGCAAGCAGTTATTTGTCGAGAATTAACGAAACTTCATGAAGAATATCTTCGTGGAACGTTGTCTGAATTAGCAGAATATCTAGCAGATCATACGCTAAAAGGGGAGTGCTGTCTTTTGGTGGAAGGATTTTCTGGAGAGGAAGCAATTGATGATGAAGACTTAGCTCTTTCGATCAACGAACATGTAGAGCTCTTAATTAATGCAGGAAACTCTTCAAAAGAAGCAATCAAAGAAGTGGCTAAATTACGTGGTTTAAAAAAACAAGAAGTGTATAAGGAATATCATGTAGAATGAACGTCCTTAAATGAAAAAGAGGTTGAGATAAAAGTCGATTAGGTTCGAGCAATTGGAGTAAAAATCGAACAATACGCTTCTTGTATTGCTCGGTTTTTGCGAAATTGCCGAAGAACCTGACTTTTGTCCACCGTTTATTAGGAATTAGAGTGTGAAACAAAACTGATTTTTAGTTTTGTCACGCACTCTTTTTTTGTGTAAATTGGTTTCTGTACATTGCTAACATATTCAAAGGAAACGCTCCATTGGTATAGATGTCATATTTTGTAACTTTAATTGTCAGAAAAATCAAATTATTTTGAGGAACTACGGTTTTTTGTTGTGATTATTGAAAAAATGCTGTTAAAATAACTGACATAGCTAAATGAAGGTTGGCTTATATTTGATATTGGAGGGATTTAGTATGGAAACGGGAAATATTGCTTTTATCATGATTTGCTCTGCGATGATTTTTTTGATGACCCCCGCTTTAGCATTCTTTTATGGCGGTTTGGAAAGAAGAAAAAATATTCTTAATACCATGATGATGGTCATCTGTGTGATGGGACTTGCTTCTGTACTTTGGGTTGCAGTTGGCTACACATTGTCTTTTAGTGGCGGAAACTCATTTATAGGAAATGTCAATAAATTATTTTTTAATCATGTTTCAATGACTGAAGGAAAAACGATACCAGAAGCTTTATTCGCTGGTTTTCAAATGATGTTTGCCATAATTACGACAGCGATTATTACAGGAGCAGTTGTTGGAAGGATGCGTTTTTCTGCTATTTTTTTATTTATCGGGATTTGGTCTTTAGTTGTTTATTATCCTATGGCTCATATGGTTTGGGGTGGTGGCTTTTTAGAAGAGATCGGTTCCATTGATTTTGCTGGCGGCAATGTTGTTCACATTAGTTCAGGAATTTCCGGTCTAGTTTTAGCGATTGTGTTAGGACATCGACGAGAGTATAAGCAAACCGAATACCGACCGCATAATATTCCTTTTGTTGTGCTGGGCACAGGTCTTCTTTGGTTCGGTTGGTTTGGCTTTAATGCAGGTTCAGCTTTAGCGGCGGATGGCTTGGCGATTCATGCACTGTTGACAACCAATACAGCTGCAGCGAGTGGAATGCTTTCATGGATGCTAATTGAAAAATTGGCAATTGGGAAACCGACTGTAGTTGGAGCTTGTACTGGAGCTGTTGTAGGATTGGTCGCAATTACACCAGGTGCAGGATTTGTTTCTCTTTGGAGCTCCTTTGTTTTAGGCGCTTTGGTTAGTCCGTTTTGTTATTATTTTATTTCATCTGTTAAACATAAATTTGGTTATGATGATGCGCTGGATGCTTTTGGCTGTCATGGTGTTGGCGGTATATTTGGCGGAGTGATGACAGGTATTTTTGCTGATCCATCTATTGGCGGAAAAACTGGTTTGCTTTATGGAAGTAGTGAATTATTTATAGCACAAGTTGCTAGCATCATCTTTACTGTTGTTTTTGCAGGAGTTGCGAGTTTTATTATCATTAAAGGCATCCAATTATTTATGCCTATTCGTGTTTCAGCAAAAGAAGAAGCGTTAGGAATGGATCGAATTGAGCATGATGAAACAGCATATCCAACGTTTATGGGATTGGATTCATAGGAGGGAACGGCATGAAAAAAGTAGAAGCAATCATTCAACAAGAGAAATTAGAAGAATTGAAAGCGATGATGGATAAAGGCTTTGAAGCAACTGGGATGACGGTGACTCAAGTATTAGGAGTTGGCAACCAAAAAGGATTAAAAGAATATGTTCGAGGACAAGAAATTATTACGACATTACTGCCGAAAGTTGAAGTTAGTTTTGTTGTTTTAGATAAAGATGTCGAGTCTGTCATTTCATTGATTCTGGCTATTTGCCAAACTGAAGAAGTAGGAGATGGAAAGATATTTGTTTATAATGTAGAAGAAGCCATCCGAATTCGAACTGGAGAACGGGGAAAAGCCGCAATATAAGTAGCGTAGAGAAATGAAAATACAAGAATAAAACAAAGCGAGTAGTTGTTTTGTTTTATTCTTTTTTGTTTAAATGATATTTTTTCTCAATAATTTTTGATTTTTTCTATAAAAATGGTAAAAATATCGATGTTTTTATATTAAAGTAATAAAGTGAACTTATTCTATCATTTTAATAACATAAATTAGTTAAAAACGATAGATTAGGTCCATAATTATTAAGACAGGGATTATCAAGTGGAGTGGGGAAAAGGAGAAATTAATGAGTAGAAAAAGAATGTTAATCTGTTTGTTTATGTTATTGGTATTTTTGGGTTGGCAAGAGACAGCAGATGCTGCCAAACCAGATTTTTCCATTAATACAATTTCTGGTGTCGTTTATCGAGATATGAATGAAAATGGTATTATGGAATTGAAAAATTTAGAAATTGCTGCACCAAAACAACAAATTGGTTTGTATTCTTCAGTTGAAGATGCACAGAATGACCAAAATTCGCTCAAGAAAACAACTAGTAATAGTGTTGGGTTATTTAGTTTTACGAGACTAAAACGGGGAACGTATTATTTACGTTATAATTTTGACGCTACGTATCGTCCGATTTTATTTGAAGGAAATGCTGTTGATGGAAATAATCAACAACTTGGCGGGATTGTCAAGATTGACGCAACTAGTCCTTCAAAATTTTTGTACACAAAAAATTTACCATTAAAGAAAATCACTTCGTTAGATATTTTACCGTTTGAGGACAAAAACTGGAATGGTTTGATGGATGAAGAAGAAAGTATCATGAATGGTAAAACAATGATGATTTTGAATCTTCGTCGCTTAGCGGAAGTCGTAAAAAATGGTGAATTAAAATCGCTGGATGTGCCTAGTTTAGTGCTGGGTTCATTAAATGGAAATGTAGATATTGCGGATGCAATTTATCTACGTACAACTAAAAATGGACAATTAATTAATATTCCAGATGTAAAATCGGATTTATACATCATTGTTCGTTCACCATTTAATTTAACTATTTCAGATATGGTAACAAATATTAGTAAAGTTAAAGCAATTATAGAAATTGTTTTAGGTGGAGACCTGACAGGTATTTTGAATAATCCTGAGCTTATATCTACAGGTGATATTGATACCAATTCAGATAATGACTATATCAAATTATTGGCTTCTATTTTGCCTAAAATCGCTGATGAGGCAGATAAATTAGATTACAGCAAATTGTTAGGGGAAGAAACGGCTACTTCAATTACTAAAACAATCAATCAAATTCGTCAATTAGGTACATTGATTGACCATATCCCAGCGACTCGTTTTGCTAAAGTCGATTATTTTGGCAATTCATATGATTTAACAGGGTTGAAATTTAAAAAGACGAATCAATTCTTCTTTGGTATCAAGCAATATGCTTCTATTTCGGGTTATGTGTTCAATGATTCTAACTTAAATGGTCAAAAAGATACCTTTGAAACATTAAAATCCGTTGATTTAACTGCTTATGATGAAAATGGTAATATTTTAACTTCGGTCAAAACACCAACGACATTTGGGGAATTTAAAATTAGTCAATTATCTTATGGACAAAATATATATTTAGGGATTTCAAGTGATGCGCCAGTAGCTCCTGAAATGATAGATGGAAAACCAGCTGCATTGGCAGATAAAAAAATTATCGCTTGTTATTATTTTGAAAAAACATCTGCAATAACAACGATTAAACAAAATATTGGCATAGCGAATGTATCGGATATTGGGATACGAGTAAAAAAAGCAGATCCTGCAACTAATTCTGCAATTGTTACTTTTAGTAATAAAAATTCAATTCCTTTAACCGTTTCCTACTCATTGAATGAACAAGAAACCACTAGTTTTGGTATTAAGGCTAAAGGCATCTTTTCAAAAGAAAGTGTTCAAGATGTTTCATTAACAGATTTATTTGAACCAGGAATGAATAAGATAACAGGGAACTGGACAAATGGGGTTTATACAGGTCCAAAAATGGAATTTACGTTTTAAAGGAATCACTAAAACTATTTAAATAGGAAAGCTACTCTACTTGGTATTCTCAGTCTTGAATCGTTCGGTATGAAGGAAGTAAAATAGAGCCTTTTGAAGCTCTATTTACTTCTTTTTTGTGTATAATGAAATAAGTTGAAAATGAACAAACGTTCGTATATAATAGGGACAAGAGATATTAAAGATAAAGGAGTAAGGTTAATGCTTGTGACAGATGTTTTGTATGGTTCTTATGAAGTTGAAGAAGTGCTTAAAGCATTGATTTTATCTGATGAAGTGCAGCGCTTAAAAGACGTGCATATGGCTGGACCAGCTTTTTTGATGAATCCACTGTGGAATGAGACTAGATATGAGCATTCACTTGGTGTTATGCTATTGATCAGAAAATTAGGTGGGTCGATAGAGGAGCAAATCGCCGGTTTACTTCACGACATTTCCCATACAGCATTTTCTCATGTCATCGATTTGGCATTATCTAATGAAGCAGATGATTATCATGAAAAAATCAAAGAAGAATTAATTGAATCTTCAAGCATTCCTAGCGTGCTAAAACAGTACGGTTTTGACTATCAACAGATAGTATTTAATGACAAACAATGGACCTTGTTAGAACAATCGGCACCCTTACTTTGCTGTGATCGAATCGATTATACGTTAAGAGAAGTACACCGTTATTTTTCTGTCCCTATTCAAGAAATTCATTCATTTTTGAGAGAATTGAAAATTATTGAAGACAGAATCGTTCTAATGTCAACACAATGGGCGCTTTGGTTTATTGATCAATACCGAAAAGTAGTCATTGATTTCTTTTATGATCCTCAAAATATTTGCAGCTATGAGTGGTTTGCTAAAGCAATTACTATTGGACTGAAGAATAACTTATTGACATTAGACGATTTATTAGTGACGGATTCACTCTTTTTAACGAAATTAAACGCAGCGAAATCGTCTGAAATTAATGAGCTTTTAGCAAAAATTACTTCTTCTAGGCCATTAAATTACAAGATTTGCTCCAGTGAAGAGTCGTATGACATTTTTCAAAAGAAAAAAACGCGAATCGTAGATCCTTTAGTAGTAGTTGCTGATAAAGTCACAGCCGTTTCAGTCATTTCATCTGAAGCGAGAGCCAAAATCGAGCGATTGCTTTTAGACAGTGAGCAAGGGATTTATCTCAAATTTAATTAAAAGAACATATGCAGAAACACGAGGAGTTTTATCCCTTCGTTTCAATCTGAAATGTAAAGGAGGAGAACGATTATGATTAATGAGCTGCGTTTCCCTTTAAAAAAAGATATTTCTCGTAAAATTATTCATATTGATATGGATGCATTTTTTGCTTCTGTAGAAGAAAGAGACCATCCAGAATTAGTCGGACATCCTTTGGTAATTGCTCGTCATCCTAGTGACACAGGAGGCAAAGGCGTTGTGACTACAGCTAACTACGAGGCTAGAAAGTTTGGTATTCATTCAGCAATGAGTGCCCAAAAAGCGTATGAATTATGTCCAGAAGCCATTTTTAAAGCTGGAGATTACCAAAAATATTCTGATATTTCTAAAGAAATCCGAGAAATTTTTCACCGTTATACAGATATTATCGAGCCAGTTTCGATTGATGAAGCGTATCTAGATGTGACAACGAATAAAGTTAATAGTAAATCAGCAATCAAAATTGCTAAGTTGATCCAATATGACATATGGAACGAGTTACAACTAACTTGTTCAGCAGGTGTTAGTTACAACAAATTTTTGGCAAAATTAGCTTCCGATTTCCAAAAGCCTAAAGGATTAACGGTTGTCATGCCTGATGAAGCAGAAGCTTTTTTAAAAGCATTACCGATTGAAAAGTTTCATGGCGTTGGGAAAAAAACGGTTCCTAAGATGAATGACTTAGGGATATTTAATGGCGAAGATCTTTATAACAGAGATGAGATGGAGCTCATTCGTTATTTTGGTAAAATGGGTTATTCTCTGTATCGAAAAGTTCGAGGCATCCATGATTCTCCTGTAAATATCACTAGAGATCGCAAATCAGTGGGAAAAGAGCATACATATGGCACGCCTTTAACGACAGAAGCACAAGTAACAGCTCAATTAAGGCAGTTAGCTGCCAGAGTGGAAGAATCCCTAGAAAGGGTTCAAAAGCATGGGAAAACAGTTGTTTTAAAAGTTCGTTATGCTGATTATACGACGGTGACCAAGCGCCAAACACTCCCAGAATATATTTCTAAAAAAGAAGAACTATACTATCAAGCCAATTTGATTTGGGAAGAGATTCTAGGATTAGAACAAGGCATTCGTTTATTAGGGATTACATTGACTAATCTAGATCCGATGACCTATGAGAATATTGTGTTGCCATTATGGGACAAAGAAGAAAATAAGTATTCATAAAAATAACAGCAAAGTAAAAGGCGCCGAAAAATAAAGTGATTTAAATTACATGTTAGTATTCGTTAGAAACGTCTTTCTGTGCTACGATTGACATATAATAAGAGGTTAGGAAGGAATAAATATGGGAAAAACGATTATGTGGTTTCGAAAAGATCTACGCTTCGATGATAATACGGCCTTTAATAAAATGTTGGAGAATAGCCCAGAATCAGATGAACGGATTTGTCTATTCCAATTAAATCCAGCGCAGTTTTTGAAAGGAAGTTATAATCATGATGCGTTTTTCTCTAGTTTGAGAACTTTCTATAGGGCTGCCAAAGCTAAAGATATAGACATTCATTTTTTATATGGAGATACAGAAGAAAATTTTTTAGCTTTAAAGAAAGCATATAGTGATTGGGATACAATCTATTTTAATAAAGATGAACGAGGTTTTGGCAGACAACGTGATCAAAAAATGTCAGCTTTTTTTAAACAAAACCACATTAAAGAATATTCATTTCAAGATAGTCACTTACATGGAGTGGAGGAAATTAAGAAGCCTACGGGAGAAAGCTATAAGGTATTTACCCCTTATTTTAGAAAATGGTCAACAATGCCCAAACGACCTTACGAAAGAAACAAAAGCTTGAGCCGCACGTTTACTCAGCTATCTCATCCTTTATTTAACGAAGGCCAAAAACAATTTGAAACGCTCGTTGAAAAAATAGAATTACCATTTGAATACGAGTGTGGCGAAGAAATCGCTGAAAATTATTTAAAAGACTTCGTAAAAAATCATTTACATAACTATCAAGAAAATAGAGATTATCCATCCTTAAATCAAACAAGCCAACTTTCAAGATTTTTAAGAACAGGGGAAATATCGATTCGTAAAGTATGGCATGCGATGAATGCTGAACCTGATTCGGATGGACGTCACACGTTTATTTCTGAACTTTGCTGGAGAGATTTTTACAATATGATTTACTTTGAAAATCCTAAGCAAAGAACGCAAGAAATCAAAGAACAATATCGACAACTAAAATGGAGCTATAATCAAGAGCTATTTGATAGCTGGGCGAGGGGAAATACAGGGTATCCAATTGTGGATGCAGGAATGAGACAATTGAATCAAACGGGCTGGATGCATAACCGCTTACGAATGATTGTTGCTTCTTTTTTAACGAAAGATTTAATGATTGATTGGCGAATGGGGGAAGAATATTTTCAAGAAAAATTGATTGATTATGACTCAGCAAGTAATATTGGCGGGTGGCAATGGGCTGCTTCTACAGGAACTGATGCAGTTCCTTATTTTAGAATCTTTAATCCAACAACACAAGGAGAAAAATTTGATTCTAAGGGAGATTTTATTAGAGCGTTTGTTCCAGAATTACGTATTGTACCTAATGATTCTATTCATGAACCGCATAAAATGTCATTAGAACGTCAAAAAGCTGTTGGTTGCTATATTGGAAAAGATTATCCAGCTCCGATTGTTGATCATAGCAAGATGCGCCCTGAAATTCTTTCATTTTTTAAAAATGGTTCTTCTTAAAAAATGAAGGTCGGAAAAGAAGTGGAGCATTTGTTTTTTGTTCTTACCATTTATTCGATAAAGTCTTTGTATAAAATGGCAAAAGCCATATTCATTTTTAAACTAAATGAATGTGGCTTTTTTTATTTGCTCGTATGCTTGATCTGCGTCATGGCATTTTTCCCAAATAACAGCTTGTTTACAAGCTAAAGATTTTTTTACATCAATAATTCGTTGATTACTACTACCTCTGAATTGAAGATTTAAATTTTTTTTAGATAATTCAAAACGGCCATCTACTAAGATATCTATTTTGTTTAATAATTCAAGTTTGTCATCGGATTCTAATAGCAACTCTTCAAACGTATAACCAGACCAAGACCAGATATCTTTTTTTTCACCGAATTCTTGATGGATTCGATCCACAACGCTTAGGCATACCTCTGTATTCAAAAAAGGTTCTCCACCTAATAAAGTTAAGCCTTGCACGTAATCATGAGATAAATCCTCGATGATTTTGTCTTCTAATTCTTTTGTAAAAGGTTTGCCGTAATGAAAATTCTGCACAGCTTTATTAAAACATCCCTCACAAGCAAATAAACACCCGCTGACATAAAGACTGTTTCTTACACCTTCACCATCAACAAAGTTAAATGCTTTGTAATCAGCAATGTAATTTTGACTAAGATTATCTGCTAACCATTCTTGTGGTTTAGGATTATTCATATTTAATCATCCTTTCAAATAAAAACGATGCCTGTAAAAGAGTGCATAAGCCAGCTCTCTCAATAATAAGGAGTAAAAATCCGCGATAAAAAGCATCGCTATATTTTTCTTTCTTATTATTCGAGAGCTAAACGACTTATTCCGCTTTTTATCTAATCTAGCTGTACGAACCAGATCTCTCAATAAATAGATAAAATGCTGTAAAGATAAAAACATCTTCACATCATTTTCCTAATTTGTTCGAGATCTAACCAGTTCGTTCCGCTTTTTATTTAATCTAGCTGTACGAACCAGATCTCTCAACAAATAGATAAAATGCTGTAAAGATAAAAAACATCTTCACATCATTTTCCTAATTTGTTCGAGATCTAACCAGTTCGTTCCGCTTTTTATTTAATCTAGCTGTACGAACCAGATCTCTCAACAAATAGATAAAATGCTGTAAAGATAAAAAACATCTTCACATCATTTTCCTAATTTGTTCGAGATCTAACCGGTTCGTTCCGCTTTTTATTTCATATGTTTCACTCGAGAAGAGATTTCTTTATGTCTTCCGTGAACCATCGGTCTAGCTTGGGGATTACCAAGATAACCACAAGTTCGTTTTACCACATCACATGATTTTGGATCATGATTGCCGCATTGGGGGCATTCAAAGCCACGTTCTGTTGGATGGAAATCTCCTTCAAAACCGCATTCGTAACAATGATCGATCGGTGTGTTTGTTCCTAGATAGCCAACGCGATCATACGCATAATCCCAAACAGACTCTAATGCTTTAGGATTTTGCTGTAAAACAGGATATTCACAATAATGGATAAAACCGCCAGAGCAATATTGTGGATAATCTTTTTCAAAGTCTAATTTTTCAAAAGGTGTTGGATTTTTGCGAACATCATAGTGGAAGCTATTTGTGTAGTAATCTTTGTCTGTGATATTTTCTACTATACCAAATTTTTCAGTATCTAAACGACAGAAACGGTCAGTTAAACTTTCACTTGGTGTTGAATACACACTAAAGTGATAGCCATAATCGTTCCCCCATTTATCTGCATGAGTTTTCAAATCTTTTAAAATCGCAATCGTAAAGTCTTTGGCTTCAGGATTTTCTTCCCAATCGCCACCATAGAAGGCTGAGGCCACTTCATATAAACCAATATATCCTAATGAAACCGTGGCACGTTTATTTTTAAAGAGTTCGTTGACAGAATCTTTTCTATCCAGGCGTTTTCCAAAAGCACCATACATATAAAGAATCGGTGCGTTTGCTGGAGTTGCTTCTTTACAGCGTTCAACACGATAGACTAAAGCATCTTTCATCGTTTCTAAGCGTTCTTCTAGCAGTGTCCAGAACTTCTCAACATCTCCTTGAGCTTCCATTGCGATTCTAGGGAGATTTAAGGTGACAACACCTAAATTCATACGTCCGACGTTGATTTCTTCACCATGCTCATCTTTCCAACCTTGTAAGAACGAACGGCAACCCATTGGCACTTTAAAACTACCAGTTAATTCGACTAATTTATCATAGTTTAAAATATCTGGATACATGCGTTTAGTCGCACATTCTAATGCAAGTTGTTTTACATCGTAGTTTGGATCGTTTTCGTTCAAGTTCACTCCACGTTTCAAAGTGAAAATCAACTTAGGAAAAATCGCTGTCCGTTGCTCACTTCCTAAACCATTAATTCGAATTTGTAAAATTGCTCGTTGAATTTCACGTTCAAACCAATTTAATCCTAAACCAAAACCTAAAGAGGTAAAGGGCGTTTGACCGTTAGAGGTAAAAAGTGTATTGATCTCATATTCTAAACTTTGCATCGCATCATAAATGTCTTTTTGTGTTTTGGATTTAGCATATTCCTCTTGACGTTCAGCGCCCTCAATCCATTCTTTAGCATCTGCTAAATGTTTTTGATAATTTAATTCAGCAAATGGCGCTAATAATTCATCCACACGATCCGCAGAACAGCCGCCATACTGGCTAGAAGCAACATTTGCAATAATTTGTGAGATTTGGGCTGTTGCAGTTTGAATTGATTTTGGAGACTCAACATCGGCATTGCCAATTTTAAAACCATTATTTAGCATCCCTTTAAAATCGATTAAGCAGCAGTTGGTCATTGGTGTATATGGATGATAATCCAAGTCATGATAATGAATATCGCCTTTTTGATGGGCATTCGCCACATGAGGAGGAAGTAGTTTCAATCCAATCGATTTTCCTACGATTCCAGCAGTTAAATCACGTTGGGTGTTAAAAACATCACTATCTTTATTGGCATTTTCATTGACAACACTTTGGTCTTTATTGATTAATTTGCTAATCGTAAAATTAATATCCGTTGCCTTACTACGTTCAAAGTCACGACGGGTACGGTAATTGATATATTCTTCAGCCAGCTCATATTCATTTCTAGCTAACAAAATATGTTCAACAATATTTTGAATTTCATAAATTTTTACGTTCTCATTAAAACGGTCTGAAATTTCTTGATCGATTCGTTCCACGATGTCTTTAATTCGTTCATGGGCAAGCGGATCCAACGAACCACGAATTTTTTGTTCAGCTTTGATCAAGGCGTCATAAATTTTTTGATCATCAAAATCGACCAAGCGCCCATCTCTTTTAACGATTTTCATCGTGTGTAAGGCTGAATTCGTAGAGTTTACTTCATTATTAGCTTGCTTTATTTCCATCATTGCTACCCATCTCCTCATAGATTTATTCCTTTCTAATCATAAATCAATTCAATGAATCTTTCAACTATATATAGTGTGACATTTAAAAATAATATTGGTTTTGTAACTATATGTAGTGTTTATTAGAAATGAAAACCTGTGAAAACAATTGCCTAAAAGATTTGTAGAAATTATCACAACATTCTTTTGAGAAAAATAAAAGAATCCTAATTTTTTTTAGTATTACTTAATTGTAAGTAGAAACGATGTTCAGCCACATAAAATATTGGTAGAATGAAGACAATGAATAAACTGGAGCGAATACTATGAAAAAAATTTTAGAAGTAAACCATTTGAGTAAGTCTTATGGTTATCGAAATAACAAAGTACAAATATTGAATAACGTTTCTTTTTCAGTTGATCAAGGTGAATTTGTCGGTATTATGGGACCTAGTGGAGCTGGAAAATCAACCTTACTGAATACGATCTCAACCATCACACTACCAACAACAGGTAGTGTTCGAATTGCTGGTCAAGATATATTAAAGATGCGAGACAATCAGGTCAGTGATTTTAGACGTAAAGAATTAGGATTTATTTTTCAAGATTTTAACTTAATGGACACGTTAAATGTCAAAGATAATATTATGTTGCCTTTAGCTGTTGATCGAATGCCGTTAAAAGAAATTGAACAACGTTTATCTCATGTTGCAGATGTATTAGGCATTGATCAAATTCTAACTGCGTACCCAACTACGATATCTGTTGGACAAAAACAACGAGTTGCTGCTGCTAGAGCGTTAATCACAAGACCTAAGATTATTTTTGCTGATGAACCGACAGGCTCCCTGGATTCTAAATCAGCAGCAGAATTGCTTCAGTATATGACAAATATGAACATACAAGATGATGCAACGATTATGATGGTTACGCATGATCCTTACACAGCTAGTTATTGTAATCGGATTTTATTTATAAAAGATGGTGTTATATTTTCAGAAGTTGTCCGTCAAGGTTCTCGAAAAGAATTTTTTAATCGAGTGATTGATATGCAAGCAACGATTGGCGGAGGTGGCCGTGTCAATGATTTTTAGATTGTCATGGAAAAATTTCAAAGGGCAATTCCTTAACTATTTGGTCTATTTTGTTAGTATGACATTTGCTGTAGTTGTTTATTACTGTTTTAGCGCTATTACATATAATAGAAGTTTGATTAGCAGAGCAGGTCAAGAAGTCCATATCAATAATGCTATGAGCTTAGGCGGCGGCTTGGTCGTTATCATGATTTTAGGCTTCATGTTTGCTGCGAATCATTTTTTCCTATTAAAAAGGCAAAGAGAAATAGGGCTCTATCATTTAATTGGTATGCGTAAAGGACAAATATCCTTTTTATTTTTTATTGAAACGTTAATTTTAGGTGCTGTTTCTTTGGTAACTGGGCTTATTTTAGGCATTGTTTTTTCCAAACTTTTCTCAATGATACTTGCAAAAGCGATGTTTTTACATGTAGAAAGTCTTTTTTTTATTTCAATTCCTTCGATGATTCAAACAAGCATTGCTTTTGTTTTTATGCTTTTAGTGGTATCGATTAGAAGTACTTGGTTAATTTATCGTTATCGAGTATCCAAGCTATTCCAATTGCTAAAAAAAAGCAATAAAGACCTAAATAAATTGTCTATCATAAGCGTTGGTTTAGGCATACTAGGTATTCTATTTATAGGAGCAGGCTATTATTTATCTTATCAAGTTGTCTCTTTTGCGACCTTTTTGATGGGAACGAAAATTGGTTCGGCAGGTTTTTTATTAGCACCGCTGTTCATTATGGCTATTTGTATTTTGGGGACGTATTTATTTTTTAAGCATACAATTTATTTGGTTGTTTATTTACTGGGAAAAGATAAATCCAATTATTATCGAAATTTAAACATGCTGGCACTAGGAAATACGAAAATTCATATCCGTAGAGGGAGTAATACCTTGTCTTCTGTTACTGTTTTCATTGCGATTGCATTGGGAATGATAGGTGGAGCAGCATCGGCCTATACGATTGGAATGAATTCAGTCAATGTGACAGCACCAACAGATTTTATTGTGGCTGAGGACAGCTTTAAAAAAGTAGAGCAAATAATTAAAAAGGAACCGGATACAACTATCGATTCGGTAGTTAAATTAAGATATAAGTTGACGGGCAGTCAATTTCATCTTAAAATTGGACAGGAACAAAATCAACCTACGCTAAGTCCAATCAATTTATTGGCGCTATCAAATTATCGTGAATTTCAAAAAATAAATCCTTATTTAAAAAATCTTGAGCTAAAAAACAAGAATGATATAGTTATTTTAGATAGTATCCAGAATGTGTTAGGCGGCTTTGTTCGTTATGATTCCAAGTTTCGTATTCAAGGTGGCTTAACTTTTCATGTATCTGAAATACGATCCGATTATTTGGGTCAAGATTTATTGCGTTATACTTTTCCAACAGTAATTATTTCTGATGAACAGTTTCAAAAAATAAACACAGGTCTTGATTACACGTTAATGGCTTTTAATGTTAATACAAAAGATGAAGAGTCACTAGCAAATACATTAGCTGATGCAGTGAAACCGCAATGGATATCACCTGTGTATTATGATTATAAACTGATCAATAATCAAATAGAAGGCTACACAACGAAGACAACTCAACAAGTTGATGATAAAAATTCTGATGAGTTTAAAGAAAATAACGAACAAGAATTTTGGCAGCTAAATTATACGAATCGTTTTTCGGAATCACGATATCAACGAAGAGCAATGGGCGTCTTTATTTACGTTGCCATGTTCTTGGGTATTTTAGCATTGATTATTACTGGAAGTATCTTGATGTTACAACAGTTTTCAGAAGCTGAAAGAGAGAAAGAAAGTTATGATTTGTTAAAGAAAATCGGTATTCCTAAAAAAGAAATCACCAAACTTGTTTATCAGCAAAATAGTATCATTTTCTTCCCACCGATGATTATTGGTGTTTTACATGCAACTTTTGCAGTGTATGTATTTAGCAAAATTATTACAAGTTCTGGCTATTGGTTGGCATATCTTGCTTGCGGGATCTTGATTTTAATTTATTTAGCTTATTATTTTTTAACATCAGCGATTTATTCTCGAATTATTCATGGGAAAGATCGGTAACAGATTGTTTTTTAACAGTAATTTTACGTAAAAGAAGGTGGCGCAAAACGGTTTGACTGTGTCCTACCTTCTTTCTCTATGAAAGTGACAAAACTGTTAGTTGAAAAAAGGCTGTAATCAAAAGATTATGTTTCTTTTCTTCTTTTTTTTGATTACAATGACAGTACTAAAATTTGAATATGATTATATGAGTTTTGGAGGCAATAATAACATGAGCAATTTTTTTAATCGCCCCAATGTACAATATTGGGGAAAATTTATTGGCAGAACCGTCTTTTATTTTGTAATATTGTTAGTGTTAATCTATTTATATCACTATAAAAATATTGATGGTGGAACATTTATTTATAATGAATTTTAAGGGGGAGATACTTCATGACGATTTTAAATATTATTGAAACGATCGATCGTTGGGGGATGAAGGATGCTGAGCGCCCCGCTTATATTGAATCAAATAGAACCTATACTTATGGAGAATTAAAAAAAGATTCTGACGCAATTGCCGCATATTTAAAAGAACATGTGGAGCGATCACGTCCAGTAGTTGTTTATGGAGAATTAGAAGTTGAAATGCTTGCCTGCTTTTTAGGTGCATCAAAAGCAGGTCATGCTTATATTCCAATTGAAGCTCATACACCAAAAGACAGAGTTGAAATGATTCTAGAGGTGGCAAAGCCAGCAGTAATTTTTTCTATTAAAGAATGGCCGGAGATAACTACGACGGCTGAGGTTATTTCTTTAGAAAGATTGCGAACAGTTTGCATGGAGACAGTGCCTGTAAATGATTTAAACCCTGTGGCAGGGTCAGAAACGTATTATATTATTTTTACTTCTGGAACAACAGGTGTTCCTAAAGGGGTTCAAATCAGTCATACTAATCTTTTGAGCTTTGTTAATTGGGAATTGTCTGACTTTGGTATTTCAGAAGGCATGCGCTTTTTATCCCAAGCGCCTTATTCATTTGATTTATCAGTCATGGATCTATATCCAGCATTAGCTTCTGGAGGATCATTAACACCTTTACGTAAAGATATAATCAATGATTTTAAACAATTGTTTAAAACCTTACCTACCTTAGACATTGAAGTCTGGGTTTCGACACCATCCTTTATGGATATTTGTTTGATGGAACCAACATTTGATGGAGAACATGCAGCGAGTTTAAAGGTCTTTCTTTTTTGTGGGGAAGAGTTGCCTAAAGAAACAGCACGTAAATTACTTGAACGTTTCCCGAATGCTAGTATTTTTAATACGTATGGTCCAACAGAAGCGACTGTAGCTATTTCAGGGGTTGAAGTAACGAAAGACTTATTAGATACGTACAATCGTGTACCAATAGGCTATGTAAAAAAAGATACGACTGTCTACATCATGGCTGGTGATCAGGAACTATCAGCTGGTGAGGTGGGAGAAATTGTTATTGCAGGTCCAAGTGTATCTAAAGGGTATCTGCATAACCCAGAAAAAACAGCGGAAGCGTTCTTTGAATACAAGGGGCAACCTGCTTATCGAACGGGTGATGCTGGCAAATTAAGTAATGGTATGCTGATTTATGATGGACGAATTGATTTTCAAGTAAAATTGCACGGATATCGTATTGAATTAGAAGAGATCGATCATCATCTGGCTGAAGTTTCGTATGTGAAACAAGCAACGGTTGTACCTAAGTATCAGGAACATAAAGTTCAACAACTAATTGCTTTTGTCGTTGCTAATCCTCATGAGTTTGAGAAAGAATTCAAATTGACCAAAGCAATCAAAGAAGAATTGAGCCATCTAGTGATGGATTATATGATTCCACAGAAATTTATTTACGTTGAACAATTACCGCTTACTGCAAATGGAAAGATTGATCGCAAAGGATTGATGAATGAGGTGAATGCGACATGATCGATTTTCCTCATATGATTCCTTATGCGAATCCGATTTATTTTATCTATTTATTGATTGCTCTTGCGCCGATGATCATTACATTATTAACTAAAGGAAAACGCTGGTCTTGGTATCAAGTGTTGATTACATTAGTGTTTTTATATATTAGTTTTGGCGGTGAAAGTTGGAAGCAAGGTGTTGCGCTGATTATTTATGTTTTTTGGCAAACGATTTTGGTTTGGTTTTATTTCCACTATCGACAAAAGAAAAATGCTAGTAGTGTCTTTTATTTGGCGGTTTTTTTAGCAATTTTACCATTGTTTTTATATAAAGTACTGCCTTTTGTAACAGGACATACGTCATTGTTTGGATTTTTAGGTATTTCTTATTTGACGTTTAAATCGGTGCAAATCATTATGGAAACACGAGATGGTTTGATTAAAGAATATAATATGTTTAGATACATTGAATTTCTATTATTCTTTCCAACAATCTCATCAGGGCCAATTGATCGCTATCGTCGCTTTGAAAAAGATGTGGAAAATCCACCAACACCTGAAAAATATGTTGATTTTTTAGGTAAAGGTATTCATAATTTTTTCCTTGGCTTTTTATATAAATTTATTATTGGTTATTATTTTGGCCAAGTGTTGATGCCTGTTGTTGCAAAAAGTGCGGAGAAAACAGGTGGACTGACTTGGGAATTGGTTGCTTATATGTATATTTATAGTATGTACTTATTCTTTGATTTTGCTGGGTATAGTTTATTTGCTGTTGGAACGAGTTATTTGATGGGGTACGATACACCTGTCAACTTCAATAAACCATTTTTAAGCTGGAACATCAAGGAGTTTTGGAATCGTTGGCACATGACCCTGTCTTTTTGGTTCCGTGATTATGTGTACATGCGTTTGATGTTTGCATTGATTAAAAAGAAAGTGTTCAAAAGTCGAATTGTTGCTTCTAATGTTGGTTACTTTGCCTTATTCTTGCTTATGGGTGTTTGGCATGGATTAACCTGGTATTATCTTGTCTATGGATTGTATCACGCGACATTGATCTGTTTAACAGATGCTTGGCTTCGTTTTAAGAAGAAACATAAAGAAAAAATTCCATCCAATAAATTCACTCATGCATTTGCGATTTTCTTAACTTTTAATGCAGTTTGCTTTAGCTTCTTGATTTTTTCAGGATTTTTAGATACATTATTCTTTAAATAGAAATAGTGATAAAAATAAAATACAGTCAAGGCTGTAAAATAGAGGAGAACACTAACATGAATATAGAAGAAACGATTTTAGATATTTTAGAAGAAATCACAGGGACCGATGAAGTTAAAGAAAATCGAGAAGTAGATCTCTTTGAAGAAGGCCTGATGGATTCACTAGCAACTGTTCAGCTTTTAGTTGAAGTGGACGGACAATTAGGTGTACAAGTACCTGTTTCAGAATTTGACCGAGATCAGTGGAATACACCTAATAAGATTATTGAACAAGTGAAAGCATTGCAATAATGAGTATGAAGAAAAAAATTATCGGCATTTTCGGACCGATTGTATTATCTGTATTGTTGCTTATCGTTTTTTTCTTTGCGCCATTCAAAATAGACCTAGACAGTAAAAAGGTTTTAGCAGACGCTTCTACGTCTATGGCAACGAATGTGTTAAAAGGAAATGCAATTAAAAATAAGGCTATAGCTTCAAAAGAATACGTTCCATTTTTTGGTTCTTCTGAATTGAGTCGCATCAGTTCCTTCCATCCAGCAGCGTTAGCAGCGAAATATGATCGAAGTTACCGTCCATTTTTATTGGGGGCACCAGGCACCCAATCGTTGACTCAGGCAATGATGATGCAATCTATGGGAGAAAGCCTTTCTCATAAAAAGGTTGTTTTTATCCTTTCTCCTCAGTGGTTTGTTAAACATGGCGTAACCAATGATTATTTTAATGCGTATTTTTCTGATTTACAAACCTACCAATGGGTTAATAACTTGACGATAATTACAGAAGACGATAAATATTTGGCTCAGCGCTTGTTAGATTTTCCTAAAGTGAAACAAGACAAACGTTTAACAAATGCATTAAGCAGTATTAAAACTGGTGAGTTACCAAATACATCAGATAAAGATTATATTCATTTGATGGTCAATATGTTTTCAAGAGAAGATCAGTTATTTGGTAAAATTGGCATGATAAGTAAAGAACAGGCTATAATAAAAGCTGAAAGACGCTTGCCTGAAACATACAATGACGCTGATCTAGATCAATTGGCTGTAACGATTGGTGAAAAAGCGACAAATAATAATAAGTTTGAAATTTCTAATTCGTTTTATAATAAACGAGTGAAAAAGAATTTACATCGTTTGGAAAATTCCCAAAAAGATTGGGACTATCGTTTTTCTCCAGAGTTTTCCGATTTACAATTGGTTCTTAGTCAACTCGCTCAAGATAATGCGGAGGTGTTGTTTATTATTCCGCCAGTCAATAAGCATTGGACAGACTTCACAGGCCTGTCACAAGAAATGCTTCAAGGGTTTGCGAAAAAAGTCAAATATCAATTGGAAAGTCAAGGCTTTACTAATATTGCAGATTTCACGAAAGAAAGTGATACGAAATATTTTATGGCTGATACGATTCATTTGGGATGGCGAGGGTGGCTGGCTACGGATCAATATGTGGCACCATTCCTTGAAAAAAAATCTGGAAAACAACCAAAATATACATTAGACGAATCTTTTTATTCAAAAGAATGGCAACAAAAAAATCCAGATGAGCTAAATCCATAACAGATTTTATAAGAGCAGGACAAACTTTTTAATGTTTGTTTTGTTCTTTTTTATTTATAATGAATGATGAATGGTATAATACAATAGAGTTTATACTAGAAAGGGGATCTATGAATTGAATCAACAAGAAGAACAAATGTTAATAGAACTTACAAATGCTAAAGGTGTACCTGGTAATGAAGGTGAAGTTAGAGAGTTATTTAAGAAATATGCTGAACCTTTTGCAGATAAAATTATGTACGATGGCTTAGGCAGTATTATAGCAAAACGTGTAGGTGACAAAGAAGGCCCAAAAATTTTCTTTTCAGGTCATCTAGATGAAGTTGGTTTTATGGTGACACAAATTACGGATAAAGGATTTATCAAATTCCAAACCCTTGGTGGCTGGTGGGGACAAGTGATGTTAGCCCAACAAGTACAAATTAAAACAGGACAAGGAAAAGTATTCCATGGTGTAATTGGCTCAAAACCACCTCATGTTTTAACACCAGATGCTAGAAAACAACCTTATGATGTCGCTGATATGTTTATCGATATTGGTGCATCTAGCGATAAACAAGTAGCCGAGTGGGGCATAAAACCTGGTGATATGATCACACCATATATTGACTATCGCCGGATGAATGATACTAAATTTATGTTGGCTAAAGCGTGGGATAATCGAATTGGTACGGCTGTATCATTAAAAGTTTTAGAAAATCTAGCGTTAGAAGGTCATCCAAATATTTTATTTGCTGGTAGTGATGTACAAGAAGAAGTTGGTCTACGCGGGGCACAAACAAGTACTCACCTAGTTGATCCAGATATTGCATTTGCTTTAGATACTGGCACAGCAGGTGATACACCAGGAATGACGCCTAAAGAGGCCGATTCAGAATTAGGGAAAGGACCACAAATCTTGATTTTTGATGCATCGATGATTCCACATAAAAAATTACGAGATTTTGTGATTCAGGTAGCAGAAGAAAATAATATTCCTTTCCAATATACGGTGATTACAGGTGGCGGAACTGATGCTGGAAGAATGCATTTAACTAGAAATGGTGTACCATCCTTAGCGATTACTGTACCTGTACGTTATTTACATTCACATACATCGATGATCCATGAAGATGATTATTTAAATACAGTTAAATTAGTGACAGAGGTTGTTAAACGATTAGATAAAAATACTGTTGCGAAAATTCGCGAGTACTAAAATAAGGAGCTACATGATATGAAAAGTCAAATTACAAATGCTAAACATCGAGAACAGGCTCGTATTTCTTTGAACGATAATTGGGGGGCTATGGCATGGATTACATTTTTAGCAGTTTTTATCCGCTTCATTATTGGCTCTGTTGTTGGCAATATCGTTAATTTTCCTCAGGAGAGTTTTGGAAGTAGTCTGGTATCATTTTTATTGAATAACGGCGTCTTTTTTGCACTTACCTATGGAACGTATTACTGTGCGTTACAAGTTTTACGTGGAAAAAAGGTAGGATCGCCAATGCTTGCGACTATGTTTCAAGGAAAATTTTATTTTCCAATGTTAGTCATTAATCTGATTCAATATTTAGTTGAATTAGTGCTTAATCTAGTCGTTTTACTACCAGTTCTTTTATCTTATGGAACAGTTTTGTATTTTGGATTAATGTTTAATACTGTTACAGTAGAACAATTTCAAAATCAGATTGCTGGAAATGTTCTTTTAGGTCTACTATTAGTGGTTTTTGGTTTGCTAATGATCTTGGCAGGTGTATTTATTAGCGGTGTATTCCAATTTGCAGTTTGGGTCAAAATCGATGATCCGGAATTATCTGTAGGTGATGCGCTCAAATATGCGTTATATTTAATGCAAGGTCGCTTCGGTCAATATTTATTATTACAACTGTCCTTTATTGGTTGGTTTATTGTTGGTATTCTAGTTTTAGGTATTGGGCTATTATGGGTGATCCCTTATCATGATGTAGCTATTGCAAGTTTTTACGATACTGCACGTGAAGAGAAGGTAGCGTCTTTAGTAAACAAATAATATATAAATAAATCTCCAAAAATTGTACGTAAAAACGGCAATTTTTGGAGATTATTTTGCATTCACAAACACAAATTTTGCAAGTTCAGTCTTCATCTTTGGATGACTATCGATCAATAATGGATAAAATTTTAATGAATATTTGATGTATAATGGAAGGAGAATAGCTAAAAGGTGGGAAAGCAATGAAGAAGCAAATAGTTAAAAGTAGCTTATACATAATGTTTTTCTTTTTTTGTTTTTACTTACTTACAACTTATTCGAATGATAAAGTGAACGCTGAAACACGTTCCACCAATGATATTTTTTTAGATAGCTCGAAATGGAAAGTGACATTCGAAAAAACAACATATGTTATAAACAGTGATGTTACCTATAAAGAATCATATGATCTTTCAGCAACTAAGATCGATTTTAACCTTGGTAAAGGATATATAAGACTTGAACCAGGTACTGATGTAATTGGATTATGGATATGGGAGCAGTCGTACGGTAATTATTATGATCAATGGACTCAGACTTGGAAGACTAGAGTGTACACGGCAAAGCTTAGTCAAACTGTTCCTTTAGAGAAAGGACGTTATTATCAATTTAAGGCTAAGTACGAACTAAGTTATAGAACAGCTCTGCCCAATTATGATCATGATGTTGGTTATATGGATATTGTTGGAATATCTGGGAAAAAGTTTATTATGTCAGCCAATAACTCAGAATTGGCTAAAGGAATGGTCAACGCTGTACATACAGTTAAAGCCCCTGAAACAAAAAATTATGAGTTTCAACAAAAATTTATAGCTCCTTATGACGGGGAAGCAGATGGTGTATATGCTGATGCACGATGGTTTATATCCGATATAACTTATAAAGATGTCACAAATGAGTGGCTAACATTGAAAGATAGAATAAATGGATTGTTTATAAATGTTGAACAAAAGGAGTTAAAACTAAGTACAACAACTCAAATGGTAAAAGAGTTAAAAAAAGAAGTAGAAGACTTTGATAGTATTCTAACCCCGACTGACAAGATGAGCCTAGAAAATGTGTTAACAAAAGCGCAAACACTATTAAATAAAATCAATGTAACGATAACAACAGGAGAGTTAGTTGATAATCCTGAACAACAGGAAAGTTATACTTTAGTGGGGAAAACATATCCTAACGCCTTCCTATCTTTTTCAGGTAGTGCTTCCTTACCAGAAGGGCAATTGAGTTCAGAAGTCAAAGGGGATACAAGCAACTATCAAATTCGTGCAAATAATGATGGGGCGTTTAGTTATAGATTACCTAGAGATTCTTATTTTAAAGCAGGAGAAAAAGTTGAAGTTAAAAGTATGTTGAACGGGAAGTTTGCTACAGTGACTAAAACGGTACAAGATACGACTCCTCCAGAAGCACCTAAGTTAGATTCAGTTGCTGATATATCTAGTTCATTTTCAGGAGATGCTGAACCCAATGCCACAATTAACCTGTACGAATCAGGGACTAATGTTGTATTTTTAACAGGAAAAGTTGATGACAAGGGACGTTTTGACCTCCGTATTCCGGAAGAGAGAAAACCATTAATACCTTATAAAAATTACGAAGTAACTGCAACTGATGGTGGAGGAAATACAAGTGTATTCTCGAACACTCAACAAGTAAAAGATACGATTCCACCTAGTGCTGAAGCTATTCTTCAGTATGTAAGCATAGGATCAGAGATTCCGAATGTTTCTACTATGATAAAGAATATCTATGACAATGCAGGTTCTGAAGCTGTTACAAAAATGCTGATTAAAGAGCCAGACTTAACAAAAGTAGGTCGAGCAACTGCGATAGTTGAGTTAATGGATAAGGCGCAGAATAAAACACCTATTGAGGTTCCTTTTCTAGTAGAAAGTCCAGATGTAGTGAAAGATGGCACGTACATGCTTTATGGTGAAAGCTTTAGTGCACTAGCGGTAGATTATCCGGACACAGAAAAAGAACAGATAGAATTTATTTTAGCGAATAGTAAGGGGAATGCTTGGGAATTATCAACCGCTAAAGAAAGAAAAGGATTGATTTCTGTTGATAAGACATCTGTACAAAAAGCTGCTGGAACCTATGAATTATCATTAAGTATCGGAGCAATAACTAAAAAAATAACAATGACCTTATTACCTGGTACATTAGGTATTAAAAAGCATTCGACAGATATTTCATTTGGCGAAGTAACGATTAAATCGAAAAGACAAAACATCATGCAACAAAAAGCGGTTGAGCTAACGATAGAAGACACTAGAATTATCAAAAATCAATGGCGCTTAACTGCTCAGTTGACAGATCTTTTTCAAAATGCAAAAGGAGAAAAAGAATCAGGATTAGGCTTATATGTAAAAGAGATAGGACATGAAATAATACCAATCAATAGCCAAGTTGCTAATGAAGTATTTAATTCAAAAGAAAGTGATAAGCGAGAGGTCGGTATCCTATTTTCTGAATCATCGCGTTCATTGAATTTAGAAGTTATGCCTGGAAAAATATTAAAAGAAATTGCTTATACGACTAAAATCAATTGGACGATAGAAAATGGACCATAAAAAAAGGATCTGTTGAAGGACAAATGAGTTTCTTTTTATTCTTTATTCCTATCATAGATTTTTGCTTGACCGTTTCAAGTAGAATTATAGTTATTTTAAATTAAAAAAGGAAGATAATGACAATAGACTGACGAGAAATTTTTATTCAGTTATGTAAATAATTGTCGCTATCTTCCTTTTTTATGTTACCATTAGGTTGAAAATACTCAGGAGGTTGAAACTGATGAAAATAACCGTTTTAGGCTGTCTTGGTGCGTATCCATATAAAGGCGAAGGAACCAGTTCGTACCTGCTAGAATCAGATGGTTTTAAGCTATTGTTAGATGCTGGAAGCACAACCTTAGTCAATTTAGAAGAGCATCTTGATCCATTAACATTAGATGCCGTGATCTTATCTCATTATCATTACGATCATATCGCTGATCTAGGAGTGTTGCAGTATTATCGCCAATTGTATCCAGTGATGGAGCCGACTCCTATCTTGCCGATTTATGGACATACAGATGATTCTGTTCATTTTGAAGCACTGAATATGCCTGGTGTGTCAAAAGCAGTTCCCTATTTTGAAGCGGAAGAATTAAAAATAGGTCCTTTTCTTGTTACCTTTATGAAAACAATCCATCCAGTTCCATGTTATGCGATGCGTTTTGTAGAAGAGAAAACGGGCAAAGTATTTGTTTTTACAGGGGATTCCGGTTATTTAGAAAGTTTCATTGATTTTACAAAAGATGCAGATGTATTTTTGGCTGACACTTATTTGTTCGAAGGAAATGAGAAGCATCACGCACATTTTACCGCAAAAGAATCTGGAGAAATTGCAAAAGCTGCCAATGTCAAAAAACTGATTCTGACTCATTTACCTCAACATGGCTCGTTGGAGGAATTGAAAAAACAAGCTGAAAAAGCCGCTGGAAATCAAGTGTCCGTTTGTTTAGCGAAGAAAAATTTAGTGATTGAAATTTAAGGAGTGGTGAACAATGATTTTTGTACCAAATGAAAACAATGATCCAAGAGTTAATTTAGCGATTGAAACGTATTTGTTAAAAGAGAAACCATTAGATGAACCGATTCTATTATTTTATATTAATGATCCATCGATTATTATTGGTCGTAACCAAAATACAATTGAAGAGATCAACAAAGAATATGTAGATGAACACGGGATTCATGTGGTTCGACGTTTAAGTGGTGGTGGTGCTGTTTATCATGATCATGGGAACTTGAATTTTAGTTTTATTATGCCAGATGATGGCAATTCCTTCCGTGATTTTGAAAAAGTGACACAACCGATTATTCAAGCCTTGCATGAGTTAGGAGTTTCCGGTGCAGAATTAAAAGGCCGTAATGATTTAGTTATAGACGGGATGAAATTTTCTGGAAATGCAATGTATGCCACAGCGGGAAGAATGTTCGCACATGGTACATTGATGTTTGATAGTAATATTGATGAAGTAGTTAATACCTTAAAAGTTCGTAAAGATAAAATCGAATCTAAAGGGATCAAATCCGTTCGTTCTCGGGTGACGAATATCAAACCATTTCTCCCAGCAGACAAACAAGAGATGACGACAGAAGAATTTCGTGAAGATATTTTGTTGAAAATTTTTGGTGTAGACTCTGTTGATCAAGTGAAAACGTATGAGCTAACGGATGCAGATTGGGAAAAAATCAATCAGATTTCAGATGAATATTATCGCAACTGGGATTGGAATTATGGAAAATCCCCAGCCTTTAACTTAGAGCGTCATCAACGTTTTCCAATTGGTTCTATTGATGCTCAAATGAATGTGGAAGACGGTGAAATCAAAGAAATCAAAATCTTTGGCGATTTCTTTGGATTAGGTGAGATTAAAGATGTTGAGGATATTTTAACGGGTACAAAATATGAAAAAGCAGCAATTGAAGCAGCTGTAGATAAGATAAACATCAAAAAATATTTTGGAAATATCGAAAAAGCAGATTTAGTAGCATTATTGTATTAATCTTATAATAGAAAAGATTCTGGAATGGAGTGGATGACATTTTATTCTAGAATCTTTTTTGACATCAATCCTATCAATTCGTATAATATAGAAGCAACTTCACATTCAAAAAATAAGTGAACGTACAATCTCACGCTTAAATTGTTTCATGAATGTATGTTGAAGCAAAGTGACGAGTAAGCGTAGAAAAAAGGAGCCAATAGAATGCGAAACGAAATGATGCATCGACCAGTAGTCAAAAAAGAACTTGTCGATTTTATGAGAAATAAACAGAAAAAAATTCAAGGGGAATTAGGTGTGATTGAAGAAGAAGCACATGAAGCAGGTGTTCCGATTATTCCCCATGAGACTGTTGTGTTTCTACAATTTTTCCTCAATCAAATCAAACCCAAAAATATTTTAGAAATAGGAACAGCAATTGGCTTTTCTTCTAGCTTGATGGCCCAATACGTGGGTGAAGAGGGTCATGTAACAACAATCGATCGTTTTGATGTGATGATCAGAAAAGCTAAAGTAACATACGAACGATTAGGATTGACGGATAAAGTTACGTTATTAGAAGGACAAGCAGCAGAAATTTTACCTACACTAACGGGTCCCTATGATTTTATTTTTATGGATAGTGCGAAATCAAAATATATTGAATTTCTGCCTGAATGTTTACGATTATTGCGCGTAGGAGGCGTTTTAATGGTGGATGATGTGTTTCAAGCAGGAACGATTTTAGACCCAATTGAAGACATTCCACGTAGTCAAAGAACGATCTATAGAAAACTGAATCAATTTTTAGACACAGTCATGACGCATCCAGATTTGACATCAAGTTTGCTACCGCTTGGAGATGGTGTAATCATGATTACAAAAGAAAGAGAAATAACTGAATAAAAATACATGCTTGGATCGGCTTAAAATGTGTTGATCCAGGTTTTTTCATTTGATAAAAGGAGGGAATAAAATGAAAACAGATGAACTAAAAATACAAGTGCTAAACAGATTAGTCCAACATTATGGATTCCAGCATTGGTGGGAAGACGAGAATCGTCTGTCTGACTGGGTATCAATGATCCTAATTCAGCAAACAACGGAAAAAAATGCACATCAGGCATTAAGCAATTTAGAATCTTATTTAACCATCGAAAAACTAGACTCTATTGAATTGGAAAAACTTCAAGAACTCATTCGTCCGGCTGGATTTTTCAAACAAAAAAGTATGTACATTAAAGAATTGATTCATTGGTTTATGTCTCATGGGAGTGATTTTGATAAGTTTTACGAGTATTCTACTGAAGAACTTAGAAAGGAACTTTTGACGATCAAAGGTGTCGGCCCGGAAACAGCGGATGCCATGTTACTTTATATCTTTGAACGAAACGTTTTTATCGCTGATCAGTATGGGATTCGTTTGTTTAATCGTTTAGGATTTGGTCCATACAAGACCTATGAAGAAATGAGGAAAGACTTTATTCATTTGACTGAGTCAATTCCTTATAAACTGTGTAAAGAGTGGCATGCAGTGATTGATGTTCATGGAAAGCATTTTAATAAAGATAAGAATATGGACGAATCCTTTTTAATTTCCTAAAGGATCACTTTGTTTAATCTTCATTTAAGTTTCAAAATGTACACTCTCTTTATCAGAGGAGGGGAACATCTTGAACAATACGAATCGTGTGAAAAAATGTTTTTTTCAAATACTTTCAATGGTGGGGGTTGTCATAATGCTATTTCTGTTATTTCAAAAAAGCTTAACGGCATTTGCTGAAAAGTTTACATCGACAAATGAACCTGTGGAAATTCATACACCAACGATTTTTGTTCCGGGAACGAATGGTACAGTAAATCGTTTTAACGGATTGATCAAAGAATTAGATTCCAAGGCTGATATATTAAAAGTGATTGTAGCGACAGATGAAACGGTCTTTTCCAAAGGCAAAATAAGGAGTGAGACAAAACATCCTGTCATAGTAATTGCCTTTGAAGACAGTAGCAATAAAACATTACCCATTCAAGGGAAATGGTATCAATTAGCATTAAGTTATATTCAAAAAAAATATTCATTTGAGACGTATAATTATTTCGGTCATTCAAATGGTGGATTGGTCATCACTTCTTATTTGGAAGAATTTCAGCAAGCAGCCGATCCGTCATTGTCTAAACTAATAACCCTAGGCACACCATATAATGATACTTCCAAAAAATACAATGAAGCTGTGACATCATTTGCACGAGTGAAAGAAACAAGTGAGCTATTAAAGGGATATTTAAAAAATCAAGAAAATATCCCTAATACGATTGAGATGTTGAATATTGCCGGAGAAGTAGCAGAGACCGCTTCTGACAATACTGTACCTGTGCAAAGTGTATTTTCTGGGAGATATATTTATCAAAATAACATTACTAATTATCAAGAACGATTGATTCAAGGTGAGGACACTAGTCATAGCGAACTGGTGGAGAATAAAGAAGTGATCAATAGTATAAAAGAATTTTTCTGGTAAACGATAAAAGAAGCGTTAAGCCCCGAGAACTGATACAATATCAACTCGTACCTCGTCGTATTTTACAGTAATAAGAAGGAATTCACAAAAACTGTTCTTTAAACTTTTGTGGATTTCAGCTTATTTCTAAAGAGGGGGCTTTTGCGCTCTCTCCGTTTATTATTATTTTTCTAAAGACTTCAAGGCCGCTTCGACAGCATGAATTTTAGTTGTATCAAAAAGTGGAACAGCAGTATCACTTTTTGAAATCAGCATCCCAATTTCTGTACATCCTAAAATAACTCCCTGAGCCCCTTGTTGGTGTAATCGGTCAACAACTTCTAAATAAAACTGTTTGGACTTCTCTTTCAACTCTCCTAAACACAGTTCTTCGTAGATAATTTTACTGATCTTGTCACGGTCGTTTTGATTTGGAATAATTACCTCAATTCCGTCATTTTCAATAATTTGCTTGTAAAAATTTTCTTCCATTGTAAATTTTGTTCCTAGTAAACCGACTTTTTTTATTTTATTCCGCTTTAATTCCGCGGAAGTGACTTTAGCAATATGAAGAATGGGAATATTGATTTTTTGTTGGAGTACTTCTGCAACTTTGTGCATGGTATTCGTACAAATAACAATATAATCTGCTCCCGCTTTTTCTAAAGAAAGACAAGCATCTGTCAGTAATTCAGCACTTTTATCCCATTGATTTGAAAATTGATAGGTTTCAATTTCCTGAAAATCAACACTAAATAAAATACATTTTGCCGAATGAAGTCCGCCTAGTTCTGTTTTAATCGTTTCATTGATTAATTTATAATAGCCAGCAGAACTTTCCCAACTCATACCACCCAATAATCCAATGGTCTTCATTTTCATTCCCCCAATTACCATTTTTACTAAGTATACCAAATAAATAGAGCGCTTGTTTATTTAGATATATATTCATTACGTATAGTCTGTTTAAAGAAAGGCTCTTTAAATGTTGGAGATTGTTGTTATTGAGAATGAAAGAGCTATTTTCTCAAAGAAAAGACGAAAATAGCAAAAATAAAATAACTAAACTATAATAATTCTATTGACATAATAATTTTAAATTGATACGCTAAGAGTGTAGAAAAATATCTAGCTGCATGGGCCTAGTCTGTCTGAAAAAAGAGAAAATAAGGTTGAGATGGGAAGCCTCTCATTCATCGTTGCCTGTTTTTTTAGTCGAGACTAAGCGAGCCTATTACGCTTTTAAATTTTAGGAGGAAAAATAAATGAACTTAATCAACACAAAACTATTAGACTTTGAATGTGACGCGTATCAAGATGGAGAGTTTATTAAAGTGTCAACTGCAGACGTATTAGGCAAATGGAGTATTTTCTTCTTCTATCCAGCTGACTTTTCATTTGTTTGTCCAACAGAATTAGGGGACATGCAAGATCATTACGATCATTTAAAAGAGTTGAATTGTGAAGTGTACTCAGTATCAGAAGATAGCCACTTTGTTCATAAAGCATGGGCGGATGCGACTGATACAATCGGAAAAATTAAATACCCAATGTTAGCTGATCCAAATGGTAAGATTGCTCGTTTCTTCGGCGTTTTAAATGAAGAATTAGGTCAAGCATACCGTGGAACATTTATCGTTAGCCCAGAAGGCGAAATCAAATCTTATGAAATCAACGACATGGGAATTGGCCGTAATGCAGAAGAGCTAGTGCGTAAATTAGAAGCTTCTCAATTTGTTGCAGAGCATGGAGATAAAGTATGTCCAGCTAACTGGAAACCAGGTGAAGAGACTATTGCACCAAGCTTAGATTTAGTTGGCAAAATCTAAACACATAAATAAAAAAGCTGTAAGACTTCCTTTTTTAGGGGAGTCTTTCTTAAAATTTTAGATTAAAAAATGAAGTAGAATAAGAGGAGAACGTATTATGAGTCAAGAAATTTATGATTTGATTGTGATTGGCGGCGGATCAGCTGCTTTATCTGCAGGAATTTACGCAGGTCGTGCGATGCTAGATACATTGATTATTGAAAAAGACAAAATTGGTGGACAGGTAACAACAACATCTGAAATTGTGAATTATCCAGCGATTCGCGCAACAACTGGACCTGAATTGATGGAAGATATGCGTTTACAAGCATTAGATTTTGGCGTTGAATTTACGACAGATGAAGTGATTGATGTTGATTTAAGTCAAACCGTAAAAACGGTGAAATCTGCTACCAAAACCTATCAAGCCTATGCTGTGATCATTGCAACAGGTGCTTCAGCACGTAAAATCGGTTTCCCAGGAGAAGTTGAGTTTACTGGTCGTGGGATTGCGTACTGTTCAACATGTGACGGTGAATTTTTCCAAGGCTTAGATATATTCGTCCTTGGTGGCGGATATGCAGCCGCAGAAGAAGCAGTTTATTTAACTCGCTACGGTAAATCAGTAACAATGATTATTCGAGAACCTGATTTCACTTGTGCGAAATTAACCGCAGAAGCAGCAAAACAACATCCAGATATTAAAATTGTCTACAATACAGAAGTAAAAGAAATAACTGGAGACGACTTTGTTCGTAAAGCGGTTTTTGTCAACAATGAAACAGGGGAAGAAATAACCTATGAAGCACCAGAAGGCAGCACTTTTGGTATGTTCGTATTCGCTGGAAATAAACCAAGCACAGAAATTTTTGAAGGAAAAGTCGAATTAGATCGTGGCTATGTACCAACGAATGAAAATATGGAAACAAATGTCCCAGGAGTTTATGCAGCAGGAGATTTACGTATCAAAGAATTACGTCAAATCGTCACAGCTGTGGCAGATGGCGCAATCGCTGCAACAAATGCGCAAAAATATATCACAGAAGAAAAAACAAAAGCTGGTTTGCCAATCGTCAATGAGCGTATGGAAAAACGTCTAGCCGAACAACATGCAGCAAATAAAGAAGCGGCACCTAAAAATGAGAAGAAACCTGCTAAAGCAACGAGTGGAAATAACACTTGGTTCCCAGATGCTATGAGAGAACAATTAGGCGGTATTTTTGGAAAACTAACTAAAAACGTTACATTACTTCAAGTGATGGATAGCAGTGAAGAAAAATCACTAGAATTAAACTCTTTCTTAACAGAATTTGCTTCATTAAGTGATAAAATTTCATTAGAAACTATCCAAAAAGGTGAAAAAGCAGATTTAGAATCAAAATATGGCATTGATAAATTGCCAAGTGTGGTTGTGTTGAACGATCAAGGTGAATACACAGGAATTAAATTTAGCGGTATTCCAAGCGGACATGAAGTGAATTCAATCGTCTTAGCGGTTTATAATGTGGGAAGTGCTGGACAACCGATAGAAGAGCCTGTGGTTAATAAAATCAAGGATCTACCTAAAAAGAAAGTTCAGATTTTTGTTTCATTGACATGCCATTATTGTCCAGATGTGGTAGCTGCGTGTCAAAGAATTGCATCAATCAATCATGATGTTGAAGCTGAAATGATTGATATCGGTGTGTTCCCAGAATTGAAAACAGAGAAGAAAATCATGAGTGTACCAGCAATGATTATCGATGATCAGGAAATTGTTTTTGGTTCTAAGAATATGGATGAAATTATTGAAATATTAGAGAAATAAGGAAAAAAGAGCCCAGAACAAAGTAAAGTAACCTCCAAAAATGGTACGTGGAAACGACAATTTTTGGAGGTTATTTTTATGAATTATTGATAAGTAGCTGTACTTGACTCAGAAGATGTTGAAGATGAGCTAGTGGTTTTTAAGTAGTCATTCAGTTCAACACTAATGGCATCGTAAATTCGTTCAGCTATTAATTGATGTCCCTTTTCGTTCGGATGCATGTCATTTTCTAAGCCAGAAGTTTTATTAAAGTGATTAGGAATGCTTTTAGGATTGATGGTATCGTCTCGTTCAATCCAGAGGTTTCGAATATTCGCCACTGGAACTTGATACTTTTGGCCAACAGCTATAATAATATCGTCATATAATTTGGAAATTTTTTGATCTCTATTCCAAGTTGTGACTAACACGAGCAAGATATCCTGTTTTTGTAATTCGTTAATGGCATACGACAAGTTTACTTCAAATTGTTTTAAGCTTTGTTCATCTTTGTGGGCTAAAATATCATTTGTTCCGTATTCTATTGTGACGAGGTTGGGTTTTTGTTGGATGATTTCGTCCATACTTAAAAGTCCTAAGTTATTGAGAGTCGCTCCAGGTTTATGGACCCCTTTTTCAATAACCTTCACGTGTTGTTTTTTTGCTATCATAGCTGCTAAAACACTTGTGAATCGTTGCTCTTCTTTTTCAGTGATCAAACCAGTAGAGATGCTATCACCCATTGGAGAGTAAATAATTTCGCTTAATGGAGAAGGGTGTTTTGTGATAATTTTTTGTTCCGTAGTTTTTATTGGGGATTTTTTAGGATTCCCTACTGTATAAAAATAATAACCAGCACACAGTAAACTTGATATCAATGCACCTAATAACACATAACCTATTTTATTCATAATTGATTCCTTTGCTAAAGATAGAAGATTTGTAAAAAGTACAGGTATTATTATAACAAAGTCTCATTTGGATTGCTAATTTTTCATAATGTACTTTAAAAGATTGTAAAATCAAGTATAATGTACTTTAGGTTAAAAAATTTGAAGAAGTTGAAAGGGTCAGGTAGGTAATGAAAGTTAGAAAGTCGAATTTTGAATTATTTCGTATACTTAGTGCATTTGTGATAGTCATGCATCATTATGTTGTTCATTCAGAGTGGGTTTATGGAGAAAAATTAGGGGTAAAACAGATTTTTCTTGATATCATTGGATCAGCAGGGAAATTTGGTGTTAATTGTTTTCTATTGATTAGTGGCTATTTTTTTGTAACTACAGTGTTTAAACCAAAGAAATTATTATCTTTATGGTTACAAGTCTTTTTTTATTCATTAGGAATTTTTTTGATTGTTGTATTTTTTTCAAAAGATCCATCCATTCTCACTTTTAAAAATACAATTGCAGTTAGTTTTCCTGTTATTTTTCAACAATATTGGTTTATTAGTTCCTATGTATTGCTCTATTGTTTAGCACCTTTTCTAAATATTTTGGTAAAAAATATGGATAAAAAACAACACTTGTTTCTTTTAATTGTGTTGTTCGCATTCTTGTCAGTTAAGCCAGCTATTTCGTTGTTAGTAGCTAATTTTGGTGGGGTTGAAAGCGGCATGTGGTTTTTATTTATTTACTTTATTGCGGCATATATAAAGATGTATCCAGAATCATTTGCTGAAAGTTCAAAAAGTTATTTTATAAAAAGTGGGATTGTGTTTGGTATAATCATAGTGTCGATTACGTTACTTGCTATTCATAATCACCAAAGCGAAAATGGACTTTCAAAAAGTTTGATAATGGATATACATAGTCCGCTATATCTTTTGTTAGCCATATTACTGTTTTGTGGGTTTAAAAATTGGGATATGGGATCCATACCGGTGATAAACTTACTTGGTTCCGCTACTTTGGGTGTTTATCTGATTCATGATAACAACTATGTCCGCCATTATTTATGGAAGCAACTAACTGCTTTCAAATCAACATACTACGGGATAAAATTAATCTTGGTTTCTTTTGTTATTATCATTTCAGTATATGTTGTTAGCTCGATAATTGATATTTTAAGACAGAGATTATTCACTGGATTGAGCAATATGGTTGGGGGGAGAACTAAGAAACAATCGATGATGATTCCTAAGAAGAAGGCTCGAGAAGTATAAAAAACTAAAAAAGAAGCCGAAATTCACGAAAACTATTTTTCAACGTTTTGTGAGTTTCGGCTTTTTTTTAGCTACTTAAGTTTAGAAAGATAATCTGTCCATCTAGGCTCAATAGATTCAAAAATTCGTTTTGCAATTTCTTCGTGTCCTTTTTCATTGGGGTGCATATCGTTTTTTATGTTTTTATTTTTTAAAAAATTATCTGCACTTTTGGGGTCAATTGTATCCTTTCGATTTGTCCAAAGGCCACGAATATTAGCTACAGGAATATCATATTTAGAACCGACTTTAAAAATAACATCATCATATAATTGTGATCTATCCTTGTCTCTATTCCACGTGGTCACTAATACAACAAAAATATTTTGTTCTTTAAGCTCTGAAACAATGTAAGATAGGTTTGCTTCAAATTGTTTCAAGCTTTGTTCATCTTTATAATCCAAAAGATCGTTGGTTCCATACTCGATGGTAACAAGGTTTGGCTGTTGTTTTATGATGTTATCAACACTTGAAATTCCAAGGTTGCTAGCTCTAGCACCAGCTTCATAGATGCCTTTTTCTTTCACTTGAATATCATACGCTTCAGCAATTATACTTGATAAAATACTGGGAAATTTTTGCTCTTCTTTTTCAGTAATCCATCCTGCACTAATACTGTCACCCATTGGAGAATAAACGATTTGATTAAGTCTATCTAAACGTTCAGATGAATAAATGGTCTGCTGAGTTTCTGGGACCTCTTGCGTTGTTTCTTTTGGTAGAAATAAATAATAGACTGATAATACAATGATAGGAATTAAAGCCCCTAAAAATATATAAACAGATTTGTGCATAGATGAATCCTTTCTTTAAATCTTTTATGCATATCGTTATAGTACATGATAGATGGGTAAACGACATGGAACATTTATTTTATTGTTACCAACTTTTTCAATGGTTCTACACCAAAATGTTTCTCTTGATATAACAATATTTCAGCACACGCACGGCTATCTTCCAAAGCATCATGGTGATTATTTAGTTTTATATTTAAATGATCGCAAACGGTGTTTAGCTTATGATTTGGCATTTCTGGAAATAGTTTACGGCTGGTTTTCACTGTGCATAATGAAAGGTAATTCGGTTGAGTGATACCATAATAATCTAAACAGCCGGCTAAAACACCGCAGTCGAAAGGAGCATTGTGTGCTACGACTAAACTATTTGGTTTAAAACATGATTGAATCTGATTCCAAACCTCAGGAAACTTTGGAGCATCTGCAACATCTTCTGGTTTAATGCCATGGATCTGGATATTTTTCCAAAAAAAATCAGTTTCAGGCTTTATTAATGAGTAATACTCGTCTACTATTTTATTATTTTCCACTTTTACTAAAGCGACAGAACAAGCACTATGTTTGGCATAACTGGCTGTTTCAAAGTCAATGGAGTAAAAATTCATGTTCATTATCCCTTTCATTTCAAAATTAATTCATACATGCAGTATAACAAAAGATAAGCAGCATAGTAAGGTCAAATGAAAAATATTAATAGAAATTAAGAGAAATAGTTGGAGTTAAGCGTCATGTTTCAAGCGCACTTTTGTCAAATTTTCTAATCAATCATCAAATCAACTTCTACTGGGCAATGATCACTGCCAATAATGTCTGTATGAATCTTGGCATCTGTCAAGGCATCTTTTAACCCATCGGAAACAACAAAATAATCGATTCTCCAGCCAGCATTATTTTTACGTGCATTAAAACGATAACTCCACCAAGAATACACGCCTTCTTGATCTGGATAGAAATGACGGTATGTATCAATAAAGCCGCTATCCAATAGTTCTGTAAATTTTTGGCGTTCTTCTGGCGTAAAGCCAGCGTTTTTTTGATTGGTTTTCCAGTTTTTCAAATCGATATTTTGATGAGCGACGTTTAAATCGCCACACAGAATCACTGGTTTTTCCTTACCTAACGCATTTAAATAATCACGAAAAGCATCTTCCCAAGTCATACGATAATCTAAGCGTTTCAACTCATTTTGAGAATTGGGAGTGTAACAAGTGATTAGAAAGAATTTTGGATATTCCAATGTGATTAAACGACCTTCTTGATCGTGCTCATCAATTCCCATGCCGTAGCGAACACTCATCGCTTCTTTTTTTGTAAAAATTGCAGTGCCAGAGTAGCCCTTTTTTTCAGCATAATTCCAGTATTGGTAGTAACCAGGCAAGTCTAAATCAATTTGCCCTTCTTGTAATTTTGTTTCTTGCAAGCAGAAAAAATCTGCATCTAATTCGTTAAATACATCCATAAAGTTCTTTTTCACAACAGCACGTAAGCCGTTGACATTCCATGAAATACATTTCATATTATTCACCTCTTTACCATTGTAACAAGAAAATCGATGATTTCAACTTTTTACATATCAATCATTTTCTGATAGGCTAGAAATAGAAAAAGTGTAGGGATTATTTTACTTACAAAAGGAGATTTTTTTATGAAAATAGGTGTTATCGGGTTAGGAAATATTGCACAAAAAGCGTATTTACCTATCTATGCTCAATTAAGAGACGAAGTAACGTTTGTTTTATCCACGAGAAATGACCAAGCACGTCAAGAAGTTTGTGGTAAATACGGTTTTACTGAATCTGTCTCTACGATTGAAGAATTAATTGAAACAGGAATTACGGGTTGTTTCGTCCACGTAGCAACGAATGCCCATTGCCAGGTTGTTAAACAATTATTGGCTGCAGGAATCCACGTGTTTGTGGATAAACCTTTAAGTGAAAATGTAGCAGAAGTCAAAGAAATCCAAACGCTAGCCGCAGAAAAAAATCTTTTGTTGATGGTTGGTTTTAATCGCCGTTTTGCTCCGTTTGTAGAAGAGCTAAAAGCAATCGAAAATAAAAATATGCTGTTGATCCAAAAAAATCGTGTAGCAACAGAATACGACGCCTATTTTGTGATTTATGATTTGTTTTTACATTTAGCGGATACTGTTGTTTATTTGCTGGATGATGATATCGGTCAAGTTCAAACAAAAATTATCGAAGAAAATGGTCTTTTAAAAAGAGCATTACTTCATGTGGAAACAAAAACAACCACAGCGATTGCTTCAATGGATTTATATGCTGGTGCCAATACTGAAACATATCAGCTTACAAGCCCAGAAGGAACCTTTATTTTAGAAAATTTAACAGATTTAACAATCAAAAATCAAAATGGAATCCAAGCAAAAGCATTCGGTGATTGGACACCAACTTTGGAAAAAAGAGGCTTCCAACAAATGATTGAAGCCTTTATTCGAGCAATTCAAACAAATAATGCTGCTCATTTGAAACAAGAGAAGGTTTTTATTAGCCACGAATTATGTGCCAAGATGATTCAAAATCATCAGCAACATATTTTATAGAATCAGACTAGAAAGTTTTCCTTTGACATGCTAGAATGTATAGGATGTTTGAAAGAAAGGAACGACTTTCGATGAATAAAGTAGAAGTGATGAATGAATTAAATGATATAACGTTGTTTTTTGACGAACCGCTAATGAATTTTACCTTTACCAAAACAGGTGGACCAGCAGATATCTTGGCTTTTCCAAAATCAAAAGAGGAAGTTGCAGCTTTAGTTGATTACTGTAAAAATCAAGATATACCTTGGCTTGTTTTAGGGAATGCCAGTAATCTGATTGTCAGAGATGGCGGGATTCGCGGTATGGTGATTATGTTAGAAAATATGAAACAAGTATCTGTTGAAAAAAAGCAAATTATTGTAGAAGCTGGAGCAAAATTAATTGATACAACCTATGTTGCATTAGAGAATGAACTGACAGGTTTTGAATTTGCTTGTGGGATTCCTGGTAGTGTCGGTGGAGCTGTTTACATGAATGCAGGCGCGTATGGCGGAGAAATCAAGGATATTTTTACTTCTGTTGATATTTTGTTAGAGGATGGAACAATCCAGACTTTGACAAATAAAGACATGCAGTTTTCTTATCGCCATAGTGCCATTCAAGGAATGCATGCGATTATACTTCAAGCCACATTTTCTTTGGAAGCAGGAAATGCTGATACGATAAAAGCTAAAATGGATGAACTGACTGAATTAAGAGAATCGAAACAGCCTTTGGAGTATCCTTCTTGCGGTAGTGTTTTTAAACGACCAGAAGGACATTTTACAGGTAAACTGATTCAAGATGCAGGATTGCAAGGATTGAAATGGGGGGGAGCCCAAATTTCAGAAAAGCATGCAGGTTTTATTGTAAATATTGATCATGCAACGGCGACAGATTATGTTGAGTTAATCGCTCATATCCAACAAGTTATCAAAGAAAAATTTGATGTTTCACTAGAAACAGAAGTTCGAATCATTGGTGAATAATACAATGAAAAAAGGGCGAGAAAAAGTGTTTAGCTCCTCTTATTTCCAAAGGAGCTGCTTTTCTCTCGCCGTTTATTCGGATTTTTTGGTTCTGAAATATAACTTATAGAGTTATATTTCAGAACCTTTTTTTGATTTATTCAGCGTTTGCTTGTAAGTCTTCAATTTCAACGACTTTAAGGTTTTTGCGTTCTAAATGCTCAACGATCACAGCACATGTTTCTTCCGTTGTTTCAGCAGGCAGTGTAATCAATGTACGGCGGATAAATTCATCTTCCCCGATGTCCAAAGTAATACAACTAGCAATACTGCTATGTTTGGCAATGATTTTGGTCATTAAAGCAAGATCTCCTTGCTTACCAGTTGAAGCAATCGTCAATACATAACTGCCACGCTCGATATTCCAAGATTGGGCAAGAATATTTAATAACGTACTATGAGTTAAAATACCATAGAAATAATTGTTCTCATCTAATACTGCAATGTAGGGCAATTCTTTGATCGTAAAGAATACTTTAAAAAATGATGTATTCACAAAAATAAATTTCGTTGCATTTTTTAGCAAATAAGTAACTGGTAAATTCATGTCTCCGCCATTCGCTTTATGACGATAGATGTGCATTTTATAAATATTGCCTCTAAAAATTTTTTCAGATTCATCTAAAATCGGCACACAGCGATAACCAGAGTCTTCAAGGATTGTTAAAGCTTCTTCTAATGTACAAGATTCATTCACAGTTGTAAGGTTTTTCTTTTTGATAACAACGGATTTTAATAACATATAGTGACCTCCCGTAGGTTAAATTGTTCTGACAACTTCATGATAACATACTATGAAAGAAAACCATAGTTTATTGAGTAGCCATTGACATCTTCCAAAAAGAATGATAATGTTATTGAGTAAATTTGTGAATAGAGGAGGTCGAACAATGGCAACAAAAAAATCAGCACTTGCTTGTTCAGATTGTGGCTCCAGAAACTATTCTAAAGCCGTCAGCGAAGGCAAACGTGGAGAACGATTAGAGATTAAAAAATTCTGTAAATACTGTCAAAAGTACACGTTACATAAAGAGACGAAATAGATAATGGAGGAGTTCAAATGAAATTTTTACGTAGTGTAAAAGACGAGATGAAACAAGTTACTTGGCCATCAAAAAAACAATTACGCAAAGATACATTAGTCGTAATCGAAACATCAATTATTTTCGCGGCCTTATTCTTTGTAATGGATACAGCGATTCAAACTGTTTTTGGCTGGATTCTTAAGTAATTCAAACTAGTAATTCATCCTAAACAGTGCTATAATAGCAACTGAGAGAAAAACTTCGGGGAACTGAGGTTTTTTTATTTTCACATGAGAAAAAGAAAATGAGTGTCAAGGAACTGCTTGTTACTCTTGTTTTATTAATTTATCAACTATACAAACTAAAGGAGCCGAATCACACATGGAATCATTTGAAAAAAATTGGTATGTACTGCATACATACTCAGGTTATGAGAACAAAGTAAAAGCAAATATCGAATCACGTGCGCAAAGTATGGGGATGGGGGATTTTATTTTTCGCGTCGTTGTTCCAGAAGAAACAGAAACTGAAGTGAAGAATGGGAAATCAAAAGAAATCGTGCATAAAACATTCCCAGGTTATGTCTTAGTAGAAATGACAATGACGGACGATTCTTGGTATGTTGTTCGTAATACACCAGGTGTTACTGGATTTGTAGGCTCTCACGGTGCTGGAAGTAAGCCTGCGCCATTATTACAAGAAGAAATCAACCACATTTTACGTTCAATTGGTATGAGTACGCGTCAATCTGACTTGGATGTTGCTTTAGGTGACACTGTTCGTATTATTGAAGGTGCGTTTTCTGGTCTTGAAGGTGAAGTGACAGAAGTGGACGAAGAACGTCAAAAATTAAAAGTAAACATTGATATGTTCGGTCGTGAAACAAGTACAGAGTTAGACTTTGAACAAGTAGATTCGATTCAATAAAAACTGTAAATAGCCATAAAGAGTAGTGCAAAACTAAAGAGTAGTTTTGTCCTACTCTTTTCTTACTATAGTAAGTGCTTGAAAGGAGATAAAAAGTGAAAAAAAATAATTGGTATTTACTGATCATGGCATGTATCGCACTAATACTTGTTGGATGTACAGGTAAAAAAGCAGTAGAAAATAAAAATCAGTCCAGCACTAATCTACCAGCCAAAAGTGAAGATACGACGAAATCAACGGTGCCCACACTTTTTATTCACGGCTACAGTGGAGGCAAAAACTCCTTTGGCCGTATGATCAATCGTCTCGAAGGAAATGGTCTCACTAAAAAAGAACTCGTTTTGACCATTAGCCCTCAGGGTGAAGTTCAAGCAAAAGGCAAATTGACAGGCAAGAAAACAAATCCTAGTATTCAAATTTTGTTTACAGATAATAAAAATAATGAATGGAATCAAGCTGAATGGATCAAAAATTCTTTGGTGTATATTCGGGATACGTATGGTGTAACAGAGGTTAATATCGTTGGGCATTCAATGGGAGGTGCGAGTTCGCTTCGTTATTTGACTACTTTTGGTGGTGATAACACATTACCTAACATCAAGAAATTTGTCGGCATAGCAGCACCGTTTAATAATTTTGTAGAATTATCTGATGGAGAGACGATTGATGAGGTAATTAATAATGGTCCTGCATTTCAAAGCGAACGGTATACTGATTATGTAAATGGAATCGAGAAAATGTCTAAAGATATGGGAGCCATGATCATAGCAGGAGATGTAAAAGACGGTAGCTTAAGTGATGAGGCTGTCCCTGTTGCTGATGCGCTAAGCGTTGTTTCATTATTCAAAAAACACGGCAATATAGTACAGGAGAAAATTTTTTATGGAAAAGCAGCACAACATAGCAAGTTACACGAAAATAAAGAAGTCGATCAATTAGTGGCAGATTTTTTATGGGATTAAGAGGGACGTATATCGGGAATAACTGTAAAGCGAACTTTTTTTATTTCACAAAAGCGTTTAGCTCCGAAAACTAAAAGGAGTTAAACGCTTTTGTATTGCTTTTAAAAATGTACAAATCGAATAAATCCTAGAACTACACTATTTTTATCGTTCAGCATGTTCCAAAAGATATTGCTTGTATTCTTTTTGCCCTTTTTCAGTTAAAAAAGAATAAATTAAGTTTGAGCAAGTCTGTATGTAGTTTGTTTGCTGTAATAAAGTATCATGAGCAGGGCTATTGTTTTGGTTCCAAACAGTCATAAGAAGAACCAATGTTTGGGCTAAAGAACGATATTGCTCGTCCGTTATATCTTTGCGCAAAACTTCCTCTGATCGAAGTACAAGAAAAGTAGTATAAAAATAGTCCAAAAAGATACTTCGGATGTATTCTTGTTTTTTTTGAATCTCAGGATAATCTCTTCCTAACTCCAGTAAATTTTTAAAATAGTAGCTGAAGTTTTGCTCATTTTTTTCTTTAAGTACAAAGGTATCAAATAGTTCCTTCAGACTAAAACGATGAGTCTCTCTTTGTTCTAGCCGTATTTCAATATCATGAAGGATGCGGTTATTTGCATCTTTTTGTATTTCTAAAACCAAGTCTTCTTTTCGAGGAAAATGATAGGTCAAATTGCCGATAGTAGTATTTGCGGCTTTGGCAATATCACGCATAGTTACTTGGTAATACCCTTTCTCATTAAATAAACGTTTTGCTTGTTCAACAATCATTTCTTTTGCTGTTTTCATTTGAGCCTCCAAAAGTTAATTATTTATTTAAGAAAAGTTTGATTGAGGATAGTTAATTTTCCCTTGACAATTAATACCGAGCTATGTATGATGATAGCATACAGTACTAAGTACTGCAAATTGTTTTTGATCAACCTAGAATAGGTTTTATTTTAAAACAAAAACAGTACTTAGTACGGTTTAGATGGACAGGTTATTTATTGAAAGGAGAATTTAGTTATGAATTTAAGAAAACGACCACCAGCACAAGGATTCGGACGTATGTTAGCACATGGATTAGGTGTAGAAGAATTTGTTCAATTAATGGGACGGACAGAGTTGAATACGAATACCTTAAATCGGGTTGAGAACCCAGAAGATTTCATTGATGTGTGCTTGGATATTGGTGATAAGGCTTATAAATATGCAGAAAAAGAGTTAGCTTTGGGACATAAAGAAACAGCCTCTACATTCTTTCTCAATGCATGTGGCGTATACCGAGTAGCTGATTATGGATTGATTGAACCAAATGAAGAAAAATTGATGGTGTATAAAAAAGTTCCTGACAGCTTTATGCGTGGAAAAGAACTGAGCATTTATGACAAAGTAGTTAAAGTAGAAATTCCTTTTGAACATGCAACAATGCCAGGATATTTGACGATTCCAGAAGATGCTCCAAGTGATGTTCCTGTTGTGATCGTGATTGCAGGGGCAACTGGTTATAAAGAAGAGAACTATTCGTTAGCTCATCGATATTGGGAAAGAGGTTTTGCTACCTTGATTTTTGATGGACCAGGGCAAGGTGAATCCATGTTATTTAGAGGATACACATATACTGTGGATAATTTTGAAAAAGCATTAAAAGCTGCAATTGACTTTATTCATGCAGATGAACGTGTGGGAGATAAAATTGCGCTTCAAGGAATCAGCTATGGTGGTTATTTAGCAAGTAGAAGTGCTTGTTTCCTCAATGATGAGATTGAAGCAATTGTTTGTCGCGGTGGCTGTTCTCAAACTGATCAATTAACCGTTCCAAGAAATCATGCGTACTTACGAAATTTCAAAGTGAAGTTCAATGAATCAGATGATGAAAAAGCGAAAGCAATTAGTTCACAGATGAATATTGAACCATATCTACATCAAATTACAGTTCCGTTATTAGTACAACATACTGAGCAAGATTTAGTTTGCGGAGTTAAAGGCGCTAAAACAATTTTTGAAAAAGCCTCTAGTGTGGATAAGGAGTATTACGAAATTCCAGGTTCGTTACATTGTGGTGATGATTATGATGATACAGTTGCGTCGTACGCTGCAGATTGGGTGACGGATCGTTTAATGAAATAAGTAGAGAGCACAAATAAGAGCAAACATATAAAAATTTAACTAGTTAATGGAATTCTTCTATAACCAATTTTTAAATCCCACTTCTTAAAATTGTCATCATTTATGTAACAAGTAGATTTTCACTATTCTTTAGAATTATTTATTTGGCGAAGGATATTTATTAATTGAAAAAATACGGATGGAACGAGAAATAATCGGAGCATTAAAAAGATTGCGGGCAACCTAATGACGCGATTTTTTTAATGCTTTTTTTATAGATATAATACTGGTGTTTTAGTATGTCCAGATTATATAGAACGAGTTATGTTAAAATTAAAGACAATATAGCTAGGTTCCAGTTCATTGGTATCTTGAACAAATAAGTAATAAGAAGGAGGGGATAGAATTATGGAAGACGCTATTTTAATTTTTAACAACTTTAAATCGTTATTATACTCAATTGCATATAGAATCTGCCATTCACGTGAAGAAGCTGAGGATATTTTACAGGAGGTTCAACTGAAATGGTTAGAGCAACCAATGGATTCAATCGCCAATCCAAAAGCTTACTTATCAAAGTTAGTTGTTAATCGTTCAATCAACTATCTGAATTCTGCACGGGTTAAACGTTTAGATTATTATGGACCATGGATTCCAGAGCCAGAAATAGAACATGTTGAAGATCCAATAATCGGAAAAGAAAAAATTACGTATGCTCTCTTAGTTGTTATAGAATCCCTAACCCCGCAAGAGCGAGTAGTCTTTTTACTGAAAGATATTTTTGATTACTCACATAAAGAAATCAGTCAATTACTGGATATTACTCCTGAGAACTCTCGGAAATTATTGAGTCGATCCAAAAAAACAATTAAAGAAGTAAATGTGTCTGTTGATAGATTCAGTAATTCAGAAAATCAACAATTTATTGACTTATTTAATACAAGTATAGAAAAAGGAAACCTAACACCCTTATTGACTTATCTAACGACAGAAGCAAAAATGTCAATCGATGGAGGTCAAAAACGTCGTGCACCGCTTAGAACGTTGGTTCGATCAACTCGGATTGTTACTTTTTTAAAAGGAGTCATGCCTCACGCCTTTTTTGGAGATGAGCGTTTTGTTTCTAAAATTTACCAACAGCCTTGCTTGGTTATTAAAGAGAAAGGTCAAGTGAAAAGTATACTATTTTTAGGATTAAATATAGAAAAAAATAAGGTTCAGCATATTTTTATTATTAATAATCCAGATAAATTAAAACATATTTCTTAAAAGCCGTCACATTTTATTCGATTGTTTGGTCTTAATAAGTGTAACAACAAATAGCAATCGAAGGAGAGATTACAATGACTAACACAAGATTTTTATTGCCAAAAGAAAACAAGGCAGCGTATCAAAAAATTGCAGAACTAGACCAAATTGGTAAATCCAGTAGTATTAATGAAAAGTTACAGGAATTGATTAAAATCTATGCTTCACAATTAAATGGCTGTGTATTTTGTATTGATATGCACTCAAAAGATGCTTTAGACAAAGGAGAAAAATTACAAAGAGTTATTGGATTAACTGCATGGGAAGAGGCATCTTTTTATACAGCTGAAGAACGTGCAGTTCTCGCATTTACAAAGGAAGTAACTTTAATTCAACAAGGTGGGGTAAGTGATGAGACTTATTATGAATTGCAAAAATATTACAGCGAAAAGGCAATTGGCGAGTTGCTTGTATTAGTGGGAACGATTAATATTTATAACCGCATTGGTGTAACGACACGGTTACAGCCAAAATCTGAATAAACGGCGAGAAAAACGCATCTCCTTTTGAAATAAGAGAGACTTCACAAAAATTTTAAAAGCAATTTTCGTGAAGTCTCTCTTATTTTTCGGAGCTAAATGCTTTTGTCTCGTCATCTTTTATTTATTAGCTATTTGGATTATCTGTTTGATTGTCTAGAATTTCTTTTGCTAAGCGTTGTGCAGTAGGTGTCACAGCTAGGCCACCTTCAGCTGTTTCTTTAAATATCTGCGGCATTTGACGACCAACTTGATACATTGCAGCAACCACTTCATCTGGTGGAATCACGCTACGAATGCCAGCTAAGGCCATATCAGCTGAAATAAAGGCTTGAGAAGAACCTAAAGCATTACGTTTCACACAAGGAACTTCTACTAGACCTGCTACAGGATCACAAATCAAACCCATCATATTTTTTAAAGTAATGGCAATCGCTTGTGCAGCTTGATCAGCAGAACCGCCAGCGGCACATACTAAAGCGGCACTGGCCATCGCACTGGCAGAACCAACTTCGGCCTGACAACCACCTTCAGCACCACTGATCGATGAATTATTAGCGATTACTAAACCAAAAGCACCAGCAGTAAATAAGAAATCTAACTGTTGTTCATGCGACAACTGTAATTTTTCAATGGCAGCCATTAAAACACCAGGAACCACACCAGCACTTCCAGCAGTTGGTGTAGCACAAATCAAGCCCATATTAGCATTGACTTCATTAACTGCAACAGCATTTCTGACAGCCGTTAAAATGGTTTCTCCACTTAAAAAGTTTCCACTTTGGATATATTCGTCGAGACGAGTTGCATCGCCACCTGTAATTCCAGTCACTGATGTTACGCCATCAACACCTTCCTCGATGGATTGTTTCATGACAGCAAGATTACGCTCCATTGTTTCAATGATTCGTTCACGGCTATGACCGTGGTTTTCTATCTCAGTTGCAATCATCAATTCAGCAACTGATGGGAAATCTGCGGCTTGTTTCACTAATTCTTCTATAGATAGAAACATAACTAGTTTTCTCCTTTAATTTAAATTAATCAAAATAATTTACACTGTAAATATGAGGGATCTGGACTAATTTCATTGTAATATCACCGATATCGGCATGGTCGATTTCAATAATCATGATAGCTTTTTCACCTTTTGACTCCCGCGTTACAGTCATTGTTCCAATATTGATATTTGTATCAGATAGTAGATTAGTCACTTTGGCGATCATTCCAGGCACATCTTGGTGCACAATAATAAACGTTGGCGTCCCCATTGTCAGTGAAATCTTAAACCCATTAAGTTCCGAGATTTGAATATTTCCGCCACCAATTGATATGCCTGTGACAGAAAGTTTTCGATTTCCTTTAGAAACAAGCAATTTGACTGAATTCGGGTGCTCAGCTTTTTCTTTAAGTGGTACAAATAAAACTTCCATATTATGCTCATGAGCAATCTTTAAAGAATCAGCAAGACGTTCGTCATCCGGTTCCATATCCAACAACCCACCAACTAAGGCAATATCAGTTCCATGACCACGATATGTTTTTGCAAAAGATTCATACAAGTAAATATCCACTGTATCGGGCTGTTCACCAAAGATACTCCGAACAATTTTACCGATACGAGCAGCGCCAGCAGTATGAGAACTGCTTGGCCCGATCATAACAGGGCCAATGATGTCAAAAACACTTTTGTAACGTAGATTTTCCATTATTTATTCACCTATCCTTTAGTTAAAATCAGGATTTTTCTAACGAAAGTCTATCACAATTAAAGGAAAGAAACTAGAACTGTACTAAAAATGCGAGAAAAACTTATCTTGCTCTCATTTCTACTCTAAAAATTACGCTAGAAAAGTATTGAAATTTGATCAGAAGCAGAGTATACTAATTAAGTGTGCATTTTTGCATACAGGTTTTCTTTGATTCGTCAAAGAATGACGTGGGAGGAGAAATCTTCATCTCCAATTAACCACATCACGGACTCAAGGAGGTATGTCTCGTGGCAAAAAAAGTAGAAAAATTAGTTAAATTGCAAATTCCTGCAGGTAAAGCAACACCAGCTCCGCCAGTAGGTCCAGCATTAGGTCAAGCGGGTATCAACATTATGGGATTCACTAAAGAATTCAACGCTCGTACAGCTGATCAAGCTGGTTTGATTATTCCAGTTGTAATTTCTGTATATGAAGACCGTTCATTTACATTTATTACAAAAACACCACCAGCTGCAGTATTACTTAAAAAAGCTGCAAAAATCGAAAAAGGTTCTGGTGAGCCAAACAAAACTAAAGTAGCTAAAGTATCTAGCGATCAAGTAAAAGAAATCGCTGAACTTAAAATGGCAGACCTAAACGCAGCAGACGTTGAAGCGGCTATGCGCATGGTTGAAGGAACTGCAAGAAGCATGGGAATCACTGTAGAATAATTTTTATTCTACGTCTCTCAAAGAAGTAGCTTCTCAGTTTATTTCATATTCAAAGATATGAATTACGTGGGAGGTTCGACCGTTATAACCACAATCAAGGAGGAAACAAAATGGCTAAAAAAAGCAAAAAAATGCAAGATGCATTAAAAAAAGTTGAAGCAACAAAAGTTTACCCTGTAGCAGAAGCGATCGCTTTGGCTAAAGACACAAATATCGCAAAATTCGACGCAACTGTTGAAGTTGCTTACCGTTTAAATGTAGATCCTAAAAAAGCAGACCAACAAATCCGTGGTGCTGTAGTATTACCTAACGGAACTGGTAAAACACAAAGCGTTTTAGTTTTTGCTAAAGGCGACAAAGCAAAAGAAGCTGAAGCAGCTGGTGCTGATTACGTAGGTGACGCTGATATGGTTCAAAAAATCCAAGGTGGATGGTTTGACTTTGACGTAGTAGTAGCAACTCCAGACATGATGGCTGAAGTTGGTAAATTAGGTCGTGTCTTAGGTCCTAAAGGTCTTATGCCTAACCCTAAAACTGGTACTGTAACAATGGACGTAACAAAAGCGGTTAACGAAGTAAAAGCTGGTAAAGTAACTTACCGTGTTGACAAAGCTGGTAACATCCATGTACCAATTGGTAAAGTTTCATTTGATAATGAAAAATTACTAGAAAACTTCAATACAATCAATGATGTATTGTTAAAAGCTAAACCATCAGCAGCAAAAGGTCAATATATCAAAAACATTTCAGTAACAACTACATTTGGACCTGGAATCCACGTTGACCAAGCTTCATTTTAATTAGAAAAGCTGAATGAACTTGCTCAGGACTGACAGAAAAATAGGAAATACTATTTGTGACGCTTTTTGTCACCAACAGTATTTATCTTTTTTCCGAAGTACTAGTTCATGAAGCTAGATCAAAAAGAAAAGCTGAATAAGTAAAAAAAATTATTGACTCAACTACCTTTCCCATGGTAAGGTAGTTGAGGTTAATAATTAACTGTACCGAAGACAGTAGGTGACGCAAGTCTTAATTTCCTACCGAGGACAATTGTTGATACATACAATTACGTCCCTCTATGTCAACGGTGGCATGGAGTTTTTTGCTGTGAAACACAATTTTTTATAAAAAATTGATGTTGAACAGTACTAGAGGAGCAAAGCGACTGTAGAATCATTACGAGCGGAGCGAGCCTGTACTTTAATCACAACAATACAAACTCCACCCATCAATAATCAGGAGGTGAAAATAAATGAGTGAAGCAGCAATCGCTAAAAAAGAAACCCTAGTCGAAGAAGCAACAGCTAAGTTTCAAGCAGCAGCTTCTGTAGTTATCGTTGACTACCGTGGTTTGACTGTAGAAGAAGTGACTAACTTACGTAAACAATTGCGTGATGCAAATGTTGAAATGAAAGTTATCAAAAACTCTATCCTTTCACGTGCAGCTAAAAAAGCTGGACTAGAAGGCTTGGACGAAGTATTTACAGGACCTACAGCAATCGCTTTTAGTAACGAAGATGTAGTAGCACCTGCTAAAATCATCGACGAATTTGCAAGTACTGCCAAAGCATTGGAAATTAAAGGTGGCGTTATTGAAGGTAAAGTATCTTCAGTAGAAGAAATGACATCTTTAGCAAAACTTCCAAGTCGCGATGGACTACTTTCTATGCTATTATCTGTATTACAAGCGCCAGTCAGACAAGTGGCTTACGCTGTCAAAGCAGTGGCAGAAAAAGAAGAAGAAGTTGCATAATTGCAGCCTAGTAATAAACTAATAAAAAATAATGAATTATTAAAACGGAGGAAACCATAATGGCATTGAACATTGAAAACATTGTTGCAGAATTAGAAGGCGCAACTATTTTAGAATTAAACGATTTAGTAAAAGCTATTGAAGAAAAATTTGACGTATCTGCAGCAGCTCCAGTAGCAGCAGCAGCAGGTCCAGCAGCAGCTGGCGAAGAACAAACTGAATTCACTGTAGAATTAACTTCTGCTGGTGACCAAAAAGTTAAAGTTATCAAAGCAGTTCGTGAAGCAACTGGCCTTGGCTTGAAAGAAGCTAAAGCAGTAGTTGATGGCGCACCTGCACCAGTTAAAGAAGGCGTTTCTAAAGATGAAGCAGAAGCTTTAAAAGCTGCTTTAGAAGAAGTTGGCGCTGCAGTAACAGTAAAATAATCTTTTTAAGATTGATTTTGAAGCTAGAATCCAAATGGATTCTAGCTTTTTTAGTGTGCTAAATTCAAATAAATGTTTTTTATTTAATTTTTTTCTATTTATAAAATCCTATCTTTCGCAAGAAAATAAATAATCTGTTAGCATAGTAAAGTAATCATTTTTATATTTCTAAAGGAGGCTATATTATGCATTGGTTATGGGTTTTAATCGTAGGTGGTGTTATCGGTGCTATCGCCGGAGCAATCACAAGCAAAGGAAAATCGATGGGCTGGATTTTTAATATTATTGCGGGTCTTGTAGGTTCATCAATTGGTCAATCACTTCTAGGAAGTTGGGGACCTCAAGTAGCCGGAATGGCATTGATTCCATCAATTATCGGAGCAGTGATTTTAGTTGCTGTGGTATCATTTTTTGTAGGCAAAAATTAGACAGATTCATAGAAAAAGGATGGGACAGAAGCTTAATTCTGAACCCACCGTTTTTCTGGATTTTAAGTGAGTATGCTATGACTCGAAGAGTTATAGCATACTCACTTTTTTATAGTCTGATTTTATGTTTTTATTCAAATAATCCATCAATAAATTCTTCATAATTTTTCATACCTAACAGTTTATCCAACTTTTTTGATTTGAAAATGTATCGATCATAAAATCAAATAATTGCCTAAACTTCTTCATATCATCTTGGTTCATAACGATCATAATGATTACTTGAACATAATGATTTCCCCATTTTACAGGCCGGTCGTTCAAAATAATAGAGATTCCAGTTTTTTTTGCGCTCATCTCAATTGCATGTGGTAAAGCAACGGAATTATTGAATGATGTGGCGGACATTTTTTCCCTCTCTTTAATCAAGTCAATAAAGTGAGGATTGATATATTTTTTTTTGACTAATTGCTCACCTAGATGCTCGATATACAAATTGGGTGATTTTAAATAAATGTTTCGTTCAAACCGTTCTGGTGTGAGGTAAGTTTGAACGCTTTCTTTTAGTGTATTCAATAATTTCTCCTGTTTCAAAAGCTGAATCTTTTGCAGGATTTTTTCGCTATCTTTTTCTGATAAAAACGGAGAAATCTGAACCATACCCGTCAACTCTTTTATTTCGATTGTAGATATAACTAGATCCGCATTCTTCATTTTAGTTAAACTTTCATAGTCTAGTCGATAAAAAGTTCCTAAAATATTTAAACTAGATTTGAATGTATCGCCAATTTTATAGACTAAACGTTTATGCATATCATAATATTCTGGAGTATAGATCACACAACTTAATTTATTCTCTGTCTCAAATTTTTCTTCAAAGTATGAGCCGATATGAAGAGCGATAAACGTAATTTCATCATCTGAAATTGGAATATTGATTTGTTCTTGAATTTGTTTGGCAATAAAAACAGCAACTTCGTAAATAAAAGCGTATGACTGTTTGATTTCTTCTGATAAAGGATTGTAGACTTGTTTGCCGATTTTGGCACGTGAAATCAAATTAGAAACATGTAAAGCTAGATTCAATACGAGTTTATCAGAAATATGGCTGATAAAATATTTTTCAGCGACTGTTTCCATCATGTTTGAGATAAATGTATAAACAGAGGTTTCCATATAATCTTTTAAAAAAGCATCGTTTGAGGGTGAGATTTTAGTCATTAATAAAAGCGTCAGATTGTTGATTTCATAAAGGTCCATTTCAATAGCAAAAGCTTGATCGATATCTTTTCCAATCGCAATAGCAAGCTGATATTCAATTTGATCTTTAGAGAAAAGTTCGGGAATAAGGTCCATCTCAGAGCGCTGATGATGAAAAAGCCGATTGATGGCGATAGCGATATGTAGCAATAAACTGTTAATAGCGTAGCCATTTATATAGAGATGCTGATTGCTTAAACGATCGATCACGATTTTTTGAATCATCTCGATCGAAATATCTGGGAAGATCGTCTGAAGATGATCGATAGATTGAAAATTTTTTAGTGCTTCATCTTGCAACATATCACTAGCGAGTTTTCTAAAGTTTGACTCATTCCCTTCCAGACTTAAACAATGCCCATATTTAACAATTTTTAAATGGTATTTATTCAATTTTTTTCGAAGTCGAAGGGTGTCTTTTTCGATTGTTGGAATACTGACAAATAATGATTCTGCTACATCAAAGTAGTCGACATTTTTATGTTTTATCAATAAATTCATCAAGTAATTCATACGGTCGATAGGCGTATTCAATTCTTGTTTATCTTTAGAAATGAAATCTTCGATCCGAAAGCCTCTATCGATTTTATACCCTTGTTTAGAAGATTGAATCATTTCCAATGGGGTACGTTGATTGATTCGAGCTACGTAATTGCGGATCGTTCTTGTTGACGTAGATAACGCTCCAGCCAGAAAAGATGCAGATAACCAGTTATGATGTTGGAGCAATAATTTTACCAGTGCTGCTTCTTTTTTATTTAAGGACACAATATATCCGCTCCTCTACTTTTTTATATTTCTTATTATTCGTTCTTTTAAGTAGCAAATCAAGTACAGTTGCTTCCGCCATAGTGGTAGGACTAGGAAAGAATCATATTTGATAGAGGGCTTCAAAATGTAGATGATAGGAGTGTAGTAAGCAGGCAAACTTATTACACTTTTAAAATTCGGAGGAGATAAAAATGAGTGAATTAAATGTATTACTAGTCTGCGGATCGGGAGCCAGTAGCGGTTTTATGGCAGCGAATATGCGTAAGGCAGCCAAAACAAAAAAATTAGACATGAGTATTGTAGCAAGAAGCGAATCTGAAATTGAGAATTATATTGAAGAAATCGATGCGTTGATGGTTGGACCTCATCTTGAATATATCATTGACGAAATTGATGAGATCATTCATGGTTTTCCGGTAAAAGTTATTCTAATGAAAAAAGAGTATTACGCAACACTGGACGGAGACGCTGCTATTGAGCATTTGTTAAGTTCGCTAAAAGAAAATGAATAGCTTAAAAAGGAGACGAAAATATGAATAAATTGATTTTTTGGTTGGAAAATAGTTTCTCGCCTAAAATGAACAAGGTAAATAATAATCCTTGGATTGTTAGTATCAAAGATTCGATCATGCAGACATTACCATTCATTTTCTTAGGTTCAATTTTCTCGATGCTAGCGATTTTAAATGAATATTTTCCAGCCTTGCCAAGTTTTTGGATACCATTTGGCTGGACGATGGGGAAAATTTCCTTATTTGTAGCATTTTTGATTCCGTTTAACTTGATGGAAAAAAAGAGACTGCGTAAGCAAAGAATCGTTGCAGGGATGAGTGGGTTAGTTTTATTTTTGATGATCATTTCACCACAAATCGAGAAAGATGGTGCTGTTGGCTTTGGGCATGATGCATTAGGTGCTGGCGGAATGTTTGTTGCGATCGTTGCTGGATTGATTGCTGGTTTTGTACTAGTCACATTAGGAAAGTTCACGTTCTTCAAAGAAGAATCAGTGATTCCTGATTTTGTCAGAGCTTGGTTTGATTCTATGCTTCCGATTGGGATCATTGTTATCTTTGGTTGGGTCGTGGTTTTGATCATGAAAGTGGATTTATATAATATTGTTTTAAGTATATTTATGCCTTTATCTAGCTTTATGGAATCTCCTGGTGGTTTTGTGGGCATGATGTTTTTGATTTGTTTCCTTTATTCGATGGGGATCTCCACTTGGGTTTTAACACCTGTGGTTCAACCGGTCTTATTAAAAGCTATTGCTGAAAATATCGCACTTGTTCAAAATGGCACGGCTTCTGTTGAAACGTTGAATTTAGTTACAAGCAGTACTCTATATTCAGCTTATCTTTGGATCGGTGGAATTGGTTGTACAATGCCTTTGGTTTTGATGATGATGCGGGCTCGATCAAAAAAAATCAGTGCTTTAGGGAAAGCGTGTATCGTTCCTTCGATTTTTAATATCAATGAACCGGTGATTTTTGGAGCTGTCGCTTGGAATCCTTTGTTGATGATTCCGATGTGGTTGCAGGGAATTATTTTACCAATCGTGATTTATATTTTTACGAAAGTAATTCCGTTTGCACCAATTCCTAAAGTTCAATTTGAACTCTGGTATTGTCCGTTTCCATTTGCTACTTGGTTTACGACAGGAACGATCACAGGTCTTATTTTGATGCTTGTCATATTTGTATTATCTACAGCCATTTGGTATCCATTCTTTAAAGCATATGACGACCAAGAAACGAAAGCAGAAAATCAATTGTTGAAGGAGGCTTAATAGATGGACGATATACTGTCACAGCAAGCTATGAAAATTATTTTATTCGCCGGAGATGCTAGAGTCAATTGTAAAAATGCTCTTATTGCTGTTGAAAAAAATGACTTTGAAGTAGCTAAAACAGAAATGAAAGTTGCTAAAACCAATATTACTGAAGCTCATAAAATACAAACTAAAGCAATACAAGGTGAAATGGGAGAAGAAAGAAACTCGCCTGATCATTCATTGTTATTCACACATGCTCAAGATACATTGATGACAATCTACAGCGAAATCAATCTGGCTAATCATTTAATTAAAATAGCTGAAGGAATCGATGAACGTTTAACATTGCTTGAAAAATAATAAGAGAAAAGAGGTCAAACATATGCATCAAGTACCAACTGGATTTCCGAAAGATTTTTTATGGGGTGGAGCTGTTGCTGCCAATCAATGTGAGGGGGCTTTTGACTATCAAGGCAAAGGTACAAGTGTAGCAGATATCAACGAGTTTAGAGCAGATCTCCCTTTAGAAAAAAGATCGAATGCTGAAATTTCTACTACTTACATCGAAGAAGCACTAAAAAATAAAACAGGCGTTTTTCCAAAAAGATGGGGCATCAACTTTAAAGAAACGTATCCTGATGATTTAAAATTATTAGGAGATCTGGGACTCAATTTGTTTAGAACATCGATCGATTGGTCTAGGATTTTTCCAAATGGTGATGATCTTGAGCCAAATGAAGCTGGTTTACTTTTTTATGATAAGCTGATTGATGAAATTATTGCTAATGGGATGGAACCTATGATTACATTGTCCCATTATGAAATGCCGCTAAACCTTACATTGAACTATAAAGGGTGGTATTCAAGAGAAGTTGTAGATTTCTTTGTTCGTTACTGTAAGGTTATTTTTGACCGATATCAAGGAAAAGTAAAATATTGGATCGTGATCAATCAGATCAATTTGATCGGTCATGAATCATTTAATCATTTAGGAATTGCAGAAGATAAAGTAGATAATCTGCTGGAAGCTAAATATCAAGGGGTACATCATATGATGGTCGCTTCTGCTTTAGCTACGGAATATGCGCATCAAGTTGATGAAAATTATGAAGTTGGGATGATGCTTTGTGGCGGTCCAGAATATGCGGCTACTTGCGAGCCGGAGGATGTCCTAGCAACGTTGAAAATCAATCAAATGCAGTATTTCTTTGCGGATGTGTTAATAAGAGGTTACTATCCAGGCTATGCGTTTCGATATTTTGAAGAACATGATATTAATCTGGAATTTGCTGAAAAGGATGAAGAGATTCTGAAAAATACAGCTGATTACCTCTCGTTTTCTTATTACTATACACAAATTTGTGATGCGAAACATATTGAACCGTATCGAAACAAAGCATTACCGGCAAATCCATGGGGCTGGACAATTGATCCTCTAGGACTTAGAACATTACTGAATTCTTTTTATGATCGTTATCAATGTCCGATTTACATCACAGAGAATGGTATTGGTTGTTATGATCAGTTAGAAAAAAATGATAGTGTTCATGATGACTATCGTATTGATTATTACAAAGCTCATATTGAGCAAATGAAAGAAGCAATTAAGGATGGTGTGGATCTCAGAGGCTATTGTGCTTGGGGACCGATCGATATAATCAGTTGTTCTTCTTCTGAAATGAGTAAAAGATATGGATTTATTTACGTGGATCAAGATGATTACGGAAAAGGAAGCCAAAGACGTTATTTGAAAGATAGTTATCACTGGATGAAACAGGTAATTACTAGTAATGGCGAAAAACTATAATATTAGTTTTATTGGTGTACATGAACAGCGATTCCGATTATATAAAAGTGTTTAGTACAATTATCATTAAAAAAATCCCTGCATTACGCGGGGATTTTTTTTTATTACATTCACTTTAAAGATTAAACTAAATTGAATGACCAACTAATACCAAATTGGTCTGTTAATTGACCGAATAAATCTGACCAATCCGTTTTTTGTAAAGGCATCACATGGGTAGCGCCAATTGATAGCTTTGTGAAATAATTTGTCAATTTCTCAGGATCAGTTATTTCTATGACTAAGCCAACATTTCTGCCATAAGAAATTTTATTCATAAAACTAGGTGTGTCTGAGAACATAATGGTATGCTCTTCAATTTTAAGGCTAGCATTCATGACTAGCGTTTGACTTTTCTCATCTAAATCAGGTATTCCTAAAGTAGCATAAGTGACTAAATCAAGGCAATTTGTTTCAAAGACTTGTTCATAAAATGCGATAGCATCTTTCGACTGATCTTCAAATGTAATATAAGTTGCAATTGGCATTACTAATTCCTCCGTTCTATTTGTCTTAGATTTTATCGTTTAGTCAACTTCACGACAACTTCGCATCGTGCTGTTTGTGGAAACATATCCACTGACTGTAAATATGTCACATCAAAAACTTTAGCTAGATCGACTAAATCTTTAGCTAGAGTGGAGACATTACAAGAGATATAGACCATCTTTTTAGGTGGCTGCTTTAAAATGGCTTTCAGCAATTTTTGATCCAATCCGGTTCTAGGTGGGTCAACAATGATTGCATCAGGTTTAAAGCCGCTTTGAAGCCATTTAGGCAACAGTTCTTCCGCAGTTCCCACTTCATAATGAGTATTGGTTACACCTAAACGTTCAGCATTCATCTTAGCATCTTCGATGGCTGCTGGAATGATATCCATTCCTCGAACTTCTTTTGCTTGTTTAGCGATACTTAAACCAATAGTTCCAACACCGCAATAAGCATCAACGACAGTTTCATTTGGTTGTAGATCTAAAGCTTTCAACGCTTCATTATATAGAACTTCCGTTTGTTCTGGATTTAGCTGGAAAAAGGCTCTAGGAGATAAATCAAAGGTTACTTCGTTGATTTGTTCTTCAATACTTTCTTTACCCCAGACGTGGATTGTTTCATCACCCATAACAATCGAAGTTCGTTTATTTTGAACGTTTTGCATAATCGAAACAACTTCTGGAAGATGTTGTGTGATTTCATCGATCAAGGCCTTTTTTTGTGGGAATTTTACGGATTGCGTAATAAAAACAACTTGGACTTCATTTGTTTTGACACCGACACGCACCATCAAAGTTCGGAAGATGCCGCTGTTTTTTCGTTCATTATAAATTGGTAATTGATATTTGTTCAATAACTCTACTAAAGCGTTCATGACTTTAGTTGTCGCTGGTTGTTGAACGAGGCAATCATCAATAGGAACTAAACGATGAGAATCGGCTTGATAGAGACCAGCCTCAACTTCTCCTTCGATTTTACGTAATTGAAATTGCGCTTTATTCCTATAATTCCAAGGATTTTTCATGCCGATAGTTTTAGGTAGTTGATAATTCTCATAGTTTCTTGGTCTAAACTTATTTAGCGACTGCTTCAAAAGATCCTTTTTAAAGAGTAGTTGCGCCGGATAAGCTAAATGTTGCAGCTGACAGCCACCGCAAGCTTCGTAAACTGGACAAGGCGGCACGACACGTTCAGGTGCTGCTTTTATGATTTTCTTTAATTGGCCTTCTACAAAACGAGGGGCTATTTTTGTGATTTCTACAGAGATATCTTCTTTTGGTAAGGCACCTGGGACGAAAACGATCGTCTTTTTATAATACCCGATGCCTTCTCCATTGATGCCTAAACGTTTTATTTTTAAAGGAATCGTTTGTCCTTCTTTTAATAGTTGTGTGGTCATAATTCCATCCTTTTGATCCATAGATCCATTAATCAGATATATCAATAGTTCTTATTTTAGCATAATTTGTCTAGTTTAGCTTCTACCAATTATATGTTATAGTAGAATATATGTTCTCACTAGAAAGGCGGGAAAAGATGGAAACAATCACGAAAATTACAAAAGACAAAGGACAGTTTTATCTTATCTGGTTGTCTTCAGGAGAAAAATTACGTGTATCTGAGGATACGTTAGTCCACCAACGCTTGTTAAAAGGACAAGAGTTGTCAAAAGAAATGGTGGAAAAAATAAAAAAAGCTGGGTCTTATGATGTAGGTTTGCAGATGTCTTTAAATTATTTAAGCTATCAGTTACGCTCAAAAAAAGAAATCTTAGATTATTTGAAAGAAAAGGAAATTTTGCCAGAAGATCGAAAAAGCATCGTGATCCGTTTGGAAGAAATGAACCTTTTAGACGATAAAATATTTAGTGAAAGTTATGTTCGTACTTTGATGCGAACAAGTGATAAAGGACCCAAAATGATTGAACAACAACTAAAACGAAAAGGCTTGAATGACGAAGACATTCAACATGGGTTAACTTTTTATACTATGGATGAGCAAGTAGAAGTAGCAAAAGCAACGGCTGAAAAGGCGATGAGACGTTACCGTACAAAAAGCTTTAAAGATGCTGTGCAAAAAGTCCAAATGCATTTGATGCAAAAAGGATTTAATCGTGAAGTGATCGATTTGGCTTTAGAAGAGCTATCATTTGAAAAAGATGAAGAGCAAGAATTAGAGGTAATCAGAAAAGAAGGCGATAAATTATGGGAAAAACATCGCAAATTAGATCCCTATAAACGCCTAATGAAAGTCAAACAAGGTCTGTTCCAAAAACGTTTTGACTCAGATTTGATTCAGCAATATTTTGACGAAAAGGAATTAGAAAATGAAGAATAATAACTATTGGGAAACGTGGGGAGAAGAGAAGCTTCGTTCTTTTCAAGAAACATTTATTGCTTGGTATGAAAAAGAAAAAAGAAACTTACCTTGGCGAGTTAACTTAGATCCATATCGAATTTGGATTTCAGAAATCATGTTACAACAAACTCGTGTCGATACAGTAATCGATTATTACTATCGTTTTATGGAATGGTTCCCAACGATCCAAGATTTGGCGAATGCACCAGATGAAAAACTATTAAAAGCTTGGGAAGGGCTGGGCTATTACTCCAGAGCAAGAAACTTAAAAATTGCCGCACAACAAATTGTAAATGAATTTGATGGTCAAATGCCTAGAACGATCGAAGAAATTCGACAATTAAAAGGGATTGGGCCTTATACTGCAGGAGCGATTGGAAGTATCGCTTTTCAACTTCCTGAACCAGCAATTGATGGAAATGTGATGCGTGTAGTAAGCCGTTTGTTTGAAATTGAGGATGATATCGCAAAAGCTAGCAGTCGTAAAGTTTTTGAAGAAGCGATGTATAAAATTATTGATGAAGAACGACCAGGAGATTTTAATCAAGCGATGATGGATTTAGGCTCAGCAGTGTGCACGCCGACGTCACCTAAATGTGAAAGGTGTCCCATTCAATCCTATTGTTTAAGTTATCAAAAAAATACAATGACCAATTTTCCAGTAAAATCTAAAAAACTAAAGCCAAAAGATGTGTATTATATTGGCGGTATTATTGAAAATAAACAGCAAGAATTTTTATTAAGTCAGCGTGATGAGAAGGGATTATTAGCCAATATGTGGCTATTTCCGATCAATGAAATCACAAAAGAGCGCTTTGAATTTTTACAAGAAAATTGGGCGAAAGAACAGCAACAAATGTCATTAGATTTTGAAGAACATAGTATGGTTGCAGAAGATACTGTAGACATTTTTGAAGAGTATTCGCAAGTGGTTTGGCAAAAACGAACATTAGGTGAAGTGACTCATATTTTCAGCCATTTAAAATGGCATATTCTCGTTTTTTATGGCCGTCAGACTGGTTTTACGGAAATTACTGAAAAACAGCGTTGGGTCAAAGAAACTGATTTTTCAACATTAGTGTTTCCTAAACCCCAACAAAAGATGATTGAACTTTTTGAAACAGATCGAAAAAATAATAAAAATGAGATGGGCTAGATAATATACAGATAACAACGTTTTGTTTGACTTTATTGGGTACTTTTCAATAGCTGTTCATTTTATTCTCTATGTTTCAAAATAAAACCAAACTCCTTAGTATGCAAAGTTGAAAATTATGATATAATTGTAATGACATCGGTGTAATGAACACCCAAACGAAGAATAATCAGCTTTTTAAGTGATTTTTTCGTACTAGGGAAAGTTGGGGGACTATGGCAATTCCAAAAGAAGGTGAATTTGTAACGATTCAAAGTTACAAACACGACGGACATTTGCATCGAACATGGCGAGATACTATGGTATTAAAAACAAGTGAGTATTCAGTGATTGGTGTCAACGATCATACGTTGGTGACAGAGTCTGATGGACGTCGCTGGGTGACTCGAGAGCCTGCTATTGTTTATTTTCATAAAAAATACTGGTTCAACATAATAGCGATGATTAGAGAAAAGGGGGTTTCTTATTACTGCAATCTAGCGTCACCTTATCTTTTAGACGATGAAGCGTTGAAGTATATCGATTATGATTTGGATATCAAGGTTTTTCCTGATGGGGAGAAACGTCTGTTAGATGTGGATGAATATGAATTTCACAGTAAGATCATGGAATATCCAGAAGATATTGATTTTATTCTAAAAGAAAATGTTAAGACATTAGTAGATTGGATTAATAATGAAAAAGGCCCATTTTCCGATGCTTATGTAGATATTTGGTATCAGCGTTATCTAGAGTTATCGAAGAAATAGCCAATGTAAGATGTTAAATGAAAAAGAAACTGAACCAAAGCCTAATTAAGTCTTGGTTCAGTTTCTTTTATTATTAATCAATAGAATATGATTATAATGGCTACCGACTTATTCTTAAGTCTAAAGAGCTTTATTCATTTTATAATGCTCAATATCAGCATCTAGAAATTTTTCGCCTTCTTTTACATAGCCCATCCTTTCATAAAAGCCAAGTGCTGTTATTTGAGCGCCCAAAGTCACTATATGATAACCTTGTTCTTTAGAAAAGCTCTCAGCAGCTTCAACAATCAATCGACCATATTCTTTTCCTCTGAATTTTTTTTGAACGGCCATTCGTTGCAATTTAATCACCCCATCTTCAAGAGGGAGTAAACGGCAAGTTGCAACGGCTACATTTTCATCCGAGTATAAGACAAAATGGATACAAGCAGCTTCATATTTATCAATTTCAATTTCTTTAGGAACATGTTGTTCTAACATAAACACTTGATGACGGATAGAAAGAGCATCTAGATAGATAGCACTCATAGTATCTTTTGTGTGAACGATTTTCATTTGACACCTCTATTATAATTATTTTACTTAATTATACATTAAAAAAATAAACATTAGAACTTTGGAATAATTGGATGGTTTTCGTTTGTAAAAATGGTAGTGACACTGTACATTTTAGCTAATGAAAAAAATACTACTTTTTTATTTCAGCTTTTTTTGAACGAAAGATAGGTATAAAGTACTATTGCTATCTCACTTAAGAAATGTTATGTTAAAATCTATTAAAAGCGTTTATGGACGAAGTAAAAAATAGACTTTTTAATAATAAAAGGAGGGGTCTCTTTGTTTGAAAAATTAAGACAGTCAAAATTATTTTTCTGGTCAGCAGAATTACTCGTTATTGCAACGTTGATTTTTGTTTCAACAAAAATCAATTTTCTGTTTACACCAATTGGTACATTTTTTTCAACATTATTTGCACCAGTTTTGGTCGCAGGATTTTTGTATTATATTTTAAATCCAATCGTCAACTTATTGATGAAAACGAAGATGAAACGAATATATGCAGTGCTTTTAGTTTTATTGATTTTGCTAGTGGCGCTTATTTTGATTTTAGTGAGTGTAATCCCTAAGCTAGCGTCTCAATTAGCTAGTTTGGCATCAAATATGCCAACAGTTTTCAGCAATGTAGAAGCTTGGGTTTATAAAATGGCGGAATTACCTTTGTTTAAAGAGGTTGATTTGACTAGTTATATAGAGAAGTTGGATATTTCTTATGGAAAAATTATTCAACAATTTTTAAGTGGTTTGTCTACTAGTTTAGGTTCAGTAGTCTCAACCGTTGCTTCAACGACAATTGTTATTTTTACAGCGCCATTTATCCTATTTTATATGATGAAAGATGGCGACCGCTTAGTACCTGGGATAAAAAAATTTTTACCAGAAAATCGTCAAGAAAGTATTGCGCAATTATTATCAAAAATCAATAAAACGCTAGCTAACTATATTAGCGGACAAGCAATCGAATGTCTATTTGTAGGTACATTCACTGCTATTGGTTATTCTTTAATTGGTGTTCGCTATGCCTTTTTATTCGGCGTGATTGCGGGTTTTACCAATTTAATTCCTTATCTTGGACCATATCTAGGATTAGCACCAGCAGTTTTTGTAACTGTGTTTGATGAACCGATTAAAGCTGTATTTTGTTGTGTTGTTGTTTTAATCGTTCAGCAAATCGATGGAAATATTATTTATCCAAATGTTATTGGAAAGTCATTGCAGATCCATCCTTTAACAATCATTATTGTATTATTAGTTGCTGGAAATATCGCTGGACTTTTAGGAATCTTTTTAGGTGTACCATTTTATGCAATTGCTAAAACAGTAGCTATTCATGTGATGGGAATGATTCGAGAAAGTAGAAGTGAAAAAATTGTATTAACTGGTGAAGGCAATGACTTGACGATGAAGGAAAAATAATAACGAATATTGAAATTGATTGCTATTTGTGATAGTATTTTAACGTGACTACTTGCTGTGGTCACGTTTTTTATCAGATTACTTAGTAAACAGTTTGTTACTAAATGAAATTGGAAAACGGAATATTACGTTTTCTGAATATTTTAAGAGGAGAGAGTGCACATTATGAATGCTGACCCCGAGAGTCAGTCGCTTATCGCGCAAATTTTATTATTGATCGTATTAACTTTGATCAATGCGTTTCTTGCTGCTGCGGAAATAGCCGTTGTTTCAGTCAATAAGAATCGTGTCGAACAAAAAGCAGAAGAAGGAGACGCCAAAGCGAAGAAGTTATTAAAAATTTTGCAAGATCCTACTAGCTTTTTATCAACGATTCAAGTAGGTATTACATTAGTGAACATTTTATCTGGAGCTTCTTTGGCTGATACCTTGTCAGCAAGACTAGCGCCTGTACTTGGCGGCGGAACTGCTGCAAAAAGTATAGCGAATATTATTATTTTAGCTATGTTAACCTATGTTTCCATCGTTTTTGGTGAATTATATCCGAAACGAATTGCAATGAATAAATCGGAAGAAGTAGCTCAAGCGACCTCTGGATTTGTGCGTATATTAGGAGTGATTGCTCGACCGTTTGTGTGGTTGCTATCAGCTTCGACAGATTTACTTTCAAAACTTACACCTATGAAGTTTGATGACGCTGATTCAAAAATGACACGTGATGAAATGCGTTACATGTTAGAATCAGAAGGTGTTTTAGATAATGATGAACTAGAAATGCTTCAAGGTGTTTTTTCGTTGGACACAAAAGTAGCGCGTGAAGTAATGGTTCCGCGTACAGATGCTTTTATGATTAACATTGAAGATGATATAGAAGAAAATATTACTTCGATTTTATCAGAAAACTTTTCAAGGATTCCTGTCTATAATGAAGACAAAGACAAAATCGTGGGTGTCTTACACACTAAAAATTTACTAAAAGCAGCGCATAAATTAGGTTTTGATAATATCGAGTTAAAAAATATTATTCAAGAACCATTATTTGTCCCAGAAACTATTTTTATTGATGATTTACTCTATGAATTGAAAAGAACGCAAAACCAAATGGCTATTTTGTTAGATGAATATGGTGGTGTCGTTGGTCTAGCAACATTGGAAGATTTACTAGAAGAAATCGTTGGTGAAATTGACGATGAAACAGACGAAGTGGAAAATTTATATGCTAAGATTAGTGATCATGAATACTTGATCCAAGGTAGAATGTTGATTGATGAATTTAACGAAGCGTTTGGCACAGATTTGCATATGAGTGATGTTGATACGATGGCTGGTTATCTGATTACCGCATTAGGGACAATTCCTGATGAGGGAGAGAAACTATCATTTGATATTGGCAACATCACATTGACTTCAGAAGAAATGGAAGGAACTAGAGTATTGGCTTTAAAAGTTGTATTTCATGATGAAGAAATCGTAGATGAAGAACCAGAAGAAAATCGTCGTTTCTTTCGTAAAGAGCTGGAAGATGATGAACCTAGAAGGTAAGGTTTAAAAACAAAGAATATAGAAAGAAACTGGAGTATCTTTGAAACGTTCAAAGTAAGCTCCAGTTTTTTTGATTTATTCCTTTTGATTGTGAATTTTTTTTATTGCTTGATAAAGATCAATGTATTGCTCGTCATTATCAGCCGAAAAGCGAAAAATAAATGAAGGCAAAGGACTTTCTTCTGGAATTAAGTAAGCTGAAGTGGCAACAATGAAATCAAACGAAGAAAAATTATCATGTTCATAGGCTATTAATTGCACAAATGGGAGTTGCTCGATAAATTGTGCTAGAGGTTGAACGAGTAAGTAGTTAGATTCAGCAATCAAAGCAACTCGTAGCACGTTATTCTCTTGAAAAGAAGCATAAATGGGTACCAATAGTGATGCCAACATATCTGATAAAGGATGGATAGAATCTTTAAGCCAACCACAATTTTTTCTTTTAGAAATTTTTTGAAAGAGCGTTTTGAACCGTTTAAAAAGTTGATAATAATATTCGTTTTTAGCATATAAAGAATGATTGATTAAGTGGAATAATGATGGAAACGGTTTTTGAATGATAGCTGCAGTAAAAATAATATTTGCAACATTGCCAAAAAGTATAGGTTCATTCTCCCATAAAAAACGATCAGGCATAAATTCATCACTAAATACGGTACAAACTTCTTCAAGGATTTTAGTTGCTGGATTAACGTGACTTTCCAAATAGATTTTTAATAAAGAGAGGCGATAGTCATTGTTTCTGAAAAAATTAGGCGCACTGATTAATAAAAAAGCTGCAAATTGTGTCTCGGCTTCCAGGATTTTATTCTCTTGAATAATGCTTTTGAAGAAAGAGTTTGAATAACCAGTATGAGCAGGAATATAAGGATCAATATCTGTTTTTTCTGTAAGTTGGTAACCTGTTTTGGCTCTTAGATAAACGATATCTAAAAACAGTGTAATTTGTTTGTTAGCAGCGTAACTATAGCTATCTGGAAAATAAGGGCTGACGATGTCAATAATTTCTTTATAGTCCATCGAAGGATTTTTGATTTGTGGTAATTTTGCTCCGTGAGTTGCTAGCCAAATTAAGGCATATAGAGTCATTCGGATAACACGCTCATCACCATATAATTTTAATTGGGATGTGTTCATTTTAATAGCAAATGTTTTTAGATAGTCACTGAGTGGTTTGGATTTTCGTACAACAGTTGTCCGACTATGAAAATTTTTTTCGCAAAAGGCATCTAAATCATCTTCTGGTGAGTAAACAATGGATACTAATAATTGACAAGGTATACTTTGACGAATTAGGTATTGGTAATACATATCATAGGAAATCGTTGGCTTGTAATGAACACCATCAACTTGGATTAACTCCACTTTTTTACCGATTATTTTTGTAAGATCTTGTTGGATTAAATCTAAGAGATAGACAACACGACTATAGGAATAATCAGTTCTTGTTTCAAAAAACTTGATACTGTGATGGGATTCAGATAGTTTAGTTAATAACTTAAACAGAGTCAATTTACGTCGCGCAGTATCTTCTAACATTAGTTTTTCAATCATTTTTTGTCTCCTTTGAATAAAAATTATCAATAATATAAAAAATGTAAACGTAATTTGGTTATTTTAGCTATCTTCCGATAAATATATAACAATACTCTTATTTTAGATGTTTATATGATAGTAGTTTGTTCTTTTAAAATAACTAAATTTAAATCAAACAAATAGTTCCGATCATTTTTTGTGTTGATTTGCACAATTGTGTAGCTAACTTTATACTTAGGTAAGTTAAGTGTAAAACTTTTTTTAGTGAAATGCTAGGTTTTAGCAATGAAACTATCTTCCCCAATTTAAGAGACAAAAACAAAATTATCCAAATTTTGTTTTTGTCTCTTTTTTTCTGAAAAATGAACGAAAGACTTTGAAACAAAGGGCAATTCCATGATATACTACACTAGTTAAATAATAAAAGAAATAGGGAGAATTTTCCAATGTGAACAATCCTTTAAAATAGATCGTTAAAATAATTAACATTTTCTCAAGAGAAGACTACGAATAGATAGGAGTAATAAATGAATAATCCACACTTAAAAGAACAGGTAGACAGCCGCAGAACGTTTGCAATTATTTCCCATCCGGATGCTGGTAAAACGACAATTACTGAACAGCTTTTATTATTTGGTGGAGCAATCCGTCAAGCCGGAACCGTTAAAGGGAAAAAAACAGGTAATTTTGCAAAATCTGACTGGATGGAAATTGAAAAGCAAAGAGGAATCTCTGTTACAAGTTCCGTGATGCAATTTGATTACGATGATAAACGCGTAAATATTTTAGATACACCAGGACATGAAGATTTTTCAGAAGATACTTATCGGACATTGATGGCCGTAGATAGTGCAGTGATGGTCATTGACAGTGCAAAAGGGATCGAAGCTCAGACAAAGAAATTATTTCAAGTGGTCAAAAGACGAGGAATTCCGATTTTTACCTTTATCAATAAACTTGATAGAGATGGACGTGAGCCGCTAGAGTTGCTTGAAGAATTAGAAGAACTACTGGACATTGAATCTTATCCAATGAATTGGCCGATTGGTATGGGAAAAGGGTTGGAAGGTTTATACGATATTTACAACCAACGTGTGGAAATCTATCGACCAGAAAACAATAATGGTGAGCGATTTATTCCATTAGTTGATGGAGATATACCTAGTGACTTACCGTTGCATAAAGAAAGTGTCTATCAGCAAGTATTAGAAGAAGTAGAATTGTTAGTAGAAGCTGGTGATGCATTTGATACTGAGAAGATTGCTCGTGGAGATCAAACCCCAGTGTTCTTTGGTTCAGCGTTAACGAATTTTGGTGTACAAACGATGTTAGAGACCTTTTTACAATTTGCACCATCACCATATGGGCATAAAACAGAAGATGGTCAAGAGGTCAGCCCTTATGAAGAAGAATTTTCTGGATTTGTTTTTAAAATCCAAGCGAATATGAATCCTGCCCACCGAGATCGAATTGCTTTTGTTCGTATTTGTTCAGGAACCTTTGAACGTGGCATGGATGTGACCTTAGGGAGAACTGGTAAGAAAATTAAATTGAGCAATGTAACTCAATTTATGGCTGATTCACGTGAAAATGTGGAAGAAGCTGTTGCAGGAGATATTATTGGGATTTATGATACAGGGAATTACCAAATTGGCGATACATTATTTGAAGGAAAGTTGAAAGTAAAATATGAAGAGCTGCCTTCATTTACGCCAGAGTTATTTATGAAAGTTAGTGCTAAAAATGTGATGAAGCAAAAATCTTTTCATAAAGGAATTTATCAACTTGTTCAAGAAGGGGCAATTCAGCTGTATAAAACGTACCTTACAGAGGAATATATTATTGGCGCGGTAGGGCAATTGCAATTTGAAGTTTTCCAACATCGTATGCTGAACGAATATAACGCTGAAGTGGTTATGACACCGATGGGCTCAAAAATCGCTCGTTGGATTGATCCAGCTGATCTAGATGAACGAATGAGTTCAAGTCGAAATATTTTAGCAAGAGATCGCTTTGACCAACCATTATTCTTGTTTGAAAATCAATTTGCGATGCGTTGGTTTGCAGATAAGTATCCGGATGTAGAATTGAAGAGTTTGATGTAAAAAATACGTTGAGATTAACATTTTAACGCAGCGCATCAGCTAATTCTTATTACGAAGGACGTCTGTTACAAAATAAGAAGCGAATAAAACACCCCTGTGGATTCATGTAAAATGAAATCGACGGAGGTGTTTTTCTAAAGGGACAAGTGTGATGGATCCTGCATGTAGTTAAAATGAAATAACTGGCAAATTTAAATGGATTAAAAGGCGGATAAAATAAAGCAATTTAAAATAGGCGGAAAAAAGAATAAAAAATATATAATTTAATGGGTAAAAACAAGAGGAAAAAGCGATTTAATCTCTATTAGACGTCGTTTCTTTTTTGTGTTATAAATGTAGGTATTAAAACGTTAAAGGAGAAACCATATGACCAAAGACAAAGTTCGCTTAGTAGCTCGTGGAGGTCTTTTTATCGCATTGCAAATAGTTTTAGGTAGCTTGTTGTCCATTCAGTTTTTAACCCTAAAAATTTCTTTTGCTTTTATAGTGACAGCAATTTCTGCTAGATTTTTTAGACCTTTTGAGGTAGCGTTGATAAGTGCTGTAGGGTATTTTTTAGGAATGATTTTATTTCCTAAATTTCCATTTTTCCCTGGATTTATCCTCACTGCTTTTCTAACAGGACTTGTTTTTGGTTATGCTTATTCTGGGCAGATAACAGTAAAAAAATTGTTGTTAACTAATTTTTTTGTCACGTTTGGGTTAAATTTGTTTTTGAATAGCTTATGGCTGAATATGTTGTATGGTACTTCTTGGGACGTACTTATGAGTACTAGGTTTATTCAACAACTAATTCAATTTCCAGTTTATTGTGTGACATTATTTATTCTTTTTCGGTTACCAATTATTAGCCAACTTCGGAAAGAAGAGTTGAATTAAATTGTCTTAATGAAAATAGGTAAGTAGCTGACTATTGAGAGAACAATTCTTTCAATAGTCAATTTTTACGTTATTTTATAATAAGTAATTGATTTATAAGAGAAATTGGTACATCTATTTTTCGTTGAGATAGAAGACTTTAGAGAAAAAATATGAGCAAATTCTTATTGAAAAAGTAAGTAAACAAGCATGAAAAATTTCAGCAAGTGGTATAAAATGAACATTAGTGGGGGATGAAGTCGTGAAGAGTAAAAAAAGTATGATGTATTTGGCAATTTCTAATTTGTTTTTAGTGTTTCTGGGTGTGGGTTTAGTTATCCCTGTTATTCCGCAGCTAAAAGAAGAAATGCATTTTTCTGGCGCAACAATGGGTATGATGATTTCAATTTTTGCTATAACACAATTAATTATTTCACCAATTGCCGGGGTATTATCAGATAAACTTGGACGTAAAAAAATGATTGCAACGGGGATGCTTATATTCTCAATTTCTGAGTTATTATTTGGATTAGCACAGGCGAAAAGTGGTTTTTATATTTCCAGAGGTCTGGGAGGAATTGCTGCTGCATTAATTATGCCATCTGTTACAGCGTTTGTAGCCGATATGACAACTATTGCAGAACGTCCCAAAGCAATGGGATTGGTTTCAGCAGCTATTAGTGGTGGATTTATTATTGGACCTGGTGTGGGTGGCTTTATCGCTTACTTGGGAATTCGTGCTCCTTTTTATGGTGCAGCAATTTTGGCATTTATCGGATTTATATTGACGTTAACAGTATTGAAAGAGCCAGAGAAACGGATTCAAGCAGCCGTTGAAGCGAAAAAAGGTTCATTTATGGATATTTTGAAAAACCCAGTATTCACTTCATTGTTCGTAATCATTTTGATTTCTTCATTTGGTTTACAAGCATTTGAATCAATCTATAGTATTATGGCAACGATTAATTTTGGTTTTACAACAGGTGAAATTGCGATGGTTATAACGGTTAGTGGGATTTTAGCACTTATTTGTCAATTATTTTTCTTTGATGCAATTGTGCAAAAGATGAGTGAACTAGGGCTGATTCAATTAACTTTCTTTGCAAGTTCAATATTTATAGCAATAATTGCATTTACAAATAACAACCTTGTTGTGGTTTTTTCCACTTTTATCGTATTCTTAGCTTTTGATTTATTTAGACCAGCAGTAACAACATATTTATCTAAACATGCTGGAGACCAACAAGGAACGATAAATGGATTAAATTCAACATTTACAAGTTTTGGTAATATCTTGGGACCGATGGCGGCAGGATATATGTTTGATATTAACCACTTTTTCCCATATTATGTCTCAGCTGCGATTCTTTTGGGAACAGGATTTTTATCACTTTTTTTAAGTAAAAAAAATAAATAGAAGAAAATCTAACAAAATAGAATTATTTTATTTATGCTTTTTAATGTAGAATGAATAAAAAACGAAAAGCAAGGGTGCGAAACTCCTTAAGAAGGCAATTGCCTCATAATGTTTCGTACCCTTTTTCTTTTTTATTTTTCAATGGCACTCTTAGTTAACGGTAAAGAGATTTCAGTAATGTCTTTTAATGAAATAATAGAAATGTTTTCACGATCACATCGATCTTTTGGTAAGCGTTTTAAAAAGTAAGCAAGGATTTCATTAATTTCTGTTTTGCGAAGGGCACGTTTTTTATTGACGATTACTATCTCTGCATGTTGGGAAGCTTCGGTGTAAATAACGGTCGTATTTCCGGCAGAATACACTTTTACAAAATAAGCATCAGTATTTTCCAGTTGTTTATTCACCAGTTGCTTATAGCTATTGGTTACATTGGCTAATTTCATTTTTCTCACCTCAATATTTTGTTTTTTTGATAATAAAAAAGCAGAGTATTCACAGATCTATAAGAACTAGAATAATCTTTTTTTTACATGTCTATAAAGTTGATTCATTATAATTATAATTTTTTTTAGCATAAATAAAAAGAAATTTGTCTTCAAAAATACTAAAAATGGCTGGGACATAACTCTACGAGTTATATCCCAGCCAAATGAAAACCGAATAAAGGGTGGAAGCGAAAGCAACTACAACGCTCCGCTTCGGAAATAAGTGGAGGGTGAACAGTACTTATTTAGTTATTCTGTTTCAGTATTTTCAGTACTTTCAGTACTAATTTCATTAGGTAATGTATGGATTTCTCCAGTGACAATAATTTTACCATCTGCGTCTAGTTTAGCAACCAATTGATGCTCTTCAGGATGATCTAAGTAATACTCTGCGATTCCGTCTTCAATTTGTTCTTGGATTGTTCGGCGGAGTGGACGTGCACCCATTGCAGGATCGTAGCCTAAATCAACTAGTTTTTCTTTAACCTCAGTTGGGACATCAATATGGAGTTTTTGATGTGCCAATAAATTATTCACTTCATCTAGCATTAAACTAACGATATTCATCAAGTTTTCTTTACTTAATGCTTTAAATTCGACGATTCCGTCAAAACGGTTCAAGAATTCAGGTGTAAAGAAATTGTTCAATTGACCTAAAACAGATTTAGTAACCCCATCACGAGCGGCTCCGAAACCGACATTTGCTTCGACATTACTAGTTCCTGCATTACTTGTCATAATAATGATCGTATCTTTAAAGCTTACGGTGCGACCTTGGGCATCCGTTAAACGCCCATCATCTAGAATCTGCAAGAACATATGCAGTACATCTGGATGTGCTTTTTCAATTTCATCCAATAAAATCAAACTATAAGGGTTACGACGTACTTTTTCTGTTAGTTGTCCAGCTTCATCGTACCCAACATAGCCAGGAGGTGAACCAATCAATTTAGACACACTGTGTTTTTCCATATATTCACTCATATCAAAACGAATCATAGAGTCTTGTGAACCAAATAATTCATAAGCTAATTGTTTAGCTAATTCAGTTTTACCTACACCAGTTGGTCCCACAAATAAGAAGGAGCCGATTGGACGATTTTGTTTGCCTAAACCTACACGGTTACGGCGAATCGCTTTTGATACTTTATCAACAGCATTATCTTGTCCTACAACATGTGCTTTTAGGTCAACAGCCAAATTTTTCAATTGTGTCTGTTCTTTTTCTTTTAAATCACCGACTGGAATACCAGTTTTTTGTTCGACAATTGCTTCGATATTTTGCTCATCGATCACAGGTGTTTCTTCATCGCTAATTTGTTTTTCTTTCATTGCTTGTAGTTTATTGATTTGGTCGCGGTAATAAGCAGCTTTTTCGAAGTCTTCTTCTGCAGAAGCTTGTTGTTTTTGTTGCTCAGCATCGGCTAATTTCTTTTCAATCGTTTTTGGATCAACGATTTGAATTGTTAAGTTCATCTTAGAGCCAGACTCGTCTAATAAATCAATCGCTTTATCAGGTAAGAAGCGGTCTTGAATGTAACGATTAGACAAAGTTGCTGCTGCTTTAATTGCTTCATCCGTGTATTTTACATGATGATAGTCCTCGTAACGTTTTTGCAAGCCTTTGAGTATGGCAATTGTTTCATCTACGGTTGGTTCATCCACACGGACAGGCTGCATCCGTCTTTCTAGGGCTGCATCTTTTTCGATAATACGGTACTCATTTAAGGTTGTGGCACCAACCATTTGCAATTCGCCACGAGCTAGAGCTGGTTTCAAAATATTGCCGGCATCCATATTTCCGTCACCTGCTGAACCAGCACCGACGATCTCATGAACTTCATCTATGAAGAGAATCACATTTTCGGCTTGTTTGATTTCTTCAATCAATTTTTGCATCCGTTCTTCAAACTGACCTCGAATACCCGTTCCTTGAACGAGTGAAACAACATCTAAACGTATAACTTCTTTATCTAATAATTTTTGTGGAACATCGCCATCAACGATTTTTTGAGCCAGTCCTTCAACAACGGCAGTTTTACCTACACCAGGTTCACCTATTAAGACAGGGTTATTTTTTGTTCGGCGATTTAGGATTTCGATAACTCGTTTGATTTCTTCATCACGTCCGACAACAGGATCAATGTCGCCATTTCGAGCAGCTTGAGTAATGTTGATTCCGTACTCACCTAGTAAACCATTTCCTTGTCCAGCATTGCCTCTTGGCGGTTGTCCGCCATTGAAGCCATTACCGTCTCCAAATTGTGTAGGCGGTATTTGACCATTAGGATTTCCTTGTTGTTCTTGCATTTGACGAGATAAAGAGCGGTATAAATCATCTAAACTTCCAAAACCAAATGGATCTTGTTGTGACATTGTTGGTTGAGTATCATTTGCTTGTGTTTTTAATTTTTGATAGCAACTTTGGCAATAATCTAATTGTTTTCTTTGACCATTAACATTTGCGTATAAATGGATTGTTGCTTGATTTTGCTGGCAATTTTGACAGATCATAGGATAAAACACGTCCTTTCTATAATAAGACAAATCATGTATCAAAGTCGTAGTTACAAGGTCAAAACATTAGTTGACCATTTTTGACCTTTGAAAATATTATAGCATCTTTTAGCTAAGAATCAAGCAATTGAACTCTAAAAAACGAAGATGAAACTATGAACGTAAAGGAAAAAGAGTAGTAAAATTTTCCGGAAAGAGAGAAAGTTAGACATTTCTTAGAGTGATTTAATAGAAATAATGAGAACAATTTAGACAAATCTCTATTTTTGTCATACAATATTATTAGACCAAAAATTAACATGAAAGCAGTGATTAGTAGGATGTTTGAAAATCCTTTTGAAGAACAAATCCAAGCATTAAAAGAAGGCGAGATTGCGGAAATCGTTGTAGAACCAAAAGATTTCCCTTCATTCAGGGAAGCTTGGAAAAATTTGCCGGATCGAATGTCCATTGTTGGAGAAGCTGGATTAAATGGACGAATTATATATCGTTACATGAAAGAAGAGATATAATTGATAGTTTGATTCGATAAAAAATAGGTGAAAAGTGTTGTAACTACTCACAAAAAATGGTAATCTTAAAAATTGAAAGGGTATTATCCAGAATCTAGTTTCACTTGAAACGTACCAAGAAAGGAAAACCCTAACATAAAAATTATTTTACTTACGAAGGAGACCGATTCATATGGAAAAGAAAGATTTTCACATCGTAGCAGAAACAGGGATTCACGCTCGTCCAGCTACATTATTAGTTCAAACAGCAAGTAAATTCAACTCAGATATTAACTTAGAATACAAAGGTAAATCTGTTAACCTTAAATCAATCATGGGCGTTATGTCTCTAGGTGTTGGTCAAGGTTCAGACGTAACGATCTCAGTTGATGGTGTGGACGAAGCTGATGCATTAGCAGCAATCGTTGACACAATGCAAAAAGAAGGATTGTCTGAATAATGTCTGAAATGCTAAAAGGAATTGCCGCAAGTGATGGTGTTGCTATTGCTAAAGCTTACCTGTTAGTTCAACCTGATTTGTCTTTTGACAAAAAATCTGTGGATGATTCATCTGCTGAAGAAAGTCGTTTAGATGAAGCTCTAGCAAAATCTACGACTGAGTTACAAGCAATCAGAGAAAAAGCAGCGCAAAGCCTTGGTGAAGAAGAAGCGCAAGTATTTGATGCACATTTAATGGTTTTGGCTGACCCAGAAATGATCGGTCAAATCAAACAAAATATTCAAGATAATAAAGTAAATGCCGAATCAGCATTAAAAGAAGTAACAGACATGTATATTGGTATGTTTGAAGCAATGGATGATAATGCTTACATGCAAGAACGTGCTGCAGATATCCGTGACGTTGCTAAACGTATTTTAGCTCATTTGTTAGGTGTAACTCTTCCAAACCCTTCAATGATTAATGAAGAAGTGGTTGTAGTTGCTCATGACTTAACACCAAGTGATACCGCTCAATTAGATCGTACGTATGTAAAAGCATTCGTAACTGATATTGGCGGACGTACATCACATTCAGCTATTATGGCTCGTTCTCTTGAAATTCCTGCGATTGTAGGAACAAAAGAAATCACTGCTAAAGTCAAAGAAGGCGATATTTTAGCTGTTAACGGAATCGATGGCGATGTTATCGTTCACCCGTCTGATGCTGAAAAAGCTGAATTTGAAGCAAAAGGCAAAGAATACGCTGACCTTAAAGCTGAATGGGAAAAATTAAAACATGCAGAAACAGTTACGGCTGATGGTAAACATATCGAATTAGCTGCAAACATTGGTACACCTAAAGATTTAGAAGGCGTACACAACAATGGGGCTGAAGCTGTTGGTTTGTATCGTACAGAATTCCTTTACATGGATTCTCCAGATTTCCCAACGGAAGATGAACAATACAAAGCTTACACTGCAGTACTTGAAGGGATGAACGGCAAACCTGTCGTGGTTCGTACAATGGATATCGGTGGAGATAAAGAATTACCTTATCTTCAATTACCGCATGAAATGAACCCATTCTTAGGTTACCGTGCGTTACGTATCAGTTTATCAGAGCGTGGCGACGAAATGTTCCGCACACAAATGCGTGCATTACTTCGTGCTTCTGTTCATGGTAACTTACGTATCATGTTCCCGATGGTTGCGACATTAAAAGAATTCAGAGCAGCGAAGAAAATCTTTGAAGAAGAAAAAGCAAAATTAGTTTCTGAAGGAACTAAAGTTTCTGATACGATCCAAGTTGGTATCATGATCGAAATTCCTGCAGCAGCTGTAATTGCTGATAAATTCGCTAAAGAAGTTGATTTCTTCAGTATTGGAACAAATGACTTGATCCAATACACAATGGCAGCAGACCGTATGAACGAACGCGTTTCTTACTTGTACCAACCATATAACCCATCAATTTTACGTTTGATCAAAAACGTGATTGACGCATCTCATGCAGAAGGTAAATGGACTGGTATGTGTGGAGAAATGGGTGGCGATCAAATGGCTGTACCATTATTAGTGGGAATGGGCTTAGATGAGTTCTCAATGAGTGCGACATCTATTCTTCAAACACGTAGCTTGATGAAACGTCTAGACACTAAGAAAATGGCTGAACTTGCGGATCGTGCGTTGAATGACTGCGATACAATGGAAGAAGTTATTGACTTGGTTAAGGATTATACAAAATAAATAGTAATTTGAAGCTTTCACTGTTCAGGATTCGTTCTGAATGGTGGGAGTTTTTTTGATGTATTTAAAAGGCTGATGGTTTTGTTTTGAAAGTCCACTCTTTTTTTGAAATAAATATTATTTTTTAAATAATAATAAGTTGTCTTGTTCGAGGGATTATGCTTAAATTAAGTTAACTTATTCGCGATGGGAAGATAAATTGGCGGTTTTCTAGCTAGGTACATTGGTTTACTTGCCAATCGTTTTGAGGACAATAATAGAGGTCGTGGGGTTATTTTAAATTTAGTTTATGATTTTAAGCCTCGTTAAAATTGGATAATAGTTATGGGAAATTTATTGTGCACAATATTTTCAATAGTGATACTTTTGACTTCCGTTCGTTTTATTTATTTGGATTTTAGGGGGAATTTGATAAAAAAAGATAGAATCATTTTTGTTTGTATTGTTATTATGTATTCTCTGTTTATTGTACTGAAATTGATTGTATAGCTAATTCACAAGGAGCGCAAATATGAGCAGAGTAATCAAGCATACCAAATGAAAATTGGTGTATTCTCCCTTTTTTAATGGTTTTCATTGACCTAATTATAAAGGATATCAAGATGCCTTTTATATTATTCTTTGGATTAAAAAAGATGTCGGTAATTTTTTACCAACATCAAAAGTATTAGAGTAAAAATTTTGTGAATTTCAGCTTATTTTTAATGGGACTATTTTTGGTTCCGCCGGTTATCTAGGCTTTGCTCACTAAAGGTCCAGGAAAAAGATTGATGAAGTTGTTTAATAGATGCAATAATCCTGAATAGCTGGAATGTTGTCTTTCAGTAATTCAATATATTTAGTTGTTCATTTTAACTTGATTTATGAAATCATTCTCGATTATTTTTTTAGTAATGGGTATCTATTTTTTTATGCTAATCACTAGTTTTTTACTACTAGCTAAAAGTAGGTTTAAAATTAACGAAAATAATATGCAAATTATGGCAATGCAAATCGAGATGATGGTAAACTTGATCAATACATTATCAAAGAAATCTAATCGTTGCAAGAGATCTATATAGATACTATGAATCACAAAATCCGAAATCAAGTAGGCAAAGTAAGTTTTAGAACCTAAGAAAATAATTCCGCGCTCCATTATTTTTGATGTAATCGTTATTTTATTTAACATTAAAAACAAAGCGATCGATAATACCCCATATTGAAAAGAATCCGCTTTGTTATTCCATAGACTGAAATCTTGAAGGTTACTCCTCGATAAAATAATTATTCCGGTAGAAAATATTAATGTAACCAAATAAATTAAAGGCACGAGGTATGATCGGTTGTTTAACAATTCAAGTTTGCCTTTTTTCACATTAATATAATAATTTCCGAAAACGAAATACAATAAGTACGGACTTAATATGAATTTAACAAAATCATTTTGTGAAGTATCAGCACCTAGAACTCTTAAAAGATAAGGAAATAGCATGGAAAAGAACAATAAAATCAAAAAGAATTTACGATAATCTTGTTCATTAAATGTATCTACCATTTTTTTTATGAACGGAAGAACTATCAAAAATGCGAGATATACGTACATATACCACAAGGCATTACTAATCTGTCCACTCAAAAATAAAAAAATAAATGTTTTCTCCGTTTTTTGTAATTCAGGATCAAAATAATAATAAAATAATGAAAACAATAAAAGTACACCAAACACACTAATAATCTTATTCATAAGCTCTTTTGATGAATACTCTTTCCTTAGTAATAATGCACCTGACATCATCATAAAGATCGGCACAGCTGGTTTTACAACAACAATCAATAGTGCCGTAACATTCCATTCATAAGAAATTTCTAATCCATAAAATAGGTAATGAAAGACATGATTAAAGACTACCATTAGAAAAGCGAGGATTCTCATTAATTCAAATGAGAGTTTTTTCTTAACCAATTAACAACAACTCCTTACTCGAGTTGATTTCATAAATAAATTTAAGATAAAAATTGAATATAATTTTTATTATATTCAATTTTTATTATATCATGTTGTATATACTCAAAATTAATTGTTTCTTTGAAATAGCCACCTTTTTAGACTTGAAAAAAATGATTTTTTGCAATATTAGCTAAAACTGTTTAAACCTTTAAAGTATGTAAGGAGTTTTTACTTTTTTAAGTTGCCTTTTGATATTGGTCTAAGTAAAAAAAGAGTTAGGTTTTACTTAATTGCTTACTTATTTAAAGGAAAATAATAATCGGACAATGACATAGGGTTTAGACTATTGATTGTCAATTTAAAGAAATGTCAAATGAATAGGGTAGCAAATAAATCGGATAATCTCAATAAATAGAAAAGAAGAGGGCGAGTTCTTTTTACGTTTACACGCTTCTTGTGTTGATAAGTTCCAAGTATTTTTGATATTTGATGAAAAATAAGAGTCATACAATAAAAATTTATTAAAACAGGATCGTCCTTAAGGAATAACTAAAAAAAGTGTTGTATAGTAGGTTACAAATAGAAGTTATTTTAGGAGGATTTTTTATGAAACAGAAAAAATTCGCTTTGGCGATGAGCTTACTTTTGATTTCAACAAGTATATATAGTGGAACAGCAGCATTTGCAACTGAGCAAAGCACAACAACAAGCTCAACGAGTACGGAAACTAGCAGTAGTGCTGAACAAAACTTACAAATCAATGCAGTCGCTTTAGGCAACGCACTTACTAAAGAGCAAAAAGACTATACGTTGAAAGAACTTGGAATAAAAGGAGAAACACCACAATATACAACCACAGGGCAAGATTTGATGAGTTTTATCCCTGATGGTGGCTTCACACCTGAGTGGGCGGTGTATAGTTCCGTTCGGATGGAAACGCAGAAAAAAGGTGCGGGAATTTCTGTAGATATCGCTACACCTAAAAACATTACGAAAATTACAGAAGCCCAATATCAAAATGCAGCATTGACTGCTGGGATTACAGATGCAAAGCTGACTGTTGCTTCTGCAGTACCGATTGATGGTTCTGGTGCTTTAGCAGGTGTGTATAAAATCGTCGAAGAATCTGGTGGCATTATCAATCGGGATCGTGTAGGTGTTGCCCAAGATGAAATGGATGTATTATCCAAAATTACAGAAGAAAACAAAGCAAAAGATGGTTATTCTGACGAAGCATTAAATGCAGCGCAAGAACAAGCCAAAAAAGAACTAGCTAAAAAAACAGCAGACGGAAAAAAACTAACCCAAGAAGATATTCAACAAACCGTTGAAAGTGCCTTACAAAGTCAAGGAATCAAAGATGTGATGACATCTGATCAAGTGAAAGAATTGACTACATTAATGAGTGATATGAAAGATAAAAATATTTTTGAAGACTTTGTTGGACAATTAGATTTGTCTAAGACAAAAGAACAAATTCAAGAAAAATCTAAAGGACTTTGGGAAAATATCAAAGGATTCTTTAGTGGAATTTGGGATTCAATTACAGGGAAATAATTCACCTATCTTAATTAAAAAAACTGATGCTTTATGCTACACATATAAAAGAGAAACGAGCCAAAACTAATTGATTAGTTTGCTCGTTTTTTTTTAGTATAGAGAATGAAAACACACTATTTATTGCTATAATAAGAGGTAAATTGGTATAAAAAAGGAGGAGGATGTTATTGAACAAAAAAAGAATGGGTTGGTTGAAGTATGTCTTTATTTTAAATCTTGAGTTAGTAACACAACTAACTGTAACACCAATTATTTCTATACCATTGGTTTACTTTTTTCATTTGCACTATAGTGACTACTGGATGTTTATTTCTATTGGATTGGTTATTGTTGCAATGCTGCTGACGATTCCTTTAAAGTTTGTTGTTTTACGGGGAATTGAAAAGGTATTTCCGAAGATTAATTATCCAAGAAAACCGTTAAACTATTATTATTGGATTAACGGAATGGTTTCTATAGTTGTTAATCCCATCGCTTTCTTCTGGGGTGGGATGTATGCAAGTGCTGGGAATTTTCATTACTTCTTTCAGGGATTTCTCTATATTTGGTGGTTGCCTAATTTGATTGGTTGGGTGTTGTATGTGATTGGATCAAGAGGGGTGGAGAAGAGATGAATAAAGGAAAATATAGTGTTATTTTATTGTTAGAATTTTTAAGTCAGTTGATATTATTTCCACTATGTTGGCGGATCGTCGGTGATCGCAATTTTTACTTAGCGGTAATATTAACAGTTATTGTTTCATTAGGTGTGAAGTTATTTTTTGTCAACTGGTTTGAAGTAAAGTCCTATCATTTTTATATACCTAGAAAGCCTCTGTATTTTTATTATGGAGTTAGTGGAATTGTAGCGATTTTCATTATTCCAAGAGCCTTCATTGCAGGGGCAATGGCTGCCTCTGGCGGTGAACTCGTTTTCTTTTTAGTTGGCTATACAATTATTTGGTTGGTACCTAATGGAATTATTTGGCTGATTTATTTATTTGGTTCGTTGGCGTATGAAAAGAAGTATAGTTGAAAATCTTAGAGATAGTTATTGGGATCTTTGGAGGAGAAAAATTGATGAAAAAACGAATAAAGATTCTTTTAGTCGCAGACTTTAATTATTCGAAATATAGTATCGTAAAAAAGGTCACTGCCGTTCTTTTTGTTGCTTGTTGTTTTGTAGGGATAGTTATGGTGCTTAATTTTGTAACTTACCTTTTTGGAGAGACAGAGTATGATATGTTAGTAATTGTTAGCAGTTTTATTTTGGGATGGTATATTTTGGGAACGATTTTTGAAAAGTTGTATAAAAAATTATTCAGCAAAAGAGTTAAGATTATCATGTCAAAAGGATACATAACGCTTTGGATTAACGAAGAAGAAAGAATGATTAGAAAAAGGCAAATTCGTGACATAAAAGCGAAAGTTTGCTCGCGTCCAACAAGATATGGTGGAAGAGCAATGAGCACGAAGTTGATTATCTATACGGATACGGAGACATTTCATTTTACGAGCGGAGAGGCGGTTTACGAAGTGGAGAAACTTTTGAAGGTTGTTCCGAATTGACAATGAACACTACTTCAAGAAATAGTAGAGAAAATAAAAGATATAGTATGAAAGAACGCAATTATTTGTTCGTTGTACATAAAAAATGAAAAGCTTATAAGATGGCTACTTTAGAGGATTGTTACGATTTGTTGCTCTGATTTTAGTCCATGTTATCATCTGTTTCTAGCATATTGATGGTTTCTTTTTTATAGTCGATTTAAGGAGGACAAAATGGATATTGGTAAGATAATTAAGGAACAGCGACTAAAAATGAATATGACCCAAGAAGAGTTGGCACAAAAATTTCACGTTTCGCGACAGCTTATTTCTAAATGGGAGAATGGGAAAAGTTATCCAGATTTAAATCAAATTGTTGAAATAAGTGATTTGTTCAGCCAATCTCTTGACGAGTTATTAAGAGGAGACAAGATAATGTTTAAAGAAGTCAGTTTGGAAAAAAATAAAAAAAGGATACTTTATGGAATCATCTGCGGTTTATCTGGGTTATTTTTAGCGATTGGCGGGTGGATGGCCTACAATAAATGGGATGAGGGCAAATTATTAAGTTTTGATGATGTGGAGATTACTTCAATAAAAAAAGTGCCACTCCCTGCAACAGACACTTTGCCAGCTGACATTGAGTATGAAATACACTTTGAAGTGAAGAAACCTTTTGTGAAGGTCAGTGGAGAACGAGATGGTTATCAAACAACATCTGATCGTAATACTATTCTAGTTTTGGGACAAGGTGAGCGAAGTTTATTTGGTGGTAATAAAAAAGGACGTATTATCATAAGCTCATCAAGGAGAGAAAAAGGCGTTAGTCCAGAAGAGCTAAATAATGGAAAAAAATTAGTTTGGCAAAATTGGCATGATAATGGGAAAAATGAGAGTAAAAACACGTTAGCAGATGAAGGAACTGTTATTTTAACAAAATAAAAATATGAGACCTAGTAAGAACGTTTCACTTTGGAAATTAGAAGGAGTTGTTTCCAATCTCATCATTGAATTGAGATTGGAATGTGACTCCATGCAATCGGAAATAATCATTTTGATGGGGAAATTTTTTTTTGAAGTAATTTGGAAAATGAATAGTTTTGTCTAATACATAATGTTTGAGTAGTAAAATATCTTCATCTTTTCCTTTATACGTGTCGTGTAGATTGGAATTTTTTCGATAAATACGGCTTTTCTATCCTATACAATCGTTCTTTGATTATTGTCAGGTGGTTATTTCGTACTTATTTCTTGAATTTTCGATAATTGTTTTTCAGCAGTTACGTTGAGCTTTTCAAAGTCTGAATGAAATGTTTGGAATAATTTAGAGCACGCATAATATTGCCTAACCACCTGTTTCTTATTGATCGGCGTAGTTGGATTTGTAAAATACTGATCCAAAACCGCCAACGGTTCTTGCCACGATTGCAGTCGCTCAAGTGTATCGCGAAGATCAATAATGTCCTGATAAGGAACAGTTTTAAGACAAATGGCAGAATTTTTCATAAGTAAGTTCTCCTTTTTATTGTTTATTTAAGTAACAAACGACAATTAAGAAAAAGAAAAAACGATAAAGGTTACCGCCTCTATCGTTGGAATGACTAAAAGACTGTAGCAAGATTCTTCACCTACTCTGAATAAATTTCAAAAACTGTCTAGAAATTCTTACAAAAATTAGGTACAATAAAGAAGCTAGTGCTACGGTACTAGTAATCGGGCAACTTGGATAGATAGGTCGTACTGTCTATTCGGGGCTTCATTTACTGGATGGTGCCAGTAAATGAAGTGCCTATTTTTTTATTCTTTTTCTCAAATTTTATAGGATAGCAACAAAAAAACGATTACAGACTCCCTGCAATCGTTGGCAATAGGCAAGACAAAGAAACATTATTTTTATTCGTCTGTACTTGAAAGGAGAAGGTTTGCGGTCTTCTGGTATACAAAACAAATGTAAAAATAAGAAAATGACTTACACTACTGGCGATTTGGTTAAGCAGGTTCGTACTGTTTAATCAAGACTTCACGGGTTTGGTTGGTGGCCGTTCCAGGAAGTGCCAATTATTTAGTTTTATCGTTAGGAGAAAGTGCATCTAATTCACTCATTTCGTGCTAAGCGAATGATTACCATTCCCCTTGTTAATTATTTCTATCCTATGGCTATTAGTATACCGAAAAAAACAACTGTTCGCAATAAAAAATCTTCTATTCCTCGATTAAATAACACCCAAAAATGCTCTCTTATATATAAGGAAAAATAACAAAAATTTTTTTCAATTCGGTGAATAATCATTTAGTATGGAACATAAACAGGTATTGAAAAAGAAACAAAATATCTGGAATTAATAATAAAACTGAGAGCTTAAAAAATAGATAAATGTTGTGAACAATAGATTGGTTGAGCAAATAATAATTTTATAGGAGGGATAACAATGAAATTAGAGAATATAAAGGCTATACGCATATGTAAAATACTTCAATTAGTGTTATATTTTATTGGCATGTATTACTTGGCGATAAAAAAGCTAAAACTTGCTGTATTCTTTTTACTAATCTCTTTTCTTATTGAATTGATACTTCCAGGCAAGTATGGTTGGGGGTTAGTAAAGAATAGGCAAAATCTTTTCTTTAAAAACAATAGTTGGATAGAGCCTGTTGTCTTTTTTTTTCATTATAGTGGGTGTTACAGGATTAATCACCTATTTGTTTTACTAATAAAGTATGGCTCCTTTATGTTGATCTATCTTAAAAAAGTTGGTATTTAGAGTACGGAGAGTAGTTGCTCACTTTTTTATTATTAATATTATAAAATAATACTATTTTAATTTTATAAAAACTCCCTATTTATCAATAAATTTGATATAATGTGGATGAAATGATTAACTGGAGGTATAAAAATGAGTAGAAAAGTATTTGTCAGCCATTGTTATAAAGACCGACGCTATGCGGATGTATTTGTACAGTTATTAAAAACGTTTGGTTTTCGTGAAGAAGATATTTTTTACAGCTCTAGCCCTGAAACAGGAGTAAAACCAGGTGAGCAAATTTTTAACCGATTAAAACAAGAATTAGAAGATAGTCCTATTGTTCTTTATTTCTTATCAGATCATTACTATCAAAGCGTTCCTTGTTTGAATGAAATGGGGGCTTCTTGGATTACAACAGATACACATTATCCAATTGCTTTGCCGCATTTTTCACCTGGTAAAATCAGAGGAGCGATTGGCTCAGATCGTTTGGCTCTTCTGCTAAATAAAGAGCTGGATGCAATACAAGTTTGCGATTTAATAAGTACAATCCGTGAGAAAGCTGGAGTAATTTTACCAGATGAATTGAAATATAGAGAAATTGAAAGTGTGAAGCCCAGCTTTGATAAATTACAGCACTATATTCGGATGGAAGATTATTTGATTCCAGATGAGGAAGGCGTATTTGAAACAATGCTTTGTGAAGAGCGCGTGATAAAAAGTGAAAAGAAAGATCAATATGCTTGTTTTAAACTAAGTAAACCAATTGCAGGACCATATATTGAGGTAGAAAAAATGTCGAAAAAAGACAATCAGTGGCTATTTTTTAACAAGAGTTGGGGAGAGTTTGAATCTGGAGACACCGTTCAATTTAAGCTAAATGACGAAGCCCCTTATTTTGGTGAAAGATTTTTTAAAGATATAGGAAAATGTAAAAACATATATGTTTCTCATTTAGAAAAAATCGAGTAATGGTGAAAAAATGGAGGGTGTCTAAATGATGCAGTGGAATCGATTGGTCGGAACGTTCAGAATTTCTTCAAAGAGTGATAAAGTTTGGCCTAATGATAAATTATCGCATAAAAATTATCTTTTGGAATTAAGTGTTGCTTTTAACAGTGACTATCGTCGGGTGATTAAGAGTGATTCTTTTAGGCGATTACAAGATAAGACACAAGTGTTTCCTTTAGAACGTAATGATTTTGTTCGTACCCGTTTAACTCATAGCTTGGAAGTTGCCATGCACACAAGAGATTTGTTAATAGGTGTCATTAGTAAATTAAATAAAAAAGGAATTAAAATTGACGAGCTAAATGAAAGCTTTCGTTTGTTGGAAACGGCCGCGCTTATTCATGATATTGGGAACCCGCCTTTTGGTCATTTTGGAGAAGAAGCGATTCGGATATGGTTTAGTAAAAAAGGATCATTACTTCCTTGTTGGCATTTATTTACAGAGCAGCAAAAAGAAGATTTTTTGAGATTTGAAGGAAATGCCCAAACGATTCGTTTATTAACGAAGCTTCATAATGATAATGGTTCTTCTGAAACAGGAATGAATTTGACGGCTTCTACGTTAGATGCAGTCATCAAATATACAGCTCGGGCTGATCAGGTGGACAAAAAAGATTTATTAACAAAGAAAGTTGGCTATTTTTATTCAGAAGAAACAGTGTTTAAAAATATCAAGTTTGTCACTGGAACAACTGGAAATCGACATCCTTTAGTATTTTTACTTGAAGCAGCTGACGATATTGCTTATACATTTTCAGATATTGAGGATGCGTATAATTATGGATTATATAGTTATCGAAAATTAAAAGCTTTTATTGACGAGAAAACAGGAACAGATAAGTTTTTAATCAATGATGGATCAGAGCCAGCAGCAATTCAAACGTTTTTACGAGACACACAAAAAAAGGTCTATCAAAGTGCAAGTAAGACCTTTGTTGATCATTATGATGATATTATGTCGGGAACATTTCGTGGTGAAATTATCAATGAAGAATGTGATGAGGTCAATTGTTTTCATGCGTTGAAAGAATTTTCGTATAAACATATTTTTCAAACAAAGACGATATTAGATCAAGAAGTTTTGGGCTTTAATATCATTAATCGCCTGTTAGATGAGTTTATCCCAGTTGTCTTAAAGTATGATAAAGAACCAATGAACAAATATGAAGAGCGTCTATTTAACAATTTGCCAAAGAGTGCAGAAGAATTATATAAGAGAGAAACAGAAGGGTGCTCAGACTCAGAAAAAGAGTACTATCGATTGAAAATGGCGGTTGATTTTGTATGTAATATGACAGATGGGTATGCGAAAAAATTGCATGATACATTGTTTAATAGTTAAAAAATTATGCTTAGTATGGCACAAAACAGTTTAATATAAAGCTAGACTTACGTTTATTATTAGGTCTAGTTTTTTTGCTTTTTAGTATTCTAAACACATCTACCTAAAAATATAGCTCTTCTTTTTATCCCGTTTTTTGTTACAATAGAAAATACATAACAAAGTAGATCTAGTCACATAGGAGGAAGTAAAACGTGGAACCATTAACGCAACTAAATTGTGAAGCTTGTGGTGGACGCATAGATTCAGTAAAAGCTCAGTACTGTACATACTGTGGCAATAGCTTGGATAAAAAACAAAGTATGATTAGTGAAAAAAATGAGGAATTAGAGTTATGTGATAACTGTGGTTCAATAGTCACTTTCAACATTGACAAACAACTGTTTGAGTGTTCACATTGTCAAGCAGTTTTTTCGACGAAAAGCGAAGAAGAGGATGACTATATAGAATATCAAGCGGATAGCATCATTCCTTTTCAACTTTCAGAAGAGCTAGTTCGCCTTTATTTTTATGAATGGCTGGCAAAGGGGGAACAGCTACCAGTTGATGTGGGAAAAGAATTATCTATTGTTAGTTGTGAACAGCTTTATATTCCTTTTTCGCTGGCTCAGATTGATTATGAATGTGATTGGAGTGCAGATGTCGGTTATCGCAAAACAGAAAGTTCTATGGCTTCTAGTAATGAAAATGGAATTAGCAATAACACAGATTCTCCAAGAGAAAACAAACAAATTATCACGGATTGGTCTTTTGTACAATCCCATCTATCGGGTCAGGTATTCACATTCTCTGCTGTATCGGATTCATTAGGGCAAAAAGCAGAAAGATTTTTTTCAACAGACTCGTTCAGAAATTTAAAACCAACAATGATTCCTTTTGATGCTCGTTATTTAATAGGAACAACCAGCCTCAAAATAATCCCTGATCAAGTGACAAAAGCACGATATCTTTTTGAACAGGTCGCAAAAAATACAGCCTCAACAAAAGTAAAAACGAACTTACCTGGTGATACGAATAGAAATATGAGAATCGCCAATTTGACTCTTTCAATCGCTTCTGAATTTGTTTATATACCATCGTGGAAAGTAATCTATCAATATAAAGAAAGTCGTTCTATTGCTTTAGTTTCTGCAACAAGTAAGAATAGTGTGAAATTTTCTGGAGATAGGCTAACTGCTCAACCAGAGAACGATAAAAACAGCGATCAAAGCAAATATAAATTAGGTCTCGTAGCGTTTGTAATCTCCTTGTTACTTCTCCTTTCTCGTCCTTCAAATGCATTGATATTTTTACTTACTTTGGTTTTATTTTTTTGCGGTTTAGGGGTATGGATTGTTTTTGGAATTAAAAGTAAATTATTACATCTGAAACGAAGAAGAGCAATACCGAACCTTTTAGCAGAAAACGAAGAATATTTGCACTTAGCAAAAAAATATAGAAATGTAGGAGAAAAAAGTGAATAGTACACCATTAATTGAAAATAAATGTACAATCTGTGGAGCGCCCAACGACGACCCTAATGCTAAAAAATGCTCTTACTGTATGATGCCTTTAAAAAAAGACGACAATTCTGACAAAAGTGAACAAGCGTTTCTTTGCTTGAATTGCGGTTCTTATTTAAATGTTACTAACGGACATTTTGACTGTGAGTACTGTCATTCTACGTTTTCATTGAATGAAAAAGAAACATTTGATAAAGCTTTTTTCGGTAAAAAAGAAAAAGTGGAACTGAATATTTCAAAAGAAGAAGCAAAAACAAGTTTTTATGAGTGGTTAATAAAAAATGAATTACTGAAAGAAAAAATTGAAAGCTTTACCTTAAAACAATTATATGTACCTTATATGATTGCCACTGTTGAATTTGAAGCTGAGTATAGTGTTGTAGTGGGGCATGAAAAGTGGGGACCATATATTGAATTAAATGGCATAGAGAAAAAAAGAAAAATCACGGAGTGGCAGAAGGAGTCTGATCATTGTTTAGCATCCTTAACTAAAAGCTATTTGATTACAAAAGAACTATCATTGGATGTTCAAAGTTTTGCTAAAAAAATTGACTGTACAGAGTATGTTAAACAAGCTGTCCCTTTTGATAACACGAACAGGGCGGATGAACAGATATTGACAGTCTCTTGTGAAACGGCTGAATCAGTTACAAGAATAGTGAAAAAGTATATATCAAAATCGGCGGAGAAAACTGTCAAATCTCAACTTTCAAGCGCAGATGCGAAAGATCTTACGGTTGAATCATTGAAGTATAAAATGAATTCTGATTATCTTTATGTCCCTTTTTGGCAAGTTTTATATAGCTACGAAGGCAAAAAATATCAAGTATTAATTACGGCCACGGACTCATCAGTGATTGCGATTGATGGAAGTAAGCCGATGACTGAAAAAGTGAGAAAAAAAGTTCCAAAAAAGAAAAATCAATCAAGTCAAACTTCATTCAGTTTTCTCATTTTACTTCTCTTCATCGTAGCAATTATTGTTCTTAAACCTATTCGACAAGTGATACTAGCAATGCTTGGGTTATATTTACTTGGCTGTTTATCGTCAATACGAAAGAAGTCAAAAAAACAAAAAAGTAATCTACGACACTAAAGAATGAAAAAATACTTGGATATTTTCCCTTCTTCTCATCTAAAATGTTTACAATTACCAAGCTATAGTGTACTATTTAAAGGTATGCATAACATAAATTCATGTATAAAATTAAGTTATTCGGAGGGAAACAAATGTCTGCGAAATGGGAAAAAAAAGGCACCAATGATGGTGTGTTAACTTTTTCAGTTGATCAAACTCTAATTGAAAAAGGCTTGAAACAAGCATTCGATAAAGTTAAAAAAAATCTTAACGTACCAGGATTCCGTAAAGGAAAAGTATCACGTCAAGTATTTAACCGTATGTACGGCGAAGAAGCATTGTACGAAGATGCGTTGAACGCAGTTTTACCAGAAGTTTATGAAGCAGCTGTAAAAGAAGCTGGAATCGATCCAGTATCTCAACCTAAAATTGATGTTGAAAGCATGAATAAAGGTGAAGATTGGGTAGTAACTGCTGAAGTGACTGTAAAACCTGAAGTTAAATTAGGCGAATACAAAAACTTAACAGTTGAAAAACAAGACCGTGAAGTAACAGACGCGGACGTTGATGCACGCATCCAACGTGAATTAGAATCACAAGCTGAATTAGTAATCAAAGAAGACGAAGCTGCTGTTGAAGGCGATACAGTCGTAATCGACTTTGAAGGATTCAAAGACGGAGAAGCTTTTGAAGGTGGAAAAGGCGAGAACTATTCTCTTGAATTAGGTTCTAACTCATTTATCCCTGGGTTTGAAGACCAATTAGTTGGTAAAAAAGCTGGAGAAGATGTTGAAGTAAAAGTAACCTTCCCAGAAGATTACCAAGCAGAAGACTTAGCTGGTAAAGAAGCTGTTTTCCAAGTGAAAGTTCACGAAGTAAAAGCAAAAGAATTACCAACATTAGATGATGAATTTGCAAAAGACGTTGATGATTCAGTAGAATCATTAGACGAATTAAAAGAAAAATATCGCAAAGAATTAACAGAATCTAAAGAAGCTGCTGCAACAGAAGCAAAAGACGAAGCAGCTATCCGTCAAGCAGTTGACAATGCTGAAATCGTTGACCTTCCACATGTAATGGTACATGATGAAGTTCACCGTTCAATGGATGAATTCTTAAACAACATGCAACGTCAAGGAATTGCTCCAGATATGTACTATCAATTAACTGGAACAACTGAAGCTGACTTACACAAACAATTTGAAGCAGAAGCAGAAGTTCGTACGAAAACAAATCTTGTAATCGAAGCGATTGCTAAAGCTGAAGATATCGAAGTATCTCAAGAAGATATGGACAACGAAATCAAAGAATTGTCTGAACAATACAATATGCCTATCGATCAAGTAAAACGTGTCTTAACAGAAGATATGTTGAAACATGATATTCGTATGAAGAGAGCAGTAGAAGTGATTACTGAAACTGCAACTGAAAAATAAAACTAATTTAAAAGACATTCCTGAGTGATCGGGAATGTCTTTTTTTTAATTAAAGCAAGGAGCGAATATGGTAAAATCAAGTAGTAGCTATCGTTTTGTCTAGCCATTTAATCAATTCTTGATAAACTCGAAGACCTTCATTTTTAGTAATATCACCGTCAAAATCATGAGGGAGTCCTTTCACTTCTTCATATACGCTGTTAGTCAGTTTAGTAATGGCCGTTTGCGAGATTTCAACTGGAACATCTTGATCCGCTGAGCTATGTGCTAAAAAGGCAGGTGGTAATTCACTTAATTCTTTATCTGTCAGACTAAATGTTTCTTTTTCATTTGGCGTATTGACTAAATAACTCAACCAGTTGCCAAATTGGCGGCCGGACAGATATAGTGAGAAACGTTCATTAATAGAAACTTCTGCAATCGGCTTAGAGCGAATCAATTCTTGAGCAACCATAGGAGCTATCTTTGGAAATTGATTGTAATAACTGTTAGGTTGACCAAAGCTTGGATTAGTTAAATCGTAATACCCATAAAAACTAATCAGTCCTTTTTGTTCTGGAAAATGATAACGAGCAGATGTTAAATAAGTAAGAAAACCGCCGGCAGAACGTCCAAATAAGAAATAATCAGGAGTTTTCAAGCCTAAAGTCATTTGATAATTTTGTAAGAACCAGTCAATTGCCTCTTTTAAATAAGCGTAGATTGTAGGCAATTTGACCTCTGGTGCTAATGGATAATCAATGGTCAATACGTTATACCCATGTTCTACTAAAAGCTGGCAATAAGATTCAGGTAAATCATCACGATTTCCATAAAGTAAGCCACCACCGTGAAAATAAAGCAATGTAGCTTTCGTAGAAGAAACAGTAGGATCAGAATAAAAAGTCATTAATAAATCTAAATCGTTCAATTGGCTATAACAAAAAGTTTGTCTTATCACGAAAAGTCCTCCTTATTTATAAAAGCTGAATGAGCACGTTTAACAACGATAGAAAAATAGGAAAATTAGAAGATGGTGAACTTAGCCATACTACAATTTTATCTTTTTTCCGAGTTGTTGGCTCAAGAAGCTAGATAGATAAAAGCTGAATGAGCACATTTAACAACGACAGAAAAATAGGAAAATTAGAAGTTGGCGAACTTAGCCATACTGCAATTTTATCTTTTTTCCGAGTTGTTGGCTCAAGAAGCTAGATAGATAAAAGCTGAATGAGCACGTTTAACAACGATAGAAAAATAGGAAAATTAGAAGATGGTGAACTTAGCCATACTGCAATTTTATCTTTTTTCCGAAATATTTGCCTGTTAAATTTGATAATTTCACTAACTTATTTCTATTTTAACCCAAATACCCCTAGTCTTTATGTTTAATGCGCACAAAGATGGGAGTTAATTTGTGAAATGTGGATAGTGTGTGAAAACGGGCAACCGCTTACAATGATTATGATAACAAAAGAGGGAGATGTATCAAATGGATTTAAAAAAAGTTTTGCAAGAAAACATTGATCAAATATCTAGTATTGGTAATGACCCAACAGGTGGGATGACACGTTTATTGTATTCTGATTCTTGGTTAGAAGCACAAAAAACAGTAAAAGAAAAATTAGAAGCGATTGGCATGTCGGCTACATTTGATGAAATCGGTAACCTCTTTGGCAGAGTGGAAGGTACAGAACATCCAGAAGAGACAATTTTATCTGGTTCTCACATCGATACGGTTGTTAATGGTGGTAACTTAGATGGTCAATTTGGTGTAATTGCAGCTTATGTGGCTATTCAATATTTACTAGAAACACATGGCAAACCGAAACGTTCATTGGAAGTTATTTCAATGGCTGAAGAAGAAGGTAGCCGTTTCCCAACTGTTTTCTGGGGAAGTAAAAACTTTGTCGGCGAAGCGAAAAAAGAAGACGTTATTGAAATCGCGGATTTTAAAGGATTGAAATTTGTCGATGAAATGAGACGTCATGGCTTTGATTTTAGAGATGAAAGCAAATCTGCTAGAGATGATATTAAAGCGTTTGTAGAAATTCACATCGAGCAAGGAACTGTCCTTGAAAAAGAACAATTACAAATTGGTGTTGTAAATAATATCGCTGGACAAAGACGTTATACGATTGTCTTAAAAGGTGAAGCGAACCATGCAGGAACGACTCCAATGGGCTATCGTAAAGATGCAGTTTATGGTTTTGCAAAAATTTGTTCACAAGCAATCGATCGTGCACTAGAAGTTGGTGATCCATTAGTATTGACCTTTGGTAAAGTTGAACCTAAGCCAAACACTGTAAATGTAGTTCCTGGAGAAGTACTATTCACAGTGGATTGTCGTCATACAGATAGCGCAGAGTTGCATAAATTCACAAAAGAAATTGAGCAACTAATGAGAGACATTGCAGCTGAACATGAATTAGAAATTGATATTGATTTATGGATGGATGAAGCGCCAGTACCAATGAGTGAAGAAATTGTAACAGCTGTTGAAACCGCTGCAAAAGCTGAAGGAATGAAATATAAAGTTATGCATAGTGGTGCTGGACACGATTCTCAAATTATCGCACCGCACTTCCCAACAGCAATGATTTTTGTACCAAGTATTAATGGGATTAGTCATAATCCTGCAGAAGCAACAGATATCGATGATTTAGTCAACGGAGTTAAAGTTTTAGCTAGCGCATTATACGAATTAGCTTATAAATAAAAGAAAGTAGGAGAAATAAAAATGGGTTATAAAAATAATCAAACAGGTTACCTTGATGGATTATTATCTTCTAGAGCTGTCATTAAAAAAAATAATTATGCATTGATTCCTCATGATGGATTAGTAAATAATGTCATTCCAGGTTTTGAAAATTGTGATTGTTCCATTTTAGGTTCTAAACAATTAGGAGCAAACTTTGTTGATTACATTATTACAATGCATAAAGATGGTAAAAATGAACGTGGTTTTGGTGGAGAAGGGATTGAAACAATTGTCTACGTCATTGATGGTGCGCTGAAAGTTAGTGATGGCAAAGAAACGCACGAGTTGACCAAAGGCGGTTATGTCTATCTGCCTGCCAGCACGCTAATGTATTTAGAAAATGGCCAAGATGAAGATACAGAAATCTTCTTATACAAAAAACGTTATCAACCATTAGAAGGCTATGAAGCACATAAAGTAGTCGGCAATGTAAATGATATGGAACCAATTGAATATGAAGGCATGAAAGATGTTCTTTTATGGGACTTTTTACCGAAAGATTTAGGTTTTGATATGAACTTCCATATTCTTTCATTTGAACCAGGAGCAAGCCATGGATATATTGAAACACATTATCAAGAACATGGTGCGTACTTACTTTCTGGACAAGGCATGTATAACTTAGATAATGAGTGGATGCCAGTTGAAAAAGGCGATTACATCTTTATGAGTTCATATGTCCAACAAGCAGCCTATGCTGTTGGTCGTGACGAGCCGCTAATGTACGTTTATTCAAAAGATTGCAACCGTGACCCAGAAATTTAATTTAAATGAAGAGGAAGTTTAAGAATGAATGAAACTGTTGTAGTGAAACCAGAAGAATTGCATGACTTAATCGAAAAAAAATTAACAACTGCTGGTTTAAAACCAGAGCATGCAGATGAAGTGGCGACACATTTGGTATTTGCAGATGCATGCGGTATACACTCGCACGGAGCTGTTAGAGTAGAGTATTATGCAGAACAAATCGCTAAAGGCGGCGTGACCCTGGATCCAAAAATTGAGTTTGAAGAGACAGGACCAAGTTCAGGAATTGTTCATGGTAAAAATGGTGCAGGTCAATTTGTCGCTGACAAAGGGCTTGACTATGCAATCGATATGGCGAAAAAATCAGGTGTGGCCGTTGTAGGGATTTCTAAAATCAGTCATAGTGGCGCATTATCATATTATGTGAAAAAAGCAGCCCAAAATGATTTGGTTGCTATCGCAATGTGTCAATCTGATCCGATGGTAGTTCCATTTGGTGGAAAAGAAAATTATTTTGGAACAAATCCGATTGCTTTTGCAGCGCCAAGAAAAGGACACGAACCGGTTGTTTTTGATATGGCAACGACTGTACAAGCATGGGGGAAAGTCCTAGATGCTCGTTCTAAAAATATGGACATTCCTGATACTTGGGCCGTTGATAAGGATGGTAAACCTACAACCAATCCTCATAAAGTTAATGGATTATTACCGATTGCAGGACCAAAAGGTTATGGCTTGATGATGATGGTGGATATTTTATCTGGCATGCTTTTAGGCTTACCATTTGGTAAACATGTTTCATCTATGTATGATGATATAACAAAAGGGCGAGACGTTGGTCAAATGTATATTTTAATCGATCCAAATCGTTTCACTAACTTAGATATGTTCAAAGAATCAGTAGATGGCATGGTGGAAGAGCTGCACGCAATTCCAGCAGCAGATGGATTTAAACAAGTGTATTACCCAGGAGAAATCAATCAAATCAATTATGAAAAATCAATGACGGATGGGATCGACATTGTTAAAGATATTTATGATTACTTAAAGAGTGATACGCTTCATTTTGATCGATATGAAAATACCAATGCTTTCGGTGAAAAGAAATAATTATTGAATCAAACCAAACGGGATAAAAATGAACGAATCTTGAAAAGCACAAGATAAAGTGAAATAGAAGGTTGTTAATATACGTTATCTAGTTATGCGGGCTAACTTCAATTAAAAGTAGAAACTGAGTGAGCCCGCTTCGCTTTTAAATTAAGGAGGTGCTCTAAAATGAGAGTAAAAAAAGCAGAGCTACATCAACTGATTAAAAATAAAATACAAAAGGCTGGTTTGTTACCAGAGCATGCAGAAATTGTTAGTGATGTGTTAACTTTTGCAGATGCAAGAGGGATTCATTCCCACGGTGCGATGCGTGTAGAATATTATTCTGAAAGAATTGCTAAAGGTGGCATCACCAATGAGCCACATTTTTCTTTTGAACAAACGGCACCAAGTTGCGGTATGTTTGAAGGGGATAATGGTTCTGGGTTTGTTGGAGCTAAGTTAGCGATGGACCATGCGATTGAAATGGCAAAGAAAAATGGTGTAGCTGTTGTTGGTGTGCGCAATATATCTCATAGTGGAGCACTTGCTTATTATGTAGAAATGGCAGCAAAACAAGATATGGTCGCACTTTCTGTTTGCCAATCTGATCCGATGGTTGTGCCATTTGGTGGAAGTGAGCCGTATTTTGGTACAAACCCAATTGCTTTTGCAGCACCAAGTAACGATGATCGCGTGATTACATTTGATATGGCTACAACGGTTCAGGCTTGGGGAAAAATTCTTCATGCTCGTTCTAAGAAAGAATCAATTCCAGATACGTGGGCGGTAGATGAACAAGGCAATCCAACGACAGATTCAACAGCAGTCAATGCTCTGTTGCCGATTGCAGGACCAAAAGGATACGGTTTAATGATGATGGTGGATGTTTTATCTGGTATTTTATTAGGCGTGCCATTTGGAAAGCATGTCTCTTCTATGTATCATGATCTATCAAAAGGACGTGAGTTAGGTCAGCTTCATATTGTAATCAATCCAGAGTTCTTTATTGGGATAGATACATTCAAAAAAAATATTTCAACGATGTTGGATGAATTAAAAGAGATTAGTCCTAGCCCTGGATTCACAGAAGTTAACTATCCAGGAGAGCGTGGACGAGCACGTGAGAAAAGTTATGAAGAAAACGGGATTGAAATCGTAGATGACATTTACGAATATTTAATCAGTGACGATATTCATTATGATCGTTACGATCATAAAAATAAGTTTGCAGAATAAATTATTTAGCTAAACAGGCTAGTTACTTGTAAAAAAGAGAAGTATGGACTATTTTCAAATTAGAATAAGCGAGCCCTACAATTTTAAACAAATGGAGGAATTTCAATGCTGCACACAATTATCAAAGCAAATAGCTATCAAGATTCTATCGTCTTGATGTTATTGACGAACAAATTAAATACAATCGATGGTGTTCACAATGTTTCTGTAATGATGGGAACACCTGCCAATAAAGATATCTTTAAAACAGGTGGACTATACACAGATGAATTAGAAAAAGCTTCATCTAACGATATGGTGATTGTTTTAGATATTGAAGATGATTCATTAATCGATCAAGTTTTAGCAGAAATCGATGTATTTTTAGAGGAACAAACGAAAGGCGGCGGCGATGGATCTGGTGAAGAAGTCGTAAAAACCTGGGATAAAGCATTCGAACTTGGTAAAGATGCTGGTGTAGTTGTTTTCTCTATTCCTGGTACACATGCAGCACTTGAAATTGAAAAAGCTTTAGATGAAGGCAAACATGTTTTTTGTTTCAGCGATAACGTCGCTATTGAAGATGAAAAACGTCTAAAAGAAAAAGCACATGATGCAGGACTTTTATTAATGGGTCCTGACTGCGGAACAGGAATCATTAATGGTATCCCTGTTGCCTTTACAAATGCTGTTCGTAAAGGCAAAATTGGTGTTGTAGGTGCTTCTGGAACAGGTATTCAAGAAGTGACTACGATCATCCACAAATTAGGTGGAGGCGTAACAAACGCAATTGGTACAGGCGGACGTGATTTAAAAGCTGAAATTGGTGGAATTACGTTAAAAGATAGCATTATGACATTAGAAAAAGATCCTAACACAGAAGTGGTTGTTGTTATCTCAAAACCACCTGCACCAGAAGTTCGTGATGAAGTATTAAACTTATTGAGAAGTATTTCAAAACCAGCTGTAACTATCTTCTTAGGTGAAAAACCGACTGCTCATGAAGAAAATCTTTATCGTGCGTATACATTAGAAGAAGCGGCTCAAATAGCTGTTCAACTATTGAATAAAGAAGACGTTAAAGCTGTGAAAGAATCGTTAGCTGTACCAGCACATTCTTTAAAACCAGAACAAAAATTTGTTAAAGGATTATATTCTGGTGGAACACTGGCGTATGAAGCAGCAATGTTGATTAAAGAAGGATTGGCTTTAACTGGGGATGAACATGCTCCAGAAGGCTTTATCTTAAAAAATGATGGACATGAAATCATTGATTTAGGTGATGATGTTTATACACAAGGAAAACCTCACCCAATGATCGATCCAACGAAACGTAAAGAAATGTTGGAAGAAGCAGGCAAAGATCCTGAAACAGCAATCATTCTTTTAGATGTTGTATTAGGATATGGTTCACATGCAAACATGGCTCAAGAGCTTGCACCAACAATTAAAGAAATCAAAGCCCAAGCAGCTTCTGATGGTAGAGAGTTATTTGTGATTGGTACAATTGTAGGGACAGATGAAGATCCTCAAAATATTCATGAACAAGAAGCAATTATGAAAGATGCTGGTGTAATTCTTTGCGATAGTAATGCGCAAGCAGTTCGATTAGCTTTAGCTATTTTAGATCATCCACTGACTCAAACAGATAAAGCAATCAATCCACAAGAATCATTAACACCTGTTGCAATCGAACCAACAGAAGCGATGTTGGCATTGTTAACAAATCAAGGCTTTATCAATGTGGGCTTACGTAGTTTCTCTGAAGCAATTATTAATCATGGCGGCAAGGTCGTTCAATACGACTGGCAACCAGTTGCAGGTGGAAATATTACCTTGCAAAAAGCATTACAGTTCTTAAATAAAGTGGAATTAGGTAAATAAGGGGGATTATCAAAATGTCATACAAAACTATCGATGAAGCAAATCAGGCAGTAGCCGCAAAAATTGTTGCTGGTTCTCCTTTCTTATTAGACGTAGTTTCAGCAAAATCAGTCATTAAAGAATTAAATGAAGGAAAAGTTCTACTTCATGCAGGACCGCCAATCACTTATGATAAAATGGTTGATCCAATTCAAGGGGCTTGTGTAGGTGCAGCCTTATTTGAAGAATGGTGTGAAACCGAAGAAGAAGCAAGAAAAATGCTAGAATCAGGCGAAGTAAAATTAATCCCATGTCATCATGTGAATGCGGTAGGACCAATGGGCGGAATCACTTCGGCGAATATGGCTGTTTTAGTCGTTGAAAATAAAACAGACGGCAATCGCGCTTTCTGTACGATGAACGAAGGGATTGGTGCAGTATTACGTTTTGGTGCGTATTCTGATGAAGTAATCACTCGTTTAAGATGGATGAGAGACACGTTAGCACCTGTTTTAAGTGCAGCATTGAAAACCAAAGAAGACGGCTTAAACATCAATGTATTAGTTGCTAAAGCAATTGCCATGGGAGATGAATTCCACCAACGTAATATTGCAGCATCTCTTGCGTTCTTAAAAGAAATGGCGCCAATCATTGTTGGATTAACGGAAATCGATCAAACAAAACGTGAAGAAGTTGTTCAATTCTTAGCGGATACAGATCAATTCTTCTTAAACGTCATGATGGCTTCAGCAAAAGCCGTAATGGATGGAGCAAGACAAATCCAAGAAGGTACGATCGTCACAGCAATGTGCAGAAATGGTCATGAATTTGGTATTCGTATCGCTGGAATGGGCGACGAATGGTTTACAGGTCCAGTGAACACACCTCAAGGATTATACTTCTCAGGATTTAGTGAAACAGATGCTGCTCCTGATATGGGAGATAGCGCGATCACAGAAACATTTGGTGTCGGTGGTATGGCGATGATCGCAGCACCAGCTGTTACTCGTTTCGTTGGTTCAGGTGGCTTCTATGATGCGTTGAATACAAGTAATGAAATGACAGAAATTTGTATTGATACGAACCCTAATTTCCCAGTTCCAACTTGGGACTTTAAAGGAATTTGTTTGGGAATCGATGCTAGAAAAGTTGTTGAAACAGGTATTCTTCCTGTAATCAATACAGGAATTGCAAATAAAAAAGCTGGCTTAGGTCAAATTGGTGCAGGAACAGTAACACCACCAATTGATTGCTTTGAAAAAGCGGTTTTAGCTTATGCGAAAAAATTAGGTTTTACAGAATAAAAGGTGAAGAGATTGTTTGTTAATGCTCGTTTTTTGGATCAACATTTGTTAACTAAGTCCTTTGAAAAGGGCCGATGGTACGTCCATAGCAAATATAAAAATAGTTTCAATATACAAAGTGAAGGCAAACAAGAGTTAGTGGTCGTTACGACCACTAACTATCCTTTTATGCCAAATGGAATCTATGTAGAGACTGTTGATTTTTCAAAATTTCTATCAACAATTGACATTGGTGAAGCGATTGACTGGGAGCAAGATTGTTTGCATTTTTCTAAAAATCATTTATTACTGACACATGGTCAATCCTACTCTTCAGTAATCGAACGAGCTGGAAACATGTTGAATGAAAATAAAACAAGGCTATTTGCTTATTCAAACACCTTGCTAAAGACGACCGGTAATCAGCAGACCGTCGCTCAATTTTTGGAAAATATCACCCCTTTTAGCGAAGCACTTCAAAAACTATGTTTTAAAGATCAATCACAAGAAAGTGAAGGAATTGATTTTTTATTAGGTAGGGGCTTGGGGTTAACTCCTTCTGGGGATGATATGATTGTTGGACATCTTGCAGCAAGGCTTTTATTGGATGAAGAGCATCCTGAATTAAATCAGTTATTACTTACTGAACTGTTAGCAGAAAATTCCGTAACAACAGATATCAGCAAGCATTATTTGCTGTGCGCATTATCAAAGCGTTTTAGTGAACCAGTGATTCATTTATTAGATGTATTAACAAACAGTAGCAGTCAGGAACAAATAGAAAAAGCTGTTGAATCAATCATTGCAGTAGGTCACACATCAGGTGTTGATTTATTAGCTGGATTTTTAACAACAGTCAAATTTTTGGATCGTAAATGAAGGAGGATTTTTATGGCAAATCGTGTCGTAATCGCATTGGGAGGCAATGCAATTTTAAAACCAAACCAAGAAGCAACACTTGAGGTGCAATTAGATAACGTCAAAGTTAGTGCAGAGTTAGTAGCAAAAATTGAAGAACTAAATTATGAAATCGTTTTGACACACGGAAATGGACCCCAAGTAGGAAACATTTTAAGACAAAACGAAGAAGCAAAGGACGTAGTTCCTCCGTTTCCTCTAGATGTTTGTAATGCAGAATCACAAGGTTTTATCGGATATATGTTGGAACAAAGTTTGAAAAATTCTTTAGAAACAAAAGGATTGACTAGCAATGTCATTACGTTATTAACTCAAACGGAAGTTTCAGCAGACGATGAAGCATTTGATCAACCAAACAAACCAATCGGCATTTTTTATTCAGAAGAAGAAGCAAAACAAATGGAACAAGAGAAAAACTGGGTAATGATGGAAGATGCAGGACGTGGGTATCGTCGCGTTGTTCCATCTCCACAGCCTAAAGCTATTCACGGTGTAGATGCGATTGTTAATTTATTGAATCAAAACACAATTGTCATCGCGGGAGGCGGCGGTGGAATCCCTGTTGTACGTAGCGAAGATGGTTTATTAAGAGGAATCGAAGCGGTTATCGATAAAGACCGTACAGGTAAAAAATTAGCAGAACAAATCGATGCAAGTGTCTTTATGATGTTGACAGACGTAAGCAATGTATACATCAATTATGGAAAAGAGAATCAAGAAAAACTAGAAACGATTTCTGTCAAACAAGCACAGCAATACATGGATGAAGGTCATTTTGCTGACGGTAGTATGGGACCGAAGATGGAAGCCGCGATTGCCTTTGCAGCACAAGGCAAAACAGCGATTATCTGTTCTTTAGAAGAAGCGGACCAAGCGCTATTGGGTAGAGCGGGAACAAGAATTACAGGTTAAAATGACTAATATTTATAAAAATAAGTGCACTAAACAAAACCGATTTTTAGTTTTGTCTAGTGCACTTATTTTTTATTGATGTTGATTGGATCGTTCTGATAGTTCTAAAGCTAAACGTAAATTCAAGCTGTTTGTAGGATCTTGTATATTTTTTCCCAGTAGCTTAGCGCAATGGTCAATTCTATATTTTATCGTATTGCGATGTAAATACATTTCCTTTGCTGTTTTTGAAATTTCACATTGAAAACTTAAATAACATTGTAACGTTTTCCTTAATTCAATGAATGAATCTTCAACTGGATAAGCCAATTCTTTTAGCGTTGTTTCGCAGAAATAATGGATGTCTTCAAGATTCATTTTTTCGAACAAACTTTTCATGCCTTTTGGATGGTAGCGGTGAATTAAGGGAACAGCTGTCATTGTCAATGTCTCTTCATAAGCTGTTTTGGCTTCAATAAAGGAGTTGGCGATTTGTTCGGCTGTCTCATATAGATTTCCTACAGAAAAGGTTAATGTAATCGGAAGTTTTTCAGATAACTCACAAGAAATTTCGGTTAAAATCTTATCTAAATCCTCCACTCTACTTTGAATTAAAATAGCTAAGTGATTTGTATTTTTTACTTTAAAGATACTGGTATGCTTAATCCTAAGAGGTAATGTTTCTTGTAACCATTGAAAGGCGACATCACTTTCCTCTTGCTGATATTTTATTTTCGTTGCAGTAGCAGTTGTTTGGCTGCATACAGCATAGGCAACTTGATATTGTGTACTTTTCTTTAGACCATAGTTTGCGCCTAGATCAAGCCAGTCACGCTTTGATTGATGAGGCGTTTGTTGATATTCAATCAATTGGGCTAAAAAATCACTTTTAAGAAAATCTAGAGACTCTTGGATTTTTTGGTTCTTATAAAGCATAAAAGATAAAACTAAACAGGCTTGTTCTACTGCAAATTCAGACATTGGATACGGAACTTGTTCTGGATTTAAAATCAGTAAATAATGCGGGAAATAGCTGTTTACAATAACTGAAAAACCAGCAATTTGTAATGGTGCTTGGTTTAAATCTTTGATCATAAATGATGAATGACTATCTTCATTCCAATGATCATATTTATTAATTAATTGTTCCACATAATATTCGGCAGGTTTAGATGTCTGAGTAAAATGCTTTGAATGGGCAATTACTTTTCGATAAGGACTTAATAAGATGACAGGCGTATTAATCATTTTACCAAAATCAGCAACAAAACGAGCAATACTTACATCATGAATCAATAAATCAGAAAAACGCTTTTGAATGTCTAACGCATAACTTAATTGCTCGGTCTTTGTATCCCATAAATAATTCAGTAATTGATGCAATAAAGCGCCTAGTGGTTGAGTACTAGGAACTTGAACCACTGGAAAATCAATTTTGTTAGCATAAGCAACAACTTCTGGGTCAATCGATTCGATGAAACGCCCAACTTTTATAGCGATTCCTGCAGCTTCTTGTTCTTTTAAAGAATCAATCAAGGGGATTAGGTCCTTTTGATTATCTTTATAAACCATAGCAGTTGTGAGAAGGAAAATTTTCTTAGGAATAAAATCTGCTACATCAGGTGTTTCAGAAATTTCGATGCTTTCAACAAGTATATTTGCTTTAGTAGGATTTGTTAACAATTTTAAATCGGAAAATCTTGGAATTTTTAATAAATCTTCTAATGTAGTCAAATAGATATCCTCCTAAATTTAAAATCTAGCGGGCTTAAATAGCCTTTACAGAATTTTTTTACGGTCAATGTGTATGTTTTTTCGAAAGAAAAGCTCGTGGAAATAGCTAGTGACAACGCTCCAGAGTATTTTTTACTCGTACGGTATATCGTAGAAGAACCGAGCATCAATTTAGAACATTGTCATTTTTCTTATTTATATCTCTATTCTAAATGATAGCGCATGCAGATTCAAGATGGGGTTGTGCGAAATAACCGAAAATTCATATTTTTTATTCAAAAGTGACAATGATTTTTTTGAATATAAAGGTAGGATGAAATTAAAACGGAAAAGAGGAATAAATATGTTTTCAGAATTAACTGTACCTAGTCGAACAATCATGACTCCGGGGCCAGTGGAAGCGCACCCGGTAGCTTTGAGAGCGATGTCTGCTTCTATTTTAGGTCAATTTGATCCAGCTTTTTTAGAGATTATGGACGAAGTCAAAGAAATGATCAAGATTCCTTTTGGCACGAAAAATGAGCAAGCCTTTGCGGTTGATGGAACATCCCGTTCTGGTTTAGAGGCTGCTTTGATTGCGTTGATTGAACCAGGGGATAAAGTATTGATTCCAGTGTATGGCCGTTTTGCTTACCTTTTAGGTGAAATTTGTGAACGTGCAAAAGCGGATATTCACTATCTTGAAAAAGAATGGGATTCTCCATTCGAACAAGAAGACGTTATTGAAGAAATCAAAAAGGTTCAACCGAAAATTGTAGCAATGGTGCATGGTGAAACAGCCAATGGTCAAATGCAAGCAATGGAAAAAATCGGTCAGCATTGTCAAGCAAATGATATTTTCTTTGTTGTAGACATGGTAGCAACGTATGGCGGTGTACCGCTAGAAGTGGATGCTTGGGGCGTGGATATTGCCATTGCAGGAACACAAAAATGTGTAAGTGTACCTTCAGGATTATCTTTAATTACGTATAATGATAAAGTAGAAAAAGTACTAACTTCACGCTATCAAAAAGAATTAGGTTTGAGTAAAGATATCAGAAATGATAATCATATTAGTAGTAATTATCTTGATTTGAGCCAATTACAACGTTACTGGAGTGAAGAACGTATTAACCATCATACAGAAGCGACAAGTATGATTTATGGGCTTCATGAAGGGTTAAGAATGCTAATTAAAGAAGGTATTGATAATGTATACGCTCGTCATGCTCAAAATGATGAAGCAATCGTTGCTGGAATAAAAGCAATGGGTTTAGGTTTTTATGGCGATCTAACAACTAAAATGCCAACAGTTACACCAATTATGATTCCAAAAGGAATTGATGGAGAAAAAGTACGATCACTTATGTTGGACGAATTTGGTGTGGAAATTGCTTCTTCTTTTGGTGCGCTGCAAGGCAAAGTTTGGCGTATTGGAAATATGGGTTACAGCAGTAGAAAGTCAAATGTTCTTCATGTATTATCAGCTTTAGAAGGTGCTCTTAATTATTATGGCGCAGATATAGCTAAAGGGGAAGCAGTAAAAGCTGCATTAACAGTGTATAAAAAATAAGAATAAATTAAAAATTGTTTGTGTAAGACAACAACTGATTGTTCGTTTTGCACAAATTTTTTGATAAGTTTGTGAAAAATAATGATGCGTGAAACTTTGCTACCGCTTACAATTAAAGCGAATAATGAAGTTATTTGATTATATAGTAGGACGGATAATGCACAAACCTTTTATCCGTCTCCCTATGAAAAAATAACACTTGGAGGAAAAGACATGGATACAAAAGTTAAGGGTTCAGGAATGGATTATTGGAAAAAAATTGTTATTTTGTTATGTGCTGGTTGGGTGACGATATGGGTATATCGTTCAGCGTTATCACCGGCATATCCGCAAATTAATGCATCACTTGGCGGAAATATCTCAGATACAGCTCTAGGATTCATCTCAACTTGTTACTTCTTCGGTTATGTGGCAATGCAGATTCCTGCCGGATTTTTAGTTGATAAGATCGGTAAGAAAAAAGTATTAATTCCAGGTTTTATTGTTTTTGGACTTGCAGCTTTCTTGATCTCACAAGCAACAAGTATTTCAATGATTTACTTTGGTAGTGTTTTAGCAGGGCTAGGTTGCGGTTCTTTCTATGGTTCAGCATATTCTCTAACTTCACAAAACATTCCGCAAGAAAAAAGAAGTTTTTCTACGGCTATTGTAAATAGTGGATCAGCAGTTGGTTCTGGTTTAGGATTGATTTTATCTAGTTTCTTAGTGGTTCAATTACAGTTTCCTTGGCAGACAATGATGTACATTTCAGTTGCTTTGATTGTTGTGATGTTAGTGGCATTTACTGCAATTATTCGTAATAATAAAGAAGATGCTGAATTCTTAGCACAATCAGAAGCAGAAGAAGTAGCTGAGGCGGTGAAAAGTGAAGCACCTGTTGCAGAAAAAGAACATGTTTCAGTGAAAAAATTATTCGCACCAAAGATGTTATTTGCTTACATTTTGTACTTTGCAACTTGTTATGGCTATTATATGACCGTTACTTGGTTACCAAACTTCTTAGGTACTGAGAGAGGCTTTGAAGGAGCTGCTATTGGATTTTCTGCATCATTAGTTGCTTTTGCTTCAATTCCAGGAGCGTTATTCTTCAGTCGTTTAGCAGATAAATATATGCATAAAAAAGTGCAATTTATTGTAATTCTTGAACTTCTAGCAGCAGCAATGTTACTATTTACAGTACAAGCTACGAATTCAACATTTTTATTGATTAGCTTGATTTTATACGGATTCTTAGGAAAACTTGCAGTAGAGCCAATTATTATTTCATGGCTTGGGGAAAATGCACCTAAAGTAGGGATTGGTACAACGCTTGGCGTATTTAACTTTTTCGGAATGATTTCATCTGTTATTGCTCCAACATTGACTGGTTCGATTTCAGATGCGACTGGTTCAAAGGTAATGGGCTTTTATATCTCAGTTGTTTTACTAGTAGTAGGGACTGTTCTATTTTTACTAGCTAATTTAAATAAGAAGAAAAATGCTTAAACGTTAGAAACAATTCTAATAGCTAGGGATTAAGTTATCCGTCGGGAGTTTAAAAGTGAGGAAACCGGTCATGAAAAAAATTCGCAACATAAATATGACAAATCAAGTGATGCTGGCTACTATATTAGGGGTTGTAGTGGGGCTTATCTTTCAAGAAAAAATCGAATCGCTCAAAGTGATAGGTGACTTATTTTTACGTTTGATTCAGATGTCTGTAGTCGTTTTGATCATGGGTGCCGTGATCGAAGCGGTCGGACGTTTAGAAGCAAAAGAGCTTGGAAAAATTGGTTTGAAAGTATTTATATGGTTTATGGGATCAACTGTTTTAGCAGCAGTGATAGGTGTTTTGTTTGGTTTATTAATACAGCCTGGAAAAGGACTTAAGGTCAGCGGTTTTGAGGCTGGAACAATTAAGGCTAGTAAAGAAAGTTTACAAGAGATTATTGTCGATTTTATTCCTAAAAATATTATTGAAGCAATGGCTCAAGCGAATATGATACAAGTGATCATTTTTTCTTTATTATTTGGTTTAGCATTGAGTCTAATCAAAGATAAAGAGAAAAATTCAATTCTACTGGATGTTGTTTCAGCGTTTAATAATGTCATTTTGAAGATGGTAACATTGATTATGAAACTTGCGCCAATCGGAATTTTTTGCTTAATTGCTCCTGTGATAGGAACAATCGGTACGGGTGTGTTGATCACATTACTGAAATTTTTACTGACACTAGCAATCAGTGCACTATTATTTTTAATCGTTTGGTTACTGATAACAGCTTTGTACTGTAAAGTTAATGTGAAAAAGCTAGCACAAAATATGTGGAGAATGTCGATTGTTGCTTTTACTACAACTTCGTCAGCAATCACTTTACCTATACAAATTGAAGATGGTCGAGATAAATTAGGGATTAGTGATCGTATTTCAAAATTGGTTATGCCTCTTGGAATGACACTGAACAGCAATGGCTTGGCAATGTTTTTATCACTAGCTATTGTAACTTTTGCCCAATTTTATAATATTCAAATGGGGATTAGTGAATTAGTCAAAGCAGTTTTGTTGTCAACGTTAGCTTGTTTAGGTACAGTTGTTGTACCAGGTGGAGGTTTAGTGGCATTGGCGACAGTTATGCCGATGTTGGGCTTACCAACAGAAAGTATTGCACTACTAGCAGGAATTGACTGGTTTTCTGGAATGTTCCGAACGTTATTGAATGTTGATGCGGATACGACTGTGGCTTTAATTATTGCTGCAGATGAAAATGAACTAGATTATGAAGTGTTTAATGCATAGAATAGACAGTTGAGAAAATGAAATACACCCTTGAAAATTAGATGATTAGCTGATTTTCAGGGTGTATTTTGCTCTAATGGTTCTTTTAGTAAAACAATATTCATCATTTGTTTTTTTGTGAGATTGTTCTATATATATGTAAGCGCTTATAAGGAGGCGAACTAATGGAAAATCAAGACTACCAAATTACGGAGAACGAACTTCAACGTTATCGGGAACGCGGTTATAATGAGGATCTTCTTCCAAAACCGTTGTCTAAAAGAATGATGGGAAAGCTAAACTACTTTACATTGTGGATGGGTTCCGTTCACAATATCCCAAACTATACAGCTGTAGGAGGATTCCTCTTTTTAGGGCTTTCTCCAATCAATATTATGCTAGCGTTGATACTAAGTGCCTTATCTGTCGCATTGTTTATGACTTTTAATGGTCGTGCAGGATCAAAGTACGGCATTCCTTTTGCTATGCACCTACGTTCAACCTATGGAGATATTGGGGCGAAATTACCTGGTTTTCTAAGAGGATGTGTGGCTGCAATTGCTTGGTTTGGTCTGCAAAATTACACAGGATCATTGGCACTTTTGATTTTGATTGGTAAGCTTTGGCCTGGATTTTTAGCAATTGGTGGAGAGATGACAATTCTGGGAATCTCTATTCCAGGATTGATTGCATTTACATTATTTTGGGCAGTGAATATGCTGATTGGCCTTGGCGGCGGCAATATCTTGAATAAATTTACAGCTATTTTAAGTCCTATGATTTACATTGTTTTTGGTGGAATGGCTATTTGGGCGATTAGAGCTGCCGGAGGATTAGGGCCTATTTTATCTTATGATGTGGCCGGAGCAACACATAATATTTCACCGATATTTGTCTATTTTATGATTATTAATTCAGTACTTGCTGTTTGGGCAGCACCAGGAGCAAGTGTGTCTGATTTTACTCAAAATGCAAAATCAACTAAAGATCAAATGGTCGGTCAAACAGCTAGCTTTATCGTTGGGTATGGAATTTTTGCTTTTTCGAGTGTAGTGATTTTAATTGGTGGTTCCATTCGTTATGGTATTCAGGAGTGGAATATTTTGAACATCGTTGATCGCTGGGATAATTCATTTGCGATTATTGTTGCGATGCTTGTATTCTTATTGACGACTGTTTCGACAAACGCAACGGGAAATATTATTCCGGCTGCTTATCAGTTATGCGCATTATTTCCTAAAAAAATCGATTATAAAAAAGGTGTGATCATTGCTAGTGTTATTAGCTTTCTTATTATGCCGTGGAAATTGATGGAAAATGCTGCAAGTATTTTTGTTTTCTTGAATACAATTGGTGCAGTATTAGGACCTGTTGCTGGAACGATGATTGCACATTATTATTTCGTGCAAAAACAAACAATCGATTTAAATCAATTGTATATGGATCAACGGGTGGATAATAGCCATAATATATACAAAGGTTTGAATAAACCTGCCTATGTTGCGACTATAGTAGCACTAATTATTTGTCTAAGTGGTAATTTTATTCCAGCGTTAAAAGTGGTTTCTGATATATCTTGGATCGCTGGATTTGTATCAGCTTTTGTTTTATATTTGGGATTAAGAAAGTTTTTTGACAAAGAATGATTAGGTTTATGAGATGAAGTCTTTAACAAAGATGCTAGTTGTTGAAGATTAAAGCAACATATTCATAGCCCTTTATTATTCGGTCGATTTTTAAGAGCCCACATGCTATGTAATTATTTAGCTGCGCGGGCATGATAGCTTGCGCAGCTTTTAAATTTAGGAGGAAAGCAAATGAGTTATGATTTAGTGATTAAAAATGGCTTAGTTATTTTGGAGTCAGGAGAAGTTAAAACGGATGTTGCTGTAAAAAATGGTGTCATCGCGGCAATTGGTCATGATTTAGGCGTTGCGGAAAAAGTAATAGATGCCAAAGGTCTAGTTGTAAGTCCAGGTATGGTAGACGCCCATGTGCATATTACAGATCCAGGTGGCGGCTATCGTGATCAATGGGAAGGCTACATTACTGGAACTGCTTCTTGTGCCAAAGGAGGGGTAACGTCATTTATGGAAATGCCTTTAAATCAAGTGCCAGCAACCGTAGATGGGGAATCTTTGGAAGTGAAATATAATGCAGGAAAAGGCAAACTTAAATCAGATGTTGCGTCATTTGGTGGATTGGTGCCATTCAATCTTACGGGCGGTATTCAGGAGTTGAATGATGGTGGTGTTGCTGCATACAAATGCTTTATGGCAACGTGTGGTGACCGAAGCATTGATGGTGATTTTATGAATGTTGATGATTATTCTTTGTATGAAGGGATGAAACAAGTAGCTAAAACAGGTAAAGTGTTAGCCATTCATGCGGAAAATGCAGCGATTACTGACAAATTAGGAGAAATTGCGTATAAAAATGGAGAAACGACCTTAAAGGCGTATGTTGCAAGTCGCCCAGTCTTTACGGAAGTTGAACCGATTCGAAGAGCGATTTTATTTGCTAAAGAAACAGGATGTCGTATTCATATCTGTCATATCGCTTGTCCTGAAGGAGTTGAAGAAGTTACCAAAGCAAGAGAAGCTGGAGTAGATGTAACGTGTGAAACATGTACCCATTATCTTTACTTTGATACGGATGAATTAGATGCTATTGGTCCAGTTGTCAAATGTTCACCACCAATACGTGACAAAGAAAATCAAAACGGCATGTGGAAAAAAGTATTGTCTGGTGAAATTGATTTTGTCACATCAGACCATTCTCCATGTACACCTGATTTAAAAGAGAAAGACAATGCTTTTGAAGCGTGGGGAGGAATTTCCGGCGTTCAAAACAACGTGGATGTTCTTTTTGATGAAGGGGTTCAAAAAAGAGGGATGTCATTAAAACAATTTGCAGAGATTATTGCCACAAATCCAGCTGATCGTTATGATTTAGAGCAAAAAGGACGTATTAGTATCGGAAAAGATGCTGATTTTGTTTTGATTAAGCCGAATGCACCATACACATTAAAAGCAGAAGATTTAGAATATCGCAATAAAATCAGTCCATATATCGGTCGTAAGATTGGCGCTCAAGTGGTTCAGACAGTTTTAAGAGGACATGTGATTTATAGCCAAGAAGCAGGTGTTTCAACGGACTTTGTTGGTTCATTTATAAAGAAATAAAAAAAGTTAATACAAAGTAAGTTGTGAGAAGCAATTAGACATACAAATATCCATTTTGGTGTCTGATTGCTTTTCCTGTTATTTGGGGAAAAATAAACAACTTGTTTTGCTGTGTCTAAAAATCGTTTGAACAAAGGAGAATATTGATTATGGAGGAAATAAAAAAAAGCAATAGACGAACTCCTTATTGGAAACAAATTATTTATATACTGACGATTGGCTGGATTGTAATTTGGATTTATCGTACTCTTTTAACACCGATTTACCCAATTATTAGTCAGTATTTTGGTGGTGCTAGCGATGCACAGTTAGGAAATATTTCAAGTTTCTACTTTTTAGGGTATGTTTGTATGCAGATCCCTTCAGGATTATTGGTAGATAAATTAGGAAAAAAACAAATTATGATTCCTGGTTTTTTATTATTTGGTCTTGGTGCACTGATTGTTGGCTTAGCGCAAAATATTGGTACAGTTTTTTTAGGAAGTGTTTTAGCTGGGCTTGGTTGTGGCACGTATTATGGCGTTGCGTACTCTCTTACTGCAGAATATGTACCTGTGTCTAAAAGAAGTTTAGCAACGGCTATTGTAAATAGTGGTACAGCTATTGGTAGTGGGTTAGGGTTGATCTCTTCTAGTTATTTAGTTCGAACAGGAGTATTACCTTGGCAAATTTTAGTGTTTGGGAGCTGTCTATTGATTTTATTAGCAGTTTTATTATTTTTACGTTATATACGATTAGAACGCCCGCAAAAAGAGAATGATCTACTTCCAGAAAGGAAGGAAACAAAGCCGATTTCAATCAAATCATTAGTCAAACCTCGAATGATTTCGGCCTATATTTTATATTTTTCAACATTATATACCTATTATTTGATTGATACGTGGCTTCCTAATTTTTTGGAAACAGAAAAGGGATTTTCTGGAACATCTGTCGGTTTAGCCTGTTCACTAGTTTTTTTTACAGCAATTCCTGGCGCACTAATTTTTAGTCGTTTTGCGGATCGGATTCCTACTAAAAAAGTCCAATTAATTATTTTACTTGAATTGATTGCGGCAAGTGTGCTGTTTTTAACTGTAACAACAACTAATCAAACGGTTCTTGTGTTTGGTATTATGGCTTATGGATTTTTTGGTAAATTGGCAGTAGAACCAATTATTATTTCATGGTTGGGTGAATCAGCACCTAAAGGAAATGTGGCTACAATGTACGGCGTGTTTAACTTTTTTGGTATGTCAGCATCAGTGATCGTTCCAACAGTGACAGGAACAATTTCTGATATAACAGGATCAAAACTTTATGCGTTTTATCTAGCAATACTGATTATTATCATGGGGACATTTTTGTTTTATTTGATTAATCGAACAGTCGGCGAGAAACACGAAATAGAAAGAAAAAGTTAAATGATAGAGACATATAGCTATTTGTAAATAAATTCGTTTACAAAAAGTTATATGTCTTTTAACGGATTCGTTTAAATAGAACATTATTTCTTCGTTATCACTCTCAAAGTATATTAGATGAAGTCTGGCTCTATTTTCGTTATACTTAATGTAAGGAACGAGGTGAGTCAAATGAAAAAAACAGAAAAAATGTATATGGTTGCCCAGCGTGCTGAGTTCTCTTTAGAAGAACTAAAGCGGGATATTTTTGATTGGTTGAGTTTTTTACGTATTTTGACAACACCTGAAAGCTATCGAGTTGGGGAAGAAGCGACGCAAGAGTTTGATCTACTTAAGATCACTACCCGTATAGAACAGCTTGTTGAAGAGGAAGATCTATGGCTAAAAGTAAATAGTCACGGAGGAGAGTTCCAACTTCGTATTTCAAAATTGACTGTATTCGAGCGAGCTATTTTAGAAGGCGAGATTTTTTTTACCTATCAAAAAATGATCGAAGACTATTTTGAGACAAGAATGTTAAGAAATGGAATTTATGGCTATCTACGCTCGTTAGATGAATATTTATATAATAATGTGGAGCAAATTGAAAAACGAACCTTTGAAACAAAAGAAGAAATTCAAGAACTACCTCAGCGATATGATAGTAAAAAGAATGTGATTATTGACTGTAACCAGTTAGCCGGTTATGATGTTCATTTAAAAGGTTTATGCTTAACTTCGTGTTGGAAAATGTATTATTCGAACCTATATTTTCAAGTGATTCCTAGGCAGATATTACTTGATGTACAACAAGTTCAAACAGTAGAAGAGCTGGATGGTAAAGTAGTTAAAATCGTATTATTCAAACATCCTTTTAATTGGGATCTTCCAGTTAATAAAATGTATCAGCGCTTGTTTCGAGATCAGATGGGATTTGATCAATTGGCTTGGACAAACGGGACAGGTGTTTTACGTCCACCTTATATTGAATATGCATTTGTTGAAAAAATCATTCAAACCGTTCAATACCAAAACAATTATTTTCAGCCTGTTGAAAAGAAAAATGCTACCTATTTTGTGACGAGAAGTTTTGACTTACTTCAGCAAAAATATGTGGAAAAGCGTACGAAAGGAATTTTAAATGCGCAAGCGTACTTTCCTTGGATCGATGAAAAAAGTCGCAAAATGATGAATTATCGAGTGCTAGATCCAGATATGGCTATCGATGGCGGGCTTTCAGCGTATGAATTTTATATACGGCAGTTTTTAGAAATAGAAGTACTAGATAAAAAATATGATGATTTTGTATCTGTTTTACGTTTTTACTTGCCAAAAGAAGCTATCAAAGAAATTCCGCTGGAGGCTTTGTGGGATAAATTATTCGATATCAATATTAGTAATTTGAAACAAAAAGAACGATTGACAAGGTTTGACTTGAAAAAAGCAAAGAATCATTTGCGTGTTGTCTTTTTGGATTATAGTTATTTAGAATCGCTTAATCAGACAATTGAAATGAATGAATAAAAAAGACATCAAGCGCAGAGAAAACATACTAAGATTAGAGGGTTCACCCTCTAATCTTAGTATGTTTTTACTTTAAATAGCTATTCGTCCGCCTTGGATAACTAATTCAGCGCCTGTAACAAAACTTGATTCGTCACAAGCTAGATAGATAATACTAGTGGCGATATCTTCTGGTTTTCCTAAGTAAGGAAACTTAACCGATTGGTTGAAATGAAGTTCATTATTGGGAAATGTGGTTTCGATTATAGGTGTTTCAATACTACCTGGGCAAACAGCATTTACTCTGATAGCATGTTCAGCAACATCTATGGCACAGTTTGTTGTGATTGATCGAAGGACATCTTTGGCTGCTGTGTATGGATTGTTGTCGAGTAGTCCTGTCAGGCCTTCAATAGAAGAGACATTAATGATCGATCCACCTTTGTTATTTATCATGTGGGGAACGACTTCTTTTAATCCGTAAGTCAAACTATTTACATCGATTCCCTGAATTTTTTTCCAATCGCTAAACGTTAATTCTGATAACAATTTAGGTGTAGAAATTCCAGCATTGTTCACGAGTACATCTATTTTTCCAAATTTCTTTATTGTTTCAGTGACAATTTGTTGCCAACTCCAAAGGGCGCTAACATCATGTGCGAACGCTGCACCGATTCCTCCAGCTTTTTTTATATCTGAGAGGATTGTTTCAATTTTTTTCAAATTTTTACCAGTACATACAACAATAGCTCCTTCTTTTGCAGCCAGTTGGGCAGTCGTTGTCCCTATACTAGAGTCACATTCAGTAATCAACATTACTTTACCAGACAATTTTAGCATAAAAAAACCGCTATAATGAAAGACATTATAGTTATCCTTTCCAGTTAATCAATTTTATTGTTTTCTTTAATTTAACGCCTAAAGAATAAACAATTCCTTACAAATAATTCTAATATAGAATCTTTTTTTAAGCCAATAAAATCAATTTGAAAAAGTTTTGGGGAGGGATGTATGTTTAAAGGGTCTTGGACATAACTCTAAAAGTTATATCTCAGACCCTTGAAACTCGAATAAACAGTGGGAGCAAAAGCAACCCCTTTTGAAATAAACTGAAATCCACAAAAATTTGAAGAACAATTTTTGCGGATCCCTTCTTATTGCTGTAAAACACAGCGAGGTACGAGTTGATGTTGCAAAGTGCCTACTTCTCGAGGCTTAACGCTTCTGTCACAGCTTCTTTTATTAGATTCATTACACTTGTTGTTTCACTGGTTTTTTCACAATACCTAAAATAAGTGCGGAAACGACAGCACCAATTGCGATAAATACTAAGTATAGCAACGGATGACTCAAAAGAAGTGCTACGAAAACGCCGCCGTGAGGAGCCAATAATCGAATACCAAAGCCACCTACCAAGCCACCTGCTAAGGCTGAACCAACAACAAAACTTGGGATTACACGTAATGGATCAGCAGCAGCAAAAGGAATAGCTCCTTCTGTAACAAATGATAAGCCCATTACTAAGTTTGTTAAACCGGCATCTTTTTGATCTTGTGTAAATTTATTTTTGAAAATCAATGTTGCGATAAAAATAGCCAAAGGAGGAACCATTCCGCCAGCCATTACAGAAGCCATGATGATACTTCCGCCTTCAGTAACAGTTGCGGCAATTGAAGCTGTACCAAAAACATATGCGGCTTTATTGATCGGGCCACCAAGGTCGATCGCCATCATTCCACCAAGTAAGATACCTAATAAAGCTGCATTTGTACCATCTAAACCTAATAAGAAATTGTTTAAACCATCATTAATTACTTTCATTGGAATATTAATTAATAGCATCAGTCCACCTGTAATCAATAATCCAAAGACCGGATAAAATAAAATGGTTTTGATTCCATCTAAGGATTTTGGTAGACTTTTAAGCGCTTTTTTTAAGAAAATAATTACGTATCCTGCTAGAAAACCACCGACTAATGCACCTAAGAAACCAGCACCACCTGCATTAGCTAAAGCGCCAGCCGCAAATCCAGCAACAAGTCCAGGACGATCAGCGATACTAGAAGCAATGAATCCAGCCAAAACAGGAAGCATAAAACCAAAGGCCGCAACGCCAATTTGATTGAACCAAGAAGCAGCTTCGTTATATGAACCAAGCAGACTCAATTTGTCTTGAGGAACACCGATAAATTGATCAATCATAAATGAAAGAGCGATGGCAATTCCACCACCGATAACAAAAGGCAACATGTGGGAAACACCGTTCATCAAATCTTTATAGATTCTAGAACCCACACTACCTTCTGCTGAATCATCCTCTTCGCTAATATCTGATTCAGAGCTGTGGAAGATTGGTGCAGAACCATTTGTTGCAAGTGTAATTAATTCTTCTGTTTTACGAATCCCGTCACTAACCGGACGATTAACTAATTCTTTACCGTCAAAACGATTCATTTCAACTTTTTTATCAGCTGCAACGATAACACCATCTGCACGAGCGATATCTTCAGCCGTTAAGCGATTTTTGATCCCTTCAGAACCATTTGTTTCTACTTTGATTTCAATGTCCATCTCTTTGGCTTTTTTCTTTAAGGCATCTTCAGCCATGTAAGTATGCGCAATTCCAGTTGGACATGCAGTGACAGCGACGATAAATTTTCGATCTGTATTAGTTGGTTTTTGTTCTAATTGTTCTTGTTTTTCCTGAGTTTCTTTTACTTTTTCAGCGGTTTCAAAAAGATTCTGAACCTCTTCGGGAGTTGCTGTTTCTTTTAGGTTGGCTACAAAGTCAGGATCAATCAAAAGCCTTGATAAGGCTGCTAAGGCTTGTAAGTGCGTATCGTTAGCGCCTTCAGGAGCTGCAATCATAAAGAATAAATAGGTCGGTTGTCCATCCAATGCTTCATAGTCAACACCTTTGTTACTTTTGGCAAATAAAACAGTTGCTTCTTTCACTGCACTATTTTTCGCGTGAGGCATGGCGATACCATCACCAAGACCAGTTGAGGTCTGAGCTTCTCGCGCTAAAATACCTTCTTTGTAAGTATTGATATCAGAAATTTTTCCGCCATCATACATTTTTTGTACCATTTCATCAATAGCACCTTTTTTATCAGTTGCTTGTAAATCCATGATCATCACGTCTTTGACAAGTAAGTCTTTGATGTTCATTATTATTCCTCCTAAATTTAAAAGTGTAATTCGCTCGTTCTGCTCTGAGAGAAAAATAGGAAAAGATGAATGTGGTGCTTTTTGCCACAGGCAGATTTTATTTTTTTTCTGAGCTATAAGCCCGAAAAGCTACACGATTTTTTCAATTTTGACTTCTGAAAGCAATTCATTGATTAACTCGGCGGATGCTAAATCATCTGAAAAAGCAGTAGCGCTTCCGCAAGCAACGCCCCATTTGAAGGCTTCTATGGGATCATTATTTTTAGTAAATGTACCCACAAATCCAGCAATCATGGAATCTCCAGCACCAACAGAATTTTTTAATGTTCTCTTCAGTACATTTGATTGGTAAACACCATCTTGAGTGAATAGTAAAGCACCGTCGCCAGCCATAGAGATAATCACATGCTGAGCACCTTCTGCTAATAAGCGTTTACCAAAAGGAAAAATATCTTCCAATGTTTGAAAATCTGTATTGAAGAGTTCGGCTAATTCATGATTATTTGGTTTGATCAGTAACGGTCTTTGAGGCAAAGCGTTGAACAAATCTTTACCTGTCGTATCGATCACAAATTCGGCATTTTTATCTTTAATGAGCTGAATTAACTCCTCATAAAATCCTTCACGAAGGGAGGCAGGTGTACTTCCAGATAAAATGACAATATCACCTGTATCAAGAGCGCTTAATGCTTGTTTCAATTCTTGCATTTCTTCGTCTGAGATAGCAGGACCTAAGCCGTTTATTTCTGTTTCTGTTTCGGCTTTCAATTTGATGTTGATGCGTGTATCTTCACGAACCGTGGTAAATTTTGTTTGTATTTGTTCTTGTTTTAGCCAGTCAGAAATGAACGTACCAGTAAATCCGCCTAAAAAGCCTAAAGCTGTTGAGTCTGCATGAATTCTTTTTAAAACGCGTGAAACATTGATGCCTTTTCCGCCAGGTAATTTAAAGTCGCTGGTCATTCGGTTTAAGTCACCCAATTTTAGACCTTCTACGTGGACGATATAATCAATAGAAGGGTTTAACGTCACTGTATAAATCATTGTAATGCCTCCTTAATGGTTGTTTTTTTCTGAAATTGTTCAAGTAATTCTGGTGAACATTGATTCGTTAAAAGTGTGACATTTTCAAGATCTGTTACTTTTGTAAACGTAACTTTATTTAATTTGGTTTGATCAATTAGCACATAGGCTTCTTCTGCTTGGGCAATCGCTAATCGTTTTAATGCTGCTTCTTCAGGATCAGGTGTTGTTAAACCGAATTCAAGATGAGCACCATTCATACCCATAAAAACTTTATTGAAACGGAAGTGGCGAAGTTGATCCATTCCAGTTGAGCCGATAATTGCTTTAGTGGATAATTTAAGTGAGCCGCCAAGAATAATTGTGTTGATATTTAAATCCCCCAATTTGGCTGCATGGTGAACAGAATTTGTAACCACAGTAATTCTCTTTTCTACTAAAAATGGCAACATTTCTAAAGTAGTTGATCCTGCATCCAGATAAATCACATCACCATCGTGAATCAATTTTGCAGCGAATAAAGCAATCGCTTTTTTTTCTTGCGTGTTTTTGATTGATTTTTCTGTCATATCTTGTTCAAAACCTAAATTTAAGATTCGTTTGGCTCCACCATGAACACGTTCTAATAATTCAGCGTCCTCTAACTCTTGTAAATCCCTACGAATAGTAGATTCAGAAGCGTTTAATAATGTTGCTAATTCTTGAGATTTCACAACTGCTTGTTGATCCAATAAACGCAAAATTGCTTGATGCCGTTCTTCTGTAAGCATTTTCACACCTCTTTTCATTGATTATAATAGCATACTCAGGATTTTGATGCAATAATAATCGTTCAAAATCGATCATATTCATTTATAAACAGTCATTTTTGCTTAGAATTCTATTATTTGACAAAGGTCTTTATCCTTTGGCTTAATAAGGTTAGGTAAAATTGGAGGGATTGATATGAACAATCGTACAATATTGCAAGGGTTTGAATGGTATTTACCAGCTGATGGGAAACATTGGCAACGTTTGACAGAATTGGCAGAAAAATTACATACTATAGGAATTAATGGGATATGGCTTCCGCCAGCTTATAAAGGTGCCAATGGTCTGGAAGATGTAGGATATGCCCCTTATGATTTGTACGATTTAGGAGAATTCGATCAAAAGGGAACAATTTCGACGAAATATGGCACTATAGAAGAGTATTTAACTTGTATTAAAGCGTTGAAAAAAGCTGGGATTGAAGTCTATGGAGATATTGTTTTTGATCATTTTATCGGAGCGGATGAAGAAGAAGAGGTTTCTGCTATAAAGTATCGTACAGATGATCGGACTCAAGCAATAAGTGATAAGGAAGTAATTTCTGCATGGACTAAATTTACTTTTCCAGGTCGAAATAAGAAATACAATGATTATGTTTGGTCATGGAAAAATTTTTCTGGTGTTGATTATGATGATCGGCGAAAAGATCATGGTATTTTTAATTTTGATGGAAAAGGCTGGGATCAGGAAGTAGATAAGGAAAATGGGAATTACGATTATTTGATGGGATGCAATTTGGATATGGAATATCCTGAAACCGTGGATCAATTGAATCAATGGGGGCAGTGGTATCAAACTTTGACAGACGTTGATGGGTATCGTTTAGATGCAGTAAAACATATTCAATTTAATTATTTTGTGGACTGGTTATTGAATAGAAGAAAAGAAAAAGGAAAAGATTTATTTGTAGTTGGCGAGTATTGGAATGGCGAGTTGGAAAAACTGACAAACTATATTGATAGTTCAGGGACGCTAATTTCTTTATTTGATGTTCCTTTGCATTACCATTTTTATGAGGCAGCTCACTCAGATGGATACTATGATATGCGGACTATTTTTGAGGGTACTTTGGCAAAACAACGTCCAGAATGGGCAGTGACTTTCGTAGATAATCATGATACTCAAAAAGGGCAAAGTTTGGAATCGTGGGTGGACGGATGGTTCAAGGTTCATGCATATGCGTTGATTTTACTTAGAAAAGCAGGGACTCCAGTTGTTTTTTGGGGAGATCTGTTCGGTATTCCGTCTCAAAATGTAGATGCTGTGGGAAAAGATTTAGAATTATTATTGAAAATTCGTGAGCAACTAGCTTATGGGAATGAAATGGATTATTTTGATGATCCGAATGTGGTTGGCTGGATAAGGACAGGGACATTTGATCGGGAAAAGTCTGGGTATGCAGTAGTTATGACAAATGGTCAATCAGGACAAAAGCAGATGACAATCAGTGCTGTGCATGCAGGGAAAACATTTATTGATATTTTAGGAAATAATCCGACAAAAGTGACTCTAGATGATACAGGGGCAGGAACATTTCCAGTAAATGGCGGGGAAGTTTCCGTATATGTAAATGAAGAAATCATAGAGAATTTAGGTAAAGAATGTTAAAAAATCGTCAGGACCTTGGGGAAACGGATTTGTTGTTGAATAGTTTAAAAATACTTCGTGACTTCTGATGAAAGAATAACTATACTTTAATTATAATAGAAAATAAGTTGAAGAAGATATAAAGTTTTGGTGCGAATCCTAAGTGCACATGAATTTACTGAGGAATCCGCACCAAATTTTAGATGGAAATGGATTTTTTAATGCTGTTTTTCTAATCTTTTTCTCATTTTTTGGAAATATTAATGTGGAAAATAGCAAATATGTAAATAGTTTGTTACTTTTTCACGGTCTCACTCTTTATTGAGTGAGTGGATTGAAATTACTGTTCTGGTACGTAGTAGAATGGTCATTCCTGTCTCACTCTTTATTGAGTGAGTGGATTGAAATTTCGATTGTTTTCCCGTATATTCTATCTAGCGAACGTCTCACTCTTTATTGAGTGAGTGGATTGAAATATGGTATTTATACCGAGCATGAAATAGTGCTTCTTGTCTCACTCTTTATTGAGTGAGTGGATTGAAATTGCTTCTTGCGGTGCGATATTTGATCTAACTCTCGTCTCACTCTTTATTGAGTGAGTGGATTGAAATCAAGCATAGCTTTCGCAGTCGTTTCCACGAAGCAGGTCTCACTCTTTATTGAGTGAGTGGATTGAAATAACCTCCTTTCTATACACCTATTATACTATCGATAGTCTCACTCTTTATTGAGTGAGTGGATTGAAATGTGTTCGACATTGATGATAGCTGATTGTTACTACTTGTCTCACTCTTTATTGAGTGAGTGGATTGAAATTGGCAAAAAAACAATGTCTCTAACTTCTAGAGGGGTCTCACTCTTTATTGAGTGAGTGGATTGAAATACTTCTACCTGGTAGTCGAACCATTGAAACATACTGTCTCACTCTTTATTGAGTGAGTGGATTGAAATCAGCCACTTTTGAGCTGTTTCTTCTGGAACTTTAGTCTCACTCTTTATTGAGTGAGTGGATTGAAATTATATAACGAAGGTAGCGAACCAGCTGAACCACTGTCTCACTCTTTATTGAGTGAGTGGATTGAAATAAGAATGTGTAAATGCTATCAGCATCAGCCATGCCGTCTCACTCTTTATTGAGTGAGTGGATTGAAATCTGTTGCCATATAGCCAAATCCATCAATTCTTGGGTCTCACTCTTTATTGAGTGAGTGGATTGAAATATAATTAGTATTAATTACTCTTAAAGCTAGAGCATGTCTCACTCTTTATTGAGTGAGTGGATTGAAATAGAGTTTGACGAGCTAAAAAGTGAGTTTGCTACGGTCTCACTCTTTATTGAGTGAGTGGATTGAAATATATGCAGCATTATATTGATCAAAGCTCGATTTGTCTCACTCTTTATTGAGTGAGTGGATTGAAATGAATTGGATGCTGTTGCGAATGTTTGGCTTCGTGTCTCACTCTTTATTAAAAACCACAATTATACAAACAGGACTCACCTATACATGAGTCCTGTTTGTATAATTATCTTTAAAATGTACACTAAAAAATTAGTTTTCAGATTTATTAGTTTTCAAGATATTTTTTGCTCGAATTCCGATGGCACCATAATAAATGGCGCAGGCCATAAAAAACAACATTGGCAATACTTGAATGCTCACGAAAGCGGTCTCCATAGCAATCATTCCAAATAATTGAAGACCATGATATTCCCAAAGTGTAGGTGTTAAATACCATGAGGAGATGTTTTTAAAAGAAGGTTGAAAAAGCATAAAATAAAAAATCATCAACGCTCCCCAAATCACTGACTGCATATACAACCGCTTATAACGATCGTTACCTGAATCAAGATCTGAAAATATGTCCTGCGTTGCGTTTTGGTTGTTTTCTGGTAAAAAGAAGTGAAAACCACTTCCTTTGTTACCAGAAATATGACGCCAACCGCTGTCCTCAAATAAAGTTAAGTAATTAATATAGTCTGATTTCTTTTTAAATGTTTGATAATCAATTCGATAGTTCAATGTTTTGGGCGTGATTTTTTCAAAAGTATATACGCACAAAGAACTATACTTTACTAACCCCCAGCCTTTTCTCGCCATTTCTTCTAGATAGCTTTCTTCTTCTCTTATATCAACGAATATTCTTCTCTTTTTCATATAGACCTCCTATAATAAATTGTCAGCAATTGCGACCAATTCTTTCAACCGTTTGACTTCAAGTTCTAACACTTCTTTTCCAGCATCTGTTCTCTTGTATACACGACGACGTTTATCCTCACTAGGCACTTCACGAATCAATTTCTGTTTTAGTAAATTTTCTGTTGCTCCATACATGGTACCCGCAGCAACTCGCACGCGTCCATGACTCAGCTCTTCAACTTTTTGCATAATTGCATATCCATGGGAAGGTTGATCTAGTGAAAGCAAAATATAAAATGTTGTTTCTGTTAGTGGCAATAGTTTATGTATATTCATGGACTTAATCTCCTCCTTTTACACGATTTTTATATACAGTTCAACTGTATAGTTTGATTGTATATCGTTATGCTGTATATGTCAATCATTTTTTGTTTAAACAAGTGTTGAAACTAAAGTCCAAACGTTTTATTTTTCAACGTTATATTCTTTATTTCCTAGGGATATTCATTTTTTAATTTAATTTCACAAGGTTTGTTCAATCTGTTCAGCTTTTGTGTTTTTTTTGGTATAATGTATAAGATTGAAAAAAGAGAGAGGACGTTGATGATGGCACAAGAAAACGCCTTGATCCAAGGTATGAATCCAAGACAAAAAGAAGCCGTTCTACATACAGAAGGGCCTTTATTAGTTATGGCAGGAGCCGGTAGTGGGAAAACAAGAGTTCTCACACATCGGATTGCTTATCTAATAGAAGAAAAAGATGTGAATCCTTGGAATATTTTAGCGATTACGTTTACAAACAAAGCGGCAAAGGAAATGCGTGAACGTGTTGGCAAATTATTAGAAACGGGCGGAAATGACGTTTGGGTTTCTACATTCCACTCAATGTGTGTTCGGATTTTACGTCGTGATGTTGATCATATTGGTTATAATCGTAATTTTACGATTATTGATACTTCGGAACAACGAACATTGATGAAACGGATTTTAAATGAATTGAATATTGATGTGAAAAAATACGATCCGCGCTCGATTCTAGGTACAATCAGTAATGCGAAAAATGAGTTGCAAACACCAGAAAAGGTTGAAGAGTTGCAAGGGACACCTTATGAAGAGGTTGTAGCTAAGTGTTATAAAATGTATCAAAAAGAACTAAGAAATAATCAATGTATGGATTTTGATGATTTGATTATGAATACAATCCGCTTGTTCAATGAACATCCTGATTCACTGGCGTATTATCAAAATAAATTCCATTATATTCATGTTGACGAATATCAAGATACCAACCATGCCCAGTATACCTTAGTTAATATGCTAGCAGAGCGGTTTAAAAATCTTTGTGTCGTTGGTGATGCGGATCAAAGTATTTATGGCTGGCGTGGAGCGGATATGCAAAACATTTTAGACTTTGAAAAAGATTATCCAGATGCTTCGGTAATTTTGCTGGAACAAAATTACCGTTCAACAAAGAAAATCCTTGATGCAGCGAATAACGTGATTCAGAATAATCGCAATCGCCGAGACAAACAGCTTTGGACTGAAAATACAGATGGAGAAAAAATCGTTTACTATCGTGGTGATAACGAACGAGATGAAACACAGTTTATTGTTGGGCAAATCCAAAAAGAAATGCGAGATAAAGATCGTATTTATGGCGATTTTGCTGTTTTGTATCGAACAAATGCGCAATCTCGGGTAATGGAAGAAATGTTATTGAAATCAAATATTCCATATACAATGGTCGGGGGGCATAAGTTCTATGACCGTAAAGAAATCAAAGATATTTTAGGCTATTTGAACATTATCTCCAATCCAATGGACTCTCTTAGTTTTGAGCGAGTGGTCAATGAACCAAAACGAGGAATTGGTAAAAGTTCTGTGGAGAAATTACGAAGTTTTTCTCAGATGCATGGCTGGTCTTTACTAGAAGCTTCTCAAAATGTAGATTTGGCCAATATTTCCGGCAAAGCAGGTAAAGAATTAGGTAGTTTTGGCATGATGATCCAAGATTTAACACAGATGATTCCTTATTTAACGATTACTGAACTAGTGAAAGAAGTCTTAGAACGTAGCGGGTATCGGGAAGAATTAGTTAGACAAAACAATTTAGAATCCCAAGCGCGTTTAGAAAACTTGGATGAGTTCTTAACGGTTACACAAGAATTTGATAAACGTTATGAACGTCAAGATGAAGAGGAAGCAGATGCGCCAGATGAAAAATTAGCTGTCTTTCTAAATGACCTAGCGCTTGTTTCAGATCTTGACAATTTAGAAGAAAGTACGTCACAAGTGACATTGATGACATTACATGCAGCCAAAGGACTTGAATTTCCAGTGGTGTTTTTAATTGGTATGGAAGAAGGCGTCTTTCCTTTATCACGTGCTATGCTGGAAGAAAGCGAATTAGAAGAAGAACGCCGTTTGGCATATGTAGGAATCACACGTGCGGAAGAAATATTGTATATAACTAACGCGTTTTCCAGAACATTATACGGACGGACGCAATACAATCGTCCAAGCAGGTTCTTAGATGAAATCGATGAAGAGTTATTAGATTTACAAGGTTCGATTGCTGCATCTAAAGTACCAGCTAGAACATTTGAACCGAAAGTATTCAAACCAGCCTATGCTCAACCAACCAAACAACCAGTAACAGATAAAGTTGAAAGCGGCGGGGAATCAATGGCTTGGCAAGCAGGAGATAAAGTCAGACATAAAGCATGGGGAACAGGTACAGTCGTCCGAGTTGGCGGTACTGCTAAGGATTTAGAACTGGACGTTGCCTTTCCAGAAAAAGGGATTAAACGCTTATTAGCAGCATTTGCTCCGATTGAAAAAATATAAAATATGAGTGAGCTAGCCGTTCGGAAAAAAGAAAAATACTGAATGAGGAAGAAGCCTTTAGTCATTATTTTCTATTTTTCAATCAAAGCTAAACGAGCGCACTACACTTTTAATGATGTCTAGTTTCGTGAGCTAGCCGTTCGGAAAAAAGAAAAATACTGAATGAGGAAAAAGCCCTCAGTCATTATTTTCTATTTTTCATTCAAGGCTAAACGAGCTCACTACACTTTTAATTTTAGGAGGGTCATTTATGGCGGATGTGCCGTTAACATTGGCTGAAGCAACAGATAAGGCAAAAGAGGTACGAGTGCAGTTGAATCAATACGCACATGAATATTATGTTGCAGACAAACCAACGGTAGAAGATTATGTATATGATCGATTATATAAAGAATTAGTAGACATAGAAACTGAGTTCCCAGACTTGATTACTTCTGATTCTCCTACACAACGTGTTGGCGGAAAAATTTTACAGGGATTTGAAAAGGTTACTCATGAAGTTCAGATGTATAGTTTGAATGATGGGTTCAGTAAAGAAGATATATACGATTTTGACGAGCGCGTTCAAAAATTAGCAGGGAAACCTGTTAGTTATTGTTGCGAGCTTAAAATCGATGGACTTGCGATTTCTTTGAAATATGAAAATGGTAAATTCGTTCAAGGGGCAACACGAGGAGATGGAACAGTAGGGGAAAATATCACCGAAAATTTAAAAACCGTCAAATCAATTCCTTTAGAGTTGAAAAAGCCGATTTCAGTTGAAGTTCGTGGCGAATGCTATATGCCGAAACAATCATTTGTCAATCTCAACAAAGAACGAGAAGAAGCTGGACAAGATGTTTTTGCTAATCCAAGAAATGCGGCAGCAGGTAGCTTACGCCAATTAGATACAAGTATGGTCGCTAAAAGAAACTTAAGCACTTTCTTATACACAGTGGCTGATTTTGGACCGATGACAGCTCAAACACAATTTGATGCGTTAAATGAATTATCAGAAATTGGATTTAGAACCAATCCTGAAAAAAAATTATGCCAAACTATTGATGAAGTATGGGCGTATATAGAAGAATATCATGAAAAACGAACAGAATTACCTTATGAAATCGATGGAATAGTTATTAAAACCAATGAATTTACGATTCAAGATGAATTAGGCTTTACTGTTAAAGCCCCTCGGTGGGCAATTGCGTATAAATTCCCACCAGAAGAAGCACAGACGGTGGTGGAAGAAATTGAATGGACGATTGGTCGAACAGGGGTTGTGACACCAACGGCTGTGATGCGACCGGTTCGTGTAGCTGGTTCTACAGTTAGTCGAGCAAGTTTGCATAATGCAGATTTCATTGCGATGAAAGATATTCGTTTGAACGATACAGTTATTATTTACAAAGCTGGGGATATTATTCCAGAAGTGGCTCAAGTGTTGACAGAGCAGCGAGATGAGAATAGTCAGCCTTATGAAATTCCGACGCATTGTCCAGTTTGTAATAGTGAGTTAGTGCATTTAGATGAGGAAGTTGCTTTACGTTGTATTAACCCTAAATGTCCTGCTCAAATCAAGGAAGGTTTGAATCATTATGTGTCTAGAAATGCTATGAACATTGATGGTTTAGGACCACGAGTATTAGAGCAAATGTATGATAAAGAACTAGTGGCAGATGTAGCTGACTTGTACTTTTTAACACAGGAGCAATTGATGACTTTGGATAAAATCAAAGAAAAATCTGCAAATAATATCTATCAGGCTATTGCTGCAAGTAGGGACAATTCCGTAGAACGTTTGATTTTTGGTTTAGGCATTCGTCATGTTGGAGCAAAAGCTGCTAAAGTTTTAGCAGAACATTTTGGTGATTTATGGGCAATTAGTAAAGCCTCTAAAGAAGAAATTGTTGCTTTAGATTCAATAGGTGAAATTATCGCAGACAGTTTAGTGACTTACTTTGAAAATGAAGAAGTCCATGAACTGATGGACGAGCTAACAAAAGCAGGTGTAAATTTTGAATATAAAGGAATCCGTACTGCACAACTGGCAGCTGTAGAATCACCGTTTAAAGATAAAACTGTTGTTTTAACTGGGAAACTCACGCATTATAATCGTGAAGAAGCCAAAGAAAAAATTGAAAACTTAGGTGGAAAAGTAACAGGTAGTGTTTCCAAGAAAACGGACATCGTTGTTGCTGGCGAAGATGCTGGTAGCAAACTGACTAAAGCGCAAGATTTAGGAATTGAAGTCTGGGATGAACAGCAAATGGTCACCGCCTTAGATAATAGTACGACTATTGAACCTGAATAAGCGTAATCAAACAGATTTAGCGTTATTTTTTACATTTATAAGTTATTTTCTTTGATCTCAATCATAATTTCTTAGAATTTTATGATAGAATAAGAAAAAAGCTGTTTTTTTAACGTAACTATTCGTTTAACAGTATAAAAAATGAACTAGTGAACTCTTGAAAGCTACTTTTACAAGGAGTTGAAAGGAATAGCTGAACTGAGTTTTTCTAAAAGAAAGAAGGGTATCCATGGCAATCAGTGAAGAAAAAGCAAAACATGTAGCAAAATTGTCTAAACTGTCATTTTCCGATGAGGAATTGAAAGATTTTACGGAACAATTAGGCAAAATCATCGATATGGTAGAATTATTAGAAGAAGTAGATACAGAAGGTGTTCCATTTACCTCTAATGTTGCAGAATCAATTAATGTAATGAGAGAAGACGTAGCAACACCTGGTATGGATCGTAATGAATTAATGAAAAACGTACCTGAATCAGAAAATGGCTACATTAAAGTGCCAGCGATTATCGACAACGGGGAGGCTGGTGCATAATGGAAAAATTATACGATAAATCATTAACCGAGTTGCATGATTTACTTGTCTCAAAAGAAATCACTGCAACGGACTTAACACAAGCAACACTGAACCGCATTAATGAAACTGAAAAAGATGTGGATTCGTTTATTACAATTAGCGATGAAAAAGCGCTAGAATTAGCGAAAGCAATCGATCTTAAAGGGATTACTGAGTCAAATCCATTAGCTGGTATTCCAATTGGGATCAAGGATAACATCGTTACAAAAGATATTTTAACAACAGCGGCGTCTAAAATGCTGCACAATTTCAATCCGATTTATGATGCAACAGTAATGGATAAAGTCTATCAAGCAGATATGATTCCTGTTGGGAAATTGAACATGGATGAGTTTGCGATGGGTGGAAGTACAGAAACGTCATATTTCAAAAAAACTAAAAACGCTTGGGATCATTCAAAAGTTCCTGGTGGTTCTTCTGGTGGTTCAGCCGCAGCCGTTGCAGCAGGACAAATCCCAGTTTCATTAGGAACAGATACTGGTGGAAGCATTCGCCAACCTGCTTCATTTAATGGGATTGTCGGAATGAAACCAACGTATGGTCGTGTCTCTCGTTTTGGTTTGATTGCATTTTCTTCTAGTTTGGATCAAATCGGACCCTTGACACGTAATGTAAAAGACAACGCTTTAGCACTAAACGCAATTAGTGGTTATGATGCCAATGATGGAACATCAGCGGGTGTTTCTGTGCCAGACTTTACTGCTGGTTTAACAGGTGACATCAAAGGTATGAAAGTCGCTTTACCGAAAGAATATCTTGGTGAAGGAGTAGATGCTGGTGTTCGTGAAGCAGTATTAAAAGCCGCAGAAACATTCAAAGCACTAGGCGCAACGGTGGAAGAAGTTAGCTTACCCCACTCTAAATATGGTGTAGCCGTTTATTATATCATCGCTTCATCTGAGGCAAGTTCAAACTTACAACGTTTTGACGGCATTCGTTACGGTCATCGTTCTGAAAACGTAAAAAATCTTGAGGATGTGTATGTGAATTCGCGTTCTGAAGGATTTGGTTTGGAAGTAAAACGCCGTATTATGCTTGGAACATTCTCATTAAGTGCTGGACACTATGAGGCACATTTTAAAAAAGCTGGACAAGTTAGAACGTTGATCAAACAAGACTTTGACAATGTTTTTGAAAAATATGATATCATCATTGGCCCAGCGTCACCAACAGTAGCGTTTGGCTTAGGTGAAAATATCAATGATCCAATTACAATGTATATGAACGATTTATTAACGATTCCAGTGAACTTAGCTGGCTTACCTGGTATGTCAATTCCAGCTGGATTCTCAGAAGGATTACCAGTTGGACTGCAAATTATCGGAAAAGCCTTTGATGAAAGTACAATGTATAAAGCGGCTCATGCGTTTGAACAAGCGACAGATTTCCATACGAAAAAACCTGTGATCTTAGGGGGGAATGACTAATGAACTTTGAAACTGTCATCGGACTTGAGGTCCATGTAGAACTAAAAACAAATTCTAAAATCTTTTCACCAGCACCTGCTCACTTTGGAGCGGAGCCAAATAGCAATACGAATGTGATCGACTGGGGCTATCCAGGTGTGTTACCTGTAATGAACAAACAAGCGATTGAATTAGGTATGAAAGCAGCACTTGCGCTAAATTGTGAGATTTCAAAAGATACACATTTTGATCGTAAAAACTATTTCTATCCTGATAATCCCAAAGCTTATCAAATTTCTCAATTCGATCAACCAATCGGACATGATGGCTGGATCGATATCGAAGTTGAAGGAAAAACAAAGCGTATCCGCATCGAACGTGTGCATTTAGAAGAAGATGCAGGGAAAAATATTCATGGTGATGGCGGTTATTCCTATGTAGATTTGAACCGTCAAGGTACACCTCTAATCGAAATCGTTTCAGAAGCAGATATGCGTTCACCTGAAGAAGCGTATGCTTATCTTGAAGCATTACGTTCAATTATCTTATTTACAGAAGTTTCAGATGTAAAAATGGAAGAAGGCTCAATGCGTTGTGATGCCAATATTTCTTTACGTCCTTACGGTCAAGAAGAATTTGGAACAAAAGCTGAACTTAAAAACTTAAACTCTATGAGTTTTGTTAAAAAAGGTCTTGCATTTGAAGAAAAACGTCAAGCCAAAGTGTTGTTATCTGGTGGAGAAATCCAACAAGAGACTCGTCGTTTTGATGAAACAACTAACAAAACATTATTAATGCGTGTCAAAGAAGGATCAAGTGACTATCGTTACTTCCCAGAACCAGATGTACCACGTTTTGCGATCGATGATGAATGGATTGAAAAAGTTCGTCACAGTTTACCTGAAATGCCGGCGTCTCGTCGTGCTCGTTATATCAAAGAATTAGGCTTGCCAGAATATGATGCTATGGTTCTTACGTTAACAAAAGAAATGTCAGATTTCTTTGAAGCAGCGTTAAATGAAGGCGCAGATGCAAAACAAGTTTCCAACTGGTTGATGGGTGAAGTTTCTGCTTACTTAAATAGCGAAAAAGTAGAGTTGCCTGATACAAAATTAACGCCTAAAAACTTAGCAGGTATGATTACTTTGATCGCAGATGGAACAATCAGTTCTAAAATCGCTAAAAAAGTCTTCAAAGAATTGATTGAAAATGGCGGCGACGCAAAAGAAGTTGTTGAAGCAAAAGGTTTAGTACAATTGTCTGATCCGTCTCAATTATTACCGATCATTAATGATGTATTGGATAACAACCAACAATCTGTTGATGATTTTAAAAATGGAAAAGATCGCGCTGTTGGTTTCTTGGTTGGTCAAATTATGAAAGCGACGAAAGGCCAAGCGAACCCAGGCGTTGTAAATAAATTACTTCAAGAAGAATTAGCAAAACGCTAGAAAGCAGCAGATGACCTATGAAAAAAGCAAGAGTGATTTATAATCCAACTTCAGGAAAAGAGCTAGTTAAGAAAAATCTAGCTGATATTCTTTCAGTTTTGGAAGAATGCGGATATGAAGCTAGTGCTTTTGCCACAACTCCAGATGAAAATTCCGCAAAGAATGAAGCACGCCGTGTAGCTGAATTAGGGTTTGACCTAGTCGTTGCAGCCGGTGGTGATGGAACGATCAATGAAGTCGTGAATGGGATTGCTCCTTTAGAAAAACGACCGTCTATGGCGATCATTCCTGCTGGAACAACCAATGATTATGCAAGAGCATTAAAAATTCCTAGAGATAATATTGTCAAAGCAGCAGAAGTCATCAAAAAAAATCAAACGGTTAAAATGGACATCGGAAAAGCCAAAGATAATTATTTTATCAACATTGCAGCTGGTGGACATTTAACTGAACTAACGTATGAAGTGCCTTCTGAATTAAAAAGTATTTTTGGCTATTTAGCATACTTAGCTAAAGGAGCTGAGATGCTTCCACGAGTAAAACCAATCAAGATGCGAATGGAATATGACGAAGGGGTTTATGAAGGAAATGCATCTATGTTTTTCTTAGGACTAACCAATTCGGTAGGCGGATTTGAACAAATTGCGCCTGACGCCAAACTTGATGATGGAAAATTTTCTTTGATTATTGTCAAAACGGCTAATGTTTTTGAAATTTTACATTTGGCAGCACTCATGTTAAATGGCGGCAAGCATATAGAAGATAATCGGTTGATTTACACCAAAACGAGCCGTTTATATGCAGAAACATTGGAAGAAAATAGTTCTATGATGATTAATCTAGATGGTGAGTACGGTGGCGATGCACCGATGGAATTTGTCAATTTACATCAACATATCGAAATGTTTGCCAACGCAGATGCAATTCCTTCTAACGCAATTATGGGTTCTGTTTTAGAAGATTATAATGGAACCTCAGAAGAAGATGATGATGAATATCTTGAAACAAGTAAAGAGTTCGTTAGAGAAGTAGAGCGTTTAACAGAAGAAGATATTGATGGCGATGGTAAAATTGCTGATAAAGAGAAGTAAAAAAGCAGCTTTCTGTATGTTTTTACAGGAAGCTGTTTTTTAAATAGCGTGATAAAAGGAAAGTCTTTGTTGCTTTTCTAGCATTTTTTCATTAGAATGAGTGAAGCGTATAAAAGAAGGAGCGACTTATGAATAATTTTCCAGTGAACAAAAACGAAACAATCGAAGTTGATATTATTGATCTGACACATGAAGGAATGGGTGTGGCCAAAGTTGATGGCTATCCACTTTTTATAGAAAATGCTTTACCAGGTGAGAAAATCGAAATCAAAGTATTGAAAGTCGGCAAAAGTTTTGGCTACGGAAAAGTAGTCACTATTTTAAAATCAAGTGAAGATCGTGTACCAGCCAAAGATGAGAACTTTACAAAAGTTGGCATCAGCCCGTTACAACATTTAGCCTACGGCGCTCAGCTCACATTTAAAACCGATCAAGTGAAAAACGTGATGCAGCGTGTTGCAAAATTACCAGATGTTCCTGTATTGGACGCTTTAGGGATGAATAATCCTTGGGGCTATCGCAATAAAGCGCAAATTCCAGTAAGAAAAATTGATGACAAACTGCAAACAGGATTTTTCAGAAAAAATAGTCACGATCTAATTCCATTAGAGCATTTCTATATTCAAGATCCTAAAATTGATGAAGCAGTGATTAAAATCCGTGATATTATGAGACGTTATAGTATCAAACCTTATAACGAATCAGACAACACAGGGAATTTGCGTCATATTGTTGTTCGTCGGGGCTATCATACGGGAGAAATGATGGTTGTCTTAATTACTAGAACACCAAAATTATTTCCAACAAGCAAAATCATTCCAGATATTTTAGAAGCCTTGCCTGAAGTTGTCAGCATTGTGCAAAATGTCAACGCTAAAAAGACGAATGTGATTTTTGGAGACGAGACGATTCTTCTACACGGAGAAGATAAAATAATCGATACGATTTTTGATTTGAAATTTGAAATCTCATCTCGTTCGTTCTACCAAGTAAATCCACAGCAAACAGAAGTAATGTATAATAAAGTGAAAGAATACGCAGCGTTGACCGGTGAAGAAGTCATTGTAGATGCTTATTGTGGGATCGGTACGATCGGTTTAACATTAGCAAAAGATGCAAAGCATGTTTATGGTGTAGAAGTGATTGAAGAAGCGGTGAAAAATGCTGAAAGTAATGCAAAACTAAACAATATCACTAACGCAACATTTACGGCAGGATTAGCAGAAGAAGCTTTACCAAGAATGATCGAAAATGACATCAAACCAGATGTCGTTATCGTTGATCCGCCACGTAAAGGTTTAGAAGTGAGTTTGGTTGAAACGTTGATTGAAACAAAACCTAAGCGTATCGTCTATGTTAGTTGTAATCCAGCAACATTAGCACGTGATTTAGCATTATTAGTTGAAGGCGGCTTTGAAGTGAAAGAAGTTCAGCCTGTTGATAATTTCCCACAAACCACGCATATTGAGTCAGTTACTTTGTTAACAAGGATGGTGTAATAAATGGATGATACAAAAAAGAAAATGCTAGAATTAATCAAGAAAAAACAAGGTGGAGGCAGATCTGAAAAAATGGAGACGCCTAAAAATGACCGTAGAAACATGCGTAAAGGTCCGAAGATTTATAATAAATAGAGTAACGAGTTTTTAGTAAAAAAGAGAATGAAATAAGAAATCAGCTACTAAAAGAGAGTACAGAACTATTTTTTGATGTTCTGTACGCCTCTTTTTTTATTTTTCTCAAATTATCTAACCAAAATCTGACCAAGAAATTGTTATGATACATTTGCTTGCAAACAAAGAGAATATAAATTGGAGGACACAACATGAGTTTTTTTAAAAGAGCATTAATCAGTATCTGGCAACGGAAAGGACGAACGGCCTTATTCTTAGGGTTATTTCTTGTTGTTTTCTTATTGATTTTGTCAGGATTTGCCATCCAACAATCAGCAGAAAAAAGTAAAGTGGATGCCCGAAAACAATTAGGCGCAGAAGTTCGTCTAAAAAGAGACAACGACAAAATAAAAGAAGCGTTATTCAGCGGGAATTCAAGCATCAAGCCACTGTCCAAAGAGACTGTAGATAAAATTACCGATTTACCTCAAGTAAAAAGTGTATTGATTAATGGTGAAATTAGTGGAGCCAAAGGTGATTTAATATCGGTTAAACCAAAAGAAAATAGTGATAGTAACGCTTTTAGTCCCAACGTGGCTAGTTTAGATCCAGACCAGGAAGGACCGGCTTTTAAAATACTAGGTACCAATAATCTACTAAAAACGACTGATTTTAAAAATCGAGATGCCACACTTATTGAAGGAAAACCTATTACAGAAAAAACACCAGCAAATTCCGCTGTTGTTGAACAAACATTTGCTAAAAATAATAAATTGAAACTAGGTGATACCTTTAAAATTAAAGCTTTTTCAATAGACGAGGAAGAAACAGACCAAGAATTTAAAGTAATCGGCATATATAAAAGTGAAAAAGAGATGTCTGCTTTAGAACAAATGTATGAATTAGCTCAACCAGAAAATCAAATGTATATAGATATTGCTACGTTTTTTAAAACAAGTAAACAAGCCAACATCGATGATGCAATTTTTTATTTAAAAGATCCATTACAAGTTGATGGGTTTGTAAAAGATGCCCAACAACAATTACCAACGGAAAATAACTTCTTTAAATTAGACGCATCCACTGAACAATACGAGCAAATGATCGGTCCTATTAAAAAAATGGCTAGTTTTAGTTCAATCATGATTAAAGTGATTGTAGTAGCAGGTGGATTGATTTTAACATTCTTATCATTACTCTCTATTCGTGATCGAAAAAAAGAAGTTGGGATTTTACTTTCTTTAGGAGAAACAAAAATTAGAGTTATTTTGCAACTGGTAATAGAAATTATAGTGGTTGCATTACTTTCATTTGGCTTATCTTTAGCGATTCTACAAGTTTCCGGTCAAACAATATCCGATACAATATTGACCAAGCAAGTTAGAGATGCTGATCCTATGATGCAAGAAGATGACTATGGACAAGAAACAGACAAAAAAATCGAACCAGTAGATAAAATGGATGTACAAGTAAATGGAACAGTGATTTCCCAAGCAGGGAGTTTAGGTTTTATACTAATCATTATCACAACACTTATACCTAGTATTATTATCGCTAGAACAGATCCTAAAGATTTGTTTGCCCAAAAAGAATAGAGGGAGAAGTAAAAAATATGAATTTAGAACTGAAAGACATCACATACTCATACAAAGATGGCGTTCAAGAGTATAAGGTTTTGGACAATATCAATTATACATTTGAAGCAGGAAATTTTTATACAATTATGGGACCTTCTGGTGCGGGGAAAACAACATTATTATCCATTGCATCTGGACTGATGGCACCCATTGAAGGCAGTATCAGCTATAGAGGTGAAAATATTTACACAACAGGTATAACCAAATACCGCAAAAAATTCACATCCATTATTTTTCAAGCATACAATTTGATTCCTTATATGACTGCTTTTCAAAATGTCAAAGTTGGCATGGAAATTAAAAGCCAACATGTCTCAGACGTCAATGAATATGTAAAAAATAAACTGAGATCCGTAGGTATTACAGATGAATTGATGCACAAAAATGTAATGAAATTAAGTGGAGGACAACAACAACGAGTTGCTGTAGCCAGAGCATTATCTGCTGATTCACCACTGATTTTTGCAGACGAACCTACAGGAAATCTGGATCACGTGACATCGCAAGGAATTATTGATATGTTAAAAGAACTTGCTCTTCTTGAAAAAAAATGTGTCATCATGGTAACACATGATTTAGAAATTGCGAAACAAGCAGATATTAGTCTTATCTTAAAAGAAAATACACTTAGACCACTGTAATATGATTAAAAGAAATCAGATTGGGATAGAAGTATTTAATCCCGAAAAATAAGAAGGAATTCACGAAAATGGCTCTTCAAATTTTTGTGAATTTCAGCTTATTTCCGAAGGGATTGCTTCTGTTCCCACTCACGTCATTTAAAATTAGACTAAAAAAGTTATAGTTTATTCATAAACCTCTCAACCTTTCATAAAAAAATTATGGTATTGTAATTGTATGTGAGAGTTCTATGGGAGGTTTATGATACAATGCGTATACTTATCGTTGAAGATGATCCTTTATTGGGTGAAGGTTTATGTATGGGACTAAGAAAAAAAGGCTATGCTGTTGATAAAGCAACAGATGGTTTTCAAGCAATTGAGATGATTGAAATAACCGAGTACGATCTAATCGTTTTAGACTTATCCTTGCCAAATATGAGCGGCTGGGAAATTTTAGAAAATGTACGAGCGCATGATTTAGAAATACGAATTCTAATTTTATCAGCAAAAAGCTTTGTCGAAGATAAGATCAAGGGGCTGGATATGGGGGCTAATGATTATTTGACAAAACCTTTTGATTTTTTTGAATTGGAAGCGAGAATAAGAAACCTTCTAAGACAAAAAATTAGTTTAGAGGAATCTATTATTGTTTATGGCTCAATCAGTTTGGATTCTGCCAAGCGAATCGTGAAAGTGGGCGAAACCCCAACGAAACTGACTAGAAAAGAATTTGGAATTTTAGAATATCTGATCAAAAACCCCGAAGAAGTTTATTCGGCTGAAAAACTGATGGAACATGTCTGGGATGGCGATGTAGATTTATTTTCTAATACGTTTAAATATCATATGTACTCATTAAGAAAAAAAGTGGCAGATATTGATCCAACAGCTGCTGAAATGATCCAAACGCTCAGAGGTGTAGGCTATTGTTTATCTACTAAATCAATGGAGAGAGGAAGTTAGGAATAATGAGCTTACAAAAACAAATTACGTTGTTGGTAAGTGGACTTTTGGTGAGCATGTCATTAGTCATTCTGTTGTTTTCTGTATCAGGTGCGAATAAGAACTTCACTGTTGAGCGTTTGACCGCACTTGATTCTAGTAATCAAGAGGTGATAAAAGCACAAGCACCGTCAAATAAAAAAGGCACGGATTTAGCTATTACGCTAGCTAAAGCTAGAACATCGTTTTCATCAACTATTATTTTTGTCTGGTTGATTGTGATTATTTTAGGCACAATTATTACATATAGGTTAGTCGGAAAAAGTCTAGGATCGCTGGTAAAACTCCAAAAAACAATGAGTCGTTTAGACACGAGAAATATTGGCAAACAAATCGAAATTGATCCGAGTCAACCACAAGAAGTTCAAGCATTAAGCACAAGCTACAATGAGATGACTACGAGATTGGATGAATCATTTTTAAAACAAAAAAACTTCATTAATAATGCTGCTCATGAATTAAAAACACCATTAGCTGTCATCATTACATATGCGCAACTACTTCAAATGACTGCAGATGAGTCAGATCAGGAAAGTCAGAAAATGACGGATGCGATTTTATCAAGTTGTGATAAGTTATCAATGACGTTAGAACAATTACTTTTACTAGCAAATGATAATCTTCTACAATTAACAGATTCAATCAGTACAGATTATATAATCAATGATGTATTTACAGAGTTAAAAGAACAAGCTTTGGAAAAACAGATATGCTTGGTAAATAAAAGTCAAAAAAATAATCAAATTAAAGGCAATCAAGTCATGTTAGGTGTAGTAGTTAAAAACCTAGTCGAAAATGCTATTAAATATGGAGATGAAGCATCTGATGTAACCGTTATGACTAAAGTATCCAATGACATTCTCACAGTTGAAGTGAGGAACACTGGACAAGAGATTATGGAAGATGAAGTAGAAAGTATTTTTGACCCTTTTTATCGGGGACAGAAAGTTAGTAATCAAATCATCGGTAATGGCTTAGGCTTAGCGCTAGTCAAAAAAATTATTGAAAGCCATACTGGAGAAGTCGCTTGTACAATCCATGGAAAAGAAATCTGTTTTCATTTCTCCATCCCCACACGTCAGATTTAAAAAGTGCTAACGAATAACTTAAATGAGATAAACTAGTTTCTGCCGTATATTTTATGGAAACTAGTTTTTTATGATTCTTGGACTCTTTTTTTATAAACAGCTATTTTATGATCCAGTACATTAATTGCTTGTTGGAGTTGTTCTAGTTCATTCAGAGCACTCTGTTTTTGTTTTTTTAATAGCTCTAAGCGATCCCGATTAGTGGAATCTCCCTCATGCCACCAGTTCAAGTATTGTTTTAAATCTTCAATAGTCATTCCTGTTTTTTTTAAGTGTAGAAAAAAATCGATCCACTCTTTATTACGATCATCATACATGCGGATATTATTTTGATCCCTTTTAACGGTAAGCAATCCTTCTTTTTCATAAAAACGTAGGGTATAAGGCGTAAGACCTGTTATTTTTGAAAATTCGTGAATTTTATATGTCATGAATCATTTCCTCCTTGATAAATACATATGTTTATTTTACCACGTAGAGTGGACTCTAAGTCAAAGGAAAAAAGAGATTTCATCTTGACTTAGAGTCCACTAGAAGAGGTATCCTAAAGTGAACAATAAGGAGGGTGTTTTTTTATGGCTCACAATGTAATGAAAAAAATATCGATTTTATCAGTATCCCTAGTAGTTGTATCGGGTGGTGCAATTGGTGCGAATATACCTGCTATGGCAGAAACATTTCCTAATGTACCATTATCATTAGTCGAAATGTTAACCACAATTCCTGCATTATTTATTATCCCAGCTGTGTTAATAAGTACAAAAATTGCTAAATATCTAGGCTATAAAACAACGGTTTTACTAGGCTTAAGTATTGTATTAATTTCAGGTATTGTCCCAGCCGTATCAACAAATTTTATACTCATTTTAATTTCTAGGGCTTGTTTTGGATTTGGTGTGGGTCTGTTTAATTCTTTATTGGTGTCTTTGATTCGTTACTTTTATCAAGGAAATGAACGTGCTACGACTATCGGTTTTCAAAGTGCTTTTGAAGGAATTGGCGGTATGTCATTGACTTTTGTAGTAGGACAATTACTCAAGATAAGCTGGCAAACGTCCTTTTGGGTTTACTTGTTTGTCTTGCCGATTATTTTATTCGTTGTATTATTTGTGCCTAGTGTTTCTGAAAAGGATATCCAATTAGTGCATGGGGAGCGCATGACAAAAGGAACACCTAAGGAAAATAAGCAGAAGGAAGGATCGATGAGTTGGCTTGCTTTTTCAGGTTATATTGTTTTGTTGATTATAGTTGTTTGTATGTATATGTCAATTACAGTTAAAGGGACTTTACTGATGACGACATTAGGATATGGAAATGCAACGGATGGTAGCAATATAATGGCTTTGATCGGTGTTGGTGCAATGACTGCGGGTTTTTCATTTGGTTATGTTTTTAAAATAACACAGCGTTGGACAATGCCTCTTGTGTTTTTAGTAATGAGTGGCGCGATGGTCTTGATCGGAATTTCTACTAGTGTTTTTCTGACAGGTGTAGGTGCAGTGGCCTGTGGTTTTTCTTTTAGATTGTTTATTCCTTATTTATTTAGTCAGATAAACAATGGAGCCTCTTCTCAAGCATCATTTAGAACCTCATTGCTTTTGGTTGGTTTTAATATTGGTTCTGCGTTTTCTCCATATGGTATTGCGTTGATTGATTCTGTATCAGTTTTTGACACGGTTCGAGGAACTTTTTTTTCCGAGGCAATAATCTTACTTTTTTTATCTCTACTGACGACAGTGATTACTTTAAGACAGAAAAAATGAAAAACAAACAGCCGCTTATCTTATGTGTTGAAATGGTTGGGTATGATTCTTTTTATCCGAAAAAGGAATAGTGTGATAAGCGCCTGTTTGAAATAAATAAGCTCTGCAAGACCTATTTATTTTTTTGAAGAAACATCTGTCTTCCGCCTAACAGATGTTTCCTCAAATACTAGTAAAAATGAAATCAATCGTTACTTTTTATCATTCAGTAGTGTAATTTTAGAAAATTATTTGTTTGCATGTTTATTTTTGATTGACTTAGCAAGCCTTTTTAACTAAATGATTGAAGCATGGTGAACAATTGAAGTCAGTAAAACTAGCTTATAAGCACCAATGTTAGAATATGAAAAAGGTATTCGAAAAAGGAGTAATCAGTACTTATATTATAAAAAGAGCGAAAAAATACGGTATTAGTCACCAACTAATACCGTGCAAAAGTACAATAAATAATCGTCAACCACTTCAAATAACTAAATTTGTAAAAAAAGCTAGTATTTCTTACAAAAATTGAGTAAAATAAAGGAGTCGATATATATTGACTTAGGCAACTTGTATAATCAGTTCGTGCTGATGATACGAGGCTCTGTATGAGGATTGCTGTCCTGATGCAGAGTGCCTTTTTTATTTTGTTTTTCGCTCTAATTATCACAAATAATTGGAAATACAAAAAATGATATTAGTCAGCACTAATACCATGAAGCGTTCGATAAATAAGCATTAACTAATTTCATTGAAAATACAGAAAAAACTATAATTTTTTCTGATACTTGGTAAAATGATAACAGTCAATAGTTTATTGGCGAGGCAACTTGTATTATTAGTTCGTGCTGATAATACAGGGCTCTGCATGAAGATTGCTGTCTTCTTGCAGGGCGCTTTTTTATATTTTGTATTGTAATGTTATCTTAACTTAAAGGTAGGAGTAGAGTCAATAAAATATTTCAAATTAAGTGAAAAAGTTCTTCGTTGAAACTAAAAGCTCTCATGCACTACCTTGTTTGGTTCATAGTATCAAGAAGGATTACTCTCGCCAAAATTTTGTATAATGTGCTTTTTCTTCAATATTATAATCAATTATTTTTTTTAGGAAGGTGTAGTCGATTGGTTCGGCCCAAGTTATTTTAATAATATTATCAGTATGTTGATAGCCCGTTTTTTCAATCTCGTCCTTGAAGGTCGCAATTGTCACTGTTTCTGGAGCAATTGAAATATGCTTTTTAGTCGTACTGTAGGCGATGATAAAAGTTTCATGGTCTGTAAACATTGGTTGGTTCCATTTAATCACAACATTCAATTGTGGATAGTGATCCATGGTCCATTTAAAAAGTTCTTCTACTTTTGTGCGGTGCTCAGGTTCAGTGATACTTGAAAAAAATTCATTGATGTCTTTCATGGCAAGGCCTCTTTTCTAATTAGATTGTGTAAAAATTCTATTTACTCTCTATCATTATAATATAGACAGAGGTTTTGAAGAACTATTAACTTTTGAATCAGTGAATTGTTAGAGTTCTTTTGCATGTATCCTCTCTTTTAATACGATATACTCTAATTAAACCAAATTAAGGAGGAAACGACTATGAAAACATATATCGCATTGTTGCGCGGTGTGAATGTTGGTGGAAAAAATAGAGTCGTTATGTCAACTCTTAAAGAATGCTTTGAACACCATGGTTTTAGGAATGTTGTTACGTATTTAAATAGTGGAAATGTTATTTTTTCAAGTGAAGAGACAGACAGTTTACGATTAGCAAAAGACTGTGAGCAATTGATTGAATCGGAATTTGGGCTACCAATTACCGTTACTATTTTATCGGGTGAGGCTTTATTAGAAGCTTTAGAACAGATGCCGGATTGGTGGAATGCCGATAAAGAGTCAAAACACAATGCGATTTTTGTGATTCCTCCAACAACAACAGAAGAAGTAATCGTATCTGTAGGTGAAGCAAAAGAGGAGTATGAAAAAGTTGCACATCATGGCGGTGTGATTTTCTGGTCAGCTCCGATCAAAACATTTTCAAGAACACGCTGGTCAAAAATCGTTGGGACGAAGCTTTATGACCGAATCACGATTAGGAATGCGAATACGGTTAATAAACTAGCTGAACTTGTTCAGAAAAATCGTTAAAAAGAACTTCTCTGTAGTGGAGACTGTTTTAAATTCTTTTCACTTATATTGAATCGAATTCCTTTTATGCTTATAATGAGTAAACAGTATCGTGAAAAATGATGTTCAACCAAAAGTCCCCAAACAAAGTAGGGAATAAAATCTGTCATTTTTAGAGCACCAATGCCTTAAAATGAAACAGTTTGTTCTTATTGTAGAATGGAAGAAAGTACACAATAGAAAGTTGAGACCTTAATGAATTTAAAAAAAAGTATCAAAATATTTTTAAGCCTTCTAGTCATTTTCATCACAATTATTTTAGCATATGTTGGCTATGTTTATTTCAGTTATGCCAGAATCGCCGATAATTTGTCTATTGAAAGTAAACAAAACGCCAAAGTAAAGGAAGTCTTAACGAACAAAGAATACAAAATCGCCACGTTTAATATCGGTTATGGTTCATATACACCTGACTATACTTTTTTTATGGATGGTGGGAAACAGTCCAAAGCTGAAAGCAAAACCAGTGTTGTCAAAAATATTTCAGGAGCAATTGCGACAACTAAATCGATTGACCCAGATTTTGCCTTATTCCAAGAGGTAGATGAAAAAGCCACTCGTAGCCGTGGTGTAAATGAAGTTGATCAAATCAATCAGCAGTTTAGTGACTACTCTAGCGTATTTGCTACGAATTATGATTCAGCATTTCTAATGTATCCGATCCTTGATCCAATTGGAAAGTCAAAATCTGGAATTCTTACGCTAAGCAATACTAAAATAGACACAAGCACTCGCTATAGTTTGCCAATTGAAACGAATTTCAATAAATTTTTTGATTTAGATCGTGCCTTTACGGTATCTAAAATCCCTGTTGAAAACGGGAAGTACCTGATGCTTTATAATGTTCATTTATCCGCCTATATTAAAGATCAAAAAATCCAAAAAGAACAAATCCATAAATTATTCGATCATATGGAAAATGAATATAAAAAAGGCAATTACGTTGTCGGTGGTGGTGATTTTAATCATGACTTACTAGATTCTTCGATTGAAACATTTAAAAATGATACAGCAGAGGAATACACATGGCTACAGCCATTCCCTAAAAAAGAGTTACCAAAACATTTACAAGTGGCTGCATTGACTGAAGTAGAAACGCCAGTTCCTTCTGTGCGTAATCTAGACAAACCTTATAAAAAAGGGGAGTCATTTGTAGCGCTGATTGATGGATTTATTATTTCAGATAATGTTGAAAATATTGATGTGCAAGTGATTGATGCTGAATTTAAACATTCAGATCATAATCCAGTTGAGATGACCTTTAAGCTAAAAAAATAAAAGAAGTGGTTGGGACATAACTCTTCGAGTCATATCCCAACCACTTGAAATCCGAATAAACGGTGGGAGCACAAGCAACTCCTTCGGAAATAAGCTTCTGTCCCAACCACCTTTTTTCATTGTTTAACCTTCAGTTTTTATAACCGTTTTTTTGCCATCATTGATAATCACAGCAGTATGACTGGCAACTTGAACATCCTGTGCATCGTAATCTGTATCAGAGAAATTAGCAATAACAGAAAGTTTGTCACCAAATTCAGTTTTTTGAACGAGACGATTATCTGTCAATAGTTTAAAATCAGTCATTTCATGTTGCAATGCTGCTTTTTGGAAGGGGCTCCAGTGTTTAGCATTTTCCGAAATATCTTCTTTATGTTCTTCCCAACCTGATTTGTCGATATGAACCATCGGCGGTGTATTATATAGATATTCCTTCATACGACGTTCACCGACTTGTCCTTTGATTTTATAACTGTCCCACTCCCATTGATGGGAAGTAATCACAGAGCGATTGTAAACAAGTTTATACAGAGGAAGAGAGTACACAGGATCTGTATAGATCGCTTTGTATTCTTCTTTAATTGGTACGACTTTTTTATATTTTGTTGGAATACCACCATCTAATGCTGCATAGCTTCCTACATAGTATTCACTGTCTTTGTTTTCACGCATATCAGGATCTGACCACATGATGACCGGTGTTTCGATGCCATGAGCAAAGACCATCTCTTTTGACGCAAAATCATTTCCACCTTCTGACCCTACAACCAATCCATTTTGATTAAAATAATCCATTCGTTTTAAACGGCCAGCAACATCTTCATTTTGAGTGGTTAGATGTTCTGGGCTATAGTCATTATAAATTTCGCCAGCAGCATCTGTGTCTAAGAACCAAGAATTGAATGGGACACCATTTTGCGTAATTCCTTCAAATCGTTCTTTTACATCAGGAAAAATTTGTGTGGGATTAAGTTTGCGGCCTTTGCCTAAGAATCCTGCAACTTTTTCCCCATTTTTTTTAGTAACAGTTGCATCATCATATAACTTTTTATTAGGGAACGAAGCTGTGTTCCAATCAATGCTGGCATTTTCTTGAATAGATTGATAAGAATCATAAGGACCGATCAAGTAACCTTCATCAGCGGCTGTTTTGACCATCTCTGGATTCATTAATCCGTTGGCCCAGTTTGGTAAACCAATCCACGCATTTTCAACACCAGAAACCTTCATCTCTTTGAAAACATCAGAAGAAGTGGCTTGTCCCCATTGGTCAAGTGGGGGAGTTAGATCACTTAAGACTCCTGCTAGTAGATGTTTATTTAAGGTGTAGCGTTCTTGTTCGCTTAGGTTATCGATTCCTTTGTTTATCAATTTTTGAGCTTGTGCATCTGGGTTTTTGAAGATATCTTTTGTATAAAATTGTGGATATAGTAGTACATAATTGATAGAGGTTAAGAAGGTATTTTTTTCAAATTTGTACCCTTCGTTGTTTTTAAAAGCGGCTAACGCTTTTAGATATTCTTCAGAACCATCTTCTCCGTATTTTTCTAATAGTTCGCCAATCCATTTGAAAATTGGCTCGTCTATTAATTGAGGTAATTTCGCCCATTTGATATCTTCTGTGGTTAAAATTCGGCTATTCCAATAATAAACTTGAATCGCACCACGCATTTTTTTGATTTCTGGATTGTCTTTTTCTTTTTCATCTAAGGTTTTAAATTCCCCTCGATCGATTCGATCCATTTGGTATGTTTTGGCAATGGCAACAGGGTCGTTATCAGTCACATAAAGCCGGTAATTTAAGGTTTTATTTTTATCAAAACCGATAAAATGATGACTGGCTTCAAGGGTAAGATGAGGTTCTGTTTGGGTTAAAAGATCGCTATTAAATGTATTGTCCATTACAAAAGTAGTTGCAAAGGTTTGCTGGTTTGTTGTGAAAAAACTCATCGAAAAGGCTTCACTCATCGCTAATTCTTCATTTTGCTTAAAGTAAGCAAGCCATTCTTTTTGATCATTAGGAATGGTTTTTCCTTCTGCGATAGGTAATACATAGTTGCTAGCATCTAGCTTAGGCCAGTTAAATGTTGTGTCTTGGTCTGAAAGACTAGTAAGCGAGACTGCTAGATGATTTTTTTCTTTTTTTAGTTTAACGCTGATTTGTTCCGTTGGGTATGTCCAACTGATTTCGTCATGACTTTTCTTTAAATTACTGACTTCTTTCTTGTTTTGAGGTTTAGAGACTTCAGCTTGTTCGCCATTTTCAGTAATCGTTACGGCAAAGGTTGCTGGGTCAACATCAAAAGAAAAATCTGTTTTGGCATACGTTTCATTTTTTGCGACTTCACTGTTGATACTTGACTTCTCAGGATGATTACTCGCTTTTGATTGAGTAAAATGACAAGCAGATAATGAGAAGGTAAGCAGTGCTAAAGATGAATAGATGGTAAGTTTTTTCATAGTTTCCTCCTAGATTTAAAAAATAGCTAAAGGCAACAACAGCTCATTTTATTCACTGTGTTTTAAAGCAAAGTTAAGACAAGCTTTCGTTGTCTAATTAATTCTAACAAGGCTATGTTACAGAAAAATGCCAAAATCGGGTAAAAAAAGAGGTAGGGCATGACTATATGAGTCATATCCTACCCTTGATTAAACGTTGCAAATAAAAGTGAGCAGTGTTTTCTTTAAACTGTTTTTTCTTTATAAAAATGTAACACAAAGATTAATGTTTGGTGGACTAACCGTGCTTCGATTGTAAACCCATGATCATCCATGATTGATTGGACGATTGAAAGACCGAGTCCTGTGCCGGAAAGATTTTTATTCCGTGATTTTTCATAAACATAAAAAGCTTCCCAGAGTTTGCTTAAATCAACATCGGGTGCTAAAGAGGTTTTATTGCTAATTGAAAACTCAACAAATTCATTTGTTTCCCGCCAACTTACTTGAATTTCTTTGTCTGTTGTATATTTTAGACTGTTCGTTAATAAGTTTTCAAAGACTCGTTTAATCAAAATAGGATCAGCATCAATTAATGAAAGAGGTGTATCTGTATCCGCTTCTAATAAGATAACTTCGTCTTTTTCCATTGCAGGTGTAAGTTCTACCACTGTCTGCTGCCAAGCATCTGACAATTGCATAGGGACTTTGTTAATGAGCTGACGTTGTTCTAATTTTGCATAATCCAACATTTGGTCAACAATATCGTTTAGACGTTGTGTTTGTTGTAAGATCACGTCTAAATAGGTGCCATCATCTAATCCGTCCTCAATACCAGAACCATAGGCTTTGATCAAAGCGATCGGTGTTTTTAATTCATGAGTCAAATCAGCGGTAAATTGTTTTAATTGTTCATTTTTAGCAAGTAAATTTTTTTGATAACTTGCCAGAGCAAAACTCATTTTATTAATGCTTTGTGCCAATTCACCAATTTCATTTGCAGGAATATCAGTGGTGGTAATAAAGCTTAACGCTGTAATCTCTTCAGCGACTTTTTTCAAGTTCACTAAAGGATCCGTTATTTTCCGAATAGAAATGTAAATCAACACAATAATCAAAAGCAAGGTAACGCTTAAAGAAATAAAATTAAAGGTATTAATCAAACTAGCTGTTTCTGAAAAATTCACTGTTGAAACGCCAACTAAATAAAAGGTATTATCAATTATTTGCATTTCTACTAAGAAACTGGATTTTTGTTTTCCTTGATCGAAGTTGCGTTGAATAGGCTGAGCGTTTGTTTGTAACTGGTCTAAGGTTTCTTGTGTAACCCAAAAACGATTTAAGGCAACTTTCTTTCGATTTAACTCGACATTCAATGCTTCGTTGAAATCATCAAGTGGCATACCATCTAATGGCTTAGTGATAATAGTTACTTGATTTGTATTTTCTAACTCGATGAGTTGTTGTGTCGATATAGGTTGTTCTTTAAGTTCGCTCATTACAGAGGTAATTTTGTGATCCATTTTTGAAAAATAGTAGTACGGAATGATTAGACTATTAAAAACAAACATAATAATAAAACTACCAATAATAATCAAAGAAAAGGTCACGGTAAGTGTTGTGCTGATTTTTCTAGTTTTCTTTTTCAATGAGATAGCCCACTCCTCTTTTTGTAGTGATGATCTCATCGCCGATTTTTTCACGAAGTCTTCTGATATGTGTATCTACTGTTCGTTCCACGCCATCATAATCCATTCCCCAAACGCCTACCAATAACTGTTCACGCGTTAAAATAGTTCCACGATTATTAACAAGCATCATAAGTAAATCAAATTCTTTTTTGGTTAAGTCTAACGGTTGCTCATTCTTCCAAACTTTTAAATGTGCAGGATCAACCAATAAATTCTTTACATAGAAGGAGTGAGTTAAACCAAGTAGTTTCTTAACACGTAATAATAAGACTTGAGGATGAAAAGGTTTGGTAATATAATCGTCAGCGCCACTGGATAAAGAAAGAAATTCATCTTCTCCTGTTGTCTTAGCAGTAAGCATTAATAATTTTAAGGAACTTTCAGCTTTGATTGTTTTCATTACTTCAATGCCGTCGATTTTAGGCATCATCCAGTCAATAATTGCTAAGTCTAATTTTTCTTGATAAAAAATATCTAATGCTTTTTCACCATCTAAGGCTGTAAAAACAGTAAATCCAGCTTTTTTTAAATATGCACTAACGATTTGTACCATTTCTGGGCTATCATCGGCAACTAAAATATTCACAGTTAAAGACTCCTTTTAAAGTTTGGTTATTTTTTGTTTCAGGTATAAAAACTGACAAACAAGGATCAGTAAAAAAATGCCTATCACAGGAAGTGTTAGAAAAAGTAAAAAATAACTTGGCGGATATAAAACAGCCGCTATCCATGAAGTAGCAAAATGAAAAAATTGTAGATAGAGATAATCAGATAGAAGCATTCCTAAAATAATACATGGAATAACAAGTAAGAATGACTCAAAAAAGAACTCACTCGTTACTCGGACAGCTGAATTACCAAGCATCTTCTTAATGAGTAATTCTTTTTTATTTAATAAATAATTTTTTTGTAACTGAATACACAGTAAAGCTATACCAAACAACAAAAGACCTAAGCTAAAAATCATGAAGCTGATTTTTAAACTTGTTAATAAGGTGATTAAATGGTCACTAGAATCCGTCTGCAATAACGAATCTGTCGAATGTTTAGCTTCTAGTGCACGCTGTTTTTCAAGAGATTCAAAATGAATCAAATTGATCCAAATACGAAAGACTATGGTCAGTATACAAGCATACACGAAAGAGAAAAATCCCTTAGAAAAAGCTGCTCCTTTATTTCTAAGGAGCGTAATGCTACTGTCTTTTAAAACATAATACATTTTATACATAAGTGTTGGCCTTTCTTAAATTCAGAATAACAGGTTCCAGTCAGAAAGTCGTGTGATCTGACTAGGATTACTTATCATATCTATTTAACTCAAATTCTTCTATTAATTCAATTAATTTTTCAGCATAGTCTGGATCCGTTGCATAGCCACCATTTTGTAAAGCTACAGCTGCTTCACGGTAATTTTTACTGGTTTTTATCCCATCATAGGTTCCACCTTTTAAAAATTCCATATGATCGACCATTGATTCTTGGATCGTTTCATATTTTTTAAAAGAATCATCAATAGTAATCCGTTCGCCATCGATAAATTCATCAGTAGGCATAATACTTGCTTGATCATTAAAAGATCCTTTAATTCCAAATAAATTATTTGCTTCAACCGCCAAATCACTGCGCCCCCAATCAGATTCTAAGATTGCTTGAGCAATTGTAATACTTGCAAATAAATGTGTTTCCTTTTGTAATTTCTTCGCTTCAGATGCTATTTCATCAATAAAAATCTGCTGATAAGCAGTTGCTTCGTCTTGGATGGGTTGTTCTTCTTTATTTAGAATAAGAAAAATACTAGCAAATGAAAGAAGCAGAATCAATAATAAGGGGAGAATATTCTGTTTTTTTAAAATTCCTTGATTCATATATAATAAACCTCTTTTCTTAGTTATGAGCGGTAAAACTAGCTCTGTTGTCTCGTATTCCTTAATAGCTATTTAGTGAATATATTTAGTATAGAGGTTCAATGTTACAAAAATATGCCAAATAAATTAATAATTATGTGCCTTTCTTAAGAAATAATTCAGTTTGATTAAGAGTTAACACGATTCTTTTTTCATAATAAAAAGAAGAAACAAATTTCTTTACAACGTTTAGAAAATCATTTATGATTGTTTTTAAAGATACCCCATAGGGTATGTAGGAGGGCATTATGTTTTCATTTTTTAAAGGAAATTCAATTAGTACACATGAACTTCAAGAGAAGTTGGCATCAAAAGTAGAAGTAATCGATGTTCGAGAGAAGACAGAATTTTCTTCAGGACACATACCTGGCGCAAAAAATATACCCCTAGGTAAGATAACTTCGTATACAAAAAAAGGCAGTGATCCAGTGTATGTGATTTGCCAATCTGGAATGAGAAGTCGTCAGGCTGTGAAAAAACTAAAGAACAAAGGAATCGAAGCAATCAACGTCAAAGGCGGTATGAGCGCATGGCGTGGTGAAGTCAGAGGAGGAAAATTATAATGCGTGTAGTAATCATTGGTGGTGTAGCTGGCGGTATGTCTGCTGCAACTAGATTAAGAAGATTATCTGAGGAAATCGAAATCATCGTGTTGGAAAAAGGTCCCTATGTTTCATTTGCAAATTGTGGACTTCCTTATTATGTATCAGGAGAAATCAGCGAACGATCAGAATTGATCCTACAAACACCAGAACAATTGAAAAGAAGATTTAACATTGACGTTTATCCAGAAACAGAAGCAATCAACATCGATCGCCAAAACAAAACAGTTTTGACAAAATCTAACGAAAAGGAAGAAGAAATCAGCTATGATAAATTGATTCTTTCTCCTGGTGCCGAACCAGTTATTCCGCCAATCGAAGGATTGAATGAGGCGACGAATGTTTATACATTAAGAAATGTTCCAGATGTTGATAAAATCGTTGCTGCAGTAAAAAATCAACAGCCTAAAAAGGCCGTAGTTATTGGTGCAGGATTTATCGGATTAGAAATGGCAGAAAACTTACAACACTTAGGCATTGAGGTTACCCTAGTAGAGGCTGCACCACAAATCTTACCGCCTTTAGATGAAGAAATGGCCGCTTTTGTTGAAGCTGAATTGAAACAAAAGGGGATAACTGTTTATACTGGCGCAGCAGCAACGGCTTTTAAAAACGCAGGCAAACAAATTGAATTAAGCTCTAGAGACTCTATCGAAAGTGACTTCACGATTTTATCTATTGGAGTGAAACCATCTAGTTCTTTAGCTTCTGCCGCTGGTTTGGAAACAGGTCTAAGAGGTGGAATCGTTGTAGATCAAACCTATCAAACGAATGATCCAGATGTGTACGCCGTGGGTGATGCAATTATTGTCAAACAACAAATTACAGGAGAAGATGCTTTAATCTCTCTTGCTTCACCTGCAAACCGACAAGGGAGACAAGTCGCTGATGTGATTGCTGGCGTTTCGCGTAAAAACCAAGGAAGTATTGGAACAGCAATTGTTCGAGTGTTTGATCTAGCAGCAGCTAGTACCGGTCTAAGTGAACGACAATTACGCAATAGCAATTTGGAATATAAAGCAGTTCATACAACATCAAAAAGCCATGCGGGGTATTTTCCAGGAAGTCATCCTATCGTGATGAAGCTTTTATTTCATCCGACATCTGGAAAAATTTATGGAGCCCAAGCAATTGGTGCTGACGGTGTAGATAAGAGAATCGACATTATTGCCACAGCAATCAAAGCAGGTCTAACTGTGATGGATCTGCCTGAGTTGGAATTTACTTATGCACCGCCATTTGGCTCAGCGAAAGATCCAGTCAATATGATTGGCTATGCAGCAGTGAATATTGTTGAAGGTTTTTCTGAAAACATCCAATATTATGAATTAAAAGAAGCAATAGAAAAAGGTGCATTTTTGCTTGATGTGAGAAATCCAGGTGAGTTGAAGAACAATGGCTCGTTGCCTGATGCAAAAAATATTCCTTTAGATGAATTAAGAGAACGCTTGGCTGAATTACCAGCGGATAAAGAAATCATCGTTAGCTGTCAAAGTGGTCAACGTAGTTATCTAGCAGAACGTATTTTAAAAAATAATGGATTCCACGTGAAAAATTTAGATGGAGCATTTCAAATTTATAGCACAATTTACCCTCAGGAGGTTATTAAATAATGTATAAATCAATCATGATCGACGAATTTGAACAATTGGAAAAAAGAAATGACTTAGCAATCATAGATGTTCGTGAAGAGGATGAATATGTTTCAGGACACATCAAAGGTGCCAAAAATATGCCACTAAGTAACTTGCAAGAAACCGCAGAAACATTAGACAAAAATCAGCCGTACTATATTATTTGTCTTTCTGGTGGACGATCACAAATGGCGAGTGAACATTTTTCTTCATTAGGGTACGATGTAACCAATGTAATGGGCGGGATGTCTGCTTGGAGAGGAGACGTTGTTGATGGCATGTGATCCTAAATTAGCCAATCGTTTAAAACGCTCAGAAGGACAAATTCGGGGAGTTTTAAAAATGATGGAAGAAGGAAAAGACTGCCGAGAAGTCGTGACGCAATTAATGGCCGTTCGCTCAAGTATCGATAAAGTGATTGGACTTGTTGTGACTGAAAACTTAAAGCAATGTATGGAAGATAAAGAGATTGATCTTGCTGGAGAAGAAATGGCAAAAGCCTTAGAGATGATTGTAAAAACGAGATAAGCTAAAGAAGCAGAGAGTAGCCAAAGGCGTTCTCTGTTTTTTAGTGGATACAATTTTATAACGACTAATATTTCAACATAAAAATTTATATTTTTGTCGTGAAATGAAAAAATTTGTGTTGTTCGCTCTAGAATTGTCTAATTAAGTGCAACAATGTAAAAATTTCTGGCTTTAGAAATTTGTAATCGATTTTCACAAAAAAAAGAAGTTCTTTTCATTTTCTTTAGAAAGTCTTTCTAAAATGGTGAAAAACTATGTTTATAGCATAATAAAAATGATACTCTTAAACCAAATTGAAGGGGGGAATTATCTCATGAAAGCTATTGTAATAGGTGCATATGGTCACATAGGATCTTACTTAGTTCCAAAACTAATAAGAGCAGGCTATGAAGTAATAGCAATAAGTAGAGGAAAGAGTAAACCTTACACGCAAGATATTTTATGGGAAAAGGTAACGCACATCACTATGGACAGGAGCAAGGAACCTAACTTTCCAGAGCAGATTGCGGCATTAAAAGGAGATATTGTCATTGATTTAATTAATTTCACTGTAGAAGATACTCATTTAATGATTGCAGCATTAAAAGAAACAGACATTAGTCATTATCTGTACTGTTCATCCATTTGGGCTCATGGACGAGCAGCGATTCTTCCTACAGATCCCAATAGCAAAAAATATCCGCTAGACGAATATGGTAGCCAAAAATATGAGAGTGAAAAACTACTAAAAAATGAATATCTCACAAATGGATTTCCAGCCACTATTATTATGCCAGGACAAATATCCGGACCTGGATGGACAATCATTAATCCTTTGGCAAATCATGATCCAGAGATTTTTCAAAAGATAGCAAATGGTGAGACAATTTACTTACCAAACTTTGGAATGGAGACGTTACATCATGTTCACGCTAGCGATGTGGCACAAATATTTGTGGACGCTATCAACCATAGGGAGTCAGCATTGGGAGAAAGTTTTCATGCCGTGGCAGAAGATTCACTCACTCTCTTTGGTTATGCGCAAGCTACCTATCACTATTTTAACAAAGAGCCCAAAATCAAATTTTTATCTTGGGAAAAGTGGTGTGAGTTAATAAATAATGAAGATTATATAGATAAAACCTATTATCATATTGCTAGAAGTGGAAAATACAGTATTGAAAATGCAAAAGATCGAATCAACTATTCTCCTGAATATTCCACTTTGGAAGTAATAAAAGAAAGCTTAAAAAGTTACATTGATAACGAATGGATTTCAGTTAAAAACTAACTGTCCTCCCGAACGATTTGATTATCTATTTGGCGCAGCTCTGTAGCTTGTGCCAATTTTATTTTATACTCATAGTTTTCTTCAAAATTGATAGCAAAATAACAGGAATATAGCGCGTCTAAAACTAAGGAAATAGACTCTATAGAAGAAAAACCAGCAATTTTTGAAAACGATTTTTCTCGTGTAGTGACATGTAGCGTAATATCAGCGAGCCTAGATAATTGATTGTCTCCAATACTTGTAATAGCAATAATTGGAACCTTATTTTGTTTAAGCAGCTGAACTGTTTTAAACAGTGGATCAGATTCACCAGAATAAGAAATAAAAATGGCACAGTCTTTATTTGTCGTCATAACAGCTTCTTGAAACATTGTATTTTGGATTGGGTAAATTTCAGTCTTTTTATTAATATGTCTCATCTTAAAGACAAATTCTTCTCCTAAAAATATCAAATTAGAAAGACAAAATATCTTTACAGTATCATGAGTTTCAATTAGACGAATCGCCTTCTGTAAGGAATCGTGGTGTATTAGTGTAAGTGTATCTTTCAAACTCTCAGTCTTGAGTTGCGCTACTTTATTAGTAATTGCCATGATAGAGTCACTTTTTTTAAATGGTAAATTTGCATCCAAATTTTTGAAATTTGAGTCTAAATAGGCTATTTCATTTAAGAACTCTTTTTTTAATTCACTCCAACCTTTAAAATCAAGCTTTTTAGCTATTCTTGATAGCAATGAAGGCGAAGTATACGTTTCTCCAGCAATCATGGTTGTAGAGTATTTTTCTATCGATTCTCGCTTTTCCAACATGAAATCTACAACCATTTTTTCGGTTGGAGAAAATCGAGTAAGTTCTATTTTCTCTAGTAATAACATTAAATCACTCCTCTGTATAAATTCTATAAAAAAAATCAACCTTGTCAAACTTCTTTTTGTACTTAAAAAATTGTTAATAAAAAGCACAATAATCAACAAATTTGAATTAATCTTGCCGAAGCATCATAAAAAATTTCATATGGTGTTTTCCAACCTAAACACTTTCTAGGTCGATTATTTAGTTTGGAAACAACAGATTCAATGTATTTTTCTGATACGGGTGTCATATCTGAACGTTTGGGTAAGTATTTCCATATTAATCCATTTGTATTTTCATTCGTTCCACGCTGCCATGGAGACCATTGCTCTTCAAAAAGTAGTTTACGAATGGTTTCTTTATAGGGTGACTGATCTAAGATTCTCTTTCTCCCGCATTTCTGCTTATTCTTATGATACGATTTTTGCGCTAGAGAATGCGAATAAGCTCTAAACTTTGTAGTATTCCTCTTAAGTTCTCTCATAACAGTTGAAGGGCTTCTTTTAATTAAGCGCCCAATTCTACGAATAGTAAAACCAAAACCATGATAGAGAAAAATCATTTCTCGCTCACGTATAGTAAGGTGTGTGTATGAAGTCATAGCTGAATACCTCCTAGTTAATATAATTCGTCAACACCATTATAACAGGCTTTTTCACCTATAAATTTTAGTGTTGCACTTAAATTATACATTCTAGCTTGCAAAAAGAACGTATGTTTGCTATTCTGTTATTTAGAGGGAGGGATCAGTATGAGTACAGCGTTCAGTGTGACTAAATGGGATGAACAACCAGCAGATGAAACAAATCTAGACTTTCCTGTTAATCGAGTTCAAGCAGAATACGAGCTTGAAGGAGATTTAGAAGGAAGAGCTTGGATCGAATATCTTTTATACTATCTAGAAAGCAATAAAGAAGACGGACATCTTGCGACAGCAAGGATAACTGGATTTTTACACTTTGAAGGCCACTATAAAGGAAAAACAGGAACCTTTACTGCGGCTGAAAAAGGAATTTTCGATAAAGGAGCGCTGGATTCTCCGGGAATGATCATTAAAAGTTCAGGAGAATTACAAGGCTTAACTGGTTCTTATCAATATGATTTTATTGGTGAAAATAGCCAGTTGATTTTGGATTTCAAGTTCGATGAATAATCTATCTAGATTGTTTTATATTATGCATTATCTTAGTGTGCATAATAAAGTTAAAGCGACGATGTTGGCAGAACAATTAGAAGTTTCGACGCGAACGATCTATCGTGATATCGATACACTCTCTGCTTTAGGATTTCCAGTATACGCTCAAAATGGACGAGATGGTGGGATTCGATTACTGGATACACACCATCTGTCTGCAACATTTGTCGATGACAAAGAACAAGACCAAATAATGTTTGCATTGCAAAATTTAGGAGCTACCAACCTACAAAGTGTCGATACATTAGTTACTAAGCTATCTTCTTTATTTAGAAAACAAGTAGATCAATGGATCGATATTGATTTTTCTACATGGGGACGAGAGGATGAAACAGCTGTGATCCAATCAATTTCTGAGGCCAAGAAGTTAAAGAAATGTCTCATTTTTTCTTATACCGATAGCAAAGGGAGGCAGACTAGCCGAAAAGTTATGCCAAATAAATTGCTATTTAAACAAAATGCTTGGTACTTAGCTGCGTATTGTTGTGTTAAAAAAACGACTCGCCTTTTTAAATTGAGAAGAATGGTTGAGGTAATAATTTCTGAAACTGATATTGATGAAGCTTGTTTGATCAAAGATTATCAGCCTGAATTTGCTAAAATTTGTGTGGAATTTAAGATAAGCAATGATCTATTTTATCGAGTACAAGAAGATTTAGTAGATATTGAGATAGAGCAAAAAGAACAGTATACGAAAGTAAAAACATGGCAGCCGGAAGGAACTTGGCTGATTTCATATTTATTATCCTTTGGCAGTGCAATTGAAGTGTTGGCACCAAATAAGCTAAAAGAACAAATCAAAGAAGAGATTATCAAAACCAACCAAATCTATTTTGATCCTGTCTGATGAATTCCTCTTGAAATATAGGCTATTGCTTGAGATAATAGCTAAGAAAAGAGGGATCATATGGGACAAATTTGGCTTGAACGATTAGTACGTTGGAATGCAAAAATTCAAAAGTTGCTCATAGGAAGATATGGACAAATGGATCAACTAAATAAGACATTATTGAAAAGTGCGTTGATCCTACTGCTTCTTAATCTATTTTTACCAACATCAATTGCTTTTTGGTTAGCGTTCCTTTTGTTGATTTGGATGAATTATCGCTTTTTATCCAAAAGAATTTATCCAAGAGCAAATGAGAATACCCGTTTTATTCAAAGAAAGCAGCAATTAGGAAAAAAATTTACTAATGTAAAAATAAAATTCCAAGAACGCAAAACACATACGTATTTCAAATGCCCGACTTGTAAACAACAATTACGTGCACCAAAAGGCAAAGGTAAAATCAAAGTTACTTGTTCAAGTTGCAAAGGACAATTTTATAAAACCGTGTAATAAAAAAACTTCTAAGAGCCTGATAAGCTTTAAGAAGTTTTTTATTATGGAATGACGAACGATATTTTATTTATAAAATGTATTGTTCAGTTTTTTTTGCTAATAAATCTGTGACATATGATATAATAAAAAAACAATCTAGCTTTTAATTTAGGGGGAAAATACATGCGCGCAGTATTAACAGTTATTGGGAAAGACAAAGTGGGAATAATCGCTGGAGTCAGTCAGAAATTAGCCACGTTAGATATAAATATTCTTGATGTCTCTCAAACCATTATGGATAGCTATTTTACAATGATGATGGTTTTGGAAATCACAAAAGAAAAAAACGATTTTGAAGCAATTCGTTCGGAATTAAACGCTTTAGGTGAAAAGCTGGGCGTAACTATCAGTATTCAAAATGAAGAAATCTTCAATGTTATGCATAAGTTATAATAATCAGCAAACGATTTTCTTTTCAATTGGAGTAACATGAAGCTTGTGCATTTTAAATTTAGGAGGAAATAACTTGGAGACAAATCAGATTTTAGAAACCATCCGTATGATCGAAGAAGAAAATTTAGATATTAGAACAATCACGATGGGGATCTCTTTACTAGACTGTATTGATAGCGATAGTGAAAAAGCATGTCAAAAAATTTATGATAAGATCACTCGTTTAGCTAAGAATCTAGTAAAGGTTGGAATAGAAATCGAGGCGGAATATGGGATTCCGATTATTAATAAACGAATTTCGGTGACACCGATTGGCATTATTGCTGCAGCAAGTTCTGATTCAGACTATGTCAAATACGCTAAAATACTAGATAAAGCAGCTCAAGCCGTGGGTGTTAATTTTATTGGTGGTTTTAGTGCTCTAGTTGAAAAGGGATATCAACATGGAGATGAGATTTTGATCAATTCAATTCCAAATGCTTTAGCAGAGACAGAATTTGTTTGTGCTTCAGTCAATGTTGGTTCTACGCGAGCTGGAATTAATATGGATGCCGTTGCCCATATGGGACAAATCATCAAAGAAACAGCTAAAAAGTCAGATATGGGTTGTGCTAAATTAGTTGTCTTTGCCAATGCAGTGGAAGATAATCCATTTATGGCGGGTGCTTTTCATGGAGTTGGGGAGGCTGATTGTGTGATTAATGTTGGCGTTAGCGGTCCAGGTGTGGTCAAACGTGCGTTAGAAAAAGTCAAAGGAGAACCATTTGATGTTGTAGCAGAAGTGGTTAAACAAACTGCGTTTAAAATTACCCGTATGGGACAATTAGTAGGGAAAATTACTTCAGAACGCTTGAATGTTCCTTTTGGCATTGTTGATTTATCCTTAGCACCAACTCCAGCTATTGGTGATAGCGTAGCTTATATCTTAGAAGAAATGGGCTTAGAAAGTGTGGGAACACATGGAACAACTGCAGCGCTGGCCTTGTTAAATGATGCGGTCAAAAAAGGCGGCGTAATGGCTTGCAATCATGTAGGTGGGTTATCGGGTGCGTTTATTCCAGTCTCAGAAGACGCTGGAATGATTGCTGCAGTCAATAACGGCGCATTAAATCTGGAAAAATTGGAAGCGATGACGGCAATTTGTTCTGTTGGGCTAGATATGATTGCCATTCCTGGTGAGACTTCGGGTGAAACTATTGCTGCAATGATTGCTGATGAAGCAGCAATTGGTGTCATCAATCATAAAACAACGGCGGTCAGAATCATTCCGGCAAATGGAACTAAGGTTGGTGACATGGTAGAATTTGGTGGACTGCTAGGGCGAGCCCCTGTTATGAAAGTAAACAAATATAGCTCAACAGATTTTATTTTACGTGGCGGACGTATTCCTGCGCCAATCCATTCGTTTAAAAATTAGATTAAAAAATATTTTCTTAGTCTTTGTGAAAAAAAGAAATATGTTATACTATATACAAAAGAAAATAAAGATGCCAAAGTTTTACCTGTTTAAAGAGTAGTATCCATTAAATTAAAAAGAAAAAGGGGATTTAAAACGTGGAAATAAAACGTCAACAAGAAGTTGTAGAGGCTTTTCATTATGATATGCGCACAGAAGAAATGGGAGAAGTAGAAACAGATCTAAGAGTAGGTTTTTCACCAATTGAATCTACAGATGAGAACTATCCAAAAGAAAATTCAATCATTGCTGCTCGTTTAGAGTTTCGTTTGGTTTTTGAAGAATATGTTTTATCAGGTTCTGTTAGCCAAATCAACCATATCATTAATCATAAAATTGAAAAACAAGAAGATATTAGTCAAGAAGAAGTGGATGAATTAGTAAGTCCATTATTTAATATTGTTCAACGTATGGCCTATGAAATTACTGAAATCGCATTAGATAAACCTGGAATTCAATTGAATTTCCAATCTTCAGAAGCTGAATAAAAGAAGTAAGAAAAGAGTTTGTGATAGCATTTAGCTATCACAAACTCTTTTTACTATCATTAGCCAAACAAAATAGTACCCTTAAGCTTTTTAAATCAGTTACAATAGAGTTATCACTAAAAATAAGTCTTTTTATTTTTAGGGGGTACACTGAAGAGTGTTCTCCGGGAACCTTTACTTCCTTTGATGTACTTGTCATTTAATTTGCGCTAGCTGCACAGTCTAGCTTTTTTGAAAAAAGATAAAATAAGCCTGTGACAAAAAGTCGTCACAAACCTATTTTCTGTCAGAGCTGAATGAGTTCGCTGCGCTTTAAAATTTAGGAGGGAAAAAAATGACAACACTCATCACTGTTTTAGTGGTTCTAATCTTTTTAGCTGTGTTATATGTATTTTATCGCATGCAAGCAAAACATTTGAAGTTTTCAACTCGTGTGTTTGCAGCATTAGGTGTAGGGATCGTATTGGGAGCAATTATTCAATTTACTTTCGGCACCAAAGATGAAGTCACAACACAAGCGATGGAATGGATTGGAATCGTAGGTAATGGTTATGTAGCATTTTTACAAATGCTCGTAATCCCTTTAGTTTTTGTTTCAATCGTTGGGGCATTTACTAAAATGAAAGAATCCAAGCAACTAGGCAAAATCAGCTTTACTGTTCTAGCAACATTATTAGGAACAACAGCCGTGGCTGCGTTGATTGGAATTGGAACCACTTTACTATTTGGTTTACAAGGAGCAAAGTTTACAGAAGGAACGGCAGAAACGGCACGTATCGCAGAACTTGCGACACGACAGGAAACCGTTGAAAACCTATCAATTCCTCAACAAATTTTAGCTTTTATTCCTAAAAATGTCTTTGCAGACTTTGCTGGAACTCGTCCAACAAGTACGATTGGTGTCGTGATTTTTGCGGCGTTTGTTGGTGTAGCCTACTTAGGTGTAAAAAGAAAAGCACCGAAAGAAGGAGAGTTTTTTGCAAATCTAATTGATAGTCTATATAAAATTACGATGCGTATCGTTACGTTGGTTTTACGTTTAACACCATATGGCGTGTTAGCATTAATGACCAATGTTGTAGCGACAAGCGATTTTGATGCTATTCTTAACTTAGGTAAATTTGTTTTAGCATCCTATACGGCATTGATTATTGTGATGCTTGTCCATTTATTGATCTTAGTTTTTGCTAAAGTAAATCCGGTGAACTACTTGAAAAAATCCTTTCCTGTATTGAGTTTTGCTTTTACTTCGAGATCAAGTGCAGGAGCATTGCCGTTAAATATTGAAACACAAACAAAAGCATTAGGTGTTGATGATGCAACGGCTAACTTTGCGGCAAGTTTTGGTTTGTCTATCGGACAAAATGGCTGTGCTGGCGTTTATCCCGCGATGTTGGCAACGATTGTTGCACCGTCAGCTGGAATTAATGTTTTTAGCATAGAATTCATTTTGATGTTAGTTGCGATTGTAACCATCAGTTCATTTGGTGTTGCCGGTGTTGGCGGCGGCGCAACATTCGCATCCTTGATCGTATTAGGTGCAATGAACTTACCCGTTGCAATTGTCGGTTTAGTGATTTCAGTAGAGCCATTGATTGATATGGCTAGAACAGCTGTGAATGTTAGTGACAGTATGGTCGCTGGTATCGTGACTAGTTCACGGATCAATGAATTAGATCGTGACATTTTAAATGATAGTAATTTAGTTATTGAAGAAAATGCGTAAAAGGTGATTCACCACTCTTCCTTAAAGAGTTGTAGAAAAGGAAACACGGATCTGTAAAGATCCGTGCTTCCTTTTTTAGTCCCATGCTAAGTGCATGCCGACACCAACTTCTTCAATTGGAATTCGGTAATGAATTTTAGCTTTTGCTTGGAAAGAAACACAGTGACAAGGATAAAGTGATTCAATGGAATGATCCTCAAAATAATCAATCGTTTTTTCTAATTGCAGATCATCTTCAAATAAATGAAAACCACCAATGATACTTTTGATTGTTTGGTTACCTGTTACTTTTTTAGCGTATTCACAGATATTGCTAATACCACTGTGAGAACACCCTGTAATGATGTAAATTCCCTCTTGTCCTTCATAAACTAAAGCCGAATCATCCAACACATAATCAGGCGTAAATGTTTCTGATATCAATGTTTGTCCAACTTGTTTGCGTGGTTCAAAGTCGACAAGTTGAGGGATTTCACCAAGAAAAGTGATGTTTTCTGAAAGTTTTATTGGTTCTTTAGTAAGTTGGACATCGTAGTGTTGTTGAAGTTCTTCCAAACTCACAGCAGATCCAATGACTAAATCATCGTCTTTTTTCGGAAAGAAGGCTAGTGGGTGGGCAATAATTTCTGGCTTTTGTTTAGTAAAAGCTTTAGCTATCGTATTTAATCCACCTGTATGATCGTTATGACCATGAGAGAAGGCAAGTTTCGTAACTTGAGATAAGTCGATATCTAGCAACGCAGCATTTTTAATAAAGACATCACTATAGCCTGTGTCAAAAAGAATTTTTTCAGCGCCATCTTCGATATAAAAAGACAAAGCTGGTTCTCCATAATAATAATGATCGATATAAACATTGTTATCTACCAAAACAGTTAGTTTCATTTTTTTCTCCTTTTTAAAGCAAAAATATTTTCATAAAGTTTACCATAAGATATGATAGAAAGTATATAATAGAAATGAGTTATTGAATGTTTAATAATAACAAGGATGATCATTAATAGTCTAAAAGAGGAGAGAAAAGATGTTTACAAATCAAATCAAAATAATGTTATACGTAACAAATGTAGAAGAATCAAGTCAATTTTGGCAAAAAATCGGTTTTGTAGAGAAAGAAAGAGATGCTGTGGATGGAACATTAGTTGTGGAAATCGCACCTAGTGAAGGCTCAGATACAAGTATTGTTTTGTATGATTTAGAATTTATTCAACAACATTCTCCAGAAGTTGCTGGAAACACGCCGTCGTTGATGTTTTTTGCAGATGATGTAATGGAATTATACAAAAAAATGAAAGATGCTGGTGTAAGAGTTGGTGAATTAGTTCAATTGCCAACTGGGTTGGTTTTTAATTTTGCTGATAATGATGAGAATTATTTTGCAGTATCTGGGCAATAAAATCACTTGTTTAAGCTAGTGATTTAAATTAAAAAAATGTTGGGACCAAAAGTAACTCCATATGATTTTTAGGAGTTCAACGATGCTGTCCCAACTTTTTTATTTTTCTAAGGTTTTTAAATTAGATAAAGATTGGGGATTCTTTTGTTATCATTTGTTATTGATTTGTGTAAAAATCCACAAGCAAATAGCTCGCTTTTCATATTTCTTTTTTTATATACTTAGCACGTATGAATAGAAAATGAGAGCTGTCATGAGATTAATCAAACAATTCGGCAGTTTCTAAGAAAAAGGAGAAAGATATAATGGATTACCGTGTATTACTTTATTATAAATATACGACATTAGAAAACCCAGAAGAATTCGCTAAGGAGCATTTAGCGTTTTGTAAGTCGTTGAATTTAAAAGGTAGAATTTTAGTGGCGAATGAAGGGATTAACGGAACCCTTTCAGGAACCATTGCAGAGACTGATGCATATATGGAAGCGATGCTAGCTGATGAGCGTTTTAAAGACACGTATTTTAAAATAGATGAAGTAGCAGAAAATGCTTTCCACAAAATGTTTGTTCGTCCAAGAAAAGAATTAGTCTCTTTGAATTTAGAAGAAGATGTGAATCCCTTAGAAACAACGGGTAAATATCTAGAACCAGTAGAATTTAAAGAAGCTTTATTAGATGAAGATACAGTTGTCATTGATGCAAGAAATGATTATGAGTATGATTTAGGTCATTTTAGAGGCGCGGTTCGTCCAGATATTCGCAATTTTAGAGAGCTACCTCAATGGATTAGAGAGAATAAAGAGCAATTTATGGATAAAAAAATCGTTACCTATTGTACAGGTGGTATTCGTTGTGAGAAATTTTCCGGCTGGTTACTAAAAGAAGGATTCGAAGATGTTTCCCAGCTTCATGGAGGAATTGCCGTGTATGGGAAAGATCCAGCGACAAGAGGCGAATTATGGGATGGAAAGATGTATGTCTTTGATGAACGGATTAGTGTAGAAATCAATCATGTTGATAAAAAAGTCATCGGTAAAGATTGGTTTGACGGAACGCCTTGCGAACGTTACATTAACTGTGCCAATCCATTCTGTAATAAACAAATCTTAGCTTCAGAAGAAAACGAAGCTAAATATCTTGGCAGTTGTTCAGACGAATGTCGTCATCATCCTGCAAATCGCTATGTGGCAAAAAATGAACTAAGCGAACAAGAAGTAGCTGAAAGACTTGAAGCTATTGCAAATTAAATAACTAAACAGAAGTATATTTCTAAAAGCAGTGCTTCTGTTTTAGCGTTATAGCCCAGAACAATCAGTTTTGTTCTGGGCTATTTGATAGAAACCAAGTGAAAAATAGAATAAAGCCAGCTAAAAAGAATAGATTGACTAAAATAAAATGTGTAATAAAAAAATGAGAACGCTAAATGGTCCTCATTTTTTATTTAAGTTAGATATTCAAAACTTTATCCAAGAAATCTTTGGTTCGCTCATTTTGCGGATTTTCAAAGATTTGTTGTGGTGTGCCGTCTTCTAAGAAATTTCCACCATCAATGAACATTACACGATTCGCTACTTCTTTAGCAAAGCCCATTTCATGCGTTACAATCACCATCGTCATTCCTTGTTTAGCTAATTTCTTCATTACGTTTAGTACATCACCAACCATTTCAGGATCAAGCGCTGAAGTTGGTTCATCGAATAACATAATGTCTGGATTCATTGCTAAAGCACGAGCGATTGCGACACGTTGCTTTTGTCCACCAGATAAGGAGTCTGGATAGCTGTCTTTTTTATCGGCTAAGCCAACTGTTTCTAAAAGTTGAATGGCTTTTTCTTCTGCTTCTTTTTTGGAAAGGCGACCTAAATCTGTTGGTGCCAATGTAATATTTTCAATGATTGACAAATGTGGAAACAAATTGAAGTGTTGGAATACCATTCCGATATGTTGACGAACTTTGTTAATATTTGTATTTTTATCGGTTAGATTTGCACCATCAATAATAATATCACCGCTTGTTGCTTCTTCAAGCTGATTCAAGCAACGAAGAAACGTACTTTTTCCTGAACCAGAAGGACCGATGACGCAAACAACATCGCCTTCTTGTATTGAAACATTGATATCATTAAGAACGGTATTTTCCCCATAAGTTTTTACTAAATGTTCTACTAAAATTTTTTCAGCCATATTATTTCACCTTCTTTTCTAAAACTTTCGCTAATTTCGTCAAAGCGGTAATCAAGATTAGGTACATCATTGCAATTACAAAGTAAACCATTGTACTTTGTAAGTTTCTTGCGACAATGATTTTCCCTGTTTGCAATAACTCGATCAATCCAATCGCGGATAGAATCGTTGTATCTTTTAGAGAAATAACAAATTGATTGACGAAAGATGGAATCATAATTTTGATTGCTTGAGGTAGTATGATTTTTTGCATTGTACGGTTATAGGAAAGACCTAAACTGCGTGATGCTTCCATTTGACCAACTGGTACGGCATTAATCCCGCCACGTACGATTTCAGAAATATAAGCACTGGCGTTCAATGTAAGGGTAATAATTCCTGCAAGGAAGACTGGAATATTGAATCCTAAAATCCCTGGTAAACCGAAGTAGATAAAGAAGGCTAACACCATTAAAGGAATCCCGCGAATAATATCAACATAAACAGTAGAAATTACACGTAAAGCTTTCGATGGAGAAGCGCTAAATAATCCGAAGAGCACACCGACGATTAAGGCTAAAATAAATGAAATCAATGTCAATTGAATCGTCATCCACAATCCGCTTAAAAGTCGTTTCCAGTTGTTTTGGATCATGCCAACAAATGTTGATTCATCAACTTTGTTTTCAGAAGAACCATCTTTGACATATTTTCCAATGATTTTATCATACTCACCAGTACGTTTCAGTTCAGCTAGGCCTTCATTAAACATTTCAACTAATTCAGGATTTTTGCCTTTCTTAACAGCGAAACCGTATTTTCCACCTTCTTCACGTGGAATCGGTGTTGCTAATGGTTGTTTTTGAGCGACTCCATAACCAATTACTGGGTAATCGTCCATCATTGCATCAATTTCACCGATTTCAAGAGCGCTGTATAAAGCGTCTGTTGTATCTAGGTACTTAATTGAATAATCATATTTATTTTTATTTGCTTCAAGAAAATCAGCACTTTCAGTTCCGATTTTAGCACCGACTTTTTTGCCTTTTAACTCTTCATAAGAGTTGATTTTGTCGTTACCTTTTTTTACGGCAATTTGAATCCCGCTATTGAAATAAGGGGAAGAAAAATCAAATGATTTTTCACGTTCATCTGTAATCGTCATTCCAGCGATCATCCCATCGGCTTGACCGGATTCTACTGCTTGAACAGCTGAACTAAAACCAATAAATTTAAACTCAATATTAAAATCTTGCAGTTCAGCAATTCGGTTCACTAAATCAACATCGATTCCTTCGTATTTTCCATCAGCATTTTGAAATTCAAATGGAGCAAACGTGGAATCACTGGCAATAACATAGGTCTCTTTTTTCGGAGCAATTTTTTTCATTTTAGCGTCCGATTTAGATTCCGATTCTGTTCCAGTAGCAATGTATTTACTGATAATTTCATCATATTTACCTGATGCTTTTAATTTTTTCAATCCAGCATTGAATTTTTCGATCAACTCTTTATTTTGCCCTTTTTTAACAGCAAAACCATAAGAACTGCCTGTTTCTTTTTCTCCAACTAATTGGAGTTTTTGTCCATTAGTAATAGCATAGCCTAAAACAGGATAATCATCAAAAATAGCATCGGCTTCACCATTTTCAAGGGACTGATAAAGACCCGTAGCATCATCGAAGTTTTTAATTGTGTAACCATATTTTTCTTGATTTTTTTCTAAAAAAGTTGCGCTTTCTGTTCCAACTTTTGCCGCAACTGTTTTTCCTTTCAACTCTTTATAATTTTTGATTTTGTCGTTGCCTTTTTTGACAGCCATCTGTAAGCCGCTATCAAAATAAGGATCAGAGAAGTCGAATGATTTTTTTCGTTCATCTGTAATACTCATGCCAGCAATCATACCATCCACTTGATTTGATTGAACTGCTTGAATGGCACTGTCAAAGCCAAGAGGTTTTTGATTGACTTTAAATTCTTGATCTTTAGCAATCGCTTTAAGTAAGTCGATATCAATTCCGATATACTCACCCTTAGAATCTTGGAATTCAAAAGGAGCAAAAGTCAAATCAGTTCCTATATTATATGTTTTTTCCTCAGCCTGAGCAGACTGCCCAAGTGTAAATGTTAGTAGACTTGCCATCATTACAATGAATGAAAGTAAAAAGTGTTTCCTTTTCATAAAATACCTCCTATATTTGCATATTGGATAATTATATAGTAAAAAAAGGCAAAAGCACAAGTCATTGACTAAGATAAAGTTAAAAAAAACTGATTTTCTAACATCTTATGTAACGAAACCTGACATGGACGTTGTCGGAATTAAGCAAATATTAATCTATAATTTTTTTGAAAATGCGTATACGCATTTTATTCTAAAACTAGCGAAAATATGTTCGGTATGGTAAAATAATGACAGAAGTTTCGCTTAAGTAAAAATTAAGAGGAGGAGAATAAATGATAGAAAGAGAGACCTCCAATACATTTGACTTAGTATCAAAATATAAGCCAGATGGAGATCAACCAGAAGCCATCAAAAAATTAGTTGAAGGTGTCGAAGGTGGCGAAAAAGCCCAAATTTTACTCGGTGCGACTGGAACAGGAAAAACTTTTACGATTTCCAATGTCATTACAGAAGTCAATAAGCCGACATTGGTCATTGCTCATAATAAAACATTAGCTGGACAGCTTTATGGAGAATTTAAAGAATTCTTTCCTAATAATGCGGTCGAGTATTTTGTTAGTTATTATGACTATTATCAACCAGAAGCCTATGTTCCCTCTAGTGATACATATATAGAAAAAGATGCTAGCATCAATGACGAAATTGATAAATTGCGACATTCTGCGACTAGTTCATTATTAGAAAGAAATGATGTAATCGTAGTTGCTTCTGTTTCATGTATTTTTGGTTTAGGTGACCCAAAAGAGTATAGTGAACAAGTTGTTTCCATTCGTGTTGGGATGGAAATGGATCGCAGCCAGTTATTAACCGATTTAGTTAATATTCAATTTGAACGAAACGATATTGATTTTCAGCGCGGTCGTTTTCGGGTGCGAGGAGATGTTGTTGAAATTTTTCCTGCCTCAAGAGATGAACATGCTTTAAGAGTTGAATTTTTTGGCGATGAAATTGAGCGGATTCGTGAAGTTGACGCATTAACAGGAGAAGTTATCGGGGAAACCGAACATGTGGCCATTTTTCCAGCAACCCACTTTGTAACCAATGAAGATCATATGGAACACGCCATTTCTCAGATTCAACAAGAATTGGATGAGCGGTTAAAAGTTTTACGTAGTGAGAATAAACTATTAGAAGCACAACGTTTAGAGCAACGAACGAATTATGATATTGAGATGATGAGAGAGATGGGGTATACATCTGGTATCGAAAATTACTCTCGCCATATGGATGGTCGTTCAGAAGGGGAACCGCCATATACCTTGATCGATTTCTTTCCAGATGATTTTTTACTGGTGATTGATGAATCCCATGTAACCATGCCTCAAGTTCGCGGTATGTATAATGGTGACCGAGCTAGAAAACAGATGTTAGTTGATTATGGTTTCCGTTTGCCTAGTGCGTTAGACAACAGACCATTACGTTTAGAAGAATTTGAAAAGCATGTGCATCAAGTTGTTTACGTTTCTGCAACACCAGGTCCATATGAGTATGAACAAACAGATACAGTGATTCCCCAAATTATTCGTCCTACAGGGCTGTTAGATCCATTGATCGAAGTTCGTCCAATTATGGGACAAATTGATGATTTAGTTGGTGAAATTCATGAGCGTGTCGAAAAAAATCAGCGTGTATTTATTACAACACTGACCAAGAAAATGTCAGAAGATTTAACGGATTACTTGAAAGAATTGGGAATTAAAGTGAAGTATCTCCATAGTGATATCAAAACGTTGGAGCGTACGGAAATTATTCGTGATCTACGATTAGGGGAGTTTGATGTATTAATTGGAATCAATTTACTTCGTGAAGGTCTGGATGTTCCTGAAGTGTCATTGATTGCGATTTTAGATGCAGATAAAGAAGGCTTCTTAAGAAGTGAACGTTCATTGATCCAAACAATTGGACGAGCTGCCCGAAACGCAGACGGAAGAGTCATCATGTATGCAGACAAAATAACCGATTCCATGCAAAAAGCAATCGATGAAACAGCGCGCCGTCGCTCAATCCAAGAAAAATATAATGAAGAGCATGGTATCGTACCGAAAACCATTATTAAAGAAATTCGTGAGTTGATCTCCATTACCAAGACGGACGAAAAAGGAGAACCATTTAAAATCGATAAATCTTATCACGAACTAACTCGTCAAGAAAAAGCTGATTTATTGATGAAACTAGAAAAAGAGATGAAAGATGCGGCTAAGGCATTAGATTTTGAAACCGCAGCAACATTAAGAGATACGATTCTGGAATTGAAAGCAGCGGATTAAAAAATAGCTTTGATATTTGATAGAAGTAAGGTTAGTTTCGATCTTAATATTCTTCAAGTGCTAAAGCACTAAGAATTGAAGGTCGGATCAACAAGCAAAAGGAGAGAAGTAATGGCAAATGATAAAATCGTCATTCATGGCGCACGCGCTCATAATTTAAAAAACATTGATGTTACGATTCCTCGTGACAAAATGGTTGTAGTGACTGGATTATCTGGTTCAGGGAAAAGCTCCCTAGCCTTTGATACATTGTACGCTGAAGGACAACGTCGTTATGTGGAAAGTCTTTCGGCGTATGCTAGACAGTTTTTAGGGCAAATGGACAAACCAGATGTCGACAGTATCGATGGATTGAGTCCAGCGATTTCAATCGATCAAAAAACAACAAGTAAAAATCCGCGATCAACAGTTGGAACAGTAACAGAAATTAACGATTATCTAAGACTGTTATTTGCTCGCGTTGGTCATCCAATCTGTCCTAACGATGGCACTGAAATCACTAGTCAATCCGTTGAACAAATGGTAGACAAAGTATTAGAACTGCCAGAAAAAACCAAAATCCAAGTGTTAGCTCCTGTAATTGTGAAGAAAAAAGGCCAGCATAAAAAAATCTTTGAAATGATTCAACGTGAAGGTTACGTTCGTATGCGTGTTAATGGTGAAACCTATGATGTTAGTGAAGCACCTGAACTTGAAAAAAACAAAAAACATGATATTGCGATCGTTATTGATAGAATTGTTGTTAAAGAAGGAATCCGTTCTCGTTTATTTGATTCATTTGAAGCGGCATTACGTTTGGCTGATGGATATGCGTTAGTTGATGTGATTGACGGAGAAGAGATGCTTTTTAGTGAGCACTATGCTTGTCCGTATTGTGGATTTACTGTTGGAGAATTAGAACCAAGATTGTTTTCTTTTAATGCCCCATTTGGCGCCTGTCCTGATTGTGATGGCTTAGGTATAAAACTAGAAGTTGATCGTGATTTAGTCATTCCAGATCCAACTAAAACGTTGCGTGAAGGAGCAATCGCACCGTGGAATCCGATTAGCTCTCAATATTATCCTCAAATGCTAGAACAAGCGGCAGACAGTTTTAATATTGATATGGATACGCCGTTTAGTGAGTTGCCTGAAGAGCATCAAGAGATTATTTTAAATGGCTCAGATGGTGAAGTATTCCACTTCCATTATGAAAATGATTTTGGCGGTATTCGTGATGTAGAAGTTCCATTTGAAGGTGTTTTAACTAACATTAAACGTCGTTACCACGAAACCAATAGCGACTTTACACGTGAACAAATGCGTTTGTACATGACTGAATTAACCTGTCAAACCTGTAAAGGGTACCGTTTGAATCCTCAAGCTTTGTCAGTCAAAATCGATAATACGAATATTGGTCAAGTAAGTGAGCTTGCCATTAAAAATGCGGTTCAATTTTTTGAAACGGTTAAATTATCTGAACAAGAACAAATAATTGCTAAACCAATCTTAAAAGAAGTCGAAGACCGATTGAACTTTTTAAAAAATGTTGGACTGGATTATTTAACACTAAGTCGAGCAGCTGGAACTTTGTCTGGTGGTGAAGCACAACGGATTAGGTTAGCTACCCAAATTGGATCAAACCTATCAGGTGTTTTGTATATTTTAGATGAACCATCGATCGGCTTACATCAGCGGGATAATGACCGCTTGATTGAATCTTTAAAGAAAATGCGAGATTTAGGTAATACACTGATCGTGGTTGAACATGATGAAGATACGATGCGAGCGTCAGATTATCTGATTGATGTTGGACCTGGTGCGGGACATTTAGGTGGAGAAATTGTTGCTTCTGGGACACCAGATGAGGTCGCAAAGAATCCTAACTCATTAACTGGTCAGTATCTATCTGGAAAAAAAGTGATACCTGTACCTAAGGAACGTCGCAAAGGAAATGGGAAAGAAATCAAAGTGACTGGTGCGACAGAAAATAATCTGAAAAACGTGACAGTGAAGTTTCCATTAGGTGAGTTTGTTGCTGTAACAGGTGTTTCTGGTTCTGGGAAAAGTACATTGGTTAATCAGATTTTGAAAAAAGCTTTGGCGCAAAAACTCAATCGTAATTCTAATAAACCAGGAAAACATAAAAGTATTACTGGCTATGAACACATTGAAAAAGTTATTGATATTGATCAAAGTCCAATCGGCCGTACGCCGCGAAGCAATCCGGCCACGTATACTAGTGTATTTGATGATATTCGTGATTTATTTGCCAAAACGAACGAAGCAAAAGTACGTGGCTATAAAAAAGGTCGGTTTAGTTTTAATGTTAAAGGTGGTCGGTGTGAAGCTTGTCGCGGCGATGGGATCATTAAGATTGAAATGCACTTTTTACCTGACGTTTATGTTCCGTGTGAAGTTTGTCATGGAAAACGATACAATTCTGAAACACTAGAAGTTCATTACAAAGGTAAGAATATTTCTGATATTTTAGATTTAACTGTTGAAGATGCAGTAGACTTTTTTAAACATATTCCAAAAATTCATCGTAAGTTGCAAACAATCGTGGATGTTGGTCTGGGGTATGTCACTTTAGGCCAGCCGGCGACCACTTTATCAGGAGGAGAAGCGCAACGAATGAAACTTGCCAGCGAACTTCATAAAAACTCTAATGGTAAAAACTTCTATATATTGGATGAACCAACTACTGGGCTTCATACAGATGATATTGCTCGTTTGTTACTTGTGTTAGAACGTTTAGTGGAATCAGGAAATACGGTACTGGTTATTGAGCATAACTTAGACGTAATTAAATCCGCTGACTATGTGATCGATTTAGGTCCTGAAGGTGGAGATGGCGGCGGAACAATCGTTGCAACGGGCACACCAGAAAAAATCGCTAAAGTGGAGAAAAGTTATACAGGTAAGTATTTGAAACGAGTCTTGTAAATTGGTCTACTCCATTGGGATAGAACAAATGGAGAGTTTAAAGAAAAAATAAAGGTTGTTCTTTAAACAAATAATGCTATTGATTTATCGGGTTATTTGAAGTAAAATCACTTTCAGAAAGGTATATTGTTCAACTTAATTGGTATATATCTTTCCTTCTATAAATGATCCGTTCAAAAAAGAAAAAGACAACTTCTATAGTTATATGGAAGTTGTCTTTTTTGTAATAATTATATTTATATAATTATTAATATTTTCTATGTTTTATTGGTTTTAAATAAATTAAAATGAGAGAAAAATGATAATAAGAACCAGAACATTTGTTTTTTAATCACTTTAATCTAAAATTAGTCAAAATAAGAAAGGATATACACGCAAGTTGAATGATAATTTTAGTAAAATCATGATATTCTATACGTATGAAAAAAGTATGAAAGGATGATTTTCATGGAAAAGAGAGAAGTTAAGATTGGTGCGCATTATGTTTGTCACGGATCAAATTTTTCATGGTTTTTTGTAGGAGAAGCCATTTCTAAAAAAGAGGACGATGTCCAAGTGAGAGTCGTTAAATGCCATCCTACTGATCGTCCATTTATCAATGAAGATGAGCCTGTTTTGAATTTAGATTATTTGAATGTTATTGAAGATGCTTAAAAATCAATTAAGGTTGGAGCAAAAGCGTTGAACTCCTTAGTTCCGAAGCCTTCAAAGTTTAGTACTTTAGCACTTAGATTGTACAGGAAGCGCCGTGTTTTCCAGACTCTTTCTATGATTATTATCGCATTATCTTGTTCTTTGTGATTTACAACAATGTGATCGAAGTAAAGCGTAGTAGTTGCTTTTATTTCCATCGTTTATTGATTTTTCATATGGTTGGGATATGACTCGCAGAGTTATGTTTCAGCCATTTTTTTATCTATTTTTTTAAAATTATTTCATTATTTGTTAGAAACTCAACAGAGTGAAATGAAAAGCTTTCTTTGATACGCCCGGAATGTTATAATTAATAAAATGTTCTTAAGGGAGTGGAAAAATATGGTTGATAACCTACAATTAGTTATAATCACTGGAATGAGCGGAGCAGGTAAGACTGTCGCTATTCAAAGTTTTGAAGATATGGGCTATTTTTGTATTGATAATATGCCGCCAAGCTTGATTCCCAAGTTTTGGGAGTTAATCAAAGAATCTGGGAAAGTAACGAAAATCGCTCTAGTCATTGATCTACGTTCTCGTACATTCTTCAGAGAAATACAAGATATGTTAGTGGAATTGGAAAATACGAAATTGATTGATACAACGATTATGTTTTTAGATGCGACAGATGAGGAATTGGTTTCTCGTTACAAAGAAACCAGACGAGCGCATCCTTTAGCAATGGATGGGTTGATTACAGAAGGCATTAGAAAAGAACGGGCTATTCTGGAAGAAATCAAAGGAGATGCTCAAGTTGTTATTGATACAACAGAATTGTCACCGAGACAACTAAGAGAAACAATCAATGAACAATTTAAATCTAGAGATACGCATGAATTTCGGATTGAATTGATTTCTTTTGGGTTTAAATATGGTCTACCAATCGATGCGGATATTGTTATGGATGTTCGCTTCTTACCAAATCCACATTATATTCCAGAGTTGCGGCCTTTGACAGGTCAGGATGCTTCTGTTTACGATTATGTAATGAGCTTTCCTGAGACAGAAGCGTTTTACACGCGCTTTATTGATTTACTGAAAAATGTACTGCCTGGTTATGAAAAAGAAGGGAAATCTAGTGTGACAATTGCTATTGGCTGTACTGGTGGGCAGCACCGCTCTGTTGCATTGACAGAACGGGTAGGAAAAGAACTTGGACAAGAATACCATGTGAATATCACTCATCGGGATAAAGGAAAACGTAAAGAGACGGTGAATCGGTCATGAAAATGAAGACTTACCGTATCCGGAAACCTAAAATTGTTGTTGTTGGTGGTGGGACTGGTTTGCCAGTTATATTAAAAAGCTTGCGTAACCAAAGTGCTGATATTACGGCAGTTGTGACAGTTGCCGATGATGGAGGAAGTAGTGGTGAGATTCGAGAGTCTATGAATATGACGCCACCAGGTGATTTGAGAAATGTGTTGGTTGCTTTATCAGATATGCCACAACTCTATGAAGATATTTTTCAATATCGATTTGATCAATCGGATAAATATTTTGCCAATCACGCCATCGGTAACTTGATTATTGCGGCAGTTTCTGAGATGCGTGGCAGCACATATGAAGCGATCCAATTGTTGTCAAAAATGATGCATGTCGACGGACATATTTATCCTTCGTCAGAAAGACCATTGACGTTGCATGCTGTTTTTAAAGATGGAACAGTTGCGGTTGGAGAATCCAGTATTGCACTTGATCGTAAAACGATTGATCATGTTTTTGTAACGAATACAAATGATGATGAACAACCTAAAGCTGCGAGAAAAGTTGTTAAGGCTATCGAAGAAGCGGATATGATTGTTTTAGGACCAGGAAGTATGTTTACGAGTATCTTACCTAATTTAGTGATTAGTGAAATCGGTGATGCTATTATCAAGGCAAGAGGAGAAGTTGTCTATATTTGTAATATTATGACCCAAAAAGGGGAAACCGAGCATTTCACAGACGCTGATCATGTTTGTGTTTTACACGAACATCTAAAAAGTAAGTTTGTTGATACTGTGTTAGTTAATACTGAAAAAGTACCAGAAGGCTATATGGATCCTGAAGTGTATGACGAATATTTAGTTCAAGTAGAACATGATTTTCAAACCTTGCGGGATGAAGGGTGTCGAGTGATTTCTACGGACTTTTTAAAGTTGCGCGATGGTGGTGTTTTCCACGATGGCGATAAAGTAGTAGATGAACTATTTCGGATTGTTTTTGGCGCAAGGTATTAAACGATGAAAAATTAAGAAAGGAGGTAGTAAGTAGTGTCTTTTGCATCAGATGTAAAAAAAGAGCTAACAACATTAGAGGTTCATAGAGAACATGCTAGAGCAGAGTTGGCTGCATTGATTAGAATGAATGGTTCACTAAGCATTGTGAATCAGCAATTTGTTTTAAACGTTCAAACAGAAAATGCGGCGATTGCCAGACGAATCTATTCTCTTTTAAAAGACCATTACGATGTTCGATCGGAATTATTAGTTCGAAAGAAAATGAAGTTAAAGAAGAATAATGTGTATATTGTGCGATTAAAGCAAGACACCAAAAATATTCTTGCTGATTTAGATATTTTAGATGGCATGATGTTCAATACACATGTATCAGATGAGATTATGGGCAATGCCCAAAAAATGAGATCCTATTTAAGAGGAGCTTTTATGGCTTCAGGTTCAGTCAACAATCCAGAGACGAGCCGTTATCATTTAGAAATATTTTCGATCTATGAAGAACATAATGATGATATTTGCCAGATGCTCAATTATTATGATTTGAATGCCAGAACATTAGAACGCCGAAATGGGTTTATTTCCTATTTAAAAGGAGCTGAACGTATCGCGGACTTTCTAACTTTGATTGGTGCGACTAATTCAATGTTGAAATTTGAAGATGTACGAATTGTTCGTGATATGCGCAATTCGGTTAATCGATTAGTTAATTGTGAAACAGCCAATCTAAACAAAACAATTGATGCCGCATCTAAACAAATAGAAAATATTCAGTACATCGAAAGTGTAGTTGGATTGGGTGCGTTGCCGGAAAAATTACAAGAGATCGCTGAGTTACGTTTGGAATATCCAGAAGTCAGTTTAAAGGAACTAGGTGAAATGATCCCGTCAGGTGCTATTTCAAAATCGGGAATTAATCATCGCATTCGTAAAATCAATGAATTTGCTGATAAATTGAGAGAAAAAAGTGCATAGCTTATAGATAATAACAGAAAGTTGGTGATCCTGTTGGGAGTAGAAGATAAAGATTTTATCATGAGACAAATCAAACAACTGGGAGAAGGCTTGGGCAATTTTCTTGGAAAAGAGGACGTGGATAAAATTTTGGGCTTTCATGAAGACGCGCAAAAAGAAATTGAAGATTCCTCAAAAGTGAAAAAAACAAAGTCAACTCAATTATCTAAAGCAAAAGAGACAAAGCCAAAAAAGTAGCTTTGTCTCTTTTTTTAGTTATTTTCAATATAACGGATTAGTTCTTCTGTTGTTACAGACTCATCAAAGATATGGTCACCAATCACAATAGTCGGGACAAATTTAATATTTGCAGCAGTTGCTTCAGCAATTACAGCTTCGACAATTGCTGGATCCTCTTTTTTAGCCAATTGTAGGTTATCTTCGGCAAAAACGGCCACGTCTTCTAAAGAAAGATGCCCCCATTGATCTTGTGTAGCATACATTTGTTTAATATCAAGTAGCGCTTTTTTCGGCAAGTCATAATTGATATGATGATGCATGACATTTCCGCGCTGTAAACTTTCTTTTTCTTTATCGAAAAGTTTAATAATTCGTTGAACTTTGCCTTCTTCGACGTATTTATTCAAAAGATCAAATGATTCTTCAAACCATTTTTTGCAATACGGGCAGCGAACGTTCATAAATTCTACTATTTTCACTGGCGCGCTATCCTCACCGATCATTAGACCGTTTTTTGTTGTGACTTTTGTTGCATCAATAATTGAAATATCCATGTTATTACCATCCTTTCGTTACGTCTATCTTTAGTGTATCGTTTTTCATGGAAAGAATAAATAAAAATGCCTAAAATTTTCAAAGAAAACTTTAGGCTCTATGGACTATTGATTCAATGAACGACTATTTTCCATTACTTCATCAATCAAGCCGTATTCTTTTGCTTGTTGAGCAGTCATAAAGTTATCACGATCTGTGTCGCGTTCAATAACTTCAAGTGGTTGTCCAGTACGCTCTGCTAAGATTTTATTCAAACGATCTCTTGTATCTAAGATATGTTTTGCTGCAATCTCGATTTCAGTAGCTTGTCCTTGGGCACCGCCAAGTGGTTGATGAATCATGATTTCAGCGTTCGGCAATGCAAAGCGTTTGCCTTTTGTACCAGCGGTTAATAAGAAGCTTCCCATAGAAGCCGCCATACCAAGTACGATTGTTTGTACATCTGCTTTAACAAAGTTCATCGTATCAAAAATGGCCAAACCAGCAGAAACACTTCCACCTGGTGAGTTAATGTAGATATAAATATCTTTTTCAGAATCTTGTGCATCCAAGAATAATAATTGGGCAATGACTGAATTGGCTACATTGTCGTCAATGGGGCCGCTTAACATGATAATTCTATCTTTTAATAAACGTGAATAAATATCATATGCTCTTTCTCCACGAGATGACTGTTCAATGACTGTTGGTATTAAATTCATAGTATATTCCTCCTATATAAAAGCTCTTCAAATCATTTTATCACAAAGCACACGTGAATGCTTAAAAAAAGTATACTTTATTGGTCAACAAAGGTCAACTTTGACGCACATCTTTTTTGCAGATAAAAAATGAAGTTGATGTTCAAATTGTTATTTGCAAACAAAACATCAGAAAATCGTTTAGAAATAGAAAGGCAATAGAAAAAGTAGCAAAAAATGAGAGATTTTTTTTTCGTATTTTTTTGTCCTTGTTAAAGAGTGTGTTATACTAAAAAAAACAAGAACGAATAGAGTGAGGGAATCTGAATGGTTGTTTTTATTGCAGGAATGACAGGCGTCTTTATAGGAGCTGTTATCGTATCTATTGGTGTCGCATTACGCGTGTCTTACGATCAACGCAAGTCTGTACGTTATCGTGAGCTTGAGCACTTTGTAAAAGAAATTGAAACATTGAATCTTCTGAACAAAAAAATCAGTGAGATTTTACAAAAAAGAGATATCTATGTTGATAAGTCGGTGAACTTTATTTCGATGGACGATTGTTATATCAGTATTGATGATTTTATTTATTTAGAATCATTTTCGTCACAAAATAATTTCTACTTGCCAACCTATTTGATAGAAGAATTTTTCAAAAAAATTGCTCATAGAAAAGTGATCTTAACTCCTGATGAAGTGATTTCGATGGGGGGAAGTACGTACAAAGGTGGAAGAGTTATTTTAGAAAGTTTCTCAGAAGAGTTGCTTTCGATTATTGAAGATAAAAAAAGGCAAATGAAACGTTTAACACATAAGCCTTTATATTATTTCCAAAAAGATTCATAAAAACAAAAAATGGCTGCAACTCAATGTTTTGAGAGGCAGTCATTTTTTTGATTGTTTTTATTCAATTCAGCTTGTTTATTGTTAAAAAGCTTAACTGCTCATTTTGTCTCTTTGATGAACGTTAAGTAAGAAAGGAAAGACAGTTTTTCGGAATTTTCTGAATCTTTTTATCAAATTTTATTGACATTCTCATTTATTCGGTATATAGTTAACAAAAGCTTTTATTTATCACATGCTATTTTAATCTTTATAGATTTTATACAATGAGGAGACCGTTGCCATGAAGAAGACAGAAAACAATCACGTATTAGTCATTATTTTATCGTGTAGGACTTAGAACACTGAGAAATTTCGCAGATGTTTGAGTCCTGTTTGTCTTTGGTAGATGGGATTCTCACTAAGACATCCCATTCATTTGATGGGATGTTTTTTTTGTAGAAAGTATTCTAAAGAATACAGCATAGTAAATAAGAAGATGAAGCAGAAGTGAAAAAATATTTCTTCTGAAGACAACTGAATTGGAGTGGATGAACATGCGTAGTGACCAAATAAAAAAAGGAATTGAAGCTGCACCCGCCAGAAGTTTACTTTACGCTACTGGACAGGTGAAAAATGCCAAAGATATGGACAAACCGTTTATCGCAATATGTAATTCTTATATTGATATTGTTCCAGGTCACGTGCATTTAAGAGAACTAGCTGATGTAGCGAAAGAAGCGATTCGTGAAGCAGGTGGTATTCCATTTGAATTTAATACGATTGGTGTCGATGATGGGATTGCTATGGGACATATCGGGATGCGCTATTCACTGCCAAGTCGAGAAATCATTGCAGATGCAGCTGAAACCGTTATTAATGCCCATTGGTTTGACGGTGTATTCTATATTCCAAATTGCGATAAAATTACCCCGGGAATGCTGATGGCAAGTGTTCGAACCAATGTTCCAGCGATTTTTTGTTCAGGTGGACCCATGAAAGCGGGTGTGGATCCAAGAGGACATACGACAACCCTTTCTACAATGTTTGAAGCAGTTGGCAGCTTTAAAGAAGGCAAGATGACTGAAGAAGAATTTAATTTTATGGAACAAAATGCTTGTCCAACTTGCGGTTCTTGTGCCGGCATGTTTACGGCGAATTCTATGAACTGTTTAATGGAAGTACTAGGGATGGCTCTTCCTGGTAATGGTACGATTTTAGCTGTTTCGGATGAGCGGAGAGAATTAGTTAGAAAATCGGCTTTTCATTTGATGGATTTAGTCAAAAAACAAATCAAACCTAGAGATATCATTACAAAAGAAGCTATTGATGATGCCTTTGCTTTGGATATGGCAATGGGGGGCTCAACCAATACAGTTTTACACACACTGGCTATTGCTAATGAAGCTGAAATTGACTACAACTTAGAAGAAGTGAATGCAATTGCTGAGCGTGTTCCATATCTTTCTAAAATTGCACCTTCATCCGCTTATTCAATGCACGACGTTCATGAAGCAGGTGGGGTTCCCGCAATTATGAAAGAATTAGTTGATTTAGGGGATGCGATTCATCCTGACAGAATCACAGTTACTGGAAAAACCATTCGTGAAAATGTTCAAGATGCAGTAATCAAAAATGAAGAAGTCATTCATCCAAAAGAAAATCCTTATAGTCCGGTTGGTGGTTTATCCATTCTTTACGGAAATATTGCTCCAAAAGGGAGTGTGATTAAAGTCGGTGGTGTGGATCCATCCATCAAGAAATTTGTAGGAAAAGCAATTTGTTTTAGCTCTCATGACGAAGCGGTTGCTGCAATTGATAATCATACGGTTAAAAAAGGGCATGTAGTTGTCATTCGTTATGAAGGACCAAAGGGTGGACCAGGGATGCCGGAGATGCTAGCTCCAACATCTAGTATTGTCGGTCGTGGTTTAGGTAAAGATGTTGCACTGATTACAGATGGACGTTTTTCAGGAGCCACTCGTGGGATTGCTGTAGGACATATTTCACCAGAAGCAGCGGCAGGTGGACCGATTGCATTAATCAAAGACGGAGATGAAATCGAAATTGATTTAACCAACCGAACCTTAGAATTACATGTTTCGGATGAAGAATTAGCGCAAAGAAATGATCAATTGCCAAAATTCAAAGCAAAAGTAAAAACAGGATACTTAGCTCGATACACGGCATTAGTGACTTCGGCGCATACAGGAGGAATTATGCAGATTTCAGAAGACCTATTAGACTAGAGGAGGGAAGCTCATGACAGAACAACAGAAAAATATGAAAAACGGCTCAAGGATTTTGATTGATGCATTGTTGAAACAGCAGGTAGAAATGATTTTTGGTTATCCTGGCGGGGCAGTTCTTCCTTTGTACGACGCATTATATGATGGAGATATTCCCCATATTTTAACTAGACATGAACAAGGTGCTGTTCATGCAGCAGAAGGTTACGCTAAAGCAACGGGTAAACCTGGCGTAGTCATTGTAACCAGCGGACCAGGTGCGACGAATGCAATCACTGGTATTGCGGATGCAATGAGTGACTCGATTCCGATGGTTGTGTTTACTGGTCAAGTAGTAACCGATGGTATTGGTAAAGATGCATTTCAAGAAGCGGATGTCATCGGACTAACAATGCCGATTACTAAAAATAATTACCAAGTTAGAGAAACAAAGGAACTACCAAGAATCATTGAAGAAGCCTTTCATATCGCAACAACTGGTAGAAAAGGTCCTGTTGTCATCGACCTACCAAAAGATATGACAATTATGGAAGCTGATGCAGATATCGAGGTGAGACTGAATCTACCAAGTTATCAGCCAACTTTAAAACCGAATAAACTACAAGTTAAAAAATTGATGGATGCTTTAGCTGTTGCTAAAAAGCCGTTGGTACTGGTTGGAGCAGGTGTATTGCATGCGGATGCTGGAAAAGAACTAGTGACATTCATCAATAAATACCAAGTGCCAGCGTTAAGTACGTTGTTGGGGCTGGGGGCTGTTCCGACTGAGAATGAATTATTTCTGGGAATGGGAGGCATGCATGGTTCCTTTGCTGCAAATATGGCATTGACCGATTGTGATTTTTTAATCAATATAGGTTCTCGTTTTGATGATCGCCTAGCGAGTGCGCCAAAGGAATTTGCACCAAATGCTGTTGTGGCTCATATTGATATCGACCCAGCAGAAATCGGAAAAACAATTGACACACACATTCCAATTGTAGCGGATGCGAAAGAAACATTGAAAGAAATGTTAAAGCTTGATACAGCATGCGCAGATTGTACAGAATGGAAAAAATTGAATCTTTCAAGAAAAAAACGACACCCATTCAAGTATGATAAAGACCAAAAAGCTGAAATTAAACCGCAAAAAGTGGTTGAATTCATCGGTGAACTTACAAATGGTGAAGCGATTGTAGCAACAGACGTTGGGCAGCATCAAATGTGGGCGGCTCAATTTTATCCATTCAAAAATGAAAAGCAACTTGTCACAAGTGGGGGACTTGGAACGATGGGCTATGGTGTACCTGCTGCAATTGGAGCAAAACTCGGTTGTCCAGATAAGGAAGTCGTACTGTTTGTCGGTGATGGTGGTTTCCAAATGACAAACCAAGAATTAGCTATTTTAAATGAATACAATATCCCAATCAAGATTGTGATTCTAAATAATCAATCATTGGGAATGGTTCGCCAATGGCAGGAAAGCTTCTTTAGCGGCCGTCGTTCAGAATCAGTGTTTACCTCTCAGCCAGATTTTGTAAAAATGGCAGAAGCTTATTATATTAAAGGCATCAGGATAGATGATCCTGCTACTGTGGAAGCTGAATTAACAGAAGCTTTTAAAGAAACAGGACCTTTGTTGATTGAAGTCATGGTTTCACCAACGGAACACGTATTGCCAATGGTTCCAGCGGGCAAAGCCAACTATCAGATGTTGGGGGTGGACTAAAATGAGACGAATCATTACAGCAACGGTCAATAATAATTCAGGGGTTTTAAATCGATTTAGTGGCGTTTTAACACGGAGACAGGTTAATATCGACAGCATCTCTGTGGGACCGACAGAATTAGAGAATGTTTCACGAATTACTATCGTTGTTCAAGTAGCAGATTTAAATGAAAGTGAACAAGTAACGAAACAATTAAATAAGCAAATTGATGTAATCAAAGTATCCGATATTACGGATGAACCACACCTAGAACGAGAATTAGCGTTAGTCAAAGTCAATGCACCTGCTGCTGTTCGAGCAGAGTTGTTTTCAGTGATTGATCCATTTAGAGCAAATGTGATCGATGTAGGCACACGCTCAGTTGTTATCCAAGTCACGGGAACTAGTGAAAAAATCAGTGCGTTCGTAGACGTTGTGGCACCATACGGAATCAAACAACTAGCGCGAACAGGTGTTACTGGATTTACCAGAGGCAACAACTAAAAATAGGTTTTAAAGCATACGCTTATAAGCATAAAAAATTTGGAGGGTTTACAATGGCAAAAGTATATTATGATAACTCAGTAGAAAACAATCAACTAGAAGGAAAAACAATCGCAATTATCGGCTACGGCTCACAAGGTCATGCTCATGCGCAAAACTTACGAGACAATGGCAATCAAGTAATTATCGGGATTCGTGAAGGAAAATCAGCCGAAGCTGCCCGTAACGATGGATTTGATGTATTATCTGTTGAAGAAGCATCTAAAAAAGCAGACGTAGTCATGATTTTAGCTCCAGATGAAATTCAAGGAGATCTTTATGACAAAGAGATTGCACCAAACTTAGAAGCAGGGAATGCTTTAGCATTTGGACATGGCTTTAATATTCATTTTGATGTAATCGAACCACCAAAAGATGTGGATGTTTTCTTAGTTGCTCCTAAAGGACCAGGACACTTGGTTCGTCGCACGTTTACAGAAGGCTTTGCCGTACCAGCATTATTTGCGGTTTATCAAGATGCAACTGGTAAAGCGAGTGATGTTGCGTTATCTTATGCAAAAGGTATTGGTGCTACACGAGTTGGTGTGTTAGAAACAACCTTTAAAGAAGAAACGGAAACAGATTTGTTCGGTGAGCAAGCGGTATTATGTGGAGGCTTGACAAGCTTGATCGAAGCGGGTTTTGAAACACTAACAGAAGCCGGCTACCAACCAGAATTAGCTTATTTTGAGGTATGTCACGAGTTGAAATTGATCGTTGACCTTATTTATGAAGGAGGATTTGAGAAGATGCGTAATTCAATCTCAAATACTGCGGAATACGGCGATTATGTTTCAGGTCCTCGAGTTGTAACAGCTGAAGCAAAAGCGAATATGAAAGACGTTTTAACAGATATCCAAAACGGTAAATTTGCGAAAGGCTTTATCGATGATAACAAAAACGGCTTTAAAGAATTCAATCAAATGCGTAAAGATAATGCTGGTCATCCAATTGAAAAAGTTGGAGCAGAATTACGTAAAATGATGCCTTTCGTTTCAAGAGAAGACTAAAATAGATAATGAACAAGAGGCTGAGAAAATAGGCGACATGCTTCTATCTCAGCCTTTTGTTATTTACATAATAAAGGTGGGGAGAATTTGTTAAAATTAACGAAAGAAAAAGTTGAAGAAGCATATGACACACTCAAAGACGTAGTAACGAAAACACCGTTACAGTATGATATGTATCTATCACAAAAATACCAATGCAATGTTTATTTAAAAAGAGAAGACCTACAGAAAGTTCGTTCATTCAAATTAAGAGGGGCGTATTATGCAATTAAGCAGACTCCTCATGATGTGCTAAAAAATGGTGTTGTTTGCGCTAGTGCAGGGAATCACGCTCAAGGAGTTGCTTTTACTTGCCACGAGATGAATGTTGCGGCTACAATTTTTATGCCAACGACCACTCCGCAACAAAAAATTTCTCAAGTAAAATTTTTTGGCGGAGATGAAGTAACCGTAAAATTAATTGGTGACACTTTTGATGCATCTGCTAAAGCTGCTAAAGAATATGCAAAAGCTAATAACCAAGCATTTATTGATCCTTTTGATGATATAAATATTATGGCTGGACAAGGAACAGTAGCAGTAGAAGTTTTCCAAGAGGCGAATGAATCTGAAGTTCAAGTAGATTACTTGTTAGCAGCAATTGGCGGTGGAGGGTTAGTCAGTGGCGTTTCCACCTATACTAAAAGTATCAGTCCTACAACGGCTGTCATTGGTGTAGAACCACAAGGTGCACAATCAATGCGTGCGGCTTTTGACCAAGGGAAACCAGTGATGTTAGCTAACGTTGAAAAATTTGTGGATGGAGCTGCAGTGAAACAAGTTGGTAATTTAACCTATGAACATGCCTATGAATATGTTGATAATCTTTTAGCAGTGGATGAAGGGCAAGTATGTACGACGATTTTAGAATTATATACTAAGCAAGCGATTGTTGTAGAACCTGCTGGAGCATTAAGCGTTTCAGCTTTAGAATTAATGCAAGAAGAAATTAAAGGGAAAAATGTTGTGTGTATCATTAGTGGCGGAAACAATGATATAAACCGTATGGAAGAGATTGAAGAACGTTCATTGATTTTTGAAGGTCTTAAACATTATTTTGTCATCAATTTTCCACAACGCCCAGGTGCATTAAGAGAGTTTGTGACAGATATCTTAGGACCTGATGATGATATTACTCGGTTCGAGTATACCAAAAAGGTGAATCGAGGCACTGGACCTGTTGTTTTGGGTATTCTACTGAAAGATAAGGAGGAGCTACCCCATTTACTAGAAAAAATGACTATGTTTGATCCACATTATATTGATCTTAGTGATAATCCATCCTTATATGCGTTACTTGTTTAAATAGGATAAAAAGCCTTTATTTCAAAAATTATTTAGAGTAGATGTGGGTGGGATATGACTCAAAGAGTTATGTTCTACTCACTGTTTATGTTAAATAAGGAATTTTACTTTGAAGAATTTTGCCCGATTCTTTTTGAAAACGAACCAATCGAAGGTAGAACATAAGTAGGCATTCATTTTACTGAGTTTTAGGTATGTAAAAACAGAACTAAACTAAGCAGAGTTCATTTTCAGTGGATATCAAAAATCAATACAATTCTAATAACATTAAAGTGATTTATTTAGTCGTGACGTAAATACTATTTAAAAATCATCATTGTTAGACTGGAAGAAAAGATCAACATCTTCATATGGATGGACAACGTTCATTCCACCAGCAAGTCCATTTTGTTTATAATATTTTTTTTAATGAACGGTCTGATTATGTGAGTTTTCAAGTGTATTTATTAAGGAAGTTGAACTTTTTATTTCCAAACAAAGTTTATTTGATTCTTTTTTTATCCATACATACAATGTTTTATTCTCAGTTTTTTGGCTTTCTTTTTCTCGATTATATTGATCCAATATGGGGGGATTAACTAAAGTGTGTAATAGAGTTTGGATGCTACTACTATTTTCCCTCTATGAAATATAAAAAGAGTACTTGCATTTTATACAATTTGATGTTACTCTTATCACTCTTAAAAAGTAATGATTACGATTTGCAAGGGGTGAAAGAAAATATGGCTAAAAAATCAAAAATTGCCAAAGCAAAACATCAACGAGAGCTGATTAAGCAGTACGCTGAACAACGCATCAAACTAAAAGAGAACAAAGACTACGAAGCATTAGCAAAATTACCAAAAGATTCCAATCCAAATCGCTTGAAAAACCGAGATTTGATTGATGGACGACCAAGAGCTTACATGCGTAAGTTCGGCATGTCACGGATTAATTTTAGGACATTAGCCCATCAAGGACACATTCCAGGTGTTCATAAAGCAAGTTGGTAGTCATTCACAAGTAACCGACAACTAGACGCAAAGAGGTGATTGGATGGAGAAACAAGATCTTTCAAGTGCACGGAGACGATTGAAGTGCAAGAATAGAAAAACAAGAAAACGAGCATTAAAAATCATTCAGCAATATAAACGGGAACAAAGACATCGAGTGATGGCTTCTGGTAGTGTTGGGTGAGTGTATTCTTTTTAAGAGTAAAGAATGAAGTTCTTCCTTTTTAGTTATAGAAGGGAAGGGCTTTTTTATTTTAAAAATGATTCTATTTATGTTTTATATGAAAATGAGAGAAATTTACTAGTAAAAGTAGCTTGCTTCTGTATTAAAGACGTTGTTCTATATTTAAAGTAAAGTTCCTCACAAAGGAAACTTTACTTTTTTTTCGTCTAAGCATAAAATATTAGAGGACGTATCTAAAAAAAGAGAAAAAAAGGAGAATGTTGTGGATAAATATTTACAAATAAACAAAAAAAAAGTAATTGATTATTCATTCACCTTAATCAGCTTATTACTGCTTGTTTGGTTTAGTAATTTATACTTGCAATGGTGCCAAAATGAATTATCTATAGACTTAGTATTCAAGTTTGCCTTTTCGTGGCATACAGAAAAATTTATTTTAGGTTGTTTTGTTTTATTGATATTTTTACTATTTTTATGTAGTTTAGCAGGTTCATTTATGATCGGCAGTGTTTTGTATGCAATCACAATCGGTATTTTAGGATTTGCTGATTATCAAAAATTGCTCTACCGCACAGAACCGATTTATCCTGATGATTTGAAAATGATCACTGAATTGGGGTTATTAAGAGAAATGATAGGAACTGTTCCATTTATTTTTATCTTGTTACTTGGGATGACAGGGTTATTCTTTTTTGGAAAAGCGATTTATAAAAGTCGATTATTATCGAAAAAAAAGCAAATAGTACGCTTCTCAAGTCTAATAATGACAATCGGTTTATTGCTATATGTGGGTAATTTTAATAACCCCAATAATCTATTAAGAAAAGCCTATAATAAAACCGCGCATTGGATTCCTTATAGTCAACAAATGAATTACTATAATACAGGATTCATGGGTGGTTTTTTGTATAACTTAAAGGTTGAAGCCATGGACGAACCTGAAAATTACTCTAAAAAAACAATTGAAGAAATTACCAAAAAATACACAAAAACAGCACAAAAAACAAGCGATTTATCAGCAGATGAACAACCGAATATTATTTATGTAATGAGTGAAAGTTTTTCAAATCCGCAAAACCTGAACGGTGTGACAGCGAATAAAGATCCTTTAAAAGAGTACTATGATGTTGCTAAAACAACATATAGCGGTCAAATGTTATCTCAAAATTATGGTGGAGGAACAGCGAATATCGAGTTTGAAGCCCTGACTAGTTTTTCTATGGAGTTATTCAACCCTCAATTAACAACACCTTACACCATGCTGGTTCCTAAAATGACAGAAATCCCGTCGATCGTTTCGTTATTGAAAAATCAAGACTATCAAACAACGGCGATTCATCCCTACAACACATCGATGTATAAACGTAAAGATGTCTATAATAAAATGGGATTCGATCAGTTTATCAGCGAAGAGACAATGAAAAATACGGAAACAATCCAAAAAAATCCCTATATATCTGATGAATCAGCGTACAAAGAAGTACTGAGTTTATTGAAAAAAGATGAAAAAGCACAATTTGTTCATTTAGTGACGATGCAAACACATATGCCCTATAGCGATAAGTATTCAAATGTAAACTATTCATCCAAAAGCCAAGGAAATAAACAAGCAATTGATAGTTATATGCAAGATGTGGCTTACAGTAGTGAAGCTTTTAAACAATTTACGACAGCGTTAAAAGATGTTAAGCGTCGAACGCTTGTTGTGTTTTGGGGGGATCATTTACCAAGCATCTACTCAGATGAAATTAAAGCACAGAACGATGAAGTAAAAATGCATCAAACAGAATTTTTAATGTATGATAATCGAGGGAAATTAAGTAAAAAAGCAACCCAGGATGCCATTGTTAGCCCCTTTTATTTTTCATCAACGCTGTTTGATCAAAGTGGATTGAAGATGACAGGTTTTTATGAACTATTATCAAAATTAGAAAAACAAGTTCCTGCATTTGAAAAAGGTTTCTATTATAAAGATAAAAAATGGACGAAAACTCTTTCTCTAAATAAAGAACAGGAACAGCTATATGAAGAGTACCGCTTGATTCAATATGATATTGTTTCTGGTGAAAATTACAGCTTAAAAACAGATTTTTTTAAATGAATCAATCGAAAAGGAGTAAATGATGGGTTTTAAAAAGAAAGACAATCAAATTTATTATAATCCTATTCGCCGAGCAGTGCTGAATCATCAAATGATTCAACCAGGGGATAAAGTGGCGATTGGAATGAGCGGGGGCAAAGATAGTACAAGTTTACTTTATTTTCTAGACATGATTAGTAAGCAAAAACGTTTAGGCTTTGAGTTTGATATTGTTCCAATTACCTTGGCTATGGGGTTTGATATGGATAGTGCTCCATTAGAGAAATTTGTTGAAGAATTAGGGTATAAGCTGGATATTGTACCTACGAATATCGCACAAGTTGTCTTTGATATCCGTGAAGAACGTTCACCATGTTCATTATGTGCCAAATTACGCCGAGGCATTTTGTACAAAAGAGCCCGAGAAATGGGCTGTAATAAAGTTGCTTTGGGTCATCATTTGGATGATGCAATCGAAACGTATTTTATGAATTTCCTTTTTCATGGGCAAATGGCTAGTTTTGAGCCGATCAGCTATTTATCAAAAACAGATATTACATTGATCCGTCCCTTACTTTATATAGAAGAAAAACAAATTATTCAATTCGTCAAACGAGAAGAATTACCGGTAATTTTTAACCCGTGTCCAGTAGATAAGAAGACCAAACGGGAAGAAATCAAACACCTTGTGAATGGGCTAGCACAAAATTATCCTAATATTAGAGATAAGTTTATTATGGGGATGGAACAAGGAGAAGCTGAAAACTTCTGGACGAAATCAATGACCTCTATTAAGTGAAAAGAGATAGATTTACATTGACAGTTAATCGTAATGGAAGTAATATGATGATGAAGAACAACAAAAACTTAATTTTTGAAAAGTGGTGAGTGATCTTGGAAAAAGTACAAACGATAGTAATCAGTCTTCTAGGTCTATCAGGAACAATTAGTGTTTTTGGTGGCGGTGTTATATTTGCCACAATCTTTGTTTTTCTATTTGTATTGTCTGTGGGTCTAGAAATAATCACAAACCACAGGAAAAAAAGATCCTCACGAATATAGCGATTTAACTATAAAATAACGACACGCTCATCGTTCAGTGCTAATAGCACGATGAGTGTGTTTTTCTATTTAAAGGAAATAAATGTATCTTTGTTTTTTTGAGAATTGTAGAAGGAAGAAAAAGCTCTTTCAAACCAAACAGAAATTTTTCTGAAAATCAATACGATTTCATTTGAAAAACACTAAAAGAACAGGTATAATTAATTCAGCAATAATTATTGGTGAAAGATTCGTCTGCCACCATTTTATTATTTCATGAGGGAGTAACTGGCGGCGCTAGCTGCGACAACATCACCAACTCCGAAAGAAATTTCTGGTGTTGTCTTAAACGGTGAGACTTATGTATGTTCTATTTAGCATACAGAGGTCTATTTTTTTTCGTTTTGCTACGAACCCATAAATCTAAAAACGTGTTCGTTTCGCGATTATGAAGTAAAATAGATTTAAGTAGCTACAAATTATAAGGAGGAAGAACATGTCAGAAGAAAAAAAGGTTCAACTATCTGAAGCATTTTACACGCAGTCAGATGAAGAGGTCTTACAAAAATTTGATACGACAGTTGAAGGATTGTCAGATCAAGAAGCCAAAAAAAGGCTAGAGAGTTACGGCGCCAATGCATTAGATGAAGGGAAAAAGAAATCGATCATCGTTAAATTCTTTGAACAATTTAAAGACTTTATGATTATCGTATTATTATTTGCTGCAGTGATTTCAGCAGTATTTTCAGGTGATATGGTTGATTCATTCATCATTTTGCTTGTTGTAGTATTGAATGCGATTTTCGGTGTGATTCAAGAAGCCAAAGCAGAACAAGCAATTGAAGCGCTGAAAGAAATGTCTTCACCAAATGCGAATATTCGTCGTGATGGTCATGTGATCACCGTTAAAAGTGACGAATTAGTACCTGGAGATATTGTTTTATTAGAAGCAGGGGACGTTGTTCCAGCGGACTTACGCTTATTAGAAGCTGCTAGCTTGAAAATTGAAGAAGCAGCCCTTACTGGTGAATCTGTTCCAGTTGAAAAAGAAGCGACTATTTTAGAAGGTACTGCATCTGAGATTGGGATCGGTGACCGAATTAATATGGCTTATTCAAGCAGTAACGTCACTTATGGCCGCGGAATTGGTGTGGTTGTCGGTACAGGAATGAACACAGAAGTTGGTAAAATCGCGGGTATGCTAGCCAACGAAAAAGAAACAGAAACACCATTAAAACAAAACTTAAACCAATTAGGTAAAATGTTGACGATCGCAATCTTAGTGATCGCAGCGATTATGTTTGTAGTTGGTATGATGAATGGCCGTACATGGATTGATATGCTATTAACGTCTATTTCATTAGCCGTTGCAGCTATTCCAGAAGGACTTCCTGCAATCGTAACGATTATTTTAGCTTTAGGTACACAAAAAATGGCGAAGAAAAATGCCATTGTCCGCAAACTACCTGCCGTTGAAACATTAGGTAGTACAGACATTATCTGTTCTGATAAAACAGGGACATTAACATTAAACCAAATGACGGTTGAAACTCTTTATACAGATAATGAAGTGAAACCTGCAACAGATGCTGTTGCACTTGATAATATGGCATTAAAAATCATGAACTATACAAATGATACGAAAATTGCACAAGATGGTTCATTGATTGGTGATCCAACTGAAACAGCCCTTGTTCAATATGGGTTAGACCACGATTTCAATGTAACTGAAAAAGTTGCGGCTGAACCTCGTGTGGCAGAAATTCCATTTGATTCTGATCGGAAACTAATGACGACTGTTCACCAATTAGCAAATGGAAAGTTTCTAGTTTCTGTAAAAGGTGCGCCTGACGAATTACTAAAACGTTGTAATCAAGCCTTATTAAATGGGCAAACACCAGTAATGGATGACAAACAACATCAAGAAATTTTAACGACCAACACAAAACTAGCCAAGCAAGCATTACGTGTTTTAGGAATGGCTTATAAATTTGTCGATACAGTTCCAGCTGAAATGGATTCTGATCTAGTTGAAAAAGACTTAGTTTTCGCAGGACTTGTCGGCATGATCGATCCGGAACGTAAAGAAGCAGCAGAAGCGGTTAAAGTTGCTAAAGAAGCTGGTATTCGTCCAATCATGATTACAGGGGATCATAGAGATACAGCAGAAGCAATTGCCGCTCGTCTTGGTATCATCAAAGAAGGCGACGATGACGCAGTAATCACAGGTGCTGAATTAAATGAATTGTCTGATGAAGCCTTTGCCAAAGTTGTTGGGCACTATTCCGTTTATGCTCGTGTATCTCCTGAACATAAGGTTCGTATCGTTAAAGCGTGGCAACAAGAAGGTAAAGTGGTTGCGATGACAGGGGATGGTGTCAATGATGCGCCAGCCTTAAAAGCCGCAGACATTGGTATCGGTATGGGAATTACTGGTACAGAAGTATCAAAAGGTGCTTCTGATATGGTTCTTGCAGATGATAACTTCTCTACAATTATCGTGGCAGTTGAGGAAGGACGTAAAGTTTTCTCAAATATCCAAAAAACGATTCAATATCTACTTTCTGCCAACTTAGGGGAAGTATTAACACTATTTATCGCAACGATGCTTGCTTGGGATACTTTACTACCGGTTCATTTATTATGGATTAATTTAGTAACCGATACATTCCCGGCAATTGCTTTAGGCGTAGAACCTGCGGAGCGTGACGTGATGAGCCATGCACCGCGTGGTAAAAAATCAAACTTTTTCTCTGGCGGTGTCTTAAGTAGTGTGATTTATCAAGGGATTGTTCAAGGCGGCTTGACATTATTTATTTACAAGATGTCTATTGAATTCCCAGCACACACAGCAGCAAATATGCCTCATTTATCTGCAAACGCATTATATGACTTGCAACATGGTGATGCATTAACAATGGCATTTGCAACATTAGGTTTAATTCAATTGTTCCATGCCTTTAACGTAAAATCAATTTACCAATCAATCTTTAAAGTGGGTCTATTTAGAAACAAATCATTTAACTGGGCAATCTTAGTATCGTTCTTGTTATTAGCAGCGACAATCGTGATTCCTGGATTTAATGACCTATTCAGTGTTACTTCTTTAGATGCTTACCAATGGGGACTTGTCGCAGGAACATCATTTGCGATTATTCCAATTGTTGAAATTGTAAAATTTGTTCAACGTAAAATGGGTAAGAGCTAATAACTAAAAAAACAAAGCATTCGCTATCTTTCATAGCGTTTGCTTTGTTTTTTAGTTGTAAATTATTTTTTTATTAGAATCGTCACTAAGGCATCAATCTTTCTAAATTAAATTTCTGTCCAGAAATATTTAAACTTTCCCATGAATTAACTCTTACGTAAGGAATCACTTTACCGTCCACTGCATTTAAGACTTTTCCAGAGTTAATGTTTACTAATTTAACAGAACCATCTGGAATGCCCCAAGAATCAATGACAGGCTCCAACCTCCAACGTTGTGTTGGAATACCGATACTTTGGTAATCCCAAATTTGAACAGGTGCCCCGTTAAATACATTAGACCCACCAATTTCTACAGATTTCCATCCAGTTGTTTCAAAAAGAACAAATTCGCCATTTCCAATATTTTTGATGTAAAATACGGCTGCGGCGCCATAATGATGCGTCCACATATGGAGACCATTTCCATTAACACTTTGGCCGCCCATTACATCTAAATAAAATGGCGCATCTTTGAATCGAACTTGGTAAAGACCATCATCAACATAGGATGTCCCAGGGAAAAATGAGCGTGTTTGGCTAGGTTTTACCCCTTGAACTTTTTCAGAAGCAATTTGATCTGCTTTTTGAAATTGTTCTCTTGAAATAATACTGTTTGATACTTCAACTTTTTTTACATGTTCCATGATACTTTCTGAAGTTGCTTGAGCTACTGAGCTAAAACTAACTATAGCGAAGAGAAGTGTTGCTCCTAATAATAATTTTTTAATCATAGTAAAACTCCTTTTTTGTCATTTAGAAAAAAATAATTTACAATAATTATTATAACATTAAGTATGTTAATTACAACCTTTGTCGAGTAAAAAGTAAAATATCGGAAATTTAGAGTAGAGTAAAAAGATTTACTTAAAATAAAAAAGTTTATTTATATTTTTAAGGTCAAAATAGGTCATAAAAGTGGACAAATTTTCTGTTTGCGGTATTATTAATATAGACGATGTCTCGTTTGAATTATCTAATATCATAAGTTAGCATCTCGAAAAAGGATCGAATATGATTGTGGCAAAAGCATCATTCACATAATTGCCTCTCATTCATTCGAGGCTAAAAGAACTTGTTTAAATTTTAGGATTATCTAGCTACATGGGCTAGACTTTCAGATAAATCATGATCAGTATTATAGTCAATGTTGTATTTGAGCCAAAACAAGCCCATTATGCTTTTAAAAATAAGGAGGTCATCTGACACATGAACTATTTAGATGGAAATGAAGAAACAGAAGAAAAACAACAACCCAACGTGTTTATGAAAAAACTATTTGAAGAAAGAACCATTTTGATCTATGGTGAAATCAACCAAGATTTAGCCAGAGAAGTTACTTCTCAATTGCTTTTATTAGCAGCTATGGGTGATGAACCAATCAAAATCTTTATTAATAGCCAAGGTGGACACGTTGAAGCTGGAGATACCATTCATGATATGATTAAATTTGTAAAACCAGAAGTAATCGTGATCGGTACTGGTTGGGTAGCAAGTGCTGGTATTACCATTTATCTAGCTGCTGAAGGGAAAAATAGATACAGCTTACCAAATACCCGCTACATGATCCACCAACCTGCTGGCGGTGTTCAAGGACAAAGTACAGAAATCCAGATTGAAGCGAAAGAAATCATCCGTATGCGTGAACGTGTCAACCGTTTGATTGCTGAAGCAACGGGGCAAACCTATGAAAAAATCGCAAAAGACACAGACCGTAATTTCTGGATGTCAGCTGATGAAGCGAAAGAGTACGGGATGGTATCTGAAATCATTCAAACAAGTGATGAAATCAAATAAACGTATAAATGTTTTTATACTGTTTCAGACTGTAGATAAAGTTGCTAAAAAAGACTGTATCTACAGTCTTTTTTAGCGGAATTTGACCATGGTGATGGGCTTATAAACAATTTTTATTAACGCCAGAAGAAAGCCTCGATACTCTCGAAAAATCACTAAAACAGATTTTTTGTTAAAAAATAGTGTTATTAAGGAGAGTAAAACCAGTTTCAGGAAATAAAAAAACATCAAAAGGTAAAAATGTTATGTTATTTTATTCTTAACTAGTTAGTTATCCTAAACAGTTGAATCAAATTAAAGAGAGGCATAAAGGGGTGACACTATAATTAATAGCCATAAAGTGTGCTTTTTAGTTAGAATGATCAAAATTCCTTTGAAAAGTTGTGTGTACTCTAAAATCACCAAAGTAGCTCAGTTACTATACGTATTAAAGTTTTCAAACAATGGAAAATAGAGCATTTTCAAATACTGCTTGTCATCAGGATAGTAAAAAGTGTAAAATTAAGTGATTACCAAAAGAAAGTAGGAATAATTGTGAAACCAAACTTAGGATATTATGTACAAAACATCAATGATATTGTTAAAGAAACAGAAGAAGTCGGCGAAAAAATGAATGATTACTATGAAGAAGTGCGTAAAGCCATTGATGAAGAGAAAGCTTCTGAGCTATCACCTGAACGAATTGCTGAAATTCAACGTATTTTTCAAGATGGAACGAAAGAGTATACAATCATGTTAGAAAAAGTTACTAAATTACGTCCACCAGCTCGTGTGATGGGGATCCATAAGAAATTTGAGCGTTCATATATTGAATATTTGGCTGGATGTAATGAAATGATTTTATCCTTAGACCCAGAAAAAGGAATAGATATTGATTTATTCAATGCGTCAGAAGAAAAACAAGATGTAGCTACAGATGACATTTCATTCGCTATTACTCGAATGAGCAATCTTTTGTTAAAAAAATAAAAAAATAAATGAAAAAATGACAAAAATAAATAGTAGTTAATTTCTTTTTAATGTTATTTTTAGTAGACAAATAAAAAAAAGTGTTGTATTATAAATTCATACCAACAACAACCTTTTTATTTTTCATTTTACTCTTATTGAGTAATACTCCTTTTCCATCGGCCTTTTCCGCCGATGGTTTTTTATTTGTTTTTAAAATGTGTCATTATATGTATTTTAAAAATAATATATTTTTATAAATATTTTCTAAAATAAAAAGGAGTATGAGGCAAACGTAATTTTTACGTTTGCCTCATACTCTAATTGCGAATAAACGATAGGAACAAAAGCAATCCATTGAGAAATAACACTTCTGCCCGACCTCTTTAAATGACGAACTTGTTTGTTTTAATTTTCTACATTGCGTACATATTCATCGAAATACTTAAGGAGATCTGATTTAATTTTTTGATAATCTTCTTCTGTGTACTCACCGTCTTCAATTGTTCCATTAAAAAATGGAATTTCCAACTCTTCACGTAAGCGATCTAGGACTTCGCTTTGATCCATTTAGGCACCTTCTTTATCTGTTGTCTCTTCTATTATAAAACATTAAAATCATTCGTCAACTGCTCAAAAGAATCTTTCATCGCAGCTAATTTGCTGTAAAGCATCGCGCTGTTGTCTTCTTCTAATAAAAAGACTTGTTTTAATTCAAAATAAAATTCTTCAAAAATAGCAAAAAATGCCTGAACTTCTGCTGAAGTCAGTTCATTATTGCTGTAGTAAAAAATTCGTACACTATGATAGTAAGTGAATACTTCGTTAATGTTCAAAAGAATACGATTATCATCAGGACGTGGACGGCTAGTAACTAAATCATAAAGTGATAAGCTTTTTGTATGGATTTCGGATAAATAAGATAAGAGTAGTTCTACTTTTTCATTACTTGTTGACATGTTCAATCGACCTCCAATTTTCCTAATTATAATAAAAAATAGATAGAAAGAGAAATAGGACACTCACTTGAAGAGATAAATTTATTTAAGATGGCAAAAGAAAGAAAAAAAGTTGACAAATAAATGAGTTTACTCTAATATTATTTCCAATAGCAAAACTCATTGAAAAGAAGAGTACACAAGCAGACATTTAAACCCAGTATATTTACGTGGGAACCAGAGAGCTTTCATTTGGTGGAAGAAAGCAAATGAAGACTTGTCGAAAATGATCTTGGAGAGGAAAAGTCATTAGTGATTTTTACGGCTGCTACCGTTAGCAAAGCACCAAATCAAGAAGTTATTCGGCGTTTGGATTAAGATGGAAGTTATTTCCAATAAAGGTGGTACCGCGATAGTCGCCCTTTACTAGTGTAAAGCTAGTAGAGGGCGTATTTTTAGTTCATTCTAAGTTGCTTTTCAATGAGAATAAATGAAAAGAGGTGGTCATTATGCAAGAAGGTGACATGTGCTGTAGCAGAATTAAAATAATAAGCCAAATAAAAAATAGAAGAGGAATGAAGCATAATGACAAAATCTAATTACCAATTTGAAACGATCCAAATTCACGGCGGACATGTACCAGATAAAGAGACGAATTCTAGAGCTGTTCCAATCTATCAAACAACTTCCTATACGTTTGATGACACTCAAGATGCCGCAGAAAAGTTTGCATTGTCTAAAGCAGGAAATATTTATACGCGTATTACAAACCCTACGACTGCTGTTTTAGAAGATCGATTGAATGAACTAGAAGGCGGTGTTGGTGCAGTGGCGGTAGCTTCAGGGACAGCCGCAGTGACTTATGCAATTCAAAATCTTGCGAGCAGTGGTGATCATATCGTTTCAGCTTCGACTTTATATGGAGGAACCTTTAATTTATTTGCCCATACATTGCCGGAGTTTGGCATTACGACGACATTTGTTGAGCCAGATCAAGTCGTCCATTTTTCAGAAGCGATCAAAGACAATACAAAAGCGATTTTTGTAGAAACGATCGGCAATCCAACGACAAATGTTGCTGACCTAGAAGCAATAGCAGAAGTTGCACATGCTCATGGTCTGCCGTTGATTGTTGATAATACGTTTGCCACGGCCTATTTAAATCGTCCATTTGACTTTGGCGCAGATATCGTTGTTTATTCAGCGACAAAATTTATTGGTGGACATGGTGTCGCATTAGGTGGTGTAATCATTGATTCTGGAAAATTCAACTGGGCAAATGGAAAATTTCCTAAGCTGGTTGATCCAGATCCAAGTTATCATGGACTTTCTTATACTAAAGATATTGGTGCAGCAGCGTACATCACACGTTTGCGGGTTTCTTTATTAAGGGATACAGGTGCAGCGATTTCGCCATTCAATAGTTTCTTATTGATTTTGGGTTTAGAAACATTATCTTTGCGATTAGAACGTCATGTAGAAAATGCTCTGACTGTTGCGGAATTTTTGAATAAGCACCCGAAAGTTCAATGGGTCAATTACCCAGGTTTACCTGATAATAGATATCATCAGCTTGCAGCAAAATATTTACCTAAAGGCGCAGGTTCAGTGTTTACTTTTGGTGTGAAAGGTGGAGCCGAGGCAGGGAAGAACTTGATCAATCATGTCGAACTCTTTTCACTCTTAGCCAATGTTGGGGATGCAAAGTCATTGATCATTCATCCTGCTTCAACAACACATTCTCAATTAAGTGATGAAGAATTAAATGCTTCTGGAACTTCACCAGAATTGATTCGTTTATCAATTGGAATTGAGAATATTGATGATATTCTAAAAGATTTGGAACAGGCATTAGAAAAAATATAGTAAAAAAGAGGTTGAGATAAAAGTCGATTAGGTTCGAGCAATTGGAATAAAAATCGAACAATACGCTTCTTGTATTGCTCGATTTTTGCGAAATTGCCGAAGAACCTGACTTTTGTCCACCGTTTATTAGGAATTAGAGTGTGAAACAAAACTGATTTTTAGTTTTGTCACGCACTCTTTTTTGTTATATCTCCTCATTTGGTGCTTGTTTTTTTCTTTTTGCAAAAGCCTCAACTTTATGACGATTTCCACAAATTTTCATTGAGCACCATTTTCTACGTCCTGTACGATCCACAAAAAGTAATACACATTCTGGATTAGTACAACGACGCAGTTTATGAATATCATCATTAGCAATAAGTTGGGCTAAATCAAGTAAAATCAATGATTCAAATGAATGATAATCAATCATTATTGGTATGAATGATAAGGTATCATTTATAATCTCTACGCTGAAAGGATGTACTTTTGTCGTTATTTTAATTAAATTTAACAGTTCAATTTTTGTATTTTCACCAGCAATCAGCGCTGATAATTTTTCATACAGCAACTCTCTAAAAGCGATGAGTGTTGAATGGTCATCGACTTTTTCAAAATAGGGTTTAAATAGTGATAATTGATAAGAGTAACGACTATTTTTTTTATTTCGTGATCAAACCAGTTTGCTAAATCACTTCTTGACTCGATCAACTCAGTGATTTTTCCATTTTTTGAAATCTTTGTGTTGATGAAATCTAATATTAAACAATCAGATACATCTGGAAAATGATGAGACAAAAGACTCCCTCCTCTTTAACTAAATATGATTTTATCATAGTTCAATCATTAATGCTAATAACTAACTCGTAAAAACGTTGTTGACAGGTTAGTTGCAACTAACCTATAATACATTTATAAGGGGGTTAGTTAAATGGAGGTGTTAAAAAAAATGTTCACAACTGAACGTTCACCGTTAAAAGTAGATTTAAAGGCAGCGATTATAGGGTTTATGGGCGGTTTTATTGTCATTTTTAGTTTAATCGTTCTAACCGAGAAGACTGAATGGAGCTGGATAATGGCACCATTTGGAGCGAGTTGTGTTCTTACTTTCGGTGTATGGGATGCGCCACTTTCTCAACCAAGGAACATTATTGGTGGCCATTTTATTTCAACGTTTATAGGGTTAGCGTGTCAGACATTACTTGGCAACTCAGTGGCTTCGATTGCAGTAGCAGTTGGCTTTTCGATAATGTGTATGATGCTGACAAAAACAACGCACCCACCAGCTGGGGCAGATCCATTAGTTGTTATGATGAGTCAGACGGGTTGGAATTTTCTATTTACACCTGTGTTAATAGGTTCTGTGGTCATTGTAGTAATTGCCTTAGTTGTAAATAATCTAGATAAAAAAAGAAAATATCCAACGTTTTGGTTGTAAAATTTTTAAATTGTAATTGAACAGAAAAAAGAGAGGAATGGTAATATGACAATAAAAGTAGGAATCAATGGATTTGGACGAATTGGACGTTTGGCGTTTCGTAGAATTAAAGAGGTATCGGATCAGATTGAAGTGGTAGCGATCAATGATCTGACTAGCCCTAAAATGTTGGCTCAATTATTACAGTTTGATTCAACTCATGGAGCTTACGATGGTAAAGTTAGTGCAACAGATGATGGGATCATCGTGGATGGTCAAGAAATTAAGATATACGCACAAGCAGATGCCCGTCAGTTAAATTGGGTAAAAGAGCAAGGAGTAGATATTGTTTTAGAGTGCACAGGATTTTATACCTCAGAGATAAAAGCGCAAGCACATCTCGATGCAGGAGTAAAACGTGTTCTAGTTTCGGCTCCAGCAGGAGATATGAAGACGATTGTTTATAATGTCAATGATGATACATTGACTTCAAAAGACACCATTATTTCTGCAGGATCGTGCACAACCAACTGTTTAGCACTGATGGCGCATCATCTAAATAATGAATTTGGTATCGAAGTTGGCACGATGACGACAATTCATGCTTATACGTCAACGCAGATGTTGTTAGATGGGCCAGTTAATGGTGGAGACTTGCGTGCTGCTCGTTCAGCAGCTGTCAATACGATTCCTCATTCCACTGGTGCAGCGAAAGCGATTGGGTTGGTTATTCCTGAATTAAATGGACGATTACAAGGTCATGCACAGCGAGTGCCAGTTGTAGCAGGTTCTTTGACAGAATTAGTGTCTATTTTAAAAATAAACGTTACGGCGGAACAAGTAAATGAAGTCATTCAAAAGCACACGGTAGAGAACCCTTCTTTTGACTATGATGATCGGCAAATTGTTTCCAGTGATGTCATCGGTTCTACTGCGGGTTCGATTTTTGATCCTACACAAACCGAAGTGATAACAGCAGGAGATGTTCAGCTAGTTAAAACAGTTGCATGGTATGATAATGAATACGGGTTTGTCTGTCAGATGATTCGTTTGTTGGAAAAATTTGCACATTTAGAAAATTAAATGTTGACTAATCGAATAAAGAGTATGGACTGTCGTTAGTTTATGCTCTTTTTACTTGCATGTTTAAACAAATAAAATTTGACTTTCTTAAAAAAATTCTCATAAAACTATTGACTTTGATTTAAAAGTTCTGTATCTTTAACACTATAGTTTGAATTATTTAAAAATTCTGACAATAAAGGATGTTGAAGATGATGAACAAGCAGACAACGACAATTACATTCTTATTATTACTGAAGGACTCATCACACTGATTACTAGAAACCAGCTGCAGCACAGCTTTTTCTTATCAGAGGTTGAGAGTCCTGTTTTCGCATTGCATGAACGGGATGATAGAACATCCCATATTCGTGGGATGTTTTTTTATTGCAAAACACAGCGACTGCTTGCAGAGCTGATGTTGCGCAATACTTGGCGAACGAAGAGAGAGAAGTCTCGTTCGTTTCATTTAACCTAATCAAAAAAATGAAGATTCAGAAGGGATGTATGAAAAATGAAAACGATCCAATTCTTTGATACCACTTTAAGAGACGGGGAACAAACACCTGGCGTAAATTTCAACACCAAAGAAAAAGTTCAAATCGCTAAACAATTAGAAAAATGGGGCATAGATACAATTGAAGCGGGATTCCCAATTGCATCTATGGGTGATTTTGAAGCAGTCAAAGCTATCGCAGAACATGCTGAAAACATGACAGTTGCAGGTCTGGCACGTTGCCAAAAAGCTGACATCGACCGCGCACATGAAGCTTTACAAAACGCCAAGCATCCGCAAATCCATGTTTTTCTGGCAACAAGCCCAGTTCATATGGAGTTTAAACTAAAAATGACACCAGATGAGGTCATTGCTTCTATTAAAGAACATGTTAGCTATGCTAGAAGCAAATTCGAGAAAGTGCAATTCTCACCAGAAGATGCGACCAGAACAGAAAAACGATTTCTATTAAAAGCTGTTCAAACAGCTATTGACGCTGGTGCAACAATTATCAATGTTCCAGATACCGTGGGTTATTCCAATCCAACAGAGTACGGCGCATTATTTAAATTTTTGATTGACAATATCCAAAGCGATCAAGAAATCATTTTCTCTTCTCATTGTCACGACGACCTAGGAATGGCGACGGCCAATGCCCTAGCAGCGATCGAAAATGGCGCTCGACGAGTAGAAGGAACGGTCAACGGTATTGGTGAACGAGCGGGAAACACTGCGCTTGAAGAAATAGCTTTAGCACTACATATAAGAAAAGACTTTTACAAAGCGCAAAGTAATATCAGATTGAATGAAACAAAACGAACCAGCGATCTCGTCAGCCGTTTGTCTGGTGTGGCTGTCCCAAGAAACAAAGCAATCATTGGCGCAAATGCCTACGCTCATGAGTCAGGCATCCATCAAGACGGTGTATTGAAAAATCCTGATACTTACGAAATCATCACCCCCTCACTTGTTGGCGTAAATGAAAATTCATTGCCGTTAGGAAAGCTTTCTGGTCGACACGCGTTTGCCACAAAAATGGTAGCTCTCGGCTATCAACTAGCAGATGACGAACTAAAAGATGCATTCAAACGTTTCAAATCATTAGCGGATAAAAAGAAACAAGTGACTGAAGAGGATCTAATTGCCCTAATGGTAGGACAGGCTCAAGAATGTAATGAGGATTATCGCTTAGAGCGTGTCCAATTACAATATGTTTCTGACGGTAGCCAAGGGGCGATTGTTTCCATCAATACAGGTGAAAATGAAAGCAAAACAGAATCGGCGATCGGTTCCGGCAGTATCCAAGCTATCTATAACTCAATTGATAAAATATTTGTCCAAAAACCAGCACTACAAGAGTATTACATTAAAGCCATTACAGGTGGAGAAGATGCGCAAGCAGAGGTTCATGTAACCTTAGCAGATAGTGAAAACAACAAACAATTTAACGGCATCGGTATTGATTTTGATGTTTTGCAAGCTTCAGCAAAAGCATATGTAAAAGCCAGTGAACAATTTCAAAAAGAAGTGGGGAAAGCCTAATGAGCAAACGAATCGTAGCATTGCCAGGAGATGGGATTGGTGCAGAAATCATGGATAGTGCACTAACAATTTTGAATGAAATCATGATCCAGGATAATCTGGATTTTGACATCGAACATTTTGCGTTTGGTGGTGCAGGCATTGATGAACAAGGTGAGCCTTTGCCTGAAAAAACGTTAAAAGCCTGTGAAAAAGCCGATGCAATTTTACTAGGTGCTATCGGCGGCCCAAAATGGGACGATGCACCAAAACGTCCAGAACAAGGGCTACTTGGCTTAAGAAAAGCGTTAGGACTGTTTGCTAATATCCGTCCAATTACAGTACCAGATGCAGTGGTTCATTTATCTCCTTTAAAAGAAGAAAACGTTCGAGGCGTAGATTTTGTTGTTGTACGTGAGCTAACTGGGGGCATCTATTTTGGTGAAAAACAATTAGAAGAGACAGAAGCCTCAGATCTATGTACGTATTCTAAAGTAGAAATCCAACGTATTATCAGAAAAGCCTTTGAAATTGCTCGGACTAGAAACAAAAAAGTCACCTCTGTTGATAAAGCGAACGTATTAGCGACAAGTAAATTATGGCGTCAAACAGCCGAAGAAGTGGCACAAGAATTTCCCGACTGTACGCTAGAACATCAGTTGGTAGATTCAGCAGCCATGGTCATGATTCAAAAGCCTAAAGACTTTGACGTAATTGTGACGGAGAATCTATTCGGCGATATTTTAAGTGATGAAGCGTCGGTGATTCCAGGCTCATTAGGCATGATGCCAAGCGCTAGTCATAGTGAATCCGGTCCATCATTATATGAACCGATTCATGGCTCAGCTCCTGACATCGCCAATCAAAATATTGCCAATCCAATGTCGATGATTCTGTCAGTGGCCATGATGTTACGTCAATCATTTGGTTTGGAACAATCGGCCAAGAAAATCGAAGATGCGTGCGCACGTGCTATGAATCAAGGAATCTTAACAACTGACTTAGGTGGACGTGCGACAACGACTGAATTTACGGATGCTGTAATCAAAGAACTGAAATAAAAAAAGAAAGAGTAGGTGGAAGAAACCCATGAAAAGAACGCAACAAATCCAAGCTCATTTTGACCAAGAAGCGCAAGAATTTGACGATGTGATTCAAAAAATCATTCCTTACTACAATCAAATGATCGAAGCTCTAGTTGCAAGTATTCCTTTTGATACAGATCACCCAATCTCAGTCATTGATCTTGGTTGTGGGACAGGAACTGTTGCTTGCGCTATTCAAGAAGTGTACCCAAATGCTGTATTCACTTGTGTCGATATGAGTGAAGAGATGTTGACGATTGCCAAGCAAAAGCTAAACAATCAAGCGCTCTGTATTAGTAGCTCTTTTGAAAAGCTGACCTTTGACACAACATATGACGTGGTTGTTTCTTCCCTTGCTCTTCATCATTTAGAAAACCAAGCGAGTCATCAACAGTTTTATCGCCAAATCTATGACGCATTAAAGCCAAACGGACTCTTCATCAATGCAGACGTAATCCAAGCATCAAGTCCACAACTTCAAGAGGTGTTTATGCAAAAATGGATTGCCTTTATGAATCAGCAAATTACGTTAAAAGAAATTCAAGAACGCTGGCTAAAAAGTCATTTTGAAGAAGACCGCCCGCAACCCTTAATGGAAGAGTTAAAAACATTGGAGACAGTTGGGTTTAAGGCGATAGATGTCGTCTATAAATACTATAACTATGCAGTGTATCTAGGGAAAAAGTCTTGAAGCAGAAACGAAAATAAAAAATGGATGTGACTATACATGGGAAAAACACTTTTTGATAAACTTTGGGAACAACATGTGGTATCTGGCAATGCTGGTGAACCACAACTACTTTATGTCAATCTACATCTAATCCATGAAGTAACTTCACCCCAAGCCTTTGAAGGACTAAGAGAAGCAGGCAGAAAAGTCCGTCGACCAGACAGAACATTTGGCACGATGGATCACAACGTTCCAACACAGGATATCTTTAATATCACAGATTTGGTAGCAAAAAAACAAATCGAAGCGTTGCAGAAAAACTGTGAAGAATTCGGTATAACACTTTGCGACAATGGAAGCGATCGTCAAGGAATCGTGCATATGGTTGGTCCTGAGACAGGTTTGACACAACCAGGAAAGATCATCGTTTGTGGTGATTCTCATACAGCCACACATGGTGCATTTGGTGCATTGGCTTTTGGTATCGGGACAAGTGAAGTTGAGCATGTTTTTGCCACACAATGTATTTGGCAAAACAAACCAAAATCAATGGGTGTGAAAATCACTGGAAAACTAGCCAAAGGTGTGTATGCTAAAGATATTATTTTAGCGTTGATCGCAAAATATGGTGTTGATTTTGGTGTAGGGTATGCCGTTGAATTTTATGGTGAAACGATTGAAAACCTAACGATGGAAGAACGAATGACGATTTGTAATATGGCCATCGAAGGTGGCGCAAAAATGGGGATGATGGCGCCAGATGAAAAAACCTTTGACTATGTACGCGGTAGAGAATATGCGCCAGAAGATATGGAAGCCGCAATTGCTGATTGGAAAAAACTACCAAGTGATCCAGATGCGGTTTATGATGCCAATCTAGAACTAAATGCGGACGAATTAGTTCCTTTCGTTACATGGGGCACCAATCCAGAAATGGGGATTCCGATCACAGGAACCTTCCCAGAAATTAAAGATATGAATGACGAACGCGCCTATAACTACATGGATTTAAAACCGGGACAACGACCATCAGACATTGAAATCGGCTACGTTTTTATCGGCTCATGTACTAATGGTCGCCTATCTGATTTAGAAGAAGCAGCCCGCATCGTAAAAGGAAAAAAAGTGAAAGAGGGCATCACTGCAATCGTAGTGCCAGGCTCAAGACCAGTTAGAAAAGCAGCTGAAAAAATTGGCTTAGATAGAATTTTTACAGAAGCAGGTTTTGAATGGCGGGAACCAGGTTGCTCGATGTGTCTAGGCATGAATCCAGACCAAGTACCAGCAGGCGTTCACTGTGCATCAACATCTAACCGAAACTTTGAAGGACGCCAAGGCAAAGGCGCAAGAACCCATCTTTGCAGCCCGGCGATGGCGGCAACGGCTGCAATCGTTGGAACATTTAAAGACATTAGAGAGGAGCTTGGTGCATAATGGAGGCATTTACACAACATACAGGAACCACGGTTCCACTAATGAATGACAATATCGATACGGATCAAATTATTCCAAAATCATTTCTAAAACGAATCGAAAAAACAGGGTTTGGCGAGTTTTTATTTGATGAATGGCGTTATTTACCTGATCGTACGCCGAATCCAGAATTTACGTTGAATGAACCGCAGTACAAAGGAGCAACGATTTTGATTTCTGGCGATAACTTTGGCTCAGGTTCTTCTAGAGAACATGCGGCTTGGGCGTTAGATGATTATGGTTTTAGAGCGATTATTGCAGGCAGTTTTAGTGATATTTTTTATATGAATGCGACCAAAAATGGCTTACTTCCAATCGTGTTAAAACATGAAGAGTTGGATGCATTGGCCGAACTTGGGGCAGAGGAAGAAATCACGATTGATTTGCCTAAGCAACAGGTCATTACACCAAAAGAAACCTATTCGTTTGAGATTGACAGTACATGGAAGCATAAGTTGGTGAATGGGTTGGATGATATTGCTATTAGTTTGACCCATGATGATGAGATTGCAGCTTATGAAAGGAAGATTCCAGCTTATTGGCAATGAATATGAGTTGAAGTGTCTGGGACATAACTTTGCAAGTTATATCTCAGACACCAAAAATCCGAATAAACAGCGAGAAAAAAAGCAGTTCCTTCGGAAATAAGCTGAAATAATCATTATTTTATAACTTAAGTAACAAAAAAAGACTACTTCGATTGACTCTTCTTTATTATCATACAAAAAATCTAGCTACTATCACACTTCATTTTTGAGATTCATTCAATTCTAATTTCCTCTCAGCTTTTTATTAAAAAGTAAGAAAAAAAGAAATTTACACCTATTAACTCTTATGCTATTCTGAAATTAGACTATTATCTAAACGAACAAACAGAAAAGAGGAGAATAAATGAAAAAAGCTTATTGTTTAGGGACACTTTTGTTGTGCGGGTTAATAATTTCAGGATGCGGATCAGACACATCCAAGTTAGAAGATAAAATCGATAAAATTTCTACCAAAGTGAGTAAATTAGACAAAGAAATAGACAAACTAAGTAAAACAGGTATAGACATCAGCAAAAGTTCTTCTGAGAAGACGTATACGAAAACCAAAGATAGTAAAGAGAAGAGCAAAGAATCAACGACGAATGATTCTAAAAAAGAACCGCTAAAAGATCTTTTCGCTAAAGATGCTATAGCTCAAGATGAACATGCGAAAATCCAAGTTACAAAAGTTGATTTTGTGGAGAGTACATCACCCGTTTATGAATCTTCTGGATTAGTTGTTGTCTATTATACATTAGAAAATCTTGGAACAGAAAATATCGCCCCTTACCTAAAAACATCCAGCTATATTTATGTTTCAGAGGAAGATGATGTTTCTGACACACGTATACAGGATAATGGTTTAAGTGGCTATGACGCATTTAAAAAACTTTATGAAAACAGTACATTGAATATCAAACCAAAAGCAAAAATCGAAACTGCCTCCGCTTATCATATTAAAAATGAAGACAAAAACATCAAAGTCCAAATCGGTACCTATGAGTTCACTTCATCTGGAGAAGAAAGTGTTGCCGCAAAAACATTTACACCAAAAGAAATCAAGAAAGCCTATAAAAAGAATGAGAAAATAAAAAATGATCAGGATAAAGACTAATAATATACTGTAAGATAAAAAAAGGAATGATATAAAGGGGAATGGTTAGATGAAAAAGATAAGTCGATTAGGTCTAGTTTTATTATGTGGATTAATCCTTGTAGGATGTAGCAATACAAATGCAGGCAAGCTACAAAAAAAGGTAGATAAATTGGAAAAGAATGTCGATTCACTAAGTAAAAAAATTAACGAATTAGAGGCTGTTGATACTTCTTCTGAAAAAGATGCCGCGAAAACAAAGGAATCTAAAGAACGACAAGCACGATTAGACAAGAGAGATGCAGAAGCAGAAAAACTCCTGGCAGACAAAATAAAAGTTCCTGAAACTGCGAATAAATCACAAGAACAGGTAGAATCAGAGTTTGAAGTAGCTGGTCTAAAAGTCAAATTTGTTCCTACTAACCTCGATAAGTGGGCTGTCTCAAACAAACGCAAGATTTACAAGGGAGAATGTGATTATGTACGTGATAATTCTGGGGCTGAGCTTTTTGAATCTGATAAAGTAGGCATTGAGAAACGAGGCTACTACGCTAAAAAAGGAGATACAATCCTTGTTGGGTATTCTGATCATGACTTTGATGGAACTAGCAGCGCGGAACCAGAGAAAACAACACCATCCTCTTCATCACAAGAAGCCGCTAAAGACAACAATAATGCCGCCAACAAAAGTGATATTGAAGCAGCAATCAAAAAAGTCGATGCTAAGTATGACGATATGATCAAAAAAGCGCAGGGCTATGTAGACAATCCGTCTAGCTATAAAGATTCTACCTCGTTAGAATTTCTTAAAGATTATACAGAGTTGATGGCTGAATATTCAAAATTAGGAGAAACCGTCAACAATGTCGGGGATGATTTCTCTGCTTCTGACAGTATGAAAATCTACACCAATATGCTGACAAAATACACAAAACTAATGGAACTGTATTCAAAACTCTCATAAATTTTCAATTAAGTCTGGGCCATAACTCTACGAGTTATATCTCAGACTCAAGGAATCCGAATATACGATGGGAGCAGAAGCAATTACTACGTTACACTCTGAATCCGTCAATTCTAAGTACTAAGCACCAAGATTTGAAGGATTCAGAGTATCTCAACCTCATTTCTTTAAAGATAAATAAGATTCTCATTCAAAGTATTGTAACTAAATTAGTTCATACTAGAGGTAAACTGATTTCAAAAGTAATCACGCCATTGTCTATTTCCGCAAAAATCGTCCCTTCCATTCCTTCAATAATCATTTTAGCAATCGACAACCCTACTCCTAAATGTCGGTTCGCTTTCGGAGCTTCTTCTGTATAAAATCGTTCAAAAATTCTTTCCTTCTGCTCACTACTGGTTATCACACCATCATTTTCAATATACAAGTAAAATTTCTGTTCTTTGATTTCAACGAAGACAGAAAAAGGTTATTCGTATTTTACCTCACTCAATCCGACAAGCGCTAAAACTTCATTAATTCTTGTAGATTCAATTTCTGGGTCTGATAATTTTCCACTTAGCTTCAGACTTTGAGCCGCACTCTGATTTAAGTAAAAAGCTGGATTTTCAATAATACTGCCGATTGATGACAAAGCGAATTTATACTCTTTAGAAATAGATAGGCCGTAGATAAAAATCTCTCCCTCTATCGGAAAAACCAATCGGGTAATTATTCGTAAGGTTGTTGTTTTCCCTGACCCCTTCGGTTCTAAAAATCCGTAGATATCTCCTGCCTCTAAATAAAAGTTCAAATGATCAACAATTATTTTTTGATCGATTTTTTTGGTCAGTTTTTTTACTTCTAATACTGGAAGCCGTTTTTCTTTTGACATGTTTATAATTCATTCCTTTCGCTACGCTCAAGGCACAACACCGTATGAAAATAGTGTTTACGCCTCTGGCATTTTTTTATTTTGTATTACTCTATTGATGAGAATAGTTCTATATACTACAAATCACGAGGAGGTGAGTAAGTGTGTATTTTACATGTAAACTCGCATGTTTATATGTGTAGTTCGGTACTTCAAGTACAACTAAATATGACTTTGAGCATGAAAGCTTATCTTTGCGTAAACAACTCGTTTATAGAGTACCTTACAGTCCCTGTATGGCTATTCTCCAATTTAATTTGGAGGTGTTTCTGATGTTAAAAATCGTCTATCCAAATTGTTGTGGGATTGACGTGCATAAAACTTTTGTGTTGGCGGTTATCGCTATTACAGACGATCAAGGAATTACACATTATTTTCGTCATCGCTTCTCAACTTTCACAAAAGGATTGGGTGAGCTGAAACAATGGCTAGAATACTATTCTTGTACAGAAGTCTGTATGGAATCTACAGGTAAATATTGGATTCTTATTTATAATGCGTTGGAAGACTCTTGTTCAATCTGTCTTGCTCATCTAAAATGTGTGTTAACCGATGTTCTCGGTGTCAGTGGCAGTCGTATAATTGATGCCATCCTAGAGAAGCCAGTAGAAGAAATTAACTTATCTTCTTTGATTCATGGAAGCTTAAAAGGGAAACTATCTGAGTTAGAACTCGCAATCAATGGAAAAGTTACAGATGAACAAGCAATCAAAATGCGTGTAATCAAATCTCACTATGATGCTCTAACTCTGTGTAAATCCAACCTTGAACAAGCAATCATTGATATAGCTGAGGAATTTAAAGAACAGCAAGAACTCATTCAAACTGTACCTGGTTGCGCAAAACAATTTACTGCAATAAAAATAATCTCAGAGATTGGTGTAAACATGAGCCAATTTCCAACAGCCGGTCACTTGTGTTCGTGGGCTGGGTTAACTCCTACAAATAACGAGAGTGCTAATAAGAAAAAGCCCGTTAGGATTTCCAAAGCAGGACAATATCTCAAACCACTCCTAGTTCAAATTGCCAATGCGATTGTTAAAAGTGAAAAATATCCGGAACATCGCAAGTATCTTCAACTGAAGAAACGTCGTGGTCATAAAAAAGCTATTATAGCTATTGCGCGACGATTATTAACGGCAATTTATCACGTTCTACTTAAAAATAAATCGTATGATACAATTTATTACTCCATTGAGAATGTACAACCTGATCGAACAATGACAGTAAACGAAGCTGTTTCTTTCGCTAAAAGTTACGGGTTTATAATCTTTTAAAAAAATTTTCGAGATGGAACCTTTATTTAGTGTGCTCTTTTTTACTAGCGGTATTTTTAAGAATCTTTTGTTTTATTTTCAAACTTATTCACCTCGTATGTTCTTTTGATTAAGAAAAGATACTAAAATGCTCTTCTTGATTCTTAATTTACCAAAGGAAAATAAAGTCTTTCTATCGATAAAATAAAGTTTTGATAAAGCCGATCATTCTTTGAGATAGATACATTTTTTAAACGTACAAAAAAGTGAGTGGGAGCAAAAGTAATCCCTTCTTATTTTTTCGGAGCTAAACACGTTTGTCTCATTCTCCTTTTATAAATAGTTTTAAGATTTTCAAGAAGAAGCTTGCAAAATATTTCTCAAAATAAAAAAATTTACATACATATAAGATAGTGATAAGATACGGATATAAATAGGGATAAATGAGGTGGATAAATAATGGAAGAGCTAAAAAGAAAAATTAGAAAAGATGGAAGCAGTGTAGTAATTACAGTTCCTGTAGAAATACTGGAGAGACTAGGTGTAAAAGTAGGCGATACAATTGTTTATAAGGAAGGAGAATCTGGTATTATGATTGAAGGCGAAGAGACAGCGTTTTATGAAGATGGTGAAGTAACACCAGATTTTATGTCACTTGTTCAACATACGTACGCTGAACATGAAGAAGCCTTTAAAAAATTGGTGGATAGATAATGAAATATTTATCAGTAAAACAAGTTGTTGCGATCAATACATATCAAATTCAAATTGGTTCTCCAAATGAAATAACAGGCGTAAAAGAACACTCCGCATTAGAGATGGCAATTAATATGCCAAAAGCAACTGCATTTGGTGTGGAAATGTATCCTACTATTGAAAGTAAGGCGGGAGTATTACTTATTAATTTAGTCCAAAAGCATTGTTTTCATAATGCCAATAAAAGGACTGCCGCACAAACCATGTTGATTTTTCTGAAGTTAAATAATTATGAATTTAATGTTTCAGATGATGATTTAGTTGAGTTTGTTGTATCAATAGCAACGTGGCGGAAAGGCTTCGATGAATTAAAAATAAATGTTGAAGATTTTATACGAAAACATATGGCAAAAATATAAATTGATTGTGTCGTAAATATCAAAACTTTATTAATCTATCTTTCAAAAAGGAAGTGAAGACAATGGAGTGGGATGCAAAAAAATACAATACAACCCATGATTTTATTTTCAAATATGGGGCTGGTTTGTTGGAATTACTACCGAAAGAACCGAAAAAAGTCTTGGATATTGGCTGTGGAACAGGAGAATTGACCAATCAAATTGCAGAGCTGGGGCATGAAGTGACTGGAATCGATCAATCAATAAACATGATCAATCAAGCAAAAGAAAGCTATCCTCAGTTGAATGTTTTACAGGAAGATATCTTAAATCCTTCTAAGCGAATTGGACTGTATGACAGTGTATTTTCAAATGCTGTTTTTCATTGGATACCTGATCAAGAGTTGTTGTTGAAAAATATCGCTGAACATCTAAAGGTCAATGGACAGTTGCTTTGTGAATTTGGTGCAGTGGGGAATGTTCAAGCGATTAGAGAAGCTTTTGGGCATGAGTTGAATATGTTAGGTATAGTGGTAGAAGAGCCGTTTTGTTTTACATCAGTCAAGGATTATCGGGTGTTGCTTTTGAAACATCATTTTGAGATTGTGGAGATTTTGGAATACGACCGCCCGACGCCGCTTAAAGGTGGAAGGAGTGGTTTGAGAGAGTGGATGGAACAGTTTTATGCTGGTGAGTTGAATGAATTGTCTAAGGAGGAGAAAGAGACTGCTTTTAGGAATATGGAACGGGATTTGGCGCCTAAATTGTGGAAAGAGGATCATTGGGAAGCTGATTATCGTCGGCTGAGGATACATGCTCTTAAGAAATAACCTTAGTAAATGAGTATGTACATAGGGCAAAACATTCTTGTTAGCAGAAGAATATTCTCATTATCAGTTGTATATTTAAAATACTAAACGGATGGATGCTATAGCGTCATCCGTTATTTTTATTTACTTATTTTTTAGTATTTAAAATGACAGAATAAAAAAATATGCTAAACTATCTATGGGGAATAAAAAATAGTAAGCTATTATTACTAACGAGCAGGAGTGGGTAGAAAGTGAAGAAAAAAGTTTTGGGAATTTCTATTGGCGTAATAGCACTTATCGCGATCATTATCGGAGTGATTGTGCTCCAGAAACAAGCAACTGAAAAGAAAAAAATCACCACCGCACAAAATCAAATAGTCACTATCGAAAAGGAAACAGCAAAAGAAGGCGATCTTTACAAAGAAGTCGAAGCACTTTTTGATGAAAAACAGGATTTCCTAAGCAAGGAAATCAAAACCACAACTATCAAAGAAATCAAAGATAAGCTTCTAAAGAAACAAACAGAAATTAAAAAATTGAATCATGAATTCAACAACAAACTAAACACCAATACAGCTGAAACGAATAGTAAAAACTTACAGAAAAAAGTTGCTTTAGCGCAGAGTAAATGGGAAATACAAACAGAAGTAAACGAATTATTTAGTTCAAAAGAACCCGCAATCAAAGGAGATAACATCAAAACAGAATTGCCGATCACCATTGATTTGACTAAAGAAAAAATCACTAAAGTAACGGATAAAATCAAAGAAAATAAAGAACTAAAAGGCAAATGGAAAGAAGCAATCGACTCTATGCTTAAAAATGCCACCGACCAAGTAAACCAAGTAGAAAAGATAAAAAACTTACTCAACGAATCCTTTAACGGAAACGTACCAAAAGAAACTGTCCAACAAAGCGATTATGACACTTTAAATAAAGAAATTGAAAAGGTCAAAAATGAAGAACTAAAAACAGCATTCACGGCAAAATTACTTTTAATGAAAGCCATGATCGAGACAAAAGGTCAAATCAACGCCTTAACACAACAACAACAAGCAGCTGAAGAAGAAGTCAATAAAGCAATAGAAAAAGCCAAAGCAGATACAACTAAAGCATTAGAACAAGCTAGAGGAGACGACAAACTATTGCTCGGCTATTCTGATGATCAAATTGAATATGCTCGTGTGTGGTTAACAGTGATTGGCGTGAAACCGTCAGAGTTAAATGCAAAAACAATACCTGCCGGAACACCAATCAATCAATATGATAAAGGAAGTGCTACGTATCCAACCGATGTTATTATACTTTACGGCGGTTATAGTGCGGAAGGTCAAATCGTTTATTCAAGCAATCGAAATGGAACAATCAATGTCTATCCAGTACCAAGCCATTGGCAAATCGGCGCAGAAAATGCTAATAATCCTGAATTTGTAGCTAAAATGACGCAAGATATTTTGGATAATGTACGATTGGTGAATGTGGATGTTGGGAATCCACGAGATGTGTTGGATGTGATTAAGGTACAGAAGTAAATGAAATTATAATAGTGGAATAGGTAGTTTGGAAATGGGAATTTTCTAGACTGCCTGTTTTTTTATATACAGTAAATAGAATGTATATAAGGTTGATGGATGTATTTTATAATTATCTTTTAAGTATGCATGTTAAACATTTTAAAAAATATATATTTACATTGAGTTCTTTAAGAATTACAATTAAGTATATGTATTATTATGTAACAGAAAGTGGTTCTAGTTTAAATAACAGCTCTAGCAGTGGTTCAGTTCGTCTGGAAGAAATGGTAGAGAAACGATATATTAACATTGGTTAATTATTAAATAAAGAAAGAACGGAAATGGTGAAAAATAAGTATGTTGATTATAGGAAATTTGAGCCAGTTTATAGTCATATAAAGGAGCATTAAAATAGAAAATATATCAAACATTGTAAATAATAGGGAGCTATAGCATGAAAAAAATAACAGGAAAACGTTTTTTAATAAGTAGTATTGTAATAATAAGTGTATTAATTATAGGAGTTGGAGGAAAAGTGTATATGGATAACAAACGATTCAATGATGAAATGATGAATGCGGTGAAAAGTAGGCAAGCAAAAAAAGTTTTTGAGGAAAGCTTGAAGAATTTAGATTCAAAAGCATTAACATCAGAAGGGGTGATTCAATCCTATGAGATTGATTATGAAAGTATTAGACATAATCCTATGGGCGGAATTATGAATAAACTTATAATTAATAAAAATAAAAATCTTTATGTTCGCATTACTTTGTCAAAAAATTCTGATAATGAATTGGAAGAAAGTGGTGGAGGCGTATCTGAAGAATTAACAGAACTTTTAGATAAGGAGAATAGATATTAATGCTAAATACAGATAAAGAAAATGTCGAACTGGCTAAACAAGAGTATGATCAATATCAAGTTGGAGATACTGTTACTATTGGAAAAGGAGACAGTAAAAAAACAATAGGGTACGTATCAGAAATAGTAAATAATAAAGAAACAGGAGAACAAGCCTTTATTATTACAGATGGAAATCCAAAGTTACAAAAACCCGATGAAGTAAATCATGTAACGATACTTTTTCAAGGGTCGTTAGGTATAGATAAGACAGTTGAAAATCCAGGAGAAGTGAAAAGAGATTGGTGGGATAACAATAAGCAAATCGCTAAAACTGTAGTGAAGGGACTAAAAGACCCAAAAGCTGAGTTTGAACCTACGAAGCAAATGAAATCGTCCGGTAAAACATTAAATAATGCGATGGATAAATATTTTAACGCAACTTTTGATGCATATGGACATTCTCAAGCTTCTTCAAATGTCCAATACGCTCTTGGTGCACTTGACTCACAAGGGAAAATTGACCGAATTAGTGGGGCATTTATTTATCAAGGACCAAATGCATTTTCCATGTTAAATAAAAAGCAGCGAAAAAGAGTCGCGCAACTAAAAGATCGTATTTTTAACTTTGTTGATGAAAAAGATGCTGTGCCTATTGGGTATAGAATATCCAATGGCATCCTAAATTCTTTTCATATAGGAACAATCATTTTTGTTGATTCGAAAAAAAAGGGCATGACTGACCAACATATGTGGGGTGGGTATCAGTTTAAAAATGGACAATTACAAGTAACGAAGGAATCGTTAGTACAATTCCAGCAAGCAAAACATACTTATAATATGTTGATTATGCGTGAACAAGTAAAGGCTTTGGAACAACTAGAAAAGAAATTAACGGCGAGCGGTGGTGGGCTTTCGTCTGGGGAACGTATCTATCTAGAAGATAGCCGAGCTTTAGCGGTTGTGAGCCATGCTTCCTCAGAATTTGAAACTGCGATGTTATTAGTTGTGATGGTGTATCAAAAAGGCATACAAAACGCAGAGAAATTATGGACAGAAACGTTAACCGATGCTCGTTCGATCGGAGTAGAGTTATCAGAAAGTGAAATCATTTCTGCATTAGCAAGTGGTGGTTGCACGAAACAAAGTATTGTCACTGAGCCAGTCAATGAGTACCAACAAAAAATTACCAAAGCGAAAAAAATGTATGAAAAATTCAATCAGCTAGCAAAAGAAATAAGAGGAAAAGTTACCGAATTAGTCCAACGAGATCAAGAGTTAGCGAAACAATTAAAAGGACTTGTGTCGTAAATAATAGGAGAAAAAAATGGAAACAGAAGAAGAATTACTGCGAAATTATCAAAGAAGTAGAGCTGAATTAGAAGACCAAGAAGATGAAGTAAAACGATATATACGAAATGGACAAGACTACAATCAAGAGCTCTTTTTTCAAGTACGTCAATTGTTAGGAAAAAGAGATGCTTCTATGGAGTCAATAATACAAACCCAGCGAGAATTACAGCGAAATGAGGACAATTATTTAGAAGAATTGGCCCAAGAGCGCAAAGAGTTAATTTTACAACAAGAAGAAGTCGAACAATTCTACAGAAAGAAACGTCAAGAGTTAAAAGAGTAGGAGGAATAAAGGGTTGTCAAAAGAAGAAAAAAAGCGAAAAGAGCGAGAAAAAGCGTTCCGAAAAGAGAGCCAACGACTCGCAATAAAAGGGCTTGGTAAAAGTACAAATGAACAAAAAAACACAGATAAAGAATCCATAAAAACACAAGGTGAAAGCAAATTAAAAGAGGCGGCTGCAATGATAGGGAAGACAGGAAGCTCCTTTCAAGAGTCGGTAAAAGGGCAATTCGGGAAAAAAGTGACGGAAGTATTTGAACAACAAAAACAAACGATGGATAATTTTTAAAAAGAGGGGGATTTTTGGATTTATTATAAAAAAAGATAGATTGGGATCAATAGTTTATTGCGTAGAAAACATATTTAAATAATTATTATACAAAAAAAATTAGGTAGTATTGTCAATATACTCTTTAATGTATATAGTTAGTGAAAATAAAAATTTTGTTGGAGGAACGATTATGGCAAATGTGAAATATATTGGAAATGATACTAAGAAATCGGAAAAAGGGAAGATCCATACTAGAAACGGAAATTATACAGCTTGTGGCGCTCGCATAGATGATAACCCACAAGATTGGTTAACAACAACCCAATCTGTTACTTGTGAAAAAAAAGGATGTAAGTAAGCTTAAATAATTACTTTCTAAAGAAAAATAATGTAATTTGCTAGCTTAATATTTACAGAGTGATTGACAGTACTACCTAAGTTTTTTTGTACGATAATTTTTTAGTTATTGGAAAGGTAATCTGATTCATAGCTTTATTTAAATAGCAGGATAGAATACTTTAATGATGGTTTTCATGTATAATGAATTCATAAATAATCGGTAAAGGTTGATATCATGAAAAAACAAATAAAAGTAGTCGGAGCAGTAATAGAGAAAAACGGAAAAATACTTTGTGCCCAAAGAGGTCAAGATAAATCCCTAGCAGGTTTATGGGAGTTTCCAGGAGGAAAAATTGAGCAAGGAGAAACGCCTCAACAAGCGTTAGAACGTGAAATCAAAGAAGAGCTTCTATGTGAAGTCTCAATTAAAAATAAAATCATCACGACAAGTTACGAATACGATTTTGGCATCGTCGAACTCACAACATTCTTCTGTGAGTTGATAGCCGGTGAACCTAAGCTAACAGAACATGAAAGTATTCAATGGCTACCAATTTCTGACTTAACTTCTTTAGAATGGGCGCCAGCAGATATTCCAACAATTGACGCTTTAGTAAAAGGAGTTTAAAAATGAATCCTCTTTTAGAGAATTTTAAATCAGCACTTGAGCATAGCTTTATTGATCAATCGAAAGAGACGAATGAGTTATACAAAGCAAAACTTTTAGTCAACCAAGATGAAATGGGGAAAATGGTTCTAAATGATTTAGTAGATGAACTAGCAACGTGTAAGGAGTTTTTCTTTGCTGTGGCGTTTATAACCGAAAGTGGTTTGCTAGCAATTAAAACGGTACTTTCTGATTTGGCGAAGAAAAATATAAGAGGAAGAATAGTTACCTCAAATTATCTATATTTCAATTCACCAAAAGTCTTCAAAGAACTTCTAAAGCTGAAAAATGTAGATGTAAGAATTGCTGAAATCGATGGCTTTCATGCAAAAGGCTATTCATTTAAGCATGACGATTACGAAACGATGATTTTAGGTAGTTCAAATTTAACAATCAAAGCATTGAAAGTAAATTGTGAATGGAACTTAAAGCTAAACTCACTTTTAAATGGTGATTTAGTCCAAGCAATGAACCTAAATTTTGAGCATATGTGGGAAATTTCCCAACCATTATCTGATGCTTGGATTACAAAATATCAAATGGGTTACAAACCAATTTTAAATGTACAAAAAGTGGATACTATGGAAGAGCCATCTACTAAAATAGACTTGGACTTCAAAATAGATGAAACGGAGTATGGTATTGAAACAATTTCTCCTAATGATATGCAAAAAAGAGCATTGGAAAAAATTCAAAAAAAGCGCGATGAAGGAGAGCAAAAAGCAATAGTCATTTCTGCAACAGGAACAGGGAAAACGTATTTATCAGCGTTTGATGTTAAAGTATACCAACCAAAGAAATTTCTTTTTATTGTTCATCAGGAACAAATCTTAAAAAAAGCGAAAGATCAGTTCATCAAAATACTAGAAGAAGATGAAAAGAAATTCGGTATCTTATCAGGTAACAGTAAAGTTACCAACGAAAAATATGTATTCGCGACAATTCAAACATTATCAAAAGATGAAACTCTACCAAAATTTGCTAAAGATACATTCGATTATATTCTAATCGACGAAGTCCATCATGCTGGAGCAAAAACGTACCAGAAAGTAATCGATTATTTTGAACCAGACTTTCTTCTTGGAATGACAGCAACACCAGAAAGAACGGATGGATATAATATCTATGAAATGTTTGATTATAACGTAGCGTATGAAATTCGATTACAAGAAGCTTTAGAAGAAAATATGCTTTGTCCGTTTCATTATTTTGGTATTACTGATATACAAATTGATGGACGAACAATTGATGACAATTCATCTTTTAATCAACTAGTTAGTGACAAACGAATCGATTATATAATAGAAAAAATCGATTATTACGGACATTGTGGTGATAAAGTTCATGGACTTATCTTTTGTGGAACGAAAAAAGAAGCACGTGAACTAGAACAAATATTTAATAATCGTGGATTCCACACTAAAGCGTTAACTGGAGACCATAAGATTGATGAACGTGATCGAGTAATTGCACAATTAGAAGCGGGCAAACTTGATTACATTATTACCGTTGATATTTTCAATGAAGGAATTGATATTCCAACGGTGAATCAAGTCGTAATGCTACGAAAAACAGAGTCCAGCATAATTTTTACCCAACAATTAGGTCGTGGATTAAGAAAAGCTAGAAATAAAGACTTTGTAACAATTATCGATTTTATTGGCAACTATGACAATAATTATTTAATTCCAATAGCCTTAACAGAAGACAGTTCTCTAAATAAAAATAATTTACGAAAAAAAACCATGGCAACAAAATATCTTCAAGGAATGTCGACAATTATGTTTGACGAAATTACCAAAAATCGAATTTTCCAATCGATTGAATCATCTACATTTAACAATGCTAAAAATTATCGAGAAGCCTATCAAAATTTAAAAAATCGATTAGGTCGCATACCAAAACTAATTGATTTTATTGAACAACAATCAGTCGATCCAGTGATTATTACGAAATATAAAGAGAATTATCCTGCATTTTTAAACTGGTTAAAAGAAGAAACACCGGTGTTAAATAATAGAGAAACAAAGGCTTTAACTTTTTTATCAAACGAACTTTTAAATGGCAAAAGAAATCATGAACTATTGCTATTGGAAATACTGATTGAAAAAGGAACAATAACAACTGAAGCGTATCAATCGTATTTAAAAAGCAAAAATTATCCTTGTGATAAACAAACACTGAAATCAGTGGAACGCATTCTATCATTGGATTTCTTTACTCAAAATGAAAGAGAAAAATACGGAGATAGTCCAATTGCAGTTTGTTCTAATGATACATTTTCTTTAGAAAAATCATTTCAGGAGAATCTTCAGAACAATCAATGGTTTGCCAACTGTGTAGAAGATATCATAAGAACCTCTTTTGAGCGTAGTAAACGTTATGTGTTAAGCGAACGATTAACTTATAATGAAGTTTATGGACGTAAAGATGCTTGCCGTTTATTGGACTGGGAAAAGAATGAAACTGGAACAATGTACGGCTATCGTATCAAATATAATACATGCCCAATTTTTGTGAATTATCACAAAGACGATACCATCTCAAACGATGTAAAATATGAAGATGAATTAATCGATCAGCATACACTATTATGGTATACACGTCCCAAATTGACGTTCTCAAGTAAAGAAGTAAAAGAAATTATGAGCTATAAAGAATCAAATTTGGCTATTCATGTGTTTGTTCAAAAAGAATCTGGTGGAGATCCTGAATTTATATATCTAGGAAGAGCTTATCCAAAACTTGAAACTGCAAAAGAATTAATCAAACAAGATAAGAATGGCAAGGACACAAATATCGTAAGTATGGAAATGACTTTAGAAAAAGCTGTTCCATTAGAAACGTATGATTTTATAAAGCAGAAATAGACTTCCAGAGGATGGATCATTTTCCATCCTCTTTATAATATACGCAAAATCAATCCAAATCATTTTTATTTTCATATTTAGTATGAACCTTCTCAGCCCGAACCATCTCCATTGCCAATTCATCCCCAATCTCAACCAACCGATTATAATCCTCATAAAACGCATGAAACATCTGCGCCCGTGCATAATACTCCTTCACAATCCGCTTCTTATTAATAGATCCAGTCCGAAACTCAAAAAAATGATCCAAAATCGCCAAAGGCTCCTGCCAAGAAGCCATCTTTTCCATTAAATCTCTCAACTCAATAATATCCTGATACGTAATTGCCTTTACATTCTGTCCTTGTTTTTCCATTCTCCTAATCTCCCTTTAAACGATCGAGAAAAAGCCAAAACCTGACTTTTTCCCATCTTATTTTTATTCATATATACTAAAAATTGACTTAGGCAGCCTATTATCCAGCCATACAAACAGCCTCTCATAACGGCTGACCAAGTTTGCATAACCTTCTTTTAGATAAAACAAAAAACGATATCGAAGTAATCAGTGAGAAAAAGTCAAATGTTCAACTACTCCTAAAAATGCTTCAATACGAAAAATGTATTGATTCCTTTTTAGTCCAGTTACTCAAACCTTAACGACTTTTAATCATCCCAAACCCAATACCGCTATCAATCAGCCAAACCAAATCCTATGATTCTTCATTAAACCAAACCAAGATTCTCAAAAAATCCTAAAACCAACTAGAATTTCAAAAGAAAATTAGGTACAATAAAGAAGCTAGTGCTTCGGTGCTAGCAAATTGGCAACTTGTGTAGACATGCTTTGGGTGTCTATTCAAGGCTTCATCATTCGGTTGCCGCCAAATGGTGAAGTGCCTTTTTATTTTATCCAGTTTTTCATCGATTCTTAAAATAGTCCTCCTTTCAAAAATAGTTATAGGATAGAAAAAACGGCATTGAGCAGATGCCCAATACCGTCGACAATAGTCTAATCCCACATACACAACAACCCATCGTCACCGAAAAAAGCAAAGATTTTCTAGAAATCTCACCCTATTTTAGGTACAATAAAGAAGCTAGTACATGTTGCTAGCGCTATTGGCAACTTGTTTGGACAGCTTTGGGCGTCTCAACAAGGCTTCGATCGTAAGGTTGCCGCCGAACGATTGAAGTGCCAATTTTTATTTATTTATGTCGAATCACAAAACGATTATAATTTCTATCCCACACCAATTATTATACAGAAAGACACCACCAACCGCAACGCCATTCGGCATTTCCACCCATTAAATAACACCAAAAACAGCTCTCTTATATATAAGGAAAAATAACAAAAAAAAGTTTTAAGGTTCAATTAGAGTGGCAAAATATTCATTCCTTTTTCTATCTACTAAACAAGAATACGGTAAAAATTTGAAATCATAGTAAATGAAAAAACCTGTTGAGAAGAATAACAACAGGTTTTTGTTTAAGGTAAGTAAATATCATTGTGTTTTTTTTCACAAAAACAAAAATAGTTTCTATTCTTAAAACTTAAAAATAGATTTGTTCCAAACCTTTGTTGGATGATCACTATCGTATTTAATTTTGATCGTACTTCCAACATCGCAACTCATAGGGACTTGAATTCTGTTTTCAGAGACGTATTTTTTCCCGTCAACTGTAAAAGAAACGATTGCCCACTTAGAGTTATAAATCTTCATGACCTCAGGAGCTACCAGAAAAACCTCTTCAATAACAGCAGTAATTTCTTCAGTATTTGAATTTTTCATTTAAACTTCTCCTTCCTTTTTATAAATTTTAACCAATGACTATTAAAAAATAAAAATTAAGTACTAACGTAAATAATTATCAACGATGGAACTGATCAATTTCTTTTTGTAAATCTTCCTGCAATAAAAGGTCACTGAATAAGTAAGCTGTTTGTAAGCCTAATTCTACTCTAGACGCTTCTGGAATGCAAATACCTTTTCTTACGTTTAGTACCGAAATAAAGTCATATCGTTTTGAATCGAAAACTTTTTTCTCTATGAAATTACAAAAATTTAATGCAAGATCAAAGCGATTATTTTGCATCAATAAAAAAATTAAATTTAAGTATATTGATATCACCAAAGGATTAACATTAGTGAAATGATTATATTTTTCGGTTTTCTTTAAAAGGTTATTGCCAATGAATATCAGTGAATCAGTTGAAAAGTAGAATAAAATACTATTAATCAAGTAAATATCTAAAATGAACCATTCATCAGTAGTTTCCAGATAATTCCAGATTCTTGAAACAATAATTTTATCAATACAAGGAATTTTATCTATTGGGTTTTGTTGCATTTTCTGTAGCACAGTTAGTACTTCTAAAATTGAATGGATATACCAATTATATTCTTGATCTAAATATTCGTTGCAAGTCATAATTAAATGTTCAATTTTATCCTGTTCCAGATTTGATTTAATTTCGATAAATTTTTTTAAGATATTCCCTTTAGTCATATCTACTCCATGATTATTGTCCATCAAGTATAAAAATTCTTCGAAGGTAAGATCTAATTTTTCTAACAGGTAAATGAAATTAGACAAAGTAATGTCGGAGTGCCCGTTTTCGAATTTTGACAAAGTTGTTCTGGAAATCTGGTTGCCACAAACTTGTTTTTGAGAGATGCATTTTGCTTTTCTGACTGATTTATATGTGTTTCCATAGTTAAACATTTTCTTCAACCTCCTTTATATATTTTCTATTGTATTCCAAGCTACTCCAATTATAGCTACATATTGAAACTAAGTGATCATTTTCCAATTGGAGCAATGCAGTCATGAAAGAAAAAGATACTTTTACAAAACGTGAAATAAGTGTACATTTTGAAAAAATAAAATAATGGTTGTTATTATATTATCATAAAGTAAAGGAGGTGTTCAATTATGACTTATGTTATTTGGTTTGTAGGAGGCTAAATTGAAAGATATTCAATTTTTTAAGCTTGAAATAAGACAGTATAGCTTACGTAAGAATGGAGGTGATACTATGCAAGAACCAAGTATGGATACAAGATCGTTTATTGAATGTGTTGGGTGCTCTTTCTGTGGATTATGTGGTCTATCACTTACGTTAGGAACTGGATTGTCAGTTGTAAGTGGTAAAGATGGAAAATGGTGGTAATTAGCCTTTTTATTTAATGTTTTTATCAACTAAATAAAGAAAGCTGTACCTTATTTCAAGTTTAAACAATTGCATATAGAGAGGAATCTAAAATGAGTAACTATTTATATTGGAATAAAATTTTAGAGTTTGTAGTCCAAAAAAATAATAAAGTAGAGTTAACTGTTTTTGATGAAGACTATGTATATACAAAAGATAATAAGACTTGTTCTTTAGACTTTATAGGATTTGAAATCATAAGTAAAATAGATGGAAGTAGAACAAAAGAAGAACTTATTAATGAGTTGGCTTGTAAATACAATGATTCAATCGAAAATGTAGAAGGCATTGTTTCTAGATTTTTAGAAAAGTTCATTATTGAAATGGACGTGAAAATTCTCGAAAAAGAAATATGTAAGAAAATAAATATCTTTATACGAGAAGAAAATACTAGGTATCCGAAAATTGTATCAATCGAAATTACTAATACATGTAATATAAAATGTCTTCATTGCTACGGGAATTATGGTGCATTAAAAAAAGAGATGCCAACGCTATATCAGATAAAATCGTTACTTGATGAGTTAAAAAACTTGGGAGTAAACGGTATAGAAATTACTGGGGGAGAATGTACGACACATCCAGATTTTACAGAAATTTTAAGACATGCTTATAAACTAAAATTTTCTTCAGTTTGTATTTTGACAAATGGAATAAATTTGAATGATACCCAAATTGAATTAATGAAGAAAAATAGAAGCTCTACATCTATTCAAATAGATTTACATAGTTTAGATGATGACTATGTTACATGGTTCACCAAACGTTCTAATACAACAGAAAAAATCAAAGAAAATATAATTAAGGTCAAGGCTGCTGGAATTGTGTTAAGAGTTGCGACAGTTATAACTAGAAATAATTATTTTGAATTGCCAAAAATTGGAGAATGGCTATATGAGTATGAAATTCGAAATTGGGGGATTAGTCCAGTTATCTCTTTGGGAAGAGCTCAGTTCAAAAATAATGAATTAATCTTGACTTTAAATGATCAAATTAAACTAGAAGAAATTTTAGAAAAATTATATAGAAAATACAAAAATGATATTCGTTTTAATTCTACTAAAGAACATGAAGGAGAAGTTAAAAATTGTGGGGCTATCGTTAACCAAGCAGTCATTGATAGTAAAGGAAATCTGAAAATGTGTACGATGGACACAGGCGAATATTTTGGAGAGCCTTTAGGAAATGTATATAAAACAGCTATAAAAGAAATATATGATAGCAACGTAGATTTTTTAGAAGCTTTTGCGCAATTAAAATCACCCAGCCCATCAATCAAAGAATGCAAACAATGTGAGCATGTTAGATTTTGTGGTGGCTGTATTTTAAGAGGAATTATAAAAGCAAAAGAAATTGGCGATAAGTGTTTCTGGTATAAGGATGTCGTTAGTCCTGAAATAAAGAAACAGTATCCAATTTATATAGCATAAAATGAGGAAGAGATGCTGATGGTAAGAAGTGAAAGAGTAAATTTTTTGAAAAAATATATAATGAGGAATAAGAAAAATATTGTTATTGGTTTATTGTCTATGATTCTGTTTTCGTTGATAACCACCCCTTTGTCTTTGATTATTGGTCGAACAGTTGATATGTTATCATCAACAAATCGAAGTTATATTCAATTACTTCAATTTATTTTAGTTATATTATCTATTCATGTAATCAGTATTCTATTATCGTATATATATCAAATGTGTTTTTCAAAAGTCCAACAAAGAATAAATAAAGAAATAAAAGCGGATTTACTTAAGATTGTCTTTAATGCTCCATTGAGTATATTGGAAAAATTTGACAAAGGATATTTAGTTTCCAGAATTGATGAATCGCAGCAGATAAGTTCATTATTAAGTCCCGTAAATCTAAGTAGTCTGATTGGAATATTTAATATATTTTTTTCATTTATCCTAATGTTCATCGTTAATTCAAAACTTGCTCTTGTAAGTATGCTGATTATTCCAATTTGCTTTGTTATATCATTTAAGAGTACAAATAAAATTCAATCTGGTGCAACAGAAATACAAGAAGCGAGCGGGAAAGTCAGTGGAAGTATATTCGAAGATTTCAATCGAATTGAAAATATAAAAATATTAAATATACAAAAAACTAGGGTAAAAAACTTAACAAATAAAATGGATAAGTTGTTTAAGAGAACAATTTGCCAGACTCGATATTTAATTAGCTATTTACAATTATTTTCTCTAACAAATAGTTCTATAACTGTTTTTATTTTAGGAATATCTGGTTTTCTGATTTTAAGAGATGAGATGACAATTGGTGGGTACACAACATTTTCACTATATTTAAGTCAGATGTTGCCAGCTATACAAGGGTTATCAAATATAAGTATTACTTTAAAACCAACAATAATAATAATTGATAGGGTTTTAGAATTATTTTTATTACCAAATGAAAATATGGGAATGAAAACTATTGAATCTATAAATACTATTAGTTTTTCTAATGTATCTTTTAAATATTCTAATCAAAGTCAATTGGTTTTAAATAGAATAAACCTAAGTATTCGATTAGGAGATAAAGTTTTAATCAAAGGCAAAAACGGAACAGGTAAATCTACAATATTGAAATTAATATTAGGAATTTACAACGTTACTAGTGGAGAAATAAAAATCAATGGGATATTGAATACAGAACTTGATAAAATAAATCTTAGATCTAAGATAGGGATGGTTTCACAGAATATTGAACTTTACAAAGGGACTATTTTGGAAAATATTCTATACGGCTGTGAGACATCTACTAAAGAAAATGTTTTTTCTATAGTAGAAAAATGTAATTTAAAGAACTATTTTGAAAATTTTCCGAAAAATCTAAATACAGAGTTGTCTGATTTAGGAAATGGTGTATCCGGTGGTCAGGCACAGGTGATCGCTTTTTTGAGAGCCTTAATTGGAGAAAAGGAATTATTAATATTTGATGAGGCAACTTCAAATGTTGATATGAAAACTAGACAGTTAATATTTGAGGTTATAGAAAAAAATTATTTTTCTAAAACTATTTTGATTGTTTCACATTCAGATGAGAAACTTCCATTCATTAATAAAACTATTCAACTATGAATCTGAAGTTAGAGTTTCAATGAAAAGGTTAGATTTTAAATAAGCACTTCAGCATTACTATGTACAATTAAATAAAAACCGATCAGGGCAATTCTCATGCTCTGATCGGTTTTTTCGTTATTTCACTAATTCCCAAACAGGAGTATTTCCAGGTTGGTTATTTTGTGTCCACCATTTGGCTTTATAGGTTTTCCCTTGGAACGTCACGGTATCTCCACCAACATATGCTTTTTTAGAATCCCATTCCATCACTGCATCTGAAAGGAGTTTCCAAGCATCTGATCGATCTGGACGATTGCCTTGTGTCCACCATTTTGCTTCGTACTCTAAGTTGTTATAGAATACTTTGTTACCAGCTGTGTAGACTTTATTACTTTCCCAAGTAGAAAGTTGGTTTTCAGCTGCTTTTGTTTTTACTGTATGGCTATCGCTTTTAGCTGATTCTTTATTTGAACTGTCGAAAGCTGCGATTTGATACGTATAGTTTGTATTTGCTTGTAAGCCAGAATCTTTGAACGTTGTTGTGCGAACGGTCGTGATTTTAACTCCATTACGGTAAACGTTATAGCCTGACACGCCAACTGGACTTGTAGAAGGAGACCAGTTTAATGTAATCGAATCTTGTGTGATATTGCTAGAAAGAACATTCACAGGTTTGCTTGGTGCTGGTGTTTCAACAATTGGTGCGTTCGGTGTTCTGATTTGTAGGTTCATACTTCTATCAGACGTTTCACCAGTTGAAAGCATTGTTGCAACAGAGTAATTGTAGGTAGTTGTTGCTTTTACCGATTTATCTGTCCAGTCAGTTGCACTTGTTCGAGCAATTTCTTTGCCGTCTCTGTAGATAATATATTCTTTGATTGGTTTAGCACTTTGAGCATTATTCCATTTGATTTTTACAGAATCGTGTTTGACATCAACTGCTGATAAATTCGTTGGTGCAGCTGGTTTTTCTGGTTGAGCTGGGTCAATTGGGCTGATCGGATTTTTCATTTCATCACGGTATTCCCAGATTTTATGTGTTAATTTTGGATATTGTTGAAGCACTTGTTTTGTTTCTGCGGTTACTGGTAAGCCCCACATGTCAAAATAAGGCTGTAAATTTTTATTGGCGATTTTTGATGCAGAAGTAATAAAGTATTGTTGTTTCGCAACATCACTTGTTAGACTTTTTGCTTCTTCTCTATATAATTTGTGCAATTGAGGATAGAAATTGTCCCCAAATGCTAATTCTAACTGCCAGAACATGCCTAATCTGACGAAAAGATCCGTGTTACTGTCATAGTTTTTATTCGGTTGTTGGAAATGAGAGAAGATTCTATTATATACGCCATCGCGTTCTAAACGACTTTTATTTCCGAATGCTTTTTCACTTCTTAAGCTGAAAATATTTACAGTTACTTCTGTTTGATTTCTCCACGTCATACGTTCCATTTGATAGGTATGACCTAGTTCGTGCATTGGTCCCCACATATCGGTAGGATTTGCCGTTAGCATATTTGCCATCCCTGAATTTTTAGAATAGCCAGTATGGTTGAGTGATGCATACATATAAAATTTTGGATCTTGTGTTTCACGCATATGTTGAAAGATACCACGGCTTGTTCTGTTTAATGAAGAACTATTGTCTAGTCCAGCAGTTTTATTATGGTTTTCTACTACTTTATCGTACGTTTCAAGGGTCTTTTTCGGAGTTTTGACATGTTTTACTGTCTCTTTAGAACCAGTAATTACTGTATGTTTTCCGACTAATTCATACCCTGGAGCATTTGGATTTTGGCGTATTTGATTTTGCCAGTCGGTTTCTGTTGTTTTTCCAAGGATGAAACGAGGCAATTGTGTGCCGCCTTCAACTGTAACAGACAATGTTTTTTGTGATGTTACTTTTGAAATATTTTGTAGGTGAATAATACCTTCATTTGTGTTGTTGATGATATTTTTCCCTTTTTTCAATGGGAATTTGGTAGGATTTCCTTCTCGTGATTGATTTAAGACGACTGGTGAGATGGTATAGGTCGGTAATTCTGTTTGATCTGTACGTTCGTCAACATAGATGGTGATAACATCTGTACTTCTTTTGTAAACACCTGTTGATTGATCGTTGCTGGCACCAAAATAATTATCTAATTGAACTTTTCGATAAGTAGGAACATCTTCAGATTGTGTAAGTGTCAATTGAACACTCGCATATTTTTGTTCAGGTGTTAAAACAGAAGATTGATTGGTTGCTTCTGCTTGTGTGGCATGTCCTTCTGCTGCATAAATGGTGCTACTAGCCAGGATCGTTAGTAACATGGTTGTCCCCAAATAGGTGTAAAACTGTTTCTTTTTCATTCGTTTAAAAACCCTCTTTCTTTTTGGTATGAAATTAGTATAGGTTACTTTTCTAGTCGTTTTTGGTCTAAAATGACCAAAGCAGTCTATTTTTTGAACGAAGACTGCTGAGAAAAAGGGAAACAATTATCCTTTTTTAAGAGTATAAAGGGTTGTTTCTGAGAATAACGTTAAGTTCAATGTTGAGATTATTTCTTTTTTATTTTAAATTCATCCAAAAAAAGAACAATATAAGCCGTTTTTGAACGGATAGATAAATACAGGGTTAAATAGTTAGAAAAAAGTAGTTGACGAAACAACTAATTATACGTAAAATGGTTGCTGGGGCAACTAAAAGAGGTGAGGAAATGAAGCAAAGTGTAGGACGTTTAGTCTCGATTTTATATCGTAAAAATGTAGTCTATATGAATGGTTTTTTAAAAGAATTTGGCTTAACATCTTCAGAACAGCCGATTTTAATGTACTTATATCGTTATGATGGTGTGACACAAGAGGCAATTTCAAACTATTTGAATATTGATAAAGGGGCAATGGCTCGCAGTATTCAAACCTTAGAAGAAAAAGGCTACATTCAAAAGAAAAAGAGTGAGCGAGATAAGCGGTGTAACATTGTGACGTTAACAAAGAAAGCTCGGGCGATTGAACGTGAAATCAAGTCGAAGCTTCAAGCATGGAGTGATTTTTTAACGGAAGATTTAGACCAAGAGACAGAAACAATTTTATTTAGTGCATTAGAACAAATGGTTCAAAAACTAGAGACAAAAGAAGCAAGTGTAAGGAGCTGATTGATTGGAAGCAAGTACGATTTTAGGAACAGAAAAAGTTTCAAAGCTATTGATTAAATTTTCAGTACCAGCGATTATCGGAATGATGGTCAATGCATTATATAATGTGGTGGATCGAATTTTTATTGGGAATGCATCAGATCTTGGAGCCAACGGTTTGGCAGGAATCACGATTGGTTTTCCAATCATGATTTTAATGATGTCAATTGGTTTGTTATTTGGTGTGGGGGGTGCAACGTTATTTTCGATGAAATTAGGTGCAGGACACAAAAAAGAAGCAGAAGAAGTGTTGGGGAATACGTTTACGTTACTAGCAATTAGTGGTTTTGTATTGTTGGTTTTGGGCACCCTTTTCTTAGAGCCAATGTTACAACTTTTTGGTGCGAGTGAAGCTGTTTTACCTTATGCAAAAGCCTATATGGGTATTATTTTCTTTGGTTCGATTTTTCAAATTATGGGTATGGGATTGAACAATTTTTTACGGGCAGATGGGCAACCAAAACTAGCGATGATTACGATGTTTGTTGGCGCAGGGATTAATATTTTGTTAGATCCGATTTTTATTTATGTTTTTCAAATGGGAATGGCTGGAGCAGCTTTAGCAACAATTTTGTCTCAGTTTATTTCGATGGCTTGGATTTTACGTTATTTTTTAGCAAAAAGTGATGGCAATAAAATTAGAAAAAAATATTTAAAACTGAAACGTCCAATTGTTACACGAATCACGGCTTTAGGGATGCCGAGTTTTTTATTACAGTTAGGAAACAGTTTACTAAATGTGACACTGAATAAAAACTTATTGGCTTATGGCGGAGATTTAGCTGTCTCTGGTATGGGGATTGTCAATAGTATTCAAACGATTTTATTGATGCCGATTATTGGATTGAATCAAGGGGTTCAGCCGATTGTTAGTTATAATTATGGTGCAAAAAAATATTCTCGTGTGAAAGAAGCGGCTAAATTAGCGATCATTGTTGCTACAGTTATTGTGATGATCGGCTGGATTTTAACGCGACTATTTCCAGAAGTGTTTGTGACCATGTTTAATCGAGAACCGGAGTTGGTTGCTTTTGGCAGTTATGCACTAAAAGCATGGTTCTGGTGTTTACCTGTTATCGGTTTTCAAATTATCGCTTCCAGTTTTTTCCAAGCAATTGGACGTTCAAAGATTGCGATATTTTTGACGATGACCAGACAAATCATTTTATTGATTCCAGCGATTTTAGTATTTTCCAATATTTGGGGCTTAAACGGTATCGTTCATGCTGCACCATTTGCAGATGGCATTGCGTCATTACTTACAGCCGTTTGGTTTACTTATGAAATGAAGCGATTGAATGCGCCTGATTTAGAAAATGTGCTAGATGAAGCAACAGAGTCTCCAATAGATTAAGTCATAGCTCAAATCAAAGAATTTTAAGAATCATTCCTGAAACAAAATAGGATGATTCTTGAGATTCTTTTTTTAATTAAATTTAAACAAAAAGACTATTATACTGTAATTTTATCATTTTATTGTAATTTTATTTCGTTTTTACATATAAAAACTTGAAATTTTAATTCCTATCCGTTATATTCTAGTGGAACCGGTTTAAAAAAAAGAAGGAGGAAGCAAATGCTTGATTCTTTAGCAACGGAAAAAAGAAATAAAGATACGTTAGATTTAGATAGTTACTCTGTAAAAGAAATCGTTGAAGCGATGAATGAAGAAGATCGGAAAGTAGCTGAGGCGCTACATGATGAACTTCCTTCAATCACAGCGTTGATTGAAGCAGTCGTTACGTGTATGGATAATGGTGGGAACCTTTTCTATATTGGCGCTGGAACGAGCGGTCGCTTAGGCGTACTTGATGCCGCAGAGTGTATTCCCACATTTAACACGAAACCTGAAACTGTTCAAGGCTTAATTGCTGGAGGAATGAAAGCGATGACAATAGCGGTTGAAGGTGCAGAAGATTCATTAACTCTTGCTAGAGAAGACCTAAAAGCTCACCAATTAAAAAAAGAAGATTTTGTTTTGGGGATTGCCGCAAGTGGACGGACGCCTTATGTCATCGGCGGATTAGATTATGCTAGAGAGATCGGCGCAAAGACAGGGGCACTTTCTTGCAACAAGGATTCAGAGATTTCTACTCATGCAGAATATGCAATTGAAGTTGAAGTAGGGCCGGAAGTATTAACAGGTTCTACCCGTTTGAAAGCAGGGACGGCACAAAAATTAGTGTTGAACATGATTTCAACAGCCAGTATGATTCGTCAAGGGAAAGCCTATCAAAATTTGATGGTGGATGTTCAACCTACAAACGAAAAACTGGTGGAACGTGCCAAACGAATTATTATGGATGCGACTGATTGCTCGATAGAAGAGGCTACATTTTACTTAGAGGATTCAAATCAGAATCCCAAATTAGCGATTGTTCGGATATTATCTGGGGAAAGTAAGGAAGTGTCAGAACAATTGTTGAAAAAACATAAAGGGTTTGTTGGTCGTGCATTAAAAGCAAGTGGTCACTAATTAAAGTAGTAAGGAACAAACATTTAGGGGGATGAAAATCAATGCAAAAAGTACTGAATTGGATCGAAGAAAAGTTAATGCCGCCAATGGCCAAGTTTGCAGAACAACGTCACATGAAGGCAATTCGTAATGGGGTTATTTCTACCTTGTCACTGATCATGATTGGGACATTATTTTTAACGATTTCCAATTTGCCGATTCCAGGGTTTGAAGAATGGATATTGCCGTATAAGGCAGATTTAGTGATTCCGTTTAGAATTACGATGGGGTTATTAGGGATTTATGGGTCATTTAGTATCGGTTATAATCTGACAAAATCGTATAAATTAGATGGCATTACTGGTGGGATGTTGTCATTAGCAACATTTTTAATGTTGACGATTCCGCAAAATGTAGACGCTTTATTGCCAGAAGGAAAAGGTCTTGGTCTTGCTTGGGTTATGCCAATGGATTATCTTGGCGGTTCAGGAATGTTTTCTGCGATTATTGCGGCAATTTTTGCTAGTGAGTTGTATCGTTTATTTACTAAACACAATATTACGATTCGTATGCCAGAACAAGTACCTCCAGCTGTAGCAAGAAGTTTTGAAGCATTGATTCCAGGTTTTGTTATTATTACGATTGTTTGGGTTGTGCGTGTTCTTATTGGGTTTGATGTGAATAAATTCTTGATGGATCTGTTTGCTCCCCTTGTAGATATTATGGGAAATAATTTATTAGGTGTGTTATTGCCGATGTTCTTTATCCATTTATTATGGGCAGCAGGTGTGCACGGAATGAGTATTATTGGTTCTCTGGTTCGTCCAATGTGGTTAGTTATGTTAGATGGAAATGCAGACGCATTTGCTTCTGGTACACCAATTACAGAATTGCCATACATTGCGCCTGAACAATTTTATCAATGGACAGTAACAATTGGTGGCGCAGGTGTCTCTATTTCCATTTGTATTTTGTTATTATTCTGTCGTTCAAAATTCTTGAAGCAAGTAGGACGTTTTTCATTGATTCCTGGTATTTTCAATATTAATGAAATGTTGATTTTCGGTGTACCAATCATTATGAACCCGATTTTGGCGTTACCATTTATCGCTGCACCACTTGTGACAACAACAATCAGTTACTTTGCGGTGAAATTCGGATTAGTTAATGGCTTTATCAGTAATCAAGCGTGGACATTGCCTGCACCAATTGGAGCGTATTTATCTTCAGGAAATGATTGGCGCATGGTTGTGTTAGTTGTAATCAATGTGCTTGTTGCGATGGTCATCTATTTCCCATTCGTTCAAATGTATGACAAACAAATGTTAGCAGAAGAAAAGGAAAATGAAGCGGCAGAAGCTGCACAACAGGTACAAACAGTCTAACTAGTTCGTTAATTGTTGGGACAAACACTGTTTAATAAAAACGGTTTGTTCCAACTTACTCTATTGTTTGAAAGGAGAAAACAATGGTAAAACTAATGCTTATTCTCGGAATTATTGGATTTATTTTATTAGGTGTGGGAATCACCCACATCTTGGAAAAAAATAATTGGCTGCCAAGTCGTTGGATTACAGGACTGCTTGTATTTTTGATTATTTTAGTTCCTAGTATTATTTTTCCTCAGTTACCTAATGCATTGAAGCTGGTGCTTTATTTTTGTAGTGGTCTTCTTGCGGTGGTCTTTTTTGAAACCACCCGTGGATTGCTAGAACGTAATGAGTATAAAGGAATCGTTAAAACACAAACGAAAAGAAAGTAGCAGAAGAAACATGAAATATATTATTGGTATAGATAGCGGAGGCACAAAGACTGAAGCGATCGTTTATGATCTAACGGGCAAGGAATGCCAACGAGTGATTACTGGATTTGGAAATATGCTGGTCGATCATGAGCAAGGATTAGCGAACATCAAATCAGCGATTCAAACGGTATTAACAGGACGACAAGCAAAAGATTGTCAATTATTGGTTTTAGGTTTAGCGGGTATTGAAAGTGGTGGACTAAAAGAAACGTTAGCCAACGAGTTAGCCGTATTTCAAGTACCTCTTGTTTTATTAAGCGATGGACAATTGGCTCATTATGCGTTTCTTAAAGGGGAGTCTGGTATTTTATTAATTGCAGGTACTGGATCGATTGCCATTGGACGGGTTAAAAATCAGTGGGTTCGTGTAGGCGGTTGGGGTCATTTGTTTGGCGATGATGGCAGTGGTTATTCTATCGGAAAACAAGCCATCCAACGTGCTCTTTACGAATATGATATTGGAGCGGAAAATAGTTTGTTGACAGAGAAATTAATGGCGCATTTTAATGTAGAAACAACCATCGAATTGGTGAAAATTGCCTATCAACTTTCTAAAGATCAACTTGCCTCTCTTGCAAAACTAGTAGCTGAACTGGCCTATCAAGATCCAGTAGCAGCAACGATTTTGTCAAAAGCTGGAACAGATTTAGGAAGTGAAGTAAAAAAACTTGTCACGAAAATGCATTGGACAGAAAAACAAATCAAGATCGGCTTGAATGGTAGTGTGATCGAACAGAACAAGCAGGTCCGTCAAGCGTTTTTCTCTTATGTAGATAAATGTGCATTTGAACCTGTATTTATTGAAAAAGAGCATTCCAGCGCAAAAGGCGCTTATTATTTTTATCAAAAGAATGGAGCGGTGATTGAATGAGACGATTAGGTATTTCCGTTTATCCCAATCATAGTAATGTAACAGAAATCAAAGACTATATGGACTTGGCCGCAAAGTACCACTTTAAACGAGTGTTTACTTGTTTGTTGTCTGTAGACGAAGGAAAAGATAAAATTGTCAGTGAATTTAAAGAAACGATTCACTACGCTAAATCTCTAGGGATGGAAGTCATTGCTGATGTGAGTCCTAAAGTATTTGGTGCTTTAGAAATCAGTTATAATGATTTGTCTTTTTTTAAAGAAATCGGAGCGGATGGAATTCGTTTAGATATGGGATTTACTGGGAATGAAGAATCTATAATGACTTTTAATCCTCAAGAGTTGATGATTGAATTAAATATCAGTTCTGGGACATGCTATTTAGAAAATATTTTAAGCTACCAAGCCAATGGCGATAAGTTGTTAGGGTGTCATAATTTTTATCCTCATCGTTATACAGGTTTAAGTTATGAGCATTTTTTCGAGACCACTCAAATCTATAAAGAAAAAGGCATTCATACCGCAGCTTTTGTCAATTCACCGTCGGCTACGATTGGACCATGGCCAGTAGAAGAAGGCTTATGCACCTTAGAAATGCATCGTCAATGGCCGATTACAACGCAAGCAAAACATTTATGGGCAACTAACTTGATTGATGATGTGATTATTGCCAATGCTTTTGCATCCGAAGAAGAATTAAAAGCCCTAAGTGCCATTGATCCATATAAATTGACTTTTGATTGTGTGATTGAAGAGAAAACACCAGAGCTAGAGCGTAAAATTGTCTTGGAAGAGTTCCATTTTAATCGAGGAGATATTTCTGATTATGTGGTTCGTTCTACCCAAAGTCGAGTAAAATACAAAGGACATAACTTTACACCCTTTAATACAATAGATATGGAAACAGGAGATATTATTGTAGAAACTTCTTTATATGCTCACTATGCAGGTGAGTTGCAGATTGCGCTATTACCGATGGAAAATTCTGGTAAATCAAACGTTGTTGGACATATCACTGAGGCAGATAGAGTGTTATTACCTTATTTACGTCCATGGCAAAAATTTGCATTTAATGAAGTGATGGTGTGAAACATTTAAACGTCGAGTGTTCAAATAGTCATTGGAAAGGGAGGGATGAAAGATGGTTTACGCGGTAGGTTTGATGTCAGGAACATCTTTAGATGGAATTGATGCTGCTTTGGTGGACATTTCTGGTAAAAATGAACAAACGTCCGTCACTTTGATAGAATTTTTGACGTTGCCGTTTGATAAAGAAACACTAAAACGGATTCGACAATCACTTTCGCTTGAAGAATCAACTGTAGAAGCTATCTGTTCTCTAAACGTTGAATTAGGAGAACAATTTGCTCAGGCAGTTTTAGCGGTTTGTGAGAAGGCGGCTATTTCTATTGAGCAACTAGCGTTTATTGGCAGTCATGGACAAACCCTGTTTCATATACCAGTAAAACGTGACCACTTGTTTCCTTCAACACTTCAAATTGGTGATCCGGCTGTTATTTGTGAACGAACAAAAACTACAGTTGTTTCCAACTTTAGAGAACGTGATATGGCTGTTGGTGGTCAGGGCGCACCTATTGTTCCTTACTCTGAATACGTTCTTTATAGAAGTGAAAAAAGCACCCGAATCTTGCAAAATATTGGCGGTATTGGTAATTTAACTGTGATTCCTAAAGCGGCAAAGCAAGAGGAGCTAATTGCATTTGACACTGGCCCAGGGAATGTTATCATGAATGAATTGTGTTTACATTTTTTTCATGTAGAATATGATAAAGATGGTAACTATGCCAAACAAGGAAGAGTCAATGAAGCGCTATTAGAAGAACTCTTAGCGCATCCGTATATAAAAAAAGCCTACCCAAAAACAACAGGTAGGGAAGAGTTCGGTAAACAATTTACCCAATCCTTGATTAAGCGTTGGTCGTTATCTCCTGTAGATTTGATTGCAACGGCCACAATGTTTACGGCGCAATCGATAGCTATAGCTGTAACGCCATTTGTTCAAGGTGATACGGAACTAATCATTGGTGGCGGCGGTAGCTACAATCAAACCTTAATAGCCATGATAAAAACATTGTTGCCAACAGTAAACGTAATGATTCAAGAAGAAATGGGTTACTCCTCAGAAGCAAAAGAAGCCATCGCTATGGCCGTATTAGCCAATCAAACGATCCAACATGGACAAGGAAATATTCCAAGTGCTACAGGAGCAAAAAAATCAGTTCCACTAGGTAGTATTACCTATTATTGATCGATATTAGAGTGAGTAGCGACTACTTGCTCTAATCCATACATAAACTGAACAAGTCAAAAATAAGGAGATGACACAAATGAGTGGAGAAAATATTCAGGGAAGAATTATTAGTATGTTGGATGTGCTGCCAAATTCTGAACAGAAAATTGGAAAAGTAATTTTAGAAGATCCATCCAAGGTAATCAATATGACTGCCTCAGAGTTAGCCAGCTATGCAGGAACGAGCTCAGCTACGGTCATTCGTTTTTGTAAAAAAATTGATGTCCCTAGTTTTACCCAATTGAAAATCCGTTTATCTGCAGAAATCGAAGTTCCTGTATATGAAGGCTATTCAGATATTACAATCAATGAATCCGTAGATGAAATTAAGTCCAAGCTATTGGGAAATGCCTATCAGTCTATGCAAGAAACTGTCGCTTTATTAAATGAACAGCGGATTGAAACCATCGTTGACTTATTGGTGGCAGCACCAATCATTTATGCATTTGGGATTGGTGCATCCTATTTAGTGGCAGAAAATATTGCGCAAAAATGGAATCGAATTGGAAAAACCGTCCTGTGTGTGCAAGATCCCCATGTTTTAGTCACGATGTTAGTATCTGCGCCAAAAGATGCGGTGTTTTTCTGCGTCTCTCATTCGGGAGAAACAAAAGAAGTTCTACGCTTAGTAGATGTTGCCAAAAAACATCAGTTAAAAACAATCGGCTTGTCTCAATTTGGAAATAACACATTGACCAATCAAGCGGAGTATTCGTTACAAACGGTACGTTCTAATGAAGCGGTATTACGAAGCGCAGCGACGACCTCTTTACATGATCAGTTTATTGTGGTGGATGTTTTATTTTATGCCTATGCTTCAAGAAACTTTGATCGCACCTTAGAAATGATTCAAGAGTCAAAAGCAGAAGTTTGGAAATATGAACAGTAACCAAACGATAAAAAAAGTATAACCGATTGAATGTGGAAGTATTCAATCGGTTATACTTTTTTGAGTGAAAAGAAAAACGATTCTTTCTTATTTAAAATAAACGCAGACACATTCTGGTGTGTAGACATCTTTTTGGATCATTTCTAAAAGACCTGTTTCTTTATCACGGCGATAAAGGGTAAGATTATCAGTATTTTGATTTGCAGCAACGACAAATTGACCTGATGGATCCAAATCAAAATCTCGTGGAATTTCCCCTTCAGTAGAAATCAATTGTACACGCTCAATGCTCCGACCATTTTCTGATGTAGCAAAAACAGCGATTGAATCATGCCCACGATTGGATGCATAGACAAAACGTCCATCAGCAGAAATACGGATAGCAGCGCCACCATTAAATTCATTGAAACCATCTGGTAAAGTAGATACTTTTTGAATCTGCTCAAATGAACCATCTTCAGCATTGTAGGCTAAAACAGTTACTGTACTGTCCAATTCACCAAATAGATAAGCTAATTGGTTGTTTGGGTGGAAAACCAAGTGACGAGGACCTGTACCAGGTTCTGCGACATATTGGGCAACTTCAGATAATTTTCCTTCTGAGCTGACATCATACGTATATACACGATCTGTTCCAAGATCACACACAACTAAACGACGATCTGGTGTTAAATCAGTGTAATGAACATGGGCGTTGTCTTGGTTTTCGTGAGGACCAGTTGGTTCATCATGAATAATTTTATCTGCATCTTCTAAACGACCATCGGCTAAAATGCGATAAACATGAACGATTCCTTGATGATAATTTGCACCAAACACTAATTGTTTTTCTTCGTCGACTGCAACATAACATGGAGGAGCGCCAGCTTCAGTTACTTTATTGATGACATCAAAATGGCCATTGTTGTTTTGGTAAGCTGCCATGCCGCCTTCACCATCGACAGATGTAACATTAAATAGGTTTCCTTTTTGATTTAAAGCTAGATAAGTAGGGCTTGTTTCTTCTATTAATAAGGTAGCATCAGACAGCGTTGCTTTTTCCGTATCTAGTGTGATCTGGTAGATTCCTTTACTTTCTCTACGGGTATATGTTCCTAATAAAATTTGTTCCAGCATGAAATTCCCTCCATTTTTTGCTGCTGTTTTTGACGTGTCAGCAATTGATATTTTCTCTTTTAGTATAGCACAAGAACACATGTATTTATCAAATTTTTATAAATCCAATGTTCGCATTTTCACTTGTTTTATGCTATTATATTTTAAGACTGTAACGACAGTCATTTTTAATTTTAGAGAGGTGACACGCATGTACGATAATACAAATAGTAACAACGGTGCAGTTCGCTGTTCATTCTGTGGCAAAACACAAGAAGAAGTGAAAAAAATCGTTGCCGGACCTGGTGTCTATATTTGTAATGAATGTATCGACCTATGTAAAGAGATTATTGATGAAGAATTTTACGATGAAGCCGTACGTGAATTAACGGATGTCCCGAAACCTCAAGAAATTTTGGATGTCTTAAACGAATATGTCATTGGACAAGATCAGGCAAAACGCTCATTAGCAGTGGCTGTCTATAATCACTATAAACGTGTAAATCAATCAGAAAATTCAAGCTCTGAAGATGTAGAATTACAAAAGAGTAATATTTGTTTAATTGGCCCAACAGGTTCTGGGAAAACATTTTTAGCCCAAACATTGGCTAGAACATTAAATGTACCGTTTGCGATTGCAGATGCAACGAGTTTGACAGAAGCAGGATATGTCGGAGAAGACGTAGAAAATATTCTATTGAAGCTATTACAATCTGCTGACTTTAATGTAGAACGTGCTGAAAAAGGTATTATCTATATTGACGAAATCGATAAAATCGCTCGTAAAAGCGAAAATGTTTCGATTACAAGAGATGTATCTGGTGAGGGGGTTCAACAAGCCCTACTTAAAATCTTGGAAGGTACTGTTGCTAGTGTACCACCTCAAGGCGGACGCAAACATCCACATCAAGAGTTTATCCAAATCGATACAACGAATGTCTTGTTTATCGTGGGTGGCGCTTTTGATGGAATCGAGACAATCGTTAAAAATCGCTTAGGTGAAAAAACAATTGGTTTTGGTACAAACAATAGCAAGCTAAACGATGGTGAAAGTGTGATGCAGCAAATCATTCCAGAAGATCTATTGAAATTTGGTTTGATTCCTGAATTTATCGGACGTTTACCTGTGACAGCTGCTTTAGAAAAACTAACAACAGACGATTTGGTTCGTATTTTAACAGAGCCAAAAAATGCGTTAGTCAAACAATACCAAAAACTTCTATCATTAGATGATACTGAATTAGAGTTTGATCCAGAAGCATTGCGTGCAATCGCTAATAAAGCAATTGAGCGTAATACTGGAGCTCGTGGTTTGCGATCAATCATTGAAGAAATCATGATGGATGTTATGTTTGACGTACCATCAGATGATTCAATTGAAAAAGTGATCATTACAGAAATGGCTGTTGAAGGAACAGGAAAACCAGCGATTATTTACAATAAAAAAGATAAAAAAGTTGGTTGATTTCAAAAAAGTAAAGTGCCTGAGACATAACTCTACAAGTTATATCTCAGACACTCAAAATCCGAATAAACGGCGAGAAAAAAGCACCTCCTTCGGAAATAAGCTGGAATTCACAAAAATTTGAAGAGCAATTTTCGTGAATTCCTTCTTATTTCTCGGAGCTAAACACTTTTGTCTCGTCCTCTTTTTACTGATTTTTTTATGGAGGTTAAGTTATGAATGTTCATAATGCAGAAATCGTCATCAGTGCGGTATCACCAAAACAATACCCAGAAACAGACCTACCAGAAATTGCTTTGGCTGGGCGCTCAAATGTTGGAAAATCGTCTTTTATCAATACATTGATTAATCGCAAAAATTTAGCGAGAACATCTGGTAAACCAGGGAAGACTCAAACACTGAATTTTTACCTAATCGAAAATGCGTTGCATTTTGTGGATGTTCCAGGATACGGTTATGCTAAAGTATCAAAAACCGAACGGGCAAAATGGGGCGAGATGATCGAAACGTACATGACAACAAGGGAACAATTAAAAGCTGTTGTCTCCTTAGTAGATTTGCGTCATGCACCGACACAAGAAGATATTCAGATGTATGAGTTTCTAAAATACTACGAAATTCCTGTAATTGTAGTGGCTACAAAGAAAGACAAGATTCCTCGTGGCAAATGGAATAAGCATGAGAGTATCATCAAAAAAGCCTTGAATTTTGATAAATCGGATGATTTTATCCTTTTCTCTTCACAAACAAAAGAAGGAAAAGAAGAAGCTTGGCGAGCGATTGAAGCCTATCTTTAAGCAGCTTTCTACAATAAAATAAAGAACAAGCAAAAAGCAAGTTGTCACTCACTTTTTGCTTGTTTTTTATTTTTAGCTTCAATTGCTTTTTTTTCTAGCTCTTCCTTAGGCATTTCTTTTTTCTTCGGATCAACAGCAAAGGAATCAAATAACTTATCTAAATCATTTGGGCTCTCGAATTTTAATCCCATGAAATATCGCCTCCATTCTCCTTCATTTTAGCATGTTTTCTATTTCTTGAGTAACTTTTCTGGTTTTTTAAGAAAATTTTAGTCCATTGATTTGTTTATAAAATAGCACTTAGAAACTAAAACTATTTCTTTAAAAAAGAAACCTGAACGAAACTAAAATCAGTTTTGTCCAGGTCTCTATAGCCTAATAAATGGTGTTAGGTAGTCAGAGTATTAGCTTCCTACTATTTTATTGGCAGTTGTTTCAGGTGCATGATTAATATCGAAAATAGCACCTTTATTGACTTTGATCGTTCCTGATACCTTCAGGGTTGGCGCGTTGGTTGTATTTGTACTTCGGTTAATTTGGGTCTTAGAATTATTTTGGAAAATTAGATTTCCGGCATTACCGAGTCTAAATAATTCTCGAATAGTTGTAACGTTAAATTTACCAGATTGACCAACCGAGATGTCTAAGGGCTTAGTACTGCTATTATCTACGTAAAAAAGAGTGTTATTTGCTACGTTTATAAAAACGTCCGCGTTATCTTCTATTGAAAAATACGGAATATGATCATTACCAAGGCCAAACCAGAAAGCACTATCTGAAATGGATTGATGATCTAAATTAAACGAACCTTTAATCGTGATCCCTAAAGCTTCAGCAAATTCTTGCGGAGTATCAGAATTTGTCATAACTTGTTTGATTTCAGCTTTTGTGGTACCAGAAAATGTAGCATAGCCATGGATATTATGAACTAATTGTGGACCACTATACGTGATGTTTGAATAGTTAAGTGTAACACCATAGACGTTATCATCGATATTTACTGGACCATAATAATTTTTACCTAAAATTGACAGATTGTTTAAATTGATGGTTTTAGTTCCGTTATTATTTTCTACATAAATTGTTCCGTGACTGCCATTTGTGGCTTCGGTTAAGGTATGAGATTGACCGTTAATGGTTAATTCTTTTTTAGCAGGGTGAATCTTAATCCCTCTTTCAAGTGTTATGTCGTTTGCCAATATTACCGTAGTTACACCATTATCGTTACTAAGAGCATTCCTCAATTCTTCATACGTACTAACGGTTACAGTTGCTGCTAATATCTCCTGCTGATTATTGTTGCTGTTTTCTTGTGCATGAACTGAATGTCCATTATTGAAACTTGTAAATAAAGCGATGCCTAAAATCCCTAAAAAGATAGTTTTTTTCACTTGAATCATCCTTTCTAATAGAAAATTAATACATACAAATGATAACAAATATTATTTAGGGCAGCAATTGAAATCCCTTGTTAATTTGCTTTCAAATAATATTATTATATTATTTATATAATAATCGAGAGTTTTATTATATAAATGAGTCAGCGACTCTCTTCTTGCATTTCGTTACAAAAAAAGGTATAGTTTTTTCGAATAGAGAAAAGAGGGATGAAATGGCAGGAAATATTTTTATCGGAATGGTTCGTGGCTATCAGCGTTTCATTTCCCCTGGGCTTCCAGCTAGCTGTCGCTATCACCCAACATGTTCACAATATATGATTGATGCCATCCAGACACACGGCAGTATCAAAGGGATAACAATGGGAACCGCGAGATTTTTACGATGTCATCCACTGACAAAAGGCGGGATTGATTATGTACCGCTGAAGTTTAGTTTAAAAAGAAATCCGGATCAGGAATATCATGGTCCCTATAATTATAGAAGAAACAAGCACAATAAATAGACAAAGAACGGGGCTAAGAGATGGCTATTTTAGCGTTTGATTTTGGAGGTTCAGCAGTAAAATATGGAATTTGGAACGGTCAAGAAATAACGGACAAAGGAAAATTTATAACACCAAAAACATGGGATGAAATGAAAGCGTCGTTATACGATGTATATGATGGAATCACTCAAAAAGTAGAAGGTGTTGCATTCAGTGCACCAGGCGTAGTGGATGTCCAAAAACAAATGATTAACGGAATTTCAGCGATTCCTTATATCCATAAATTCAATATATTTAAAGAACTAGAGGAGTTATTTAAACTTCCTGTCTCAATCGAAAACGATGCAAATTGTGCAGGAATGGCAGAAATTTACGAAGGTGTTGCCAAGGGCAAAAAAGAAGTTGTATTCGTTGTCGTAGGAACTGGAATCGGTGGTGCAATTTTTCATAAAGGAAAAATTGTCAAAGGAGCTCATCTTTATGGCGGTGAATTTGGCTTGATGTATCTAAGTGGAGGTGAAACATTTAGTAAACTTGGAACAGCTGTTCAAATGGCTTGGCGTTATTGCGAACGTAAAGGTGTAGATAAAGAGGCCTTTTCTGGGGAAGACGTGTTTGCTTTTGCAAAAGCTGGCGATGAAGTGGCATTAGAAGAGGTTAATAATTTTTATGAGTATTTAACTCAAGGGCTGTTTAGCATTCAATTTTCTCTTGATCCAGAGATGATTGTTTTAGGTGGGGGTGTTTCTGCTAAAAAAGGGTTACTTGATGAAATCAACCAGCGGATGAAAGTAAAACTAGCTCATTTTGAATTACATGATTTTATTCCGCAAATCGTAGCCTGTGAGTTTAAGAATGATGCTAATTTGATTGGAGCGGCAGCAAATTTTTTAGCAAACCAAAATTAAAAAATCAACAAACGAAAACGTCAAATTGCGGTTCGCAAGGAGACGTTTTTTTACGTATAGAAACTGGGTAATTCTTATATGTAAGTAACGAACGATTTTTAATAATTTGAATTATAGAAATTTTCTGAAAATTCATTGACATTTAACTTATTTTTGATTATATTTGTATACATACTCTTTAATAATTATATAAGCAAAGAGAATTATCTGGCTTTTCGTACTAACTTAACTAGTTAAAAATGAAAACGAATGAAGGAAAAAATGCCTAAGTTAGTTTTTCTTATTTTTCTGTCAGAGTTAGACCGACACGATCAGCATTCAAACTAATGGGGGTTATACGATGAAAAAATTCAGTTTTTTATTTGCTAGTCTATTTTTACTAGCAGCATGTGGACCAGCTGCTGGAGGTGGCGCAAGTGGCGGTGGAAATAAAGTTGAAGGTGACACAATCAAAATTGGAATGAACATGGAACTTTCTGGGGATGTATCGGCGTATGGGAATGCTGAAAAAGAAGGAATTAAATTAGCGGTTGAAGAAATCAACGATGCAGGCGGTGTTCTTGGCAAAAAATTAGAATTGATTGAAAAAGACAATAAATCAGAAAATGGTGAAGCAACATCTGTTGCGGCCAATTTAACCGCCAAAGATAAAGTGGTTGCAGTGATTGGACCTGCAACATCAGGTGCAACAAAAGCAACCATTCCAAATATGACAAAAGCAGCAGTACCAGTGATCACACCATCTGGAACAGATGATAGTATCACTCTTGTAAATGATAAAGTACAAGAATATATTTTTAGAGCATGTTTCCAAGATACGTTCCAAGGTGTTATCTTAGCAAATTACGCTCAAAATAATTTAAAAGCAAAAAATGTGGTAATCATTGGTGATAATTCAAGTGATTATGCCATTGGCTTAACAAAATCATTTAAAGAAACATATAAAGGAAAAATCACTAAAGAAGAGACGTTCACAGCTGGTGACAAAGATTTCCAAGCGATCTTGACTAAAATCAAAGACCTTGATTACGATGCAATTTACATTCCAGGGTATTATGCTGAAGCAGGCTTAATTATCAAGCAAGCACGTGAAATGGGCATCAACAAACCAATTCTTGGCGCAGACGGATTCGGAGATGAGAAATTAGTAGAAATCGCTGGGGCTAAAAATGTCTCTGATGTTTATTATACAGGGCACTTCTCAGAAGAAGCACCAGCTACAGATAAAGTAAAACCATTCGTAGAAGCATTCAAGAAAAAATATGACAAACAACCATCTGCATTTAACGCTTTAGGTTACGATTCTGTCTATATGTTAAAACAAGCAATGGAAGACAAAGATTCAGCTGATTCAAAAGATATCACTGAAGGGTTAGCCTCATTGAAAGATTTCGTTGGTGTTACAGGAAAAATGACAATGGACAAAGACCACAATCCTGAAAAATCAGTGGTTGTATTAGGAATGACGAATGGAAAAGAAAGCTCTGCAGAAGCTGTAAATCCTTAAATATATACAATCCATATAAAATCTGAAGAGGGTGAGACAAGGGTATACGTTTTGTCCATCCTCTGTTTTCATTAGTACAGCAACAATTATTCTAAAATATTGGAAGTGATAAACATGGAAGTAGTTATCCAACAACTAGTAAATGGGCTTTTTCTAGGTAGTATTTATGCTTTATTGGCTTTAGGCTATACAATGGTTTATGGCATTATCAAATTAATTAACTTTGCCCATGGAGAAATCTATATGTTGGGCGGTTTTATGGGGTATTTTTTCATCAATAAATTAAGCTTAGGCTTTTTCCAAGCGTTGATTTTATCCATGGCAGGAGCTGCAGTGATTGGGGTAGTGATTGAATTTTTAGCGTATCGACCACTCCGGAAATCAACGAGAATTGCAGCCTTGATTACAGCAATTGGTGTTTCGTTTTTACTACAAAACGGCATGATCTATTGGTTAGGACCAGAAAAAAAATCATTCCCTCAGGCAATCGAATTTAAAAGCTATCAACTAGGATTTATTCAAATTACAAATATTCAAGTACTTATTTTAGTTATCTCTCTAGTATTGATGGTTGCGTTGCAATTGATTGTTAAAAAGACCAAAATGGGAAAAGCGATGCGTGCAGTATCCGTTGATGCAGATGCAGCACAGCTAATGGGGATCAATGTGAATCGGACGATTTCATTTACGTTTGCTTTAGGTTCCGCTTTAGCAGCAGCAGCAGGTATGTTGATTGGGTTGTATTATAATTCGATTGATCCGATGATGGGTGTAGTACCAGGACTTAAGTCTTTTGTAGCGGCTGTTTTAGGTGGAATTGGGATTATCCCTGGTGCGGCTCTTGGAGGATTTGTGATTGGCTTGTTAGAGACATTAACCATTGCTTTAGGTTTTTCAGATTATAAAGACGCAGTAGTGTATGCTTTATTGATTATTATATTATTGATTCGTCCAGCAGGTATTTTGGGCAAAAACATTAAAGAGAAAGTGTAGGTGGCGTGCATGAAAAAGAATTTAAAATATAATATTGTCTGGCTTTTAATTGCGGCTGCTGCTTATGCCTTTATTTATGTATTATATCTAACGGGTGTCATCACACCTTTTACCGAATATACATTAATTACAATTGGTATCAATATTATGCTGGCATTAGGGTTAAATTTAATCATCGGTTTTTCCGGTCAGTTTTCATTAGGACATGCAGGGTTTACGGCGATCGGTGCTTACAGTGCTGCGATTATGTCTGTCAACTATCCAACAATGAGCGGCTTTTTAAGTGGTGTGTTGTTAGGAATTGTATTATCAGGGATTGTAGCTTTAGTAGTTGGTATTCCTACTTTGAGACTTAAAGGGGATTACTTAGCGATTGCCACATTAGGTATTTCAGAAATTATTCGAATCATCATTATCAATATGAAAGACGTTACGAATGGACCAGCGGGGATTTTTGGGATTCCGCCAATGGTCAACTGGTCATTAGTCTTTGGTTTTGTAGTGATCGTGACATTAATTATTGTGAATTTTATCCATAGCGGTCCTGGACGAGCAACAATGGCTATTAGAGAAGATGAGATAGCGGCTGAATCAATGGGTGTGAATACAACAAAATATAAAGTGATTGCCTTTATCATTGGTGCTGTTACGGCTAGCGTAGCAGGAGCGATTTATTCTAGTTATGTTCAAACAATTGCACCAAAAGATTTTGGTTTTATGAAGTCGATTGATGTGTTGATTATCGTTGTGTTTGGTGGAATTGGTAGTGTAACTGGCACATTTATCTCAGCGATTGTTCTAGGTATTTTAAATATGTTTTTACAAGATGCAGGTGCGTTACGGATGATTATCTATGCGTTAGCCTTAATTATTATTATGATTTTTAAACCTGGCGGACTTTTAGGAACATGGGAATTTTCTGTAAAAAAATTAGTGAATAAAAAGGAGGATAAATCAAATGCCTCTACTGAACGTTAGTAATTTAACTAAAAACTTCGGCGGATTAGCTGCTGTATCTAATGTAAATATTACATTAGAACAAAACGAATTGATTGGGTTGATCGGTCCTAATGGTGCAGGGAAAACAACTTTGTTTAATCTTCTGACTGGTGTATATGAACCAAGCGAAGGTACTGTGGTTCTGGATTTATCAGGTAAAGAACAAGTATTAAATGGAATGAAACCATATAAAATTGCTGATATGGGATTAAGCAGAACCTTTCAAAATATTCGTTTATTTAAAGATTTAACGGTTATGGATAATGTATTGATTGCCATGAATAGTAAAAATAAAGAAGGCATTATTTCAAGTATTTTGAGATTACCCGCTTTTTATAAAAAAGAAGAAGAAATGAAAACGAAAGTGTTTGAGCTTCTTGCTATTTTTGGTTTAGAAGATAAGGCACAGACCTTAGCGAAAAACTTGCCATATGGGGAACAAAGACGTTTGGAAATTGTACGTGCCTTAGCAACTCAGCCGAAGATATTGTTCTTGGATGAACCCGCAGCTGGAATGAATCCGCAAGAAACGGCTGATTTGACTAAATTGATTCGGAAAATTCAAAAAGAATTCCAGATCACTATTGTATTGATTGAACATGATATGAGTCTAGTCATGGATGTTTGTCAAAGAATTTATGTCTTAGAATACGGTAGAATTATTGCAGAAGGAAAACCTGAAGCAATTAAAAATGATTCGCGAGTAATCGAAGCCTATCTTGGAGGTGAACTATAATGTTGACAATAGAAAATTTATCCGTGCATTATGGTGTAATACAAGCGGTTAAAGATGTGAGTTTTAATGTAGAACAAGGAGAAATCGTATCATTGATTGGTGCTAATGGTGCAGGGAAAACAACAATCCTAAGAACAATCTCCGGGTTGAATCGTCCGTCAAAAGGAAGCATTACTTTTGAAGGTCAGCCAATTCAAAAAATGCTTCCGCAAAAAATCGTAGCCTCAGGTCTTTGCCAAGTACCAGAAGGACGCCATGTTTTCTCTGGATTAACTGTTCAAGAAAATTTAGAAATGGGTGCCTTTTTAAGAAAAGATAATGAATTAAAAAAAGATTACGAGATGATTTTTGATCGTTTTCCTATTTTAAAAGAAAGAAAAAATCAAGATGCGTCTACCTTATCAGGTGGTGAGCAGCAGATGCTTGCAATGGGAAGAGCATTGATGTCCAAACCTAAGCTATTATTACTGGATGAACCATCGATGGGGTTAGCACCCATATTTATACAAGAAATTTTTAATATTATAAAAGAAATAAATAAACAAGGAACAACTGTTTTGTTGATTGAACAAAATGCAAAAATGGCGTTATCCATTGCAGATCGAGGCTATGTTTTGGAAACAGGTTCGGTCGTTTTAAGTGGTCGTGGCGAAGAATTATTAAACAGTGAAGAAGTGAAAAAAGCATATTTAGGAGGTTAAGAGTATGAGCGTAAGTGATTTTATGACAACTGAATTAATCATTGCACAACCAGAAATGAAAATTTTTGATGCTGTTGATTTGATGAAAAAAAATAATATCCATCGATTGCCTGTAGAAAAAGACGGGAAACTTATAGGATTAATCACAGAAGGAACGATTCAATCCGCGATGCCTTCAAAAGCAACAAGCTTAAGTGTTTATGAAGTAAATTATTTGTTAAATAAAACAACCGTTGAAGATGTCATGGTAAAACAGGTTCAAACAATCAAACCAGAAGCTTCACTAGAAGATGGCATCTTTCAAATGCGCCAAAATAATATTGGTGTTCTCCCTGTTATTGACGAAACAGACAAACTAGTAGGTATTATTACAAACAATGACATTTTTGATGCTTTTTTAAAAATTACGGGATACCATGATGGCGGAACGAGAATCCAGCTTCGGATTCCAGAAGATCATAAAGGCATTTTAGCAGATATCACAAAACTATTGGCGGATAATGATTTTAGTATTTTGACCGTTGTTGTCAATCGCAAAGAACAAGAAACAATAATTGAGTTACAGATTGAAAGTCAACAAACCAATCAACTAAAAACACTTCTAAAAGAAGCAGGATATGATGTTTTTGAAGCTGTACTTCTGTCACAAAAAAAATAAAAAATTCTTTGTAGGAATATTTTTCTCTAAAAAAATTTTCTGAAAACAGTTTGACTATTAAAGTTGCTTGTGATAATTTTATATAGTGACGTGTAGTTCTTACACGTTCCACTAAAAATTGAAGACGGAAGACACTTGTTGTCTTTACTACATCTTCTCTAAGATAAACAAAAACATTTTAGTGGTTGTTGTTGGTATAATTTTTGCAGCTCTGTTGCAATTAATTATAAATATTTAAGATGGGAGGAAAACAAATGAAAAAAGTTATTGGATTTATCGTTGCAGTAGCAATGGTGTTAAGTTTTGCACCACTAGCTTCAGCTGACGGTGCTATCTCAACAGCGGAACAGTCTATTCTTAATGAATTGAATGCTGGCGCAACAATCGGCGGCAAAAAATTCAATTTTGATGCAGCTGAAACAAATGCAGCTGCTAACCACTTGAAACGTGTTGATTTGACACAAGCTCAAGTAGACGAAGCTGTTAAAAACATCCAAGCGGCTCGTGCTTTAGTTGAAGGCGTATCTGTTAATACTTCAGGTGCTAACTCACTTGCTAAAGCAATTAGCTTATTACCAGCTAACGTAATTTCTCAAGTACAAAATTACGCGATTGCTGCTGGTAACGCTGTAGGCGTGAAAATCACTTTTGGAGCTCGCGGAAGCTACTCTGCAGTGACAATCACAGATGCTAATGGCGCGCCTGTTTACAAAACTGGTTCTCCAGTGAAAAATACAGGTTCGAATTACGCATTAAGCGGAATTACTTTTGGCTCATTAATCGTTGCTGCAGCAGGTGCAGTATTTGTGAGCAGAAAGAACAAATTAGCATAAGATGAAACAACTAAAAAGAGTAGGGGCATTTATTTATGTGCCTCTTCTCTTTATGTGTTTTGGCTATCTCATTATTTACATAATTGGTGCACCTGTCATTAATTTCGCTTCATCAGCTGTGGATCTGATTTCATTGAATGATGCCCCGTCTTTTGATCAAAAGGGAACAAATCTTTTTGCACAAAGGGACAAAGTAAAAAAACAATTATCATCCGACAAAGTAGCAGACAAATCAGATGATAAGACAGAGAATAAATCAGAAGGTCAGGCGACTGGCAACTCGGTTGATGGCAAACACGCTGCAACTGGAGAACAAACATCTGAACAAGGAAAACTATCCTCTTCTAATATGGTCTATCCAGTAGGTGGCGATCAATTTGGTGAGGTAGTAATCGATAAAGTAGGAATTAATGAACCATTATTCTATGGAGATAGTGAAGAAATTTTACGTTTGGGCGCAGGACAGTATATCGGTAGTATGATTCCAGGCGACTTAGGAACTACCTTGATCGGTGGTCATAATCTGCCATCATTTGGAAAAATTTATTATTTGGAACCTGGAGACGAAGTAAGCGTTCACACGCATTATGGTGATTATACATATCGTGTGACAGATATAAAGATTGCGAACTATAAAGATCCGTCAATAAACACCAAATTAGGTGACCGCTCTAAACGATCACTGATTCTATATACTTGTTACCCATTAGATGCGATTGGATTAACGCCGGAACGAGTATTTGTTTCTGCAGATTATGTATCTGGTCCAATCATTGATGAGAAGTCATAAGGAGGAGAATCAGTACGATGAAAAACCGCAGTCAACGAATAAAAGTACTTTCACGTTTTTTTATTGCTTTTTTATCTTCCGTCTTTTTATTTGCATTTCTAATTTTGTTAACGTTACGTGTCACGCTTTTTAGTGAAAACTATATTGCGAAGCAAGCAACTAAAGCAGACTACTATACGCAACTAACAAAAGAAATCAATCGACAAATTGAAAGTAGTGCTTTAGGAAGTAATATTCCAGAAGGTGTGTTAAATCAATCTGTCAAAAAAGAGTTAGTGGAGAAAGATGTTCGTGCATATTTTAAAGCAATGTACAATTCTGGCACAAAATACTCCATTACTAGTGAAACAGAAATTCATGATACTGTTGCTCGTTTGATCACAAACTATATGGAAGAAAATAAAATTCAGTCGACAGATGAGTCAAAACAAGCTGTTACAGGTCTGGCAGATCAAGCAGTGACAATTTATAAAGGCTACGTTGAATTACCATTTTTAGTTTCATATGGACGAAAAGTGATGAATTATAAATCAAAATTAGTAATGTTCATGGCTACTTGTGGTGTTTTATGGGTTGTATTAAGCGTATCGCTGTACAATTCGTTAAGAGGCTATTTCCATCGCTTGTCAAGATACTTGTCATATATATGTATTGGTAGTGGGCTGATGATGGTTATTGTGCCATCAGCGATTTTATTGCAAGGTTTTTTAAAAAGACTCGCAATTCAATCGAAAGCGATGTATGATTTTATACAAACCTATCTTTCGAGTTTTTTATGGCTATTTATCATAGTAGGTATTGTTTCTATTATAGTAGGAATTAGTTTTGCCATACTGAGTGAAGTGAAGAGGAAACAACTATTTAGTGCTTAATAAAAAAATTTTTGCATCTATCTAAAGTGATAGGTGCTTTTTTTTACAGAACATGATACCATAGACTCTTGGAGGGATAAAGATGTCAAAGAAAAATAAAGATATTGAAGTCAAAATTGAAGAAACACAGAAAAAAATCAATGGTCAGACGCTTACAGTAAACACACTGATCATTGGCAAAAAAGAAATTGGTCAAGTCGTCGTACAAGAATCAAAAAAATTTGCAGTAATGATTGATGACCGTCATGAAGCAACTGTAAAAACGCTAGATGAAGCGATTGAATACATCATTCGTCAATGGAATTTGAACGACTAAAATAAATAACAATTTTTTTTCGAAATATGCTTGCATTTTGCTCGAAAATTTTGTATTATAACTAAGTCAGGTTTTTTACTAAAACCTTTTGGAGGAATAGCGAAGTGGCTAAACGCGACGGACTGTAAATCCGTTCCTTAGGGTTCAGTGGTTCGAATCCACTTTCCTCCATTTTTTTTTGGGGTATGGCCAAGCGGTAAGGCAACAGACTTTGACTCTGTCATGCGTTGGTTCGAATCCAGCTACCCCAGTCTTAGTAGAACAACTCTATGTGAGTTGTTCTTTTTTTTGAGAAAAGAGATCATTTGATGACTTCAGTTCTCTTTTACAAAAATATATGATAAAGTGAATGAAAAAGTATAAGGAGTGAATCAAATGGGGATTAAAGAAAAAATAACCGAAACAGCTGAAAAAGTCTATGATTTAGCCCGTGAAGGGAAATACGATGTAAAAGTTGATCTTTTTGGCAAAAAGAATAAAGGTGAAAAGCCAGCTGGTGTTCAAATTGTTACTGCTAGAGATACAGCCCATACCAAAAAATGGCGTGCTAAAAACCGCTAGATAGAAAAGTAAAGAATAGTCTGAATCATAACGAGTATGTTTTGATTCAGACTATTCTTTTTGCCCTCTATTTTTCGATTTCAATGCCTAAAACGGTGAGATGACCATTTCCAACTAATTTAATAACAAGCCTAGCTAAGTGGTTAGGAGACATGTCTGTGTCACTTGTAATCCACCAGTGAAGGGTAGCTGTGAAAATGGATGTCATATACTCAATGATAAAATCTAGTGGTACCTCAATATCATTTTCAGTAATTTTTAACGTACAAAAGATATATGCATACTTTTCATAAATAATCTCTGCCAATCGTTTTCGTAATAACTCATTGGAACTCCCATCCATGATGGTCAAAACAAAATTTTTGTTTTTTTGAATATTTATATAAATATGTGTCAGTAACAACTCGATTTGCTTTACCTTGACTCGATTACTGACAATGATCTGTTCTGTATCAATCACAGAGGTAAACGCATTGACTGCAAAATCAAAAATTTGTTCATAAAGGTCTTGTTTGTCTTTGAAATGGGCATAAAAAGTTGCACGATTGATCATGGCTTCATCTGCAATGTCTTGGATCGTTACACAATCGTAGCCTTTTTCTTCTACTAAATGAACGAAAGCTTGGATAATCATTTTGTGTGTTCGTTGTACTCGAAGGTCTGTTTTCTTTGACATAAAAAATTCCTTTCGAAATAATCAACAGTTTCTGAAAGTTTGTTGCTTATCTCACAAATTAGGGTCATTTGCTTGTTGCAAATAAATTAGAATCTTTCTAAAATATACATAAGTATTATATCAGACATCTTGTAGGATAATCAACAAAGTGTTGGAAAATAAAAGGATATGTCCATTTAAGGAGATTAAAAACATGACAATAAGAGCTGGAATAGATGTTGGGTCAACAACTGTGAAATTAGTAATTATGGATGAAAAAAATCACACATTATTTGCTAAATACGAACGTCATTATTCAGATGTTAGGGCAGCAACTGAGAAAGTTTTGAAAGAAGGGATGACTGTAATAGGTGATACTACACCACTTACAATGACTATTACAGGATCAGGTGGAATGGGTCTTGCTGATGTATTAAACATTTCGTTTGTGCAAGAGGTAATCGCATGTACAAAAACAGTTGAAGAGATTATTCCAGAAACCGATGTAGCAATTGAATTAGGTGGTGAAGATGCGAAGATTACTTTCTTTGAAGGCGCCTTGGAACAACGCATGAATGGTAGTTGTGCAGGTGGGACGGGGGCATTTATCGATCAGATGGCTGTCTTACTAAAAACAGATGCTAATGGTGTTAATGAATTAGCCAAAAAGTATCAGACAATTTATCCAATAGCTTCAAGATGTGGTGTTTTCGCCAAAACAGATGTACAACCGTTGATTAATGAAGGTGCAGCAAAAGAAGATATTGCTGCAAGTATTTTTCAAGCGGTTGTTAATCAGACAATTGCTGGTCTTGCTTCTGGAAGAAAAATCAAAGGAAAAATAGCTTTTTTAGGCGGACCGTTATTTTTCATGTCTGAGCTTAGAAAACGATTTATTGAAACCTTGGATGTCCAACCAGAAAATGTGATTTTCCCAGAAAATCCGCAATTGTTCGTAGCAATGGGGGCAGCCATTTATTCAGAAGGGGCTAAGACAACAACTCTGGTTGAACTAATCAGCCGATTAACTGACGGGGATCAAGAGCAGTTAAAACCAACAGATACATTAGAACCACTTTTCAAAGATACGTCTGAGTTGAACGAATTTAGAAAGCGGCACAATCAAGCTCGTGCAACAGAAAAATCTTTGGCGGAACATCGCGGTGTCACTTTTTTAGGAATTGATGCAGGTTCCACAACAACTAAAGTGACATTGATTGACGAGGAAGGAAACTTGTTATTTTCTTTTTATGGGAATAATCAAGGACAGCCGCTAGAAACAACGATGACAGTATTAAAAGAGCTGTACCAACAATTACCAGAGGGTGTTTTTATTGGGAAATCTGCTGTGACTGGCTACGGTGAACATTTAATCAAAAATGCGCTGAAAGTAGATATTGGAGAAGTTGAAACGATGGCCCATTACAAAGCGGCTGATCATTTTCAACCAGGCGTTGATTTTATTTTAGATATTGGTGGACAAGATATGAAGGCGATGACGATTAAAGACGGTGTTTTGTCTTCTATTCAGCTAAATGAAGCATGTTCATCTGGGTGCGGTTCCTTTATTGAAACATTTGCCAAGTCGTTGAACTTTGATGTCAAAGATTTTGCGATTGAAGCATTGAGTTCAAAAGCACCAGTAGATCTTGGCTCTCGTTGTACTGTATTTATGAACTCAAAAGTAAAACAGGTTCAAAAAGAAGGTGCTTCGGTTGGTGATATTTCTGCTGGACTTTCCTATTCAGTAATTAAAAATGCGATTTATAAAGTTATCAAAGTGCGAAGACCAGAAGAACTAGGGAAAAAAATCGTCTGTCAAGGTGGCACATTTTATAATGAAGCTGTGTTGCGTGCATTTGAATTGGTTAGTGAAAGAGAGGTTGTTCGACCGTCAATTGCAGGCTTGATGGGTGCTTATGGCGCTGCATTGATTGCTTTAGAGGATTATGAATTAGGACAAGAAACAACTCTTTTGGGCTTGGATGAACTGGATTCTTTTACAGCTGAAAAAGAATTTACGCATTGTGGTCTTTGTGAAAATAATTGTATGATGACTGTTACGATTTTTTCAGACGGTCGACAATTTGTGACAGGAAACCGTTGTGAACGTGGGGCAAGAATTAAAATCAAAAGAGAAGATCGTAGAGTGAATCTAGTTGACTACAAGTATCGTAAATTATTTAAGTATCGTCCGTTGAAAGAAAAAGATGCCCTTCATGGGAGAATTGGGATTCCACGTGTACTGAATATGTATGAGAATTATCCTTTATGGCACACGTTTTTCACTGATTTAGGTTTTAGAGTAGAATTGTCTCCGCGTTCCAATAAAGAATTATATGAGCAAGGAATGGAAACTATTCCAAGTGATACAGCCTGTTATCCTGCTAAGTTATCCCATGGGCATATTCAAGCCTTGATTGACTCTAAAATACCAATGATTTTCTACCCAGGTGTTGTATTTGAGCGACAAGAGTCACTAGAAGCAGACAACCATTTTAATTGTCCAATCGTGCAAAGTTATCCTGATGTGATAAAAAACAATGTTGACGATATTCGTGATGGTAAAGTAGACTATCGTAATCCTTTTATTAACTTGGCGAATGAAGCCTCTGTTGCGAATGTGTTAAGTGAAACGTTTGCTGATTTAGGTATCTCAAAAGAACAAGTCGAAAAAGCGTTACGGCATGGGTACGAAGAACTGGATGCCTTTAAAGAAGATATCCGCAATAAAGGTGAAGAAACATTGATGATGCTGAATCAAAAAGGAGAGCGGGGAATTGTTTTATCTGGACGTCCTTATCATTTAGATCCAGAAATCAATCATGGGATTGCCGATGTAATTACCCAAGAAGGATTCCATGTGTTGACAGAAGACAGTCTTTCTCATTTGAGTGATGTAGGTAATTTACGCGTAGTCAATCAATGGGTTTACCATTCTCGTTTATACGCAGCAGCTCGTGTAGTCGCTAAATCGAAAAATCTAGAGCTTGTTCAGTTAAATTCATTTGGTTGTGGCTTAGATGCCGTAACGACTGATCAAGTAGAAGAAATCATGGATCAGTATGGAAAAATTTATACCGTGTTAAAAATCGATGAAGGGTCAAACTTAGGTGCGATTCGTATTCGGTTGCGTTCATTAAAAGCGGCAGTAAATGAACGGGAAAAAATGAATTTCGAACCCAAATTGAAACAGGAGGAACCTGAAAAAATTGTCTTCACTAAAGAAATGAAAAAGACACATACGTTACTATTGCCGATGTTAAGCCCTATTCATCAGTCTGGATTAGTCGATGTAGCCTTACAAGCATCTGGGTATAATGTCGTTTGTTTGCCGGCTGATGATCGTGAAGCAGTGAATGTGGGATTGAAATACGTGAACAATGATGCCTGTTATCCAGCGATTATTTCGATTGGTCAACTAGTCGAAGCGTTAGAAAGCGGAGAATATGATTTGAACCATGTTAGTGTAATGATGACACAAACAGGTGGAGGATGTCGGGCGACGAATTATATTCCGTTACTTAGAAAAGCATTGAATGATGCTGGATTCCCTCAAGTTCCTGTCGTTTCAGTTTCTATGGGCAATAAAGGCGTAGAATCTAATCCAGGATTTAAGTTTACGTTGCCTATGCTCAAACGTGTAGCTATTGCCTTTTTATACGGTGACCTTTTTGAGCGTGTTGTGTATCGGACGCGCCCTTATGAAACAGAAGTTGGTATGATTGATGCTCTTCATGCCAAGTGGTTAAAACAAATCGAAAAAAATGTCAGAAATGGTTCTTTGACACTATTTAACCGGAATATGAAAAAAATCATCAATGAATTTGATGAAGTACCCTTACAGGATGTTCAAAAACCGAAAGTAGGCGTCGTTGGTGAAATTCTGGTGAAATATTCCCCAACAGCGAATAATGATATCGTTCGTCTTTTAGAAGCAGAAGGTGCAGAAGCGGTAGTGCCTGATATTGTTGGTTTTATGAATTATTCTTTATACAACCAAATTTGGAAATATGAAAATATGGGGATGTCAAAACAAAGTAAAATGATCGCCCAATTTGCAATTCGGATGATTGAATATGTCGAAAAACCAATGGATAAAGCATTAAGAAGTTCTAAGAGATTTGAAGGAATCGATTCGATTCATGAATTAGCAGAAGATGCTGGTAAAATTCTTTCCATTGGTAACCATACTGGAGAAGGCTGGTTCTTAACCGGTGAAATGATTGAATTATTAAAGCAAGATGTTAACAATATTGTTTGTATGCAACCTTTTGGCTGTTTACCTAACCATGTTGTCGGCAAAGGGGTAGTTAAGGAATTGCGTCGGCAATATCCTAAGGCTAATATTGCTCCGATCGATTATGATCCAGGTGTTTCTCTAGTTAATCAGCTGAATCGCATACGTTTGATGATGGCGACAGCTCATAAAATGATGGATAAAAAAGTAAATTCTTAGCATAGACTTATAGTAACCTAAGTTGTTGTACTCTCGAACAGCTTAGGTTGTTTTTATGTACAACACAAAATCTTCTTATAATTGAAACTAAGTAATGAACAAAATGAAGCGTACCAAAAAAATAAGGGAACGTTTTCTTTACTAGCGGTTATAAATTTCAGTTGTTTATTAGGTATATACCAGTTATAATGAAAGAGAAGAAAAGGGGGATGTCAGATGGTTTCAAGTTTACCTGTTTATATTCAAATACACGATAAAATTAAAGAGGACATTGAACATGGTGTTTGGAAGATTGGTGACAGACTTCCATCAGAGCGTGAGCTAGCGCTTCAATTTAATGTTAGCCGAATGACTTTAAGACAAGCCATTCAAACACTTGCAGATGAAGGAATCTTGGAGCGTAAAATCGGTTCTGGAACCTATGTTGCTCGTAAAAAAGTCCAAGAAAAAATGACGGGAACAACCAGTTTCACAGATATTATGCTTTCCCAAAACAGAGTACCTTCTAGCCGGACGGTATCTTATTATGTAGCTAAACCAAGCTCTAGTGAAATGGAAAAATTACATCTAAAAGAAAATGAACAAATCGTACGTATGGAACGAATTCGATTTGCTGATGATTTACCAATTTGTTTTGAGGTGGCTAGTGTTCCTTATTCTTTAGTGGATCAGTACAGCAAAGCAGAAATCACTAATTCATTTTATAAAACATTGGAAGAAAAAGGCGGCAATAAAATCGGTCATGCCAATCAAACGATTTCAGCGATGTTAGCATCAGAACAGATTGCGGACTATTTAAAAATCAAGCGCGGTGATGCCATTCTTCGTTTACGTCAAATCTCTTATTTTGAAAACGGCACCCCTTTTGAGTATGTAAGAACCCAATATGTTGGCAATCGTTTTGAATTTTACTTAGAAAAATAAACAGAAACTGAACGCTTTTAGCTCATTCAAATGGAAGAGCTATCTGCATTCAGTTTCTTTCTTTATTTGGATAAATCGATTTTTTCATTGATCCAGTAAATCAACATACCGCCAACAGACATCGACAGTAATTCGCCAACACCAACGGTCAGCCACGTATAGAAAAATGGCAGCTGATAAAAATAAGTCAATTGTCCAGCTACCGTAAACATTGATAATGAACAAATAATTGCAGTCAGGATCATTTTTTTAATCGGGCTTTTCAGCTGTTTAGTTACATAATAGGATAAAAGTAAAACAATACCTGTAGATAGACTGCCGATAACAACATCAACCAAGCCTAAAGGAGAAGTGAAATTTGAAATTGCTACGCCTATAGTGACCGCTGCAATGTAGCGTTTGTTAAAAAGCGGCAGGTAGTTGAACAACTCTGAAAACCTAAGTTGAAACGCCCCAAAACTAAAAGGCGCCAAAAAAAGTGTAACGATCACATAAAGTGCTGTAATCATTGCCATTTTTGTCAATGACAGAACAGACCAAGCTTTAGTCTGTGAATTTGGATTATTCATTTGTATTCTCCTTTGTAAAACAGTTTTTCTGCTTTAGTAATAACTATGACCAAAGGAAGTGACAGAAAATATACTGCCAGCTGAAGTGTCATAGTGTGAATTACTTCACTGAATGTTATGTTAACGGAAATTCTATTATTTGTAAAGTTGTAGGGTTCTTATTTTTCCAACCAACCGCCATCAATTGTCATGACCGTCCCGTGAATATAGTCTGCCTGTTTACTAGCCAAAAATAACGTTAAAGAAGCAACTTCTTCAGGTTTTGCCCAACGTCCTGCAGGTGTTTCCTTTTCGACCCATTCAGCCATTTTCCCATCACCCGCAAAATCAGCAGCATTCATAGGGGTTTTTATCGCACCAGGAGCAATGGCGTTTGCTCGGATGCCTTGTTTGATGTAATCGTGATCCAATTGCTTAGTATAACCGATGATGGCATGTTTTGAAGCGGTATAAGCAGCACCTCCGCCACCGGCCACCATACCTGCAATGGAAGCCATATTAATGATTACGCCATATTTTTGTGACAACATTTGAGGTAAAATATGATTGGTGACTAAAAAGATTCCTTTTAAATTAACGGCTAAAACACGATCCCATAAAGTTTCTGATGTTTCCAATGTAGGGGTGTAATCATCTAAAATCCCTGCAGTATTTAATAAAATATCAATGGCTCCAAATAATTTGTTGGCTTTTTTTACGGCTACAATAATGTCACTGGTTTTTGTAACATCTCCTGTAAAGGCGGTGAATCTTCCATTAGAATCATTCGTTTTTTTTGCTGTGTTAACAAGACCGACTTCATCTAAATCCATTCCCACAACATTAGCTCCTTGTTTAACAAAAGCGATTGCTTGGGCTTGGCCGATACCAGAAGCGGCTCCTGTCACAAATATTGTTTTTCCTACGTATTCATCGAAATGCATGCGTATCCCTCTTTTCTCAAGTATAAAAGAAAAACTAGACCAACTTGTTTAAGTGTTCTAGTTTTGTATCGATTTTTATTCAGCTGCGACGATCTTCCAGTCCTCAGCAAATACATCGCAAGGCGTTGGTGAAAACATGCTATATCCTTCGTCAGATGTTTTAATTAAAAAATAAGGGGTTACTTGGAGAAATGTACCATCTGAGGTTCCGATTTCATCTCTACGTTCAATATATAACTCAAAACCGCTCCAGCCTTCTCTTACAGCTTTTGCCCCTTTTTTGATATGAGGTAATACTTCTTCAAATGTCATCTACTTGCTCCTTTTTTGTGATTGGTAATTCATGATAAGAACATTCGCCTTCTTCAACTGTTACTTGTCCATTTAACAGTTCTACGATTTCAGCCATGAACTCCTCTGATTTTGGTTCATCAACAAGGCAAATAACAGCCACATGCTCTCCGTAAATCGTGTCTTTTAGAGTGTAAGGCTTATTTTCCATAAAATTTTGAAGACTGCCTAAGTTGGGATAGCTGATCGTTAAGCGAAGTTCTTGCTGCAATTTCCCTTCAACTAAACCGATCTTGGTTAATGCATGGGAAACGGCATGGCTATATGCACGAATCAGCCCGCCTGCTCCTAATTTAGTTCCGCCAAAATAACGCGTAACAACGGCTACAACATTGATTAGTTCTTGCTTTTTTAAAACCTCCAACATAGGCACACCAGCTGTTCCACTAGGTTCTCCATCGTCACTGCTACGCTGGATATCACTTTTTTCACCAATCACAAAAGCACTACAATTATGGTTGGCTTTCCAATGTTCCTTTTTCTTTTGAGTAATAAATTCTTTGGCTTCCTCTTCTGAATACACTCGTTTAAGAGAACAGATGAAACGCGATTTTTTTATCTCGATTTCACTTTCTCCATCAGAGCGAATGGTAAAATAACTTTCAAGCATTAGCTCAGTCCTTTACAACATAATACGTTAAGTATAAAAAAAATAAAGACGAGAAGCAACAGTTCCCTTTAAAAATAGATGAGAGACCTTCATTCATTTGCTTCTGACTACTTTTATGAGATAATGATTAAATAGAAAACTCGTTTTAGTGGAAATCGATTTTTTCAAGCGAAGTTGTTAGAAAAGGAGTGAATGATTTGGCAAAAGAGCGTCAAAAGAAATATGATAGCGTTACCCATTATTTAGCAACTAATGGTGGATCACAAGTAACTCTAACATTTACCCAGTTTGACGAGTTGCTTTTTCCTCAATCAGGACTTCCCAAGACGGCACAAACGGATATCGATTGGTGGGCAAATGATTATAAGCATCCAGAAAAAGGTGCGTATGGTTGGCTTAATGCAGGGTATCAAGTGGTGCAAGTCAATCTTGATAAAGAATATGTCGTATTTAATAAATTACTAAAATCAAGTTGGCTTTTTGATGCTAAAAAATAACGATAGATCAAAAGTGGGAAGCGTTGACAAAACTTTGCTTGTTCCTATATTATGAGTAAATAGAAGACAAAAACAAACTATTTTAAATTAGCAGGAAAAGGAGATGAGAAAATGGCTAAAAAAACCATTATGCTTGTATGTTCTGCAGGAATGAGTACAAGTTTACTAGTGACAAAAATGCAAAAAGCAGCAGATGCACAAGGATTTGATGCAGATATATTTGCCGTTTCCGCTTCTGATGCGGATAACCATTTAGAAAGTAAACCTGTAGACGTACTATTATTAGGACCTCAAGTTCGTTTTATGAAAAGCGATTTTGAGAAGCGTTTAGAACCAAAAGGAATTCCTCTAGAAGTTATCAACATGGCCGATTATGGCATGATGAATGGGGAAAAAGTTTTACAACAAGCATTGAATTTAATTGAACATAATTAAAAAAAGAAGAGGTTAGGATATGACTAGTAGAGTGATGTCTTGGCCTCTTCTTTTTATCTCCCCACTCTTAATATTTATGCATTTAGAAAAAATAGTAAACAGAAAATGCGTAGTTTAATTATGGAGGGAGAAAAATGCAAGAATTATGGGGAAGAAAAGTCTTAAAAAAAGAACTAATTGATAGCAAACGAGTCGACCAAGAAAGTCTAAGATTACCAACGATGAAAGAGGTAAACGGAAAAAAAATACAATGTTTACGCTGTGGACAGATTCATTTAAAAAGCACTGTACGATTAGCCAGCCGTGGTTATTATTGTCCAGAGTGTATCCAATTAGGAAGAGTGGACACTGGGCAGGACTTTTATTATTTACCAGAACCAGAACCTGTCAAAAGAAGTGTTCATTTTGCGTGGGAGGGAAAATTAACTACAGGACAGCAACGAGTATCCGATGAGTTAGTTGCTTCTGTGAAAAAAGCAGAATCTAGAATGATTTGGGCTGTTACAGGTGCTGGAAAGACTGAGATGTTATTTAAAAGTATTCATTACTCTTTAGAATGTGGTTACCGAGTTGCTGTTGCTTCACCTAGAGTAGATGTCTGTTTAGAACTTTTTCCAAGAATAAGAGCAGTTTTTCCAGATGAGCCGACGCTTCTTCTTCACGGAAAAATGGAAGAAAGTTACTCCTACACTAAATTATTAGTTTGTACGACGCATCAATTATTACGTTTTTATCAAGCCTTTGATGTGTTGATTATTGATGAGGTAGATGCCTTTCCATTTGTTGATAATCCATTACTACAATTTGGAGTACGACAAGCAATCAAGAAAAAAAATTCGCTGATTTATCTAACCGCAACTCCAACGGATGAACTAACTAAAAAGACAGAACAAAAAGAACTAGAGACTAGTATTTTACCAGCACGTTATCATAGAAGGATTTTGCCCGTACCTAAAGTGAAGTGGTGTTATCGTTGGCAAGAAAAAATCAAGAAAGGTAAAAGTCCTAAAGCTTTAGAAATGACAATTCGCATGCTTGTAACTAGGAATGACGTATTAATATTTTGTCCTAGTATTTCGTTGATGGATCAGCTGAAAATGGCTATAGAAAGGAAATTTCCAGAAATATCGATGGATTGTGTCCATTCACAAGATTCAGAACGTCTTGAAAAAGTGTTAAAGATGAGAAATAAAGAATATCGAATTCTTATCACATCGACTATTTTAGAGCGTGGTGTAACATTTGATGGTGTTTCTGTCATTGTTTTAGGTGCTAATCATGATGTTTTTTTAACGTCTGCGCTTGTTCAAATTGCAGGGAGAGTGGATCGCAGAAAAGAATATACGGCAGGAGAGGTCTGGTTTTTACATGATGGTTGTACAAACGCCATGAAAGAAGCAATTAAGCAGATTAAAAAAATGAATGCTTTAGGACAAGAACAGGGATTAATTGATGAGATGTAATTACTGTAGTCAAACAATCAATAGAAATCTAAGCATTAAAGAAATCCTTCTACCTAAAAAAATTTTATCAGAACAATTATGTTCACGATGTATCGGAAAATTTCAATTACTGAAGAAAAAAGGAGCTTGTCAAGGGTGTCAACGTCAGACACAAAAACAGTATTGTAGCGATTGTGTAAGGTGGCAACAATTGTATCCAAACTATCATTTTCATCACGAGGCTCTTTTTTCATACAATCAAGCGATGCAGGAATGGTTTGAAGAATACAAATTTAGAGGGAATTACAGACTTAGATATAGTTTTGTTTCATTTTTACAGGCATACTTTAAGCAAAAAAAGCGTTTTATAGTGATTCCAATGCCAATTTCAAAAGAGCGCATGAATGTCAGGGGTTTCAATCAAGTGGAAGGGTTACTTAAGGCAGCGCAAATTCCATATCAACCGTACCTTAACCGTATCGTTGATAGCGTATCTCAAGTACAAAAAACAAGAAAGGAACGACTAACTCTATTGCAGCCTTTTGAGCTGACCACACAAGGACAAGAAGCAGTCTTAAATAAAGAAGTCTTGCTAGTAGATGATATTTATACAACAGGACGGACGATCTTTCATGGAGCACAGGTTATTCTAGAAAATAAACCAGCTAAACTGTATACGTTTTCTATTGCTCGGTAAAAGAATGATTAAAATGCAAAATTGGTCGCAATATTGTTGGCAAAAAGTAAATAGTTCGTTATAATAGATTTAAGAAGAAGGATAACAGAGTGGTCCTTTTATTCCTTCTTTAGTGTCAGACGAAAGGGGTAATTGTTATGTTTAGATATAATGTGCGTGGAGAAAACATCGAAGTTACTGAGGCTATCAGAGATTACGTAGAGAAAAAAGTTGGTAAACTAGAACGCTATTTTAGTGATTCACCTGAAGCAACGGTTCATGTGAACTTAAAAGTATATACTGAAAAAACAGCAAAAGTTGAGGTTACCATTCCTCTGCCATATTTAGTTTTACGTGCTGAAGAAACTTCACCTGATTTATATGCAAGTGTTGATTTAGTTGTAGACAAATTAGAACGTCAAATTAGAAAATTCAAAACAAAAATCAACCGTAAATCTCGTGAAACAGGGATGAATACTGCAAAAGCAGCTATTTTCTTAAATGGTGAAGAAACACCAGATGAAACGCCAGAATTAGACATTGTTCGTACCAAACGTCTTTCATTAAAACCAATGGATAGTGAAGAAGCTGTACTGCAAATGAACATGTTAGGACACAACTTCTTTATTTTTGAAGATTCAGAAACAAATGGAACAAGCATTGTATACCGTCGTAAAGATGGAAAATACGGCTTGATTGAAACAGATTAATAGACAAAATAAATAAGCAATTTCCTGATTTAACTAATCCTAGTAGAAAATTTAGGAGCGGTTTGTTCTGGTTATTCAATTTTAAGAGACTGAACAAGACATTATCTGTTTTGTCACAGTCTCTTTTGTTATTTTAGGTCTATATACATAAAAAAATAAATAATATCTTGTTAATATTAAGAGAAGTTATTTCCTTTCTTCGCAACTAGTGATAAAATGGAAAGGATGATTGTGCATTTAGTGCAAAAATAAATAGAGTTTACTGAAAGGAACACTTAAAAACATGGCAAATTTTTTGAAAAAGATAATTGAAAACGATAAAAAGGAATTGAAACGCTTGGATGGTATTGCCACTCAAGTAGAAAGTCATGCTTCAGCAATGGCTGCTTTAAACGACGAAGAATTACGTGGAAAAACAGATGAATTCAAAGCTCGTTATAAAAAAGGCGAAACATTAGATCAGTTATTACCAGAAGCTTTTGCGGTTGTACGGGAAGCAGCGAAACGTGTATTGGGATTATACCCTTATCACGTTCAATTGATGGGTGGTATCGTCTTACATGACGGGAATATCCCTGAAATGAGAACAGGTGAAGGTAAGACATTGACTGCGACAATGCCTGTTTATTTAAATGCCTTGACTGGTGAAGGTGTACACGTAGTAACAGTTAATGAATATTTAGCAACTCGTGACTCAGATGAGATGGGTGAATTGTATAACTTCTTAGGTTTGACAGTTGGTTTGAACATTAACTCAAAAACATCAGAAGAAAAACGAGACGCTTATAATTGCGATATCACATATAGTACAAATAATGAATTAGGATTTGATTATTTACGTGACAACATGGTTGTTTACCGTAACCAAATGGTACAACGCCCATTGAACTATGCAATCGTGGATGAGGTCGATTCTATTTTGATCGATGAAGCTCGTACACCGTTGATTATTTCAGGTCAAGCCGAAAAATCAACAGCATTATATACGCGTACGGATAATTTTGTTAAGCGCCTAAAAGAAGAAGAAGATTATAAAATTGATGTTCAGTCTAAAACAATTAGTTTAACAGAAGCTGGCATCGAAAAAGCAGAAGAAAACTTCGGCTTAGATAATCTATATGATATTGAAAATACTGCGTTGACCCATCATATGGATCAAGCATTACGTGCGAATTTCATCATGCTTCGTGATATTGATTATGTTGTTCAAGAAGGAAAAGTTCTGATCGTTGACCAATTTACTGGTCGTATTATGGATGGACGTCGTTATTCAGATGGTTTACATCAAGCGATTGAAGCCAAAGAAGGCGTAGAAATCGAAGACGAAACAAAAACAATGGCGACAATTACATTCCAAAACTATTTCCGTATGTACAAAAAATTAGCTGGGATGACTGGTACTGCCAAAACAGAAGAAGAAGAATTCCGTGAAATCTATAATATCCAAGTATTCCAAATTCCAACGAACCGTCCGATCATTCGTGATGACCGTGCTGATTTACTTTATCCAACCTTACAAAGTAAATTTAAAGCCGTTGTTCAAGACATTAAAGAACGTTACCATAATGGTCAACCAGTCTTAGTTGGGACAGTGGCTGTTGAGACTTCGGAGTTATTGTCAGAATTACTAAATAAAGAAAAAGTGCCGCATGAAGTATTAAATGCGAAAAATCACTTCAAAGAAGCAGAAATCATCATGAACGCTGGTCAAAAAGGAGCAGTAACGATTGCTACCAACATGGCTGGTCGTGGTACAGATATCAAGCTTGGTCTTGGTGTAATCGAACTTGGTGGTTTAGCCGTAATCGGTACTGAACGCCATGAGTCTCGCCGTATTGATAACCAATTACGTGGACGTGCTGGGCGTCAAGGAGATCCAGGGGTTTCACAATTTTATCTATCACTTGAAGATGACTTAATGAAACGTTTCGGTTCAGAAAGAATCAAAGCTTTCTTGGATCGCATGAACATTGAAGAATCAGATGCGGTAATCCAAAGCAAAATGCTAAGTAAACAAGTTGAATCTGCACAAAAACGTGTGGAAGGAAATAACTATGATACACGTAAAAACGTCTTACAGTATGATGATGTCATGCGTGAACAGCGTGAAGTAATTTACGCGCAACGCCAAGAAATTATCATGGAAGAAACAGAATTGACTGAAACACTATTGAATATGGTTAAACGTACGATTACTCGTGTTGTAGAAAGCCATACACAATTAGAAAAAGAAAATTGGAACCTTGAAGGCATCGTTGATTTTGCAGCTTCAACATTAGTTCATGAAGATACAATTTCTAAATCAGATATCGAAGGTAAAACGCCAGAAGAAATCAAGGCATACTTGGTATCACGTGCTCAAGAAGTTTATGATACTAAAGTAGAACAATTAAATGGTCCAGAACAAGTTCTTGAATTCCAAAAAGTTGTTATTCTTCGTGTTGTAGATACTAAATGGACAGATCATATTGATGCAATGGATCAATTACGTCAATCTGTTGGTCTACGTGCATATGGACAAAATAATCCATTAGTTGAATATCAAACAGAAGGCTACAACATGTTTGAAGAAATGATAGGAGCAATTGAATACGAAGTCACTCGTTTATTCATGAAATCAGAAATTCGTCAAAATGTTCAACGTGAACAAGTAGCACAAGGGCAAGCGAGTCATCCGTCAGATGAAGAGGAAAGCACTAGTGAAAAACAAAAACCAATTCATGTTGATGAAAAAATCGGTCGTAACGACCCTTGTCCATGTGGCAGCGGTAAGAAATACAAAAACTGCCACGGCAAAGATTTGTAATATTAACTAGGGTGAGGCGTTCGTCTCACCTTCGTTTATTGTGCAACAAGGAAACAAACCTGAAAGGAAGAAAATATCATGGAAAATGCTGAAATCCGAACTATTTTAGATGAGATGAATCAATCAATCACAAGCTTCAGGGGGTCTCTTTGACTTAGATCAACTAGAAGAAGATATCGCTGAAGCGGAAAACAGAATGGCAGAACCTGGTTTTTGGGACAATTCAGAAACGGCACAACAATTAATTAATGAAACGAATGTTCATAAAGAAAAGTTTCAACAGTTTCATCAATTTGCTGATGAATTAGAAGAGTTGGAAATCATGAGTGATATGCAGCAGGAAGAATTTGATTCAGATACACAAATCGAATTAGAAGAACGTTTATTAACGTTAAAAGAAAAACTAAGTGTTTATGAGCTTTCTTTGTTGTTAAATGACCCTTATGACAAAAACAATGTAATCATGGAACTTCATCCAGGTGCTGGCGGTACCGAATCTCAAGATTGGGGCAGCATGCTTCTTAGAATGTATACTCGCTGGGCTGAAAGTCATGGTTTCCAAGTAGAAACATTAGATTACCAGGCTGGAGACGAAGCTGGTATCAAAAGTGTTACGCTGTTGATTAAAGGATATAATGCATATGGCTATTTGAAATCTGAAAAAGGCGTTCACCGTTTAGTGCGTATTTCTCCATTTGATTCGGCTAAACGTCGACACACATCCTTTTGTTCGGTAGATATTATGCCTGAATTGGATGAAAATGTTGAAATTGATATCAACACAGATGATTTGAAAGTAGATACCTATCGTGCTAGTGGAGCTGGTGGACAACATATCAATAAAACTGAGTCAGCGGTTCGTATCACTCATATTCCAACGGGTACAGTAGTTGCCAGTCAAGCACAACGTTCTCAATTAAAAAATAGAGAGCAAGCCATGGGGATGCTAAAAGCCAAATTGTATCAACTTGAAATGGACAAAAAGGCACAAGAAGCAGCGTCATTACGTGGAGAACAATTAGAGATTGGTTGGGGTTCGCAAATTCGTTCGTATGTGTTCCATCCTTATTCCATGGTTAAAGACCACCGAACGAACTATGAAACAGGAAATGTGCAGGCAGTGATGGACGGAGATATCGATGGCTTCATTGATGCTTACTTAAAGAAACAATTAAATTAGGTAATTCATAAAAATGAAACAAAATTGTAAACTGTTGAAAGAGCCTTGAAACAAAGTCATGTTATAATGATTGATAGTCTAGAAAACAGAGATGGAGAGAATACGCCATGATTGAAATGAAAGATGTAATGAAAAAGTATTCGAATGGTACGACAGCTATTCGTAATATTTCAGTGGAAATAAAACAAGGTGAGTTTGTTTACGTTGTTGGACCTTCTGGAGCAGGAAAATCAACCTTTATAAAATTAATGTATCGTGAAGAAAAAGCAACAAAAGGTCGCTTGAAAGTGGCTAGTCATGACTTAATGAAAATTAAAAATTCTGAAGTTCCTTACCTTAGAAGAGAAATTGGAATTGTCTTTCAAGATTACAAACTATTGACGAAAAAAACAGTTTATGAGAATGTGGCCTATGCTATGCAAGTTATTGGCCGTAAACCAAGAGAAATTAAGAAAAGAGTAATGGAAGTTCTTGATCTTGTTGGTCTAAAACATAAAGTCCGTGTATTCCCGAGCGAACTATCTGGTGGGGAGCAACAACGTGTTTCAATTGCTCGTGCAATCGTAAATACACCAAAAGTACTAATTGCTGATGAACCAACAGGTAACCTTGATCCCGAAAATTCATGGGAAATCATGAAACTTTTAGACCGGATCAATGCCCAAGGTACGACTGTTGTAATGGCCACACATAACAGCACGATTGTAAACACGATCCGTCATCGCGTAATCGCCATCGAAAACGGCCGGATTATTCGAGACCAAGCGGAAGGAGACTATGGCTACGATGATTAGAACGTTCTTTTCTCACGTCCTAGAAAGTATCAAAAGTTTAAAACGTAACGGATGGATGACCATTGCGTCTGCCAGCGCTGTTACTATTACTTTAGTCCTTGTTGGGATTTTTATGGCAGTAATTTTTAACGCAACAAAATTAGCAAAAGATATAGAAGAAAACGTTACAGTTTCTGTGTTTGTCGATATTGGTACGACGCCAGATGAAATGCAAAAACTAGAAAAAGATTTAAACAAAATCGATAACGTTGAAACAATTTCATATTCAAACAAAGATAAACAATTAAAGAAAATTCAAAAACAAATGGGAGAAGCTTGGAACTTATTCGAAGGTGATAGTAACCCATTATATGACGTATACTATGTCAGCGCTAAAGAACCATCAGATACGAAAAAAATCTCAGAAAAAGCAGCAAAACTGCCTAATGTATTTAAAGCAGATTATGGTGGTGTTTCTTCAGACAAGATTTTCAGTATTGCATCCAAAGTTAGAACTTGGGGGCTAGGTGCAGCAATTTTACTATTGTTTGTCGCAGTATTCTTAATCTCAAATACGATTCGTATCACGATTATTTCTCGTCAAAGAGAAATTCAAATTATGCGTTTAGTTGGTGCAAAAAATGGCTATATTCGTTGGCCATTCTTCATTGAAGGAGCTTGGATTGGTTTGATTGGAGCAATCATCCCAATAGTAGTATTGACCTTTGGTTACCAAAAATTCTACACGTTATTTAATCCACAATTACTAAGCTCAAATTATTCATTATTAAAACCAGAATCATTTGTTTGGCAAATTGATTTGTTAATGGTAGTGGTTGGTATGACAATTGGTTCTCTTGGATCAATTATCTCAATGCGCCGTTTCTTAAAAATTTAACGAGGGAAAAGCAGACATATTGGTCTGCTTTTTCTTTACTTATTTTCGTAAGTTCGTTATGCTTTAAAAGGAGAATAATGGGAAGCGATTGGGGTGAATAAATGAAATTTTTATACGATAATCTATTTGTTATTATTTTTATTGCGAATATGTTGCTATCATTGATTATTGTTTTTAGAGAACGAAAACAAACTGCACAAACATGGTCATGGTTGCTTGTATTGATGTTTATTCCTGTTTTGGGATTTATCCTTTATATTTTCTTAGGACGAGGCATATCAAAAGACAAAATCTTTGATATGAAAATGCAAGCAAAAATTGGAATGAATGCTGAAATAGAATTTGAGAAGCAATCTTTACTAAGAGGATTATTTCCGCATCCGCCAACCGGAGAAGTAGATTCTAAACAGTTGATTTATATGCTGACAATCTTTGAAAGTTCGTTGTATACAACGAATAACGAAATCCATCTGTATACGGATGGACGAGAAAAATTTGACGATTTGATTGAAGATATTCGCCAAGCAAAAGACCATGTTCATATGGAATATTACATTTATCGAGGGGATACTTTAGGAAAAGAAATTCGTAAAGAGTTGATTGATGCCGTTAAAAGAGGGGTAAATGTTCGCTTGTTATTGGATGCTTGGGGTTCGACGCAAGTAAATATGAAATTTTTTGAAGAACTAAAAAGACATGGTGGAGAAATTGCTTTTTTCTTTCCTTTATTTGTCCCCTACTTAAATCCACGAATCAATTACCGAAATCATCGTAAAATCGTCGTGATTGACGGTAAAATTGGTTACACTGGCGGCTTTAATGTAGGTAATGAATATTTGGGTGAAGTCAAAAAATTTGGTTATTGGCGTGATAATCACATACGGATTCATGGTGAAGCGGTTTATAGTTTACAAAATCGATTTTTAATGGATTGGAATTCTCAACATCGAAAAGAGTTAAGCTATGAAGAAACGTTTTTTCCTCCAATTTATTCAAATGGGAAAAAAGCTGTTCAGATTGTAACTAGTGGTCCTGATTCGGAACTTGAACAAATTAAGATGACCTATTTAAAAATGATTTCGATTGCAAAAAAAGAAATTTTGATACAAACACCCTATTATATACCCGATGCTTCTATTCATGAAGCGTTAAAATTAGCTTTGTTATCTGGTGTAAACGTTCGATTGCAAATTCCCAATAAACCAGATCATATGTTGGTTTATTGGGCTACCTATTCGTTTTCCGCTGAATTATTAGAATATGGTGCAATCGTTGAAACTTATGAACACGGGTTTATTCATGCAAAAACAATGATTATTGATGGTGGGATTGTTTCCGTAGGTTCAGCGAATATTGATGTTCGTTCATTCCGTTTGGATTTTGAAGTCAATACGATTATTTACGATCAAGCATTTTCAAAAGAGGTAAGACAAGCTTTTTATGAAGATTCCAAAGTATCTGAACTCTTAACAAAAGAAAAGTATCAAAATCGAGGTGTATTGATTAAATTAAAAGAGGGATTAGCACGTTTGATTTCTCCATTGTTGTAATTTTTATGAATAAACCTATAATCAAAATAGCATAAACTAATATTTTTTGGGGTCTGGAACATAACGTTACAAGTTATATTTCAGACCCCAAAAACCCGAATAAAAGGTGAAAAAAAGGCAACTACTACGCTGTACTTCGATCACATCAACTTCTAAGTGTTAAAATATTAAGAGTTGAAGGCTTCGCAAATGAACTGAAATTCACAAAAATTTGAAAGTAATTTTCGTGAATGCTCTCTTATTGCTATAAAACACAACAAGGTGCGAGTTGATGTTGTGCAGTACTTACTCGTTTCTGGACGCTAAATACTTTTGTCTCGTCTTTTTTTATTTTCAAATCTGTATGTTGTTATTTTATTCAAAAAAACAAGAAGAGTTATCAACTTATAATTTTCAACTGAAAAAGTTAATGTTAAAATGAATTGATTGAATTGAGTTTGGAGGATTATCAGATCAATGAAAAAGAAAATGCTATTATTTATTAGTTTAATTGGAGTACTGACGTTATCTGGCTGTGCCAAGTGGATCGATCGAGGTGAATCGATTACAGCAGTCGGCTCATCAGCACTGCAGCCCTTAGTTGAAACAGCCGCAGAAGAATACCAGAATCAACATCCTGGACGCTTTATCAATGTGCAAGGGGGCGGAAGTGGCACAGGGTTGAGCCAAGTTCAATCTGGAGCGGTTGATATTGGAAATTCAGATTTATTTGCAGAGGAAAAAAAAGGAATTGATGCATCGAAACTAACAGATCATAAAGTGGCTGTTGTTGGCATTACCCCTATTGTAAATAAGAATATTGGCATATCAGATATCTCATTGGAGAACCTTAGAAAAATCTTTTTAGGTGAAATAAAAAACTGGAAAGATGTTGGCGGAAAAGATATCCCTATTGTTTTATTGAATCGCGCAGCTGGAAGTGGCACACGTGCAACCTTTGAACGCTGGGTACTAGATGGTAAAACAGCGATTCAAGCACAGGAACAAGATTCAAGCGGAATGGTTCGTTCTATTGTTGCAGATACTCCTGGAGCGATCAGTTATACAGCTTTTTCTTATGTAAACAATGAAGTTAGCACCTTAAGTATTGATGGCGTAAAACCAACAGATAAAAATGTCACAATCAACAAATGGACAATTTGGTCCTATGAACATATGTATACATTTGGAACACCAAAACAACTGACAGAAGAATTTTTAGCATTTATGTTATCAGAGGATGTTCAGGAAAAAATCATTGGTCAATTGGGCTACATCCCAGTTTCAAAAATGAAAGTAGAAAGAGATTGGCAAGGAAATATCATTAAATAATTCGCCTTTACACAAAATTTACAAACTTAACATAAGATTTACATGTTATTAAACGCAAATTTATGTTCAAAAGTTACACTGAAAAAAGATAAAAATTGAGAGAGGTGAAAAGTACCTCAATCACTTTTTCCTATTTTTCTATTGAAGCTGAACGAGCTTGTTCAGCTTTTAAAATAAGGAGGAATTTTCTTGGAAGATGTGCAGAAGAAGTTGTTAACAAAATCTAAGCGTGCCAAAATGGAGCAGCGAGGAAAATTTATTAGTTTTCTTTGTATCGCTTTGATCGTTTTAGTTGTTTTATCAATTTTCTATTTTGTTGCTAGTAAAGGGTTAGCTACTTTTTTTACAAATAAAATTAACGTTTCTGATTTTTTATTCGGTACAAATTGGAATCCGAGTGAAACAGGAACGAATGGAAAACCAATGGTAGGCGCTCTACCTATGATTGCTGGCTCTTTTATCGTCACATTCATGTCTGCAATTATTGCAACACCTTTTGCTATCGGTGCAGCTGTGTTTATGACGGAAATTTCCCCTAAAAAAGGGTCAAAAATTTTACAGCCAGTAATTGAATTATTAGTTGGAATTCCTTCTGTTGTTTATGGATTTATTGGTTTATCTGTGATTGTTCCTTTTATTCGCTCGATTTTCGGCGGTACAGGTTTTGGTATTTTAGCAGGAACATTTGTATTATTTGTGATGATTTTGCCGACCGTAACCACGATGACTGTAGATGCTTTGAAATCTGTTCCTCGTCATTACCGTGAAGCATCATTGGCATTAGGAGCAACTCGTTGGCAAACGATTTATAAAGTCGTTTTACGAGCAGCAGTTCCAGGAATTTTAACGGCTGTTGTTTTTGGAATGGCTCGTGCATTTGGTGAAGCATTAGCGATTCAAATGGTCATCGGGAATGCAGCGATTATGCCTTCTAGTTTAACGACACCTGCATCAACATTAACCAGTATTCTAACAATGGGGATCGGAAATACGATCATGGGAACTGTGGAAAATAATGTTTTATGGTCACTAGCCTTGATCTTGCTGTTGATGTCGCTATTATTTAATATTGTGATTCGAATCATTGGTAAGAAAGGAGCCTTGAAATAATGAATGCAAAAAAAGTAGATAAATTTGCAACAGGCGTTTTGTATGCTATTTCAGGCGTTATTGTGTTGATTTTGGCAGCATTGCTGTTATATATACTTGTTCGTGGAATTCCACATATTTCTTGGGATTTTTTGACAAAACCTTCTAAGGCTTACCAAGCTGGTGGAGGAATCGGCATTCAATTATTTAACTCAATCTATTTATTGCTGATTACTATGTTGATTAGCTTTCCGATTTCTTTAGGAGCGGGGATTTATTTATCTGAGTATGCAAAGAAAAATTGGTTGACAGATATTATTCGGACCTCTATTGAGATTTTAAGTTCACTCCCATCAGTAGTGGTTGGTTTGTTTGGTTTCTTGATTTTTGTTGTCCAGATAGGCTATGGTTTTTCAATCATTTCAGGTGCATTGGCGTTAACATTCTTTAACTTGCCTTTGTTGACAAGAAATGTTGAAGAATCATTAAAAGCAGTTCATTATACGCAGCGGGAAGCGGGTCTTTCTTTAGGTCTATCTCGTTGGGAAACTGTTACAAAGGTTGTTGTTCCAGAAGCACTGCCAGGGATTTTAACTGGAGTGATTTTGAGTTCAGGAAGAATCTTTGGTGAAGCTGCTGCATTGATTTATACAGCAGGACAAAGTGCACCAGCTTTAGATTTTAGCAACTGGAACCCGTTAAGTGTTTCAAGTCCAATCAGTATTTTCCGTCAAGCAGAAACGCTAGCTGTGCATATTTGGAAAATCAATACAGAAGGTACAATGCCTGATGGTGCGGCTGTTTCTGCAGGAGCTTCGGCTGTTCTGATTTTGGTCGTTTTACTATTTAATTTCGGCGCACGTTTCATCGGCAACAGATTGTATAAAAAAATGACATCAGCCTAATGTTAGGGGAATCAGAATGAAAGAATATAATTTAAATGACACGAATATTATAAAATTGCCTGATCCGATTGCTTTACATACCGATGATCTACACGTATGGTATGGTGAAAATGAAGCAATCAAAGGCGTTGATCTACAGTTTGAAAAAAATAAAATCACTGCGCTGATAGGACCTTCTGGTTGTGGTAAATCAACCTATTTACGTTCATTAAACCGAATGAATGATGGCATTGCCAACACGAAAGTGACTGGAAATATCATGTATAAAGGTGTGAATGTGAATACCAAAGAAGTCGATGTCTATGAAATGCGTAAACATATCGGTATGGTTTTTCAACGGCCTAATCCATTCAGTAAATCAATTTATGAAAACATCACATTTGCTTTGAAACAACATGGTGAAAAAGACAAGAAGAAATTAGACGAAATTGTTGAAACAAGTTTGAAACAAGCAGCGCTTTGGGATCAAGTCAAAGATAATTTAGATAAAAGTGCCTTAGCTTTATCTGGTGGGCAACAACAGCGTCTCTGTATAGCCAGAGCGATTGCGATGAAACCAGATATTTTACTTCTGGATGAACCAGCAAGTGCCTTAGACCCGATTTCTACAGGAAAAGTTGAAGAAACATTGGTGAATTTAAAAGACGATTATACGATTATTATCGTTACCCATAATATGCAACAAGCTGCTCGTATCAGTGATTACACTGCCTTTTTCTATTTAGGTAAAGTAATTGAATACGATGAAACACGAAAAATCTTTACACGACCAAAAATTCAAGCAACAGAAGATTACGTTTCTGGACATTTTGGTTAGGAGGAGTAAGATGACAAAAGAGATTATTTCATCAAAAGATTTGCATTTATATTATGGTAAAAAAGAAGCTTTAAAAGGGATTGATTTAAGTATCAATCAGGGCGAGATCACAGCGATGATCGGACCTTCTGGTTGTGGAAAATCGACATATCTACGTTCACTTAATCGAATGAATGATCTGATTCCTGGTGTGACGATTACAGGTAGTGTGGTTTACAAAGGCAAAGATATTTATGGCCCTAGAACAGATATTGTTGATTTACGTAAAGAAATCGGCATGGTCTTCCAGCAACCCAATCCGTTTCCTTTTTCCATTTACGAAAATGTGATTTATGGATTACGTTTAAAAGGGGAAAAGGATAAGCAAGTACTTGATGAGGCTGTAGAAAACAGTTTGAAAGCGGCGTCTGTTTGGGAGGATGTCAAAGACAAACTTCATAAAAGTGCCTTATCATTATCTGGTGGGCAACAACAACGTGTTTGTATTGCACGTGTTTTAGCTGTCGATCCTGAAATTATTTTATTAGATGAACCGACAAGTGCCTTGGATCCTGTTTCAAGTGGTAAGATCGAAAATATGTTATTAACCCTAAAAGAAAAGTATACGATGATTATGGTGACCCATAACATGTCTCAAGCTTCTCGAATTTCCGATAAAACAGCTTTCTTTTTACAAGGAGAATTGATAGAATTTAATGACACCAAGAAAATATTCTTGAACCCAAAAGAAAAGCAAACAGAAGATTATATTTCTGGAAAATTTGGTTAAATAAAAGGAGGAACACTCATGTTACGTAGTCAGTTTGAAGAAGAATTATTAAATCTGCACAATCAGTTTTATGAGATGGGGATGATGGTCAGTAATGTCGTACATAAATCTGTACGTGCTTATATCAACCACGATAAAAAAATAGCGCAAGAAGTGATTGATTATGATGTAGAAATCAATGACATGGAAGTAAAATTAGAAAAGAAAAGTTTTGAAATGATTGCTTTACAACAACCTGTAACGACTGATCTTAGAATGATCATCACAGTGATGAAAGCAAGCTCTGATTTAGAAAGAATGGCCGATCATGCAGTATCGATTTCTAAATCAACGATTCGCTTAAAAGGTGAAACAAGAATTCCCGAAATCGAAAAAGAAATTTCTGATATGTCAGATTATGTAAAAAAAATGGTGGATAACGTATTGATTGCCTACGTTAAAACAGATCAAAAAGATGCTCGGATGATTGCGCAGATGGACAAACGTGTAAATGAGTATTTTGATAGTATTTATAGACATTCTATCAAAGCGATGCAATCGAATCCAGAAACCGTTATCAGCGGAACCGATTATTTACACGTAGCAACTTACTTAGAGCGAATTGGTGATTACGTGACGAATATCTGTGAATGGATCGTTTACCTAGCAACTGGGAAAATAACAGAATTAAGTAGTAATCACGACGAATAATCAAAAAATGAATAGGGAACTTATAAGCTGATTTTTTTGCTAATGATTCCACAATAGAGTCTGGGATAAAACTAGTATGTAGTTTGTCCTTGGACTCTATTTTTTATGAACTACAATACATTTTGACTATTTATATGAACATAATTTCAACAATCTGTTTACAATTGTTCTTTTTACGTGTATTATACAATTAAATTGGAAAGCGCTGACAATTAAAATGAAAACTTTGAGGTGAGGAAAATGGAAGAAACAAGTACAGTTGTTGGTAAAACGAGTCGACTAACAATACCGGAGCAGAGAAAAAGATGGTTTAAGGAATTTATGAAACCGTTTTTAGTTGTTGTAGTTATCTATATCACGATGTACATGATTCGTAATAATTTTAAAGCAGCTCAGCCATTATTGAAAAGTCAATTAGGTCTGACCACAACCGACCTTGGGTACATTGGATTTGTTTTTTCGATCGTCTATGGCTTTGGTAAATTTATTGTAGGTTATATTGTTGATGGAAAAAATACGAAAAAAATCCTATCTATTCTGCTATTGTTGTCTTCAATCACCGTTTTATGTATGGGAATACTATTTACAATGAATAATGTTCCGATTGGTTGGATCGTTGTGTTATGGTCACTGAATGGTTTATTCCAGTGCGTGGGAGGACCAAGCTGTGCCTCTGTTATCACACAATGGACAACGAGAAGTAATCGAGGTAGGTATATAGGGCTGTGGAACGCCTCTCACAATATTGGTGGCGGCTTTGCAGGGATTTTTGCTGTATGGTGTGCGCAAACCTTTTTTAAAGGACAAGTGGCAGGAATGTTTATTATACCAGCTCTTGTTGCATCTGTTGTTGCTGTGGTAACGTTGTTTATTGGTAAAAATAGACCTGAAGATTTAGGGTGGAATTCAAGTGAAGAAATCTTTGATGAACCAGTTGAAGAAGCAAATATTGATGCAGAAAATTTAACAAAATGGGAAATTTTCAAAAAATATTTATTAACAAATCCTTACATTTGGGTGTTATGTGTTGCGAATGTATTCGTTTATATTGTACGAATTGGCATTGATAATTGGGCACCGTTATATGTGACAGAACATTTAAACTTTTCACAAGAAGCAGCAGCACAAACCATTTTTTATTTTGAGATGGGAGCATTAATCGGCTGTTTGGCATGGGGATATATTTCTGATTTACTAAAAGGGCGTCCAGCATTGGTTGCAACAATCAGTACAATCTTATTGCCAATTGGAATTATTGGCTATCAGCTTGGAACAACAGAATTTGTGATCAACGCCTCATTATTTATGCTAGGAATGATGATTTTTGGCCCACAATTGTTGATTAATTTATCCATGCTAGGTTTTGTTCCCAAAAAAGCTACAGTAGTTTCTGGAGGACTATTAGGGGCATTTGCTTATCTATTTGGGGATTCTATGGCAAAAATATTATTGGCAAAAATTGCTGATCCAGCTAAAGGTGGAGTGAATTTCTTAGGTCAAGTGTTACATGGATGGAAAGACACATTTATTATCTTTTATATTTCAATTGTGATTATTGCAGTTCTCTTAGGAATTGTAGCTTTTGCAGAAGAAAGAAGACGGAAACAAATAAACGCATAAAGGTGGACGGAATTAATGAATGTACAAATTACAAATTTTAGAGATTTAGGCGGTATTAAAAATAAAGAGGGGAAAGTAGTCAAACCCAAAAAGTTACTACGTTCAGGACATTTAGTAAATTTGGATAAACAAACACAATCAGCGTTAGTTGAAACGTTTAATTTGACTAGAATTATTGATTTTAGAAGAGAATTTGAAATTACAGAATCTCCAGATACACCAATTGAAGATGTAGAATATATCAATTTAGACTTATTGGGTAGAATGGATGCAAAGAATTCGAGTTTAGCTGATTTTGCAAAATTAAAATCTATCGAAGCAGTCGATCAGCATATGATGGGAGTTTACGAAGACCTCATTTTAAATTCAGGTGCACAAACAGGGTTTGCAGAATTCATGGATTATATTTTAGAAAATAAAAATGGATCAACTATTTTTCATTGTTTTGCTGGCAAAGATCGAACAGGTTACGCTTCAGCTTTATTACTATTGCTTTTAAATGTTGACAAAGACGAAATTTACAAAGATTTCCTGATTACAAATACAGAAAGAAAACAAGCCAATGACGAATTGATTCAACAATTTAGAGAACAAGGCTTCAATGAAGAGCAACTAGAATCTTTGGCAACAGCCCTTTATGTAAAAAAAGATTATTTAGATCATGCATTCAATTTAATTGAGAGTCACTTTGGAAGTGCTGAAAGTTATGCAGCTCAGTGTTTAAATTTTGATAAAGAGAAAATTAATGAATTTAGAACGATATATTTGTCCAACTAAAGAAGTGGCGTTTGTTTTACCTATTTTTTCTTGTTATAATTGGAGAAAATAGAAGGATCGGACGTGAATATGGATAAACAAAAACAACAGCTAAGTATAGAAGTTGCTAGGTTATACTATCAATTAGGCTTAGGGCAACAGGAAATTGCTAAACAACTGGATGTTTCTAGGCCAACCATTTCAAGGCTACTTAATTATGCGAAAGAAAAAGGGTATGTACAAATTACAATTTCAGACCCGTTTTCTGATTTATTTGAACTCGAAAAAAAATTGAAAGAAAAGTACGATCTTTTAGAAGCGCATGTAGTGTTTTCACCTGAAACCAATTATCAAGTAATCACAGAGTATATCAGTGCTTACGCTGCCCAATATTTAGAAGAAACGATTCATAATGGAGATATTCTAGGCGTTAGTTGGGGAACGACAATGTATGAAATTGCACGAAAATTAGATACGCAAGAGCGAGTCGGTGTAGAAGTTGTGCAATTGAAAGGCGGTATTAGCCATTCAAATGTAAATACCTACGCCAATGAAACGTTGACATTGTTTGAAAAAGCGTTTCAAACAGTTGCTGTTCAATTACCATTGCCAGTTATCTTTGATAATGCACAAGTGAAAAAAATGGTAGAACAAGATCGCCATATTCAAAAAATCATTTCTAAAGGAAAAGAAGCCAATATTGCCATATTTACTGTAGGAACAGTTAGAGATGAAGCATTACTATTTCGTTTAGGTTATTTTAGTGAAGAAGAACAGCAACTTCTTAAAGATCAAGCAGTTGGAGATATTTGTTCTCGCTTTTTCGATAGCCAAGGGGAAATTTGTAGTCAAAAGATCAATGAACGGACAATTGGCATTGAATTATCAGATCTGAGAAAAAAGGAAAAAGCGATTCTAGTTGCAGGTGGTTCTCGAAAAGTTAAAGCTATAGACGGCGCTTTAGCAGGAAAATATGCTAATGTATTGATTATTGATCAAAGCGCTGCTGAAGAGCTCCTTAAATTGTGATTTAATCAAAAAATATCCTTTTTGTATACTTCTTTTAAGTGCTGAAGCGCTAAGCGTTGAAGAGATCGGAAATAAGCTGAAATTCACGAAAATTTGACAAATAATTTTCGTGAATTTTTTTCTTGTTTATCGGAGTTAAACGCTTCTATTCCAACCTTATTCAAATCAGCATCTTTTTATATTTTATTTTTTTGAACATAATTTCATGAAGGTGTTTACAAATGTTCTTTTTGGGTGTTATAATACAATTATCAAAATTGAAGGAGTGTCATAATGGATATCGCAAAAATGATTGACCACACAGCTTTAAAACCAGAAACTACTGAGGAAATGATTACAAAACTTTGCCAAGAAGCAAGAGAGTATCAATTCGCTTCAGTATGTGTGAATCCATATTGGGTTCGTTTAGCAAGCACAGAGTTGAAAGGCTCAGGCGTAGATGTTTGTACAGTTATCGGCTTCCCATTAGGAGCAAATACATCTGAAACGAAAGCGTTCGAAACTAAAAATGCTATTGAAAATGGTGCTACAGAAGTAGACATGGTTATCAATGTTGGGGCATTAAAATCTGGTGATCTTAAAACGGTTGAATCAGATATCCGCGCAGTTGTCGAAGCTTCTGGTGATGTTCTTGTTAAAGTTATTCTTGAAACATGCTTACTTACAAAAGAAGAAATCGTAACTGTTTCTGAATTGTCAATCAAAGCAGGTGCAGACTTTGTTAAAACATCAACTGGTTTTTCTACTGGTGGAGCAACAACAGAAGATATTGCTTTAATGAGAAAAACAGTTGGACCAGACGTAGGTGTGAAAGCATCAGGCGGCGTTCGTACAAAAGAAGAAGTTTTAGCAATGATCGAAGCAGGTGCTTCAAGAATTGGTGCAAGTGCAGGTGTTTCAATTGTTTCTGGTGATTCATCAGATCAAGGAAATGGCTATTAAAATAAAAAAATGATCCAAAAGCAAGCATTTGCTTGCTTTTGGAAATGAATGTAACCGAGTTCAAATTGGAGGAGAAAATGAAGTATTTAATTGGCTGTCTAGGTTTAGTATTCTTTATAGGTATTGCTTGGTTGACAAGCAATGATCGTAAAAAGGTTAAGTTTCGACCGATTATCGTGATGTTAGTTTTACAATTTATTTTGGGATTTGTCTTGCTGAATACAAGTGCAGGAAATTTCGTTGTTGGAGGAATCGCCAAAGGTTTCGACAATTTATTGCAGTATGCTGGTGAAGGGGTTAATTTTGTTTTTGGTGGATTAATCAATCCAGATGAATCGTCGTTTTTCATTGGTGTTTTATTACCAATCGTCTTTATTTCGGCATTAATCGGTATTTTACAATACTTTAAAATTTTGCCGTTTATCGTGAAATATATTGGACTTGCACTTAGTAAAGTCAACGGTATGGGTAAGTTAGAGTCTTATAATGCTGTTGCATCAGCGATTTTAGGACAATCAGAAGTATTTATTTCAGTGAAAAAGCAATTAGGTCTGTTACCAAAACATCGTCTATATACCTTATGTGCATCGGCAATGTCAACAGTATCAATGGCAATCATTGGTTCTTATATGTTTTTATTAAAACCGCAATATGTAGTAACCGCTATCGTTTTAAATCTATTTGGAGGATTCATCATTACTTCGGTAATCAATCCTTACGAAGTAACGCCAGAAGAAGATGTTTTAGAAGTTAAAGACGAAAAGAAACAATCTTTCTTTGAAATGTTAGGCGAATATATTATGGATGGTTTCCATGTAGCTGTAACAGTTGCTGCAATGTTGATCGGATTTGTAGCTGTTATTACAATGATTAATGCAATTTTCAAAGGGATTTTCGGTATTTCTTTCCAAGATATCATTGGTTATCTTGTAGCACCTTTTGCCTTTTTAATGGGAGTATCTGCAAATGAGATGGTAGATGCTGGAAGCATTATGGCAACAAAACTTGTCTCTAACGAGTTTGTAGCAATGACGAATTTAAAATCAAGCACAATTGAGTTCACTGGACGGACAACGGCAATCATTTCTGTCTTTTTAGTTTCATTTGCTAATTTTTCATCAATTGGTATTATCTCAGGTGCTGTTAAAAGCTTGAATGAAGAGCAAGGAAATGTAGTTGCTCGCTTCGGTATAAAATTATTGTTTGGCGCAACACTAGTTAGTTGTTTAACTGCGACAATTGTTGGAATGCTTTATTGATTTTTAAGTTTAACTGATGAGGTGAAAAGAAATGAACGAATTTAAAAGAGTACATGTCATAGTAATGGATTCAGTAGGAATCGGAGAAGCTCCCGATGCCAATGCATTCGATGACTTTGATGTTGATACATTAGGTCATATTGCAAAGGAAATGAACGGACTAACATTGCCAAATATGGCTTCTTTAGGACTGTCAAACATTAAAGAAATTCTTGGTGTCCCAAAAGCAGATAAAGCATTGGGCTACTACACTAAAATGCAAGAAACATCGGCTGGTAAAGATACAATGACTGGTCATTGGGAAATCATGGGATTATTTATTGATAAGCCATTCAGAGTTTTTCCTGATGGCTTCCCAGAAGAACTTCTGAAAAAAATCGAAACATTTTCTGGAAGAAAAATAATCGGGAATAAAGCAGCTAGTGGGACTGAAATTCTAGATGAGCTTGGCGAAGAGCAACTAAAAACAGGTGCTTTGATTGTTTACACTTCTGCGGATTCTGTTTTACAAATTGCTGCTAATGAAGAAGTCATCCCGTTAGAAGAATTATACGACATTTGTGAATATGCTAGAGAAATTACGAGAGATGAGCCATATATGTTAGGTAGAATTATTGCTCGACCTTTTGTAGGCTCATCAAAAGAAACGTTCAAGCGCACAGCAAACCGTCATGATTATGCATTAAAACCATTTGATAAAACAGTTATGGATACGCTAAAAGAAAGCGGATACGATTCGATTGCACTAGGGAAAATTTCAGATATCTTTGATGGCGAAGGTGTAACTGAGTCTATTCGTACAGTATCTAACATGGACGGGATGGATAAATTTATCGAATTATTGGATAAAGATTTTCATGGCATGAGCTTTTTAAATCTCGTCGACTTTGATGCAGTATTTGGTCATCGTAGAGATCCACTTGGTTATGGTCAAGCGTTACAAGAATTTGATCAACGTTTACCAGAAGTATTTGCTAAATTAACAGAAGATGATTTATTGATTATTACAGCGGATCATGGAAATGATCCTACGTATAAGGGAACAGATCACACTAGGGAATATGTACCATTATTGGTTTATTCTAAGCGTTTTTCACAAAATGGTGAACTTAGCATTAGAAGTACATTTTCTGATATTGGGGCAACTGTTGCGGATAACTTTAACGTACGTATGCCAGATTATGGTACTAGTTTCTTAGGAGATTTAAAATAATAAAAAGGAATGGTGATAGAAATGAGAATGGTCGACATTATTGAAAAAAAACGTAATGGCTTGGAATTAACGAAAGAAGAAATTCAGTTTTTTATTGATGGATATACAAACGGTACAATTCCAGATTATCAAGCAAGTGCTTTATTGATGGCTATTTATTTCCAAGATATGACGGATGAAGAGCGTGCCAACTTAACCCTTGCAATGGTTGATTCAGGTGACGTTATCGATTTATCTGGAATTGAAGGTGTAAAAGTCGATAAGCATTCAACTGGTGGTGTTGGTGATACAACGACATTAGTATTAGCTCCACTTATTGCGGCATTGGATATTCCTTTTGCTAAAATGTCAGGTCGTGGTTTAGGTCATACTGGTGGAACATTAGATAAATTAGAATCATTTGATGGTTTCCATATTGAAATTAGTGATGAAGAATTTATCAACATTGTAAATAAAGATAAAATTGCTGTTATCGGTCAATCAGGAAACCTGACACCAGCCGATAAAAAAATCTATGCACTTCGTGATGTTACAGGAACAGTAAGTTCTATTCCATTGATTGCTGGATCAATTATGAGTAAAAAAATTGCTGCTGGTGCAGATGCGATCGTTCTTGACGTAAAAACAGGCGCAGGCGCATTCATGAAAACAGAAGAAGACGCTGAAAAATTAGCTGAAGCAATGGTTCGCATTGGAAATCTAGTTGGCAGAAAAACAATGGCGATCATCTCTGATATGTCACAACCTTTAGGTGCTGCAATTGGTAACTCTTTAGAAATTAAAGAAGCAATTGACACGTTGAAGGGCAATGGTCCAGAAGATTTAAATGAACTAGTACTAACTTTAGGTAGCCAAATGGTTGTCTTAGCTGGTAAGACAGATTCTCTAGATGAAGCACGCAAAATGCTTCTTGGTGTAATCGAAGATGGCTCTGCATTAGATAAGTTTGCTATATTTGTTGAAAATCAAGGAGGAAATCCTGAATGGGTGAAAAATCCTGAATTATTACCTCAAGCTGAATATACATTTGAAGTAACAGCAGATAAAGAAGGAACAGTAGAAGAAATTATTGCAGATGCCATTGGTGTTGCTGCAATGAAATTAGGTGCTGGTCGAGCAACAAAAGAAGACGAAATCGATTTAGCAGTCGGCTTAGTATTAAATAAAAAAATCGGGGATAAAGTTAACGTAGGTGATTCTTTAGTAACAATCCATGCGAACAAAAAAGATGTTTCTGAAGTTGAAGCAATGATCAAAGAAAACATCAAAATTGGTTCAAAAGGACAAGCACCGAAATTAATTTATAAACAAATCTCATAAAAATAATAAACATAGTTATAAAAGAGTGTCTGTTTACCATAGTCTAAGAGAAATGTTATTCATTATAGATCAAACAAATAGGTAGTGTATTATAATAGAAGGAGATAAACTTGTTAAGAGTTATCTTCTTCTATTTTTATTTGACATTGTACCTAGGTACAAGAGAAAATTCATTCTTAAGTCCTATGACAAATAATAAAAAAGAAGGCATAATAGGTACATAAGGAAAACACCTTCGGGTGAAAAATTTGCTAAGGAGGCAATTTCCATGAAAGAAAGAGAAAGAGTATTAGACTTAGTTAAAAAAGGTGTCCTATCTTCAGAGGAAGCTTTAATCTTATTAGAAAACATGGCAACTGAAAAAGACGAAAAACAAATCAAGAAAGCTGCCGATCAAGTGAATGTAACTAATCCAACTGTTGATACAAAAGAAAATGATAAAGTCGTAGATTTAGTAGATAAGTTAGAAAATCAAAAGGAAGAAGAAATTGAGCCTGAGATTACTGACGAAGAAATGAAAGCAAAAGAAGCTGAAGATCGTGAACGTTTAGAAAAAATTCTAGATGATTTAGCGACAGAAGCTAATCGTACTTCTGTAGAGTTGGATGAAGTTAACGCTGAAATTGCCGGCATTAAAGAAGAAATCAAAGAAGCACAAGAAAAATTAATGGAATTGAACACGAAAGAAGAATTGAGTGAGCTGACTGAAGAAGAGTTAGCGGAAAGAGCAACATTAGAAACAGATATTAAATCATTGGAAGACTCTTTAGATGGAAGAAACCAAGAGAAAATCGCTTTAGAAGCTGAATTAAAAAATATTCGTAAAGAACAATGGTCTGAAACGAAAGATCGCGTTGCTTCAAAATTTGACATCCCAGATGATTGGAAAGACCAAGCAACCGATACACTGAACCAAGTTGGCGAAAAAATGAGTGAAGCAGGTTCTCAATTAGGTTCATTCTTGAAGAAAACCTTTAGTACATTCTCAGAAACAATGAATGACAATATGGAATGGAAAGATGTTAGCTTTAAAGTTCCTGGCGTAGCGACAACAAAATTTGACCATGAATTTAACTATCCAGCACCACTTGCAAGTTTGATAGATGTTAAAGTTGCGAATGGAAATATTGTGTTCAAAACTTGGGATCAAGCAGATGTTAAAGTAGAAGGTAAAATTAAGCTTTATGGCAAAATGGACGCTGAAACACCACTCGAAGCATTCCTAGAAAGAAGCCAAATTGATGTGGATGATGAAGTGATCTCATTCCAAATTCCAAATAAACGTGTCCGTGCAGATTTAGTTTTCTACTTACCTGAACGCACATATGATCATGTTGCGATTAAATTATTAAATGGAAATGTCTCAGTTGAATCGTTAAAAGCGAAAGATGTTTATGCGAAATCAACGAATGGATCAATTACATTCCATAAAATTGATGCTACAATGTTGGAAATCGAAGGTGTCAACGGAGATATCAAGGTTTTAGATGGTGAAATTCTAGATAATATCATTGAAACAGTGAATGGAACAGTAACGATTGCTGCAACACCTCAAACTATTGGGGTTTCATTAATCAATGGTGATGTACGCATCACAGCTAAGGAAAAAACATTACGTAAAGTGGAAGCAAGTTCTGTGAACGGAAACGTTAAGATTGCTCTGCCAAATGAGCTTGGCGTGGAAGGGACTGTAAAAACAAGTTTAGGTAGTATTAATAGTCGTTTAAATGACTATGAAGTTATTCGTGAAAAGAAAGAAAGAACCAATCAATTACTCCAATTCAGACGTTTGAATGATGAGGATATGGCACAAATCAATGCTTCTACAACAACAGGAAACATTTATTTAAAAGACACAGATAAATAAATGTGTAGAGCAATGACTATTTAAAAAGTGTCGATTTCTCCAAGTAATACGTTTTAGTATTACTTGGAGAAAATAAAAAAGAAGACAAATTTTTAACGAAAAACTTTTGTCCTCTACTTTATTCTAGTGTATAATTTTAAAGACGAGAGGTGAAATGAAATGAGAAAACAATTGACTAAATCTAATAACGTAGTGTTAACAGGAACCTTAGCAGGGATTGCGGAATGGATTGGAGTTGATCCTACAATTGTTCGTGTACTTTACGTGATTATTGGTTTTTTCTCTGCGGGATTTCCAGGAGTCTTACTTTACATCGCTTTGGCTGTGTTGATTCCATCTGGCAGAAATTATAATCAATATGGACATAAAAACACGTATAACAGAAATACTCGCAATGCGAATCCATATGCGAATGAACACAAAAAACAAAGAAAACAAGCTGAGAAGGTTGATAATGACGACTGGAGTGACTTCTAATGTCATATTTCCAACGTTTAATCGTTAATACATTGACATTTGTTTCACTTTCGGTGATTTTTCCTAATATGATTTATGTCAGAAGTATCTGGATGGCAATTGTAGCGGCTTTTGTCCTTTCGATATTGAATATGTTAGTCAAGCCAGTGCTAACGATTCTTTCTCTACCATTTACGCTACTTACTTTTGGATTGTTTAGTTTTGTTGTAAATGCTGCTATTTTAAAGATGACCTCTGCATTTGTTGGAGAAATGAATTTTGGCTTTTCCAGCTTCTGGGCAGCAATTTTAATGGCAGTGATTATGTCATTAGTAAATGCGATTGTTAGTGAACGTAATGTAGATAAATATAATGAATAAAGATAAAGAGATGAAGATAGAAGAGACAATTCCAAGAGTAAAAGGAGTTGAGTCTATTGTTTCTCTTTATCTTTTTTTGCGCAAATAAATAAGAATCAATTGAAAAAAGGATCGAGATCAATTAACCGGCATTCTTTATGTCGATTGATGTAACTGTACAAAATATTGATAAAATCGACTTGGTCTTTAGAATAGCATGCGACTTCTTGTGGTAGTTTTTTTGGCATAAGTTTATCTGCTAGTTCCTTTGGTGAGTATTTTTCAACTGTTCGCTTAGTGACTAAACGACTATTTAGAACGAAACCTTGGTAGAGCAGATAATATTTTATTTTTGCCCCTACTGGAAACCAGAGCAGTTGCCAGTGTGCTTGATTGGTTAAGACAAGTTTTTGATTTCGATCGAAAAAGCGAGTAAGAAATTGCTGTTTTTCCAATAATACAGCGGCTTTTTCAAATGAATGATTGTTAGCCGCTTCAATCATTTGTTCTTTTAAGCGAGTTTGTGGTTGTTGGTTGTTTACTCTAAAAGCATTCAGTAATTCAGATTCGATAACGGTTGATTCTAATCGCTTTTCATTAGAAGAAAAGGAGTGATGCCAGTAGTCGTTTTGATTTAGACTGTATAGCTCATCTAGAATTTGTTTTAATTCAGAAAGTTTTCGATGGATGGAATAAGGTCCGAAACAATTCTTTTTTGTGGGTGTAGAACGAATATGTAACGAAATGTTTTCATTTTTAATACGAATTTCAAAATACTTGTATTTGTTAAATGCATTCATTTGACGATTGTACATGGGACGATATTGTTGGATAAGCTTGCATTCTAATAAAAGAGCATCCAGTTCAGAGTCAACTTCCACTATAGCAAAATCATTGATTTGGTGGATTAAACGAATTGTCTTACTTGAATGTTGTTTGTTTTTGATAAAATAGCTAAGCACACGTTCATTTAATTTTTTCGCTTTGCCTATATAAAGAATAGATCCTTGTTTGTCTTTCATTAGATAAACGCCAGGTGTCGTGGGTAGTTTTTTTGCTTTTTCTTTTAGAGTAGTTTTCATAGAAACACATCCGATAATTGTTTTAGGATAATACAAATTAAGTATACGAATTTAAGCTCAATAGTCAATAACTAAGCACAAATAGATAGAGTGACTAAATTAAATGAAACATGCTGTGAACAAAAGAGTGGCAATATTCTTAATAGCTAGAAACTTCTCTCTTGAAATGATAAAATGGAACGAGTAGAAGAAAGGAATGATCGATAGATATGGAAGAAGTTGTTAAAATCCATCAACTGGTAGAAAAGCTTTCTTTAGAAGTCGTATATGGCGATGAAGAAAGTTTAAATAGAGAAATTACAACAGGAGATATTTCACGTCCTGGCTTGGAACTGACAGGGTATTTTAATTATTATCCTCATAATCGTTTACAATTGTTCGGCAGTAAGGAAATTACGTTTTCACAACGGATGATACCAGAAGAGCGTTTGATGGTTATGCGTCGTTTATGTGAGAAGGATACACCTGCTTTTATTATTTCTAGAGGATTAGAAGCGCCAGAAGAAATGGTACAAGCAGCAAAAGAAAAAGGGTTGGCTGTGTTACGTTCACCGATTTCTACCTCAAGATTATTAGGGGAATTATCTAGTTATTTAGACAGTCGTTTAGCTGCTAGAACAAGTGTTCATGGCGTTTTAGTGGATGTATACGGACTTGGAGTCTTGATTCAAGGGGATAGTGGTATCGGGAAAAGTGAGACAGCATTAGAATTGATCAAGCGTGGGCATCGTTTAATTGCGGATGATCGTGTGGATGTTTATCAACAAGATGAGTTGACTGTAGTAGGTGAGCCGCCTAAAATATTACAGCATTTAATTGAAATTCGAGGCATTGGGATTATCGATGTGATGAATTTATTTGGCGCAAGTGCTGTACGTGGTTTTATGCAGGTTCAACTAGTTGTTTATCTAGAAGCGTGGGAAAAAGACAAAAAATATGATCGCTTAGGATCTGATGATGCAATGGTGGAAATTGCTAATGTAGATGTTCCACAAATCCGAATTCCCGTAAAAACAGGGCGAAATGTCGCGATTATTATCGAAGTAGCAGCAATGAATTTCCGTGCGAAAACGATGGGGTATGATGCAACAAAATCATTTGAAGAACGCTTAACACGTTTGATTGAAGAAAACTCAGGTGCCATGTAGTTTTGTAGGGGAGTTTGGATTTGGAAATACAACTTGATAGTGATGGAAGTTATTCTTTTTTGTTCTTCGGATTTTTTATGTTGAACAGAATAGTCTATTTATCACTTAAAATTGGGAGGAAACCAAATGTTTGCACAAGTAAATCCGGTGGCACTGAATCTTTTTGGGATAGCTGTATATTGGTATGCAGTGATTATTGTTTCAGGAATCGTACTAGCTGTTTGGCTAAGTAGTCGCGAAGCTGTACGTGTAGGATTAAAGGAAGATGATGTTGTAGATTTTATGCTTTGGGGGTTGCCAAGTGCAATCGTTGGAGCTCGTTTATACTATGTCATTTTTCAATGGCAAGATTATGTAGATAATCCAATAGAAATTATTCTTACTAGAAATGGCGGTTTAGCGATTTATGGTGGACTGATCGGTGGTGGGCTTGCCTTGTTCTTTTTCACAAGACATCGTTTTATTTCTACTTGGACCTTTTTAGATATTGCAGCACCTAGTGTGATTTTAGCACAAGGGATTGGTCGCTGGGGAAATTTTATGAATCATGAAGCTTATGGACCAGCAACAACACGTGCTTTTTTAGAAGGATTGCACTTACCTAAATTCATTATTGATAACATGAATATTGATGGAACATATCACCAACCAACATTCTTATATGAATCGATTTGGAATGTTTTAGGCTTTATTTTATTGATTGTTCTCAGAAGAAAGAAAAACTTCTTAAAAGAAGGAGAAGTCTTTTTAGGCTATATTATCTGGTATTCGTTTGGACGCTTCTTCATTGAAGGTTTGCGTACAGATAGTTTGTACGCCTTTGGAAGTATTCGTGTTTCTCAGCTAGTTTCTCTTGTTTTGTTTTTTGGCGCAATTGTGATGATTATTATCCGTCGAAAAAAAGGATCGTTAAAATTCTATGATCGTGAACAAGGAACCGTGAAAAAATTGATTTAGGACTGCCTATTAAGGTAATGATATGTTAAAATGTAGGATGGGTATAGAAAGTTATAAAATTAGTAAATTAGTTAGAGCGGTAGAGATTTTTACCGTTAGAAACGATTTGCATAGCTAGATTGCAAGTTTAACAAATAGTGCATCAAAAAGTGAACGAGAAAAAGACTAATAGGCTGATGGTCATTTTTTATCTCTCACATAAGTGGATGAGTTTGTTAAGCTTTGCTTAGTTTGAAAGGAGATTTTCACCAATGACGCAAAAAGTTGCTGTTTTAGGACCTGGTTCATGGGGAACTGCATTGGCTCAAGTATTAGCAGAAAACGGGCATGAGGTTCGCATCTGGGGAAATAATCAAGCACAAATTGATGAAATCAATACGTATCACACAAATAAACACTACCTACCTGATCTGGTGATTCCAGAATCAATTCAAGGAAAAGTATCATTAAAAGAAGCTATTGCAGATGTTGATGCGGTATTATTTGTGGTTCCAACAAAAGCGATTCGGTCCGTTGCACAAGAATTTACAGCGAATTGTAAAAATCAACCATTGATCATTCATGCGAGTAAAGGATTAGAGCAAGGAAGCCATAAGCGAATTTCTGAAGTTTTAAAGGAAGAGATTCCTTTGGAAAAAAGAAAAGGGGTTGTGGTTTTATCTGGCCCTAGTCATGCTGAGGAAGTTGCTGTACATGATATTACGACAATTACTGCGGCAAGTGAAGACTTGGCTGAAGCAACCTATGTTCAATCGTTATTTATGAACGATTATTTTAGAATTTATACCAATGATGATGTGATTGGTGTGGAAACAGGCGCTGCGTTGAAAAATATTATTGCTTTAGGTGCTGGTGCAATTCATGGTCTAGGTTTTGGAGATGATGCAAAAGCTGCGATTATGACTCGAGGCTTAGCTGAAATCAGTCGCTTAGGTGTGGCGATGGGGGCTAACCCGTTGACATTTATTGGTCTTAGTGGCGTTGGTGATTTGATTGTTACATGTACAAGTGTTCATTCACGGAATTGGCGTGCAGGCAATCTCCTTGGAAAAGGGCATAGTTTGGATGAAGTTCTTGAAAATATGGGCATGATTGTTGAAGGTGTGGCGACAACAAAAGCGGCATATGAACTTTCAAAACAAATGAATGTGGATATGCCCATCACAGAAGCAATTTATAAAGTATTATATGAAGGTAAAGATGTAAAACAAGCAGCAAAAGAAATTATGCTGCGTGATGGTAAGATAGAAAATGAATTTTCTATATAATTTTTTAGGAGGCCATAAGGCATGAAAGTAAAAAAGGCAGTTATTCCAGCAGCTGGTCTGGGAACAAGATTTCTACCAGCAACAAAAGCGATGGCAAAAGAAATGTTGCCAATCGTTGATAAACCAACGATTCAGTTTATTGTAGAAGAGGCCTTAGCCTCAGGAATTGAAGATATATTGATCGTAACAGGCAAAGCAAAACGCCCGATTGAGGATCATTTTGATGCCAATTTTGAATTAGAAAGTAACTTGCGTGAAAAAAATAAAACAGATTTGTTAAAATTAGTTGAAGAAACAACAGATGTTAACCTTCACTTTATTCGTCAATCTCATCCAAAAGGATTAGGTCACGCAGTGTTACAAGCGAAAGCCTTTGTTGGCAACGAACCATTTGTTGTCATGCTTGGTGATGATATTATGGACGATAAGGTTCCGTTGTCAAAACAGCTGATGAATGATTATGATAAAACCCATGCATCAACGATTGCTGTTATGAAGGTTCCGCACGAGGAAACATCAAAATATGGTATTATCAATCCAGAAGCGGAAGTTTCTAAGGGATTGTATAATGTTAACAGTTTCGTTGAAAAACCAAAACCTGAAGAAGCACCAAGTGATTTAGCGATTATTGGACGTTATTTATTAACGCCAGAAATTTTCCATGTATTGGAATCGCAAGAGCCAGGTGCTGGCGGTGAAATTCAATTAACAGATGCTATTGATACATTGAATAAAACACAGCGTGTATTTGCAAGAGAATTTACAGGTAAACGTTATGACGTAGGGGATAAGTTTGGTTTTATGAAAACAAGTATTGAATATGGCTTGACTCACCCAGAGGTTAAAGCGAATTTACGTGAATATATCATTGAATTAGGTGCTGAACTTTCTAAAGAAGATGCATCAAAAAAGAAATAAGTAAAAAAGATAAGAGATTCTTTGGAGAAGTGTCTCTGTGAAATCTATGCGACTGGAATGTGACTCTTAGAGTTAGGTTCCAGTTTTTTTTAAAATCCAACTAATTGAAAATCTGGGTAGAGAGTTCTACTTGAAATTGTTATAATGGAGCTAGCAAAGTTAACTGAATAATTTGTGGAAATTATCAGTTGATGTTATTCTAAGAATATAGAGTCAATTGATTGGAGGAGCAAGAAGATGACAGGTGGAGAAGTTGCAGCGATTATTGCTGCAGTAGCATTTGCAGTATTGGTAGTGTTTATTGTGCTAGTACTGATGAAAATTGGTAAAACAGTTGAAAAAGTCACTACAACCGTAGATGAAGCGAACAAAACAATTGAGGTTGTTACAAAAGATGTAGATATTTTATCAAGACAAGTTGAAGGACTGTTAGTTAAAAGCAACGAGTTATTAGATGATGTGAATAAAAAAGTAGCAACAATTGATCCATTATTTGCTGCAGTAGCAGATTTAAGTGAGAGTGTGACTGAATTAAATAATTCTAGTAGAAATTTATTAGGAAAAGTTGGTTCTGTAGGGAAAACAACAGCAAAAGCAGGAGTTGTAAGCAAAGTGGGCGGTGCTGCTTTTCGAGCATTTCGTTCTAAACCATCGAAAAAAAGTGAAACAACAAAATAATAAAAGATGACGGAGGAATAAACATGGCGAAAAAAGGCGGATTTTTCTTAGGAGCAGTTATTGGTGGAACAGCAGCAGCAGTTGCAGCATTGTTATTAGCACCAAAATCAGGAAAAGAGCTACGTGACGATTTAGCAAATCAAGCAGATGACTTTAAAGATAAAGCAACGGATTATACAGACTATGCAGTGCAAAAAGGATCTGAATTATCAGCAATTGCAAAAGACAAAGCAAGTGCTTTAGGCGAACAAGCAGGAGACCTGGCTGGGAATGTAAAGGATAAGACAAAAGGTTCTTTAGATAAAGCACAAGGCGTATCTGACACAGTACTGGAGTCTTTCAAAAAACAAACAGAAGATTTATCTGATCGCTTTAAAAAGACAGCACAAGATGTGAATGACCAAGTAGACGAGTTAAGTGATATCGCAGAAGATACCTCAGATGATATTTTTATCGATGTAAAAGAGTCAGCCAAAAAAGCGAAAGAAACAGTATCAGAAGGGGTTGTTGAAGCGAAAGAAATTACAAAAGATGTTCCTGAAAAATTATCTGAAGCAAAACAAGATGGGAAAAATGCTGTTAAAGAAACAGTAGAAGACATTACAGAAAAATAAACGAAAAAACAAAGTCGACACGCAAGTGCTGACTTTGTTTTTTTTGTGTTAATCAAGAATTATTAATTCTTTTGGTGTCTTAGTGAAAGCTTCGCAGCCACTGTGAGTGACATGTAAACAATCTTCAATGCGGACACCAACTTTTCCTGGAATGTAGATACCGGGTTCTATTGAAAAACACATGCCTTCTTCAATGACTAGATCATTTCCTGTGATTAGAGAAGGATATTCATGAACAGTTGTACCAATTCCATGTCCTAAGCGATGATTGAAATACTCACCATATCCGTAGCTGGTGATGACTCCTCTTGCAATATCATCTAATTCACCAGCTGTAATTCCCGGTTTGACTGCATCCATGGCTTTTAATTGGGCTTCTAAAACAATAGAATAGATTTCTTTTTGAAAATCTGTAGGTTCTTTGTAAGCAACGGTTCTAGTAACATCACTACAGTAACCATTATAAATTACACCTAAATCAAATAACACGAAATCATGTTGGGCAACAGCTGTATTTCCTGGATTTCCATGAGGGCTGGCTCCATTTTCACCAGTTAACACTAGTGTGTCAAAACTCATTGAACGAATACCTTGTCGTTTTAATTGATACTCAATTTCGGCAAGTATTTCTTGTTCTTTAGCGCCTTCTTTTACCGCTTTAAAGCCGATTTCTAAAGCTACATCTGCCCAATTTCCGGCTTCCATTAATGTTGAAATTTCAGAGGTTGTTTTAAGTAATTGTAATCTTTCAATGATAGGAGTAACATTTTCTGAAAAATCACTTTGAGGAAAATAATGCTTCAAGAGTTCAAAGCGGGCAACAGTCAAGGCGTCTTTTTCTGTTGCAATTTTATTTGGTAGGCCATTTTTTTTGATTAATTGAGCAATTTTTTCCCAAGGGTTTTCACTATCAAGGTAACCATATACTGGATATATCCATGAACTATTTTGAGCATCATCGACTTCTAGTGCTGGTGTGAAGAGGAATGGTTCATCGTTTAATGAGATAAATAGGGCTAAAACCCGTTCATGAGGATCACTTTCATAGCCAGAAAAATAAGCAATATGTCCTGGATCACTAATATAGGTGAGATCGATTTGTTGATCAGCCATCCATTTTTTTAATTCATTGATCTTATTTTGATTCATAAAAAATCCTTCTTTCTTTTTAATGAAAACAAGGGGAGACAGAAGTGTTGGAAGTTAGTACAACGAACAAGTGAATATATCAATTCATTTGTCAGTATGTTTCTACCCACTTCTAATGAACCACTAGTTTTCTTTATCATACCATGAAATGACTGAATGTGCCTTTTGAAATTAATAGTAAATTTTCATGAAAATAGGATAAAACGGTTGCAAAAGTAAAAAAATTCTGCTATTCTAAGTGAGAAATGTAAACAGCGTTTTCAGAAAACGAAGACAACTATAAATATTTAGGAGAATAAGTATGGAAAAACAAACAATTACCATTTATGATGTGGCACGTGAAGCGAATGTGTCTATGGCGACTGTATCTCGTGTAGTTAATGGGAATCCCAATGTAAAACCTGCGACACGAAAAAAAGTACTTGAAGTAATCGATCGTCTAGATTATCGTCCAAATGCTGTAGCTCGTGGTCTAGCAAGTAAAAAAACAACGACGGTGGGAGTAATCATTCCCGATGTAAGTAATATTTTCTTTGCTTCTTTGGCTCGTGGAATTGATGATGTGGCAACAATGTACAAATATAACATTATTTTAGCCAATTCTGACGGCAATGATCAAAAAGAAGTCAATGTATTAAATAATTTGTTGGCTAAGCAAGTTGATGGGATTATTTTTATGGGACATCACATCACTGATGAGATTCGTGGCGAGTTTTCTCGTTCTAAAACGCCAGTTGTGTTAGCTGGCTCAATTGACCCTGATGAACAAGTTGGTAGTGTAAACATTGATTATAAAGAAGCTGTAAAAGATGCGACAGGTCTTTTAGCTAAGAATGGTAATAAGAAAATTGCCTTTGTGAGCGGTGCATTGATTGATCCAATTAATGGACATAACCGTATCAAAGGCTATAAAGAAGCGTTGGTAGACAATGGTTTGACTTATAATGAAGGCTTGATTTTTGAATCAGAGTATAAATTTAAAGATGGTATCAATTTAGCTGAGCGTATCCGTAATAGTGGTGCAACGGCTGCTTATGTGACGGATGATGAATTAGCGATCGGTTTGCTAGACGGTATGCTGGATGCTGGTGTGAAGGTACCAGAAGAATTTGAAATCATCACAAGTAATAATTCATTGTTAACTGAAGTTTCTCGTCCACGTCTTTCAAGCATTACTCAACCTTTATATGATATTGGTGCGGTTTCGATGCGTTTATTAACGAAGCTGATGAACAAAGAAGAAATAGAAGATAAGACAGTGGTCTTACCTTATGGTATGGATCAAAAAGGATCAACTAAATAATTAATCTAAAAGACAGATACGAAGTGAGAAAAGGCACGTTGTTTCTGTCTTTTGTAAGAAAAAACGACAACTCGAAAATCAGTTGTCGTTTTTTCTTTAATTATTATTTTTACTGGAACTAGGGGTAGTATTTTCCTTTTTGTCATTGTCTTTTTTATTGTCTTCTTTTTTCTCAGTAGCAGGAGGAGCTGTGTTATTGTTTGGTGTCGCATAACGTCCCCAATAAGCACTATAATTTGCATCTGATCCGCCATAACCAAATTTGTATTGGCTTTTTGGCGCGCCATCTTTGGCATAGAAAGAAACAACATTTGGACCAGGTGCGGTATATGTTCCTCCATTATAAGTGAAGGTACCCGGTTTTTCACCTGTAAAACTTGAGACGGTGGACTTGATAACATCTTTAGACAATTCAAACTTTTGACCAGCACCAAATAAATCTGGTCGAACCGCATAAATCGCATTAGCGAGGTTGGCAAGATAGGTGCTGTTTTGATCCCCACTATTTGGACTCATCGCTGTTGGAATATCGTAACCAGTCCAAGAGCCTAAGGTAATGGTAGGTGTTGAAACAATCAGCCAAGCATCTTTATATGAATTTGTTGTTCCGGTTTTTCCGACCCAATCGACATTTCCAAAGGCTGGATTTAATCCATTGATGACATTTTTGAATGGCGTAGTTATTTTAGAATCCAGAACAGAACGCATCATATCAGTCATAATAGATGCTGTTGCTGGAGAATAGACCTGCACAGGTGCATCTTTATGTTCATAGATCACTTTACCACTAGTATCTGTAATTTTTTCGATCATATAACCTTTTTGGTATTGTCCATTATTTGCAAGTGCTTGGAACCCATTTGTTTGGGTCAAAACAGTTGTTTCAACAGTACCTAAAGGAGCAGATTCGACACTCCAACCAATGTCTGCTGGGTAGTTCATTTTACTTAAATATTGATTATAAGAAAAGTTATCATCACCCATTTGTTTTTTCATCGCTTCGTTTAAGTGGTATACAGGAATATTATAAGACCATTCCAGTGAATGACGAACCGTATCAAAAGTATTTGTACCTGAATTTGTTGCATTCGTCAACTCGCCGCCACCAGTATAAGATGTCGGATAATTGGCTAGACGACTTTCTGATCCAATCATTCCTTGATCAATTGCAGGACCATAAACAGAGATCGGTTTAATAGTAGAACCTACCTGACGGATTGTATCCAGTGCATGGTTGCTTTGGCTGACATTGTAGTCACGACCAGCAACAAATCCAATTATCTTACCTGTTTTATTATCAAGTAAAACATTACCTGTCTCAACCAATCCAGCACCATAACCGTCATCTAACATGTAGCCAAAGTTTGCTACAACATTTTGCATTGTATCGTAAACGGTTTGGTCGATTGTGGATTGAATGGTATATCCACGGTTTTGGATTTCTCTACGTGCTTGTTCTTCATACTGGTCAAGCCCTAATTGATCTAATGTGTCTTTTTTGACACCAGCTTTTTCAATATTGATATCCATGATTGTTTTTACTGCTTGTTCTAATACAGCATAGTATAAATACCCCTCTGTATTTTGATTTGCAGCTTGTTGTGGTTGAAAATCTTGTTTTAAATCATAGCTTTTCGCTGTATCATATTCTTCTTTTGTAATTGCTTTTTCCCGATACATACTGAATAAAACAAAATCTTTGCGCTTCATCCCATAAGAGAGATTTTCATCCTCTTTAAGTGCACCTGTATTTGTATACGGAGTGTAAATGATTGGACTTTGAGGGAGTCCTGCGATAAACGCTGCTTGGGGAAGAGTAAGATCATTGGCGTTTTTTCCAAATAATCCTTTTGCTGCTTCTTCAACGCCAGCGATGTTTTCACCCTTGTTATTACGTCCAAAAGGGGACACATTTAAATATGTTGTGACGATTTCGTCTTTTGAAAAGTATTTTTCGATTCGATAAGCGAGCAATATTTCGTTAGCTTTACGTTTAAACGTTGTTTCATCTGTCAAAATTTGTTGTTTGACTAATTGTTGTGTCAACGTAGATCCACCAGATGAGCCGCCCATTCCTGTTGCATCGGAAACCAGGGCACGAATCACAGCTTTGGGAACAACTCCTTTATGTTCTTCAAAATATTCATCTTCTGTAGAAATAATTGCTTTTTTTAGAAGAGGAGAGATGTGTTCAGAGTCTACTCGTGTTCTGATAAGATCAGATTTGATCGTAGCAATTGGTGTTCCATCTGTATAAGTCATCTTGGAAACCTCAGTGATGTCACTGATTTCTGTTTGAAGTTCTTCTTTTGTCGGTGGCTGGGTGTCTTCAACTAAAAAAGCAAAGTAGCCCATGCCGATTCCAAGACCTAAAGCGCCGCCCAGCAGTAATATAACCACTGCAAAGACAAATAATGATTGAAGAACACGAATCACTACATTTATAGTCAAAAAAATCTTTTTCTTTTCTGGTACTTTATAAGAATGTTGTTCCGTTTTACGGGAGTTATTCTGATTATCCAAAAGCTTCACCTCGATAAAATGATACACTCCGTGATATTATAGCAAAAAAATTGGTTAATGAACAGTTGTTCAGGTATTTATAGGCATTTACTCAAAAAAAACTTAAACTATACATGAGTGGACTATTTATTTCTACTAACTACTTCGTTGTATTTTCTTCTAATCGAAATAATACAATTTTTGTGATCAATTCTGTAGGAAGCTCATTATTTAAAGGAAGTTGAATGGCACCTTTGCTTGTTTTGAAGTCTGTAAGTTCCTGTTTAAACGCTTCAATAGCAGATGGCGCAGGGTAAAAACCGATATGATTTTTCATACTAGTAAAGTGAACTAAATTTCCATTTAAATAGAAGGTTGGCATACCATAAGATATTTTTTCTGTTGCTTGGGGAATGAGTTGTTTAATCGTTGTGTAAAGTTGTTGTAGTTTTTCTTGTCGATCTTGTGGCGCTTTTAAAATGTATTCTTCAATAACTGTCATAATGTAAGCCTTCTTTCTTCATCAGGGTTATCTTTAGTATAACAGGTTAAAAGGGTAGGTAAATTTTTTTGTCATTGAAAACGTTGAATTGCAAACAAAGAATTATTTTATGGTAAACTGTGAATGATACAATTGACAGTTTAGAACAAGGCTGCAAAGCTAAAGAGCGGGTTGTGTCAATCATTAGCAAGACAAAGGAGAATTATGATGGATGAAGTAAAAAATTATACAGAAACCATAGATGAAAAATGGCGAGATTCTTATGAACGATTAGCAAAAATTATTGCTGAAAATATACCAGAAGGATTTGTTTTGTGTTTTCAGTATGGGATGCCTACATATGTTGTTCCTTTGACGGTTTTTCCAGAGGGGTATCTGGGGCGGAAAGATGAACCATTGCCGTTTATTAGTTTAGCCTCTCAGAAAAAGCATTTATCCTTGTATCACATGGGCATAATGGGGAATAAAGAGTTATTGACTTGGTTTCAAGAAGAATATAACAAGGCTGTTCCAACGAAATTGAATATGGGCAAAAGCTGTATTCGTTTTACCAATCCTCAAACGATTCCTTATGAGTTGATTGGAGAACTGGTCAGCAAGATGTCTGTGGAGGAATGGATTAATCGGTATCTACATTTTTCTGCTAAATAAATAGAAGCAAAAAGATTGTTTTTTCTGATTGGTTCACGTACTCTTTAAAAAGATGGAAAAATACGTTTATCTAGTGTTTAAACGATCAGATTCTTATGAGAGAAGACAAGCTCATTTAGCTTTTAAAAGTATAGGGAGGATTATTATGTTATTAGGTTCACATGTAAGTATGAGTGGGAAAAAAATGTTATTAGGTTCAGCAGAAGAGGCTGCGAGCTATGGTGCAACAACGTTCATGATTTATACAGGGGCACCGCAAAATACTCGTCGTAAACCAATTGAAGAGATGAATATCGAAACGGGTCAAAAATATATGGAGGAACACAATTTAAGTAATATTGTTGTCCATGCACCTTATATTATCAATTTAGGCAATACAATCAAAGTAGAAAATTTTGGTTTTGCGACAGCTTTTTTACGTCAGGAGATTGAGCGGGCGCATGCCTTAGGGGCGAAGCAAATTACCTTACATCCAGGTGCTCATGTTGGTGCAGGCGTGGACGCGGGGTTAAAACAAATTATCAAAGGTCTTGATGAAGTTTTATGGAAAGAACAAATTCCTCAAATTGCTTTAGAAACGATGGCAGGTAAAGGCACTGAATTAGGTCGTACATTTGAAGAATTAGCAACAATTATCGAAGGTGTTACGCTAAATGAAAAGCTGTCAGTCACAATGGATACTTGTCACATTAATGATGCAGGTTACAATGTGAAAGATGATTTTGATGGTGTATTGGAAGAGTTTGATAAAATTATCGGGTTGGATCGTTTGAAAGTTATTCACGTCAATGATTCTAAAAATCCAATGGGTTCACATAAAGATCGCCATGCCAATATTGGTTTTGGTACAATTGGTTTTGATGCATTGAATAAAGTGGTTCACCATGAAAAACTAAAAGAACTTCCAAAAATTTTAGAAACACCTTATGTTGGTGCAGATAAAAAAACAAGTAAAGCCCCTTATGGCTACGAAATTGCTATGTTAAAATCACAAACATTTGATCCAAACTTATTGGAAAAAATTGAAAATCAAGCGTAAAAATAAAATAAGTGAATGAAGCAGAATAAATGGAAATGCTCTTTTGTAAATTTCTTGTGAGGAATCTGACAAAATAACTTTCCTTTTCTGCTTCTTTCTAGTAAAATAGTTTCTTGAGAGCAATTTATGTAAAATAGGGATATATCCCGCTTAATTTAAAGATAGTAAGTTTAATAGGAATAGTGACTGCGTGAGTAATCGAGTAGCAGAAATTCTTATTCAACTTTTCTAAGTAGAAAGGAGAGATTTAAATGTCAACAGGTTTAGTAGTGTTAATCGCGATTATCGCTTTATTAGTAGGTGCAGCAGGCGGATTTTTCCTTGCGCGCAAATATATGCAAGACTATTTCAAAAAGAATCCTCCCGTTAATGAGGATATGTTACGAATGATGATGATGTCTATGGGACAAAAACCTTCTGAAAAGAAGATTCGTCAAATGATGCAGCAAATGAAGAGCCAAGGAGACAAGTAAGGCTTTTTAGAAGCTATTTCAGAATTCAAAAACACAAGCGGGCCGATTTTTTGGTCCGTTTTTTTGTGCTTATTTTTAGATAAATGAAAGGAGTTGTTTGCAATGGGAAAACAACAAAAGAATGGTGGGAACAAACAGTAGAGAGAATAGAAAAGGAGAAGATACATGTCTATATTTAAAAAATTAGGATGGTTTTTCAAACAAGAAAAAAAGAGTTATATCATTGGCGTATTTTCATTGATTATGGTGGCGCTGGTTCAGTTAGTTCCGCCGAAGGTCATTGGGATCGTTGTCGATAAGATTGCCGAAAAAGACTTAATGATTCAACCTATTTTATTTTGGATTGGTATTTTGTTGGCAGCCGCAATTGCCCAATACATTTTTCGTTATATTTGGCGTATTCATATTTGGGGGAGTGCAGCAAGATTAGAAAAAGAGCTGCGGCGACAATTGTTTCATCATTTCACCAAGATGGATAATGTGTTTTATCAAAAATATCGAACAGGAGATCTGATGGCACATGCAACAAATGACTTGAATGCCATTCAAAATGTTGCTGGAGCGGGAATTTTAACGTTTGCTGATTCGATGATTACTGGTGGAGCAACGATTATTGCAATGGTGTTGTTTGTAGATTGGCGTTTAACGTTAATTGCGCTAATTCCATTACCTTTATTGGCCGTGACATCGAGAGTTTTAGGTGCAAAGTTACATGATGCTTTTCGGGATTCACAAGCGGCTTTTTCAACTATCAATGATAAGACGCAAGAAAGTATTACAGGGATGAAAGTAATCAAAACGTTTGGTCAGGAAAAAGAAGATATTCAAGATTTTACAGAAAAAATTGACGATGCGATTGTAAAAAATAAACGCGTTAACTTTTTAGATGCCTTATTTGATCCGTTTATTACACTCATTATCGGTATTTCCTATGTCTTGACGATTGTGATTGGGGGGCGTTTTGTCACAGACGGAACGATTACCATTGGTCAGTTGATTTCGTTTATCAGCTATATTGGAATGCTCGTTTGGCCGATGTTTGCAATTGGTCGTTTATTTAATGTATTAGAGCGCGGAAATGCAAGTTATGATCGTGTGAATGAGCTGCTGCATGAAAAAACCCATATTGTTGAGAAAAAAGATGCCATTCAAACGCCAGCCAAAGGTCGTTTATCAATGGAAATTACGGAGTTTAACTATCCAAAAGAGAAACAAAAAACCTTGGAACAGATTAATTTTTCAATCAATAAAGGAGAAACCTTGGGAATTGTTGGTAAAACAGGTGCGGGAAAAACAACGATTTTAAAATTATTGATGCGTGAATATGATCATTACAAAGGAAGAATTATCTTTGGAGAGCATGATATCAAAGATTGTTCATTAGATGCATTAATGCATGCCGTGGGGTATGTTCCTCAAGATCACTTCCTATTTTCAATGACTGTGCGAGACAATATTCGTTTTGCTAATCCTGATTTTACAGAAGATCAAGTTGAAAAAGCAGCTGAAATGGCCTTCATCAATAATGAAATCAAAGCATTTCCAAAGGGCTACGATACATTAGTTGGAGAACGTGGTGTGTCATTATCTGGTGGTCAAAAACAACGAATTTCAATTGCTAGAGCCTTGATTTTAGAGCCTGAGCTATTGATTTTAGATGATGCATTATCTGCTGTGGATGCCAAGACGGAAGAAGCAATTCTTTCAAATTTAAAAGAAGCTAGAAAAGAAAAAACGACGATTATCGCAGCACATCGACTAAGCAGTGTGATGCACGCCAAAGAAATCATCGTTTTAGAAGAAGGTAAAATCGTAGAACGTGGCTCACATCAAGAATTGTTGGAACGTAAAGGTTGGTACAAACGGATGTGGGACAAACAACAATTAGAAGCCAAGATTGAAGGGAGTGACGCCTAGTGGAAGAAAAATACGAATCTGAATGGACGAAATCAGTTCCTTTAAAAGAACAAGTCTCAATTGTTAAACGATTGCTTAAATTTGCAAGCCCTTTTCGTCGTACTTTTTTCGCGGCCATTTTGTTTGCACTGATTCTTTCTATTATTAATATTATCTTACCAAGAATCATTCAATTATTTATGGACGATTATTTGACACCTAAAACTGCAACCACTCAAGTGATTTATTTTTTTGCTGGATTGTATTTATTTGGTGTAATTGTTAAAAGTATTATTTGGTTTTTCCAATGGTATTTATATTCGATGGCGTCATTGAAAACCTATCAATATATTCGGGTGAAACTATTCGAGAAGCTTCATACTTTAGGGATGCGTTATTTCGATCAGACACCCGCTGGCTCGATTGTTTCTCGTGTCACGAATGATACAGAAACGTTGTTTGAGTTTTGGTATGTGTTTTTAATGGTTTTAACGGGGATTTTTGCCGTAGTTTCTTCTTTTATCGCAATGTTCCAAATCAATGGGAAAATCGCCTTATATAATTTGATTTTCTTGCCGATTTTATTGATTGTTATCTGGTACTATCAAAAATTCAGCTCTAGAATTTATAGAAGTATGCGAGAAAAATTAAGTCAATTAAATACAAAATTGAATGAATATATTTCTGGAATGCAAATCATTCAACAATTACGACAGGAAACACGTTTAGAAAAAGAATTTGAAGCAACAAACAACGAGTATTTGGCTACACGTTTTTCGATGATTAAAACTAATTCATTACTTTTAGGACCAATCATCAATTTTCTATACACCTTAGCGATTGCATTAACGTTGACTATGTTCGGATATGATGCCTTGCATTCTTATGTAGAAGTTGGTTTGATCTATGCATTTGTTACGTATGTACAAGCGTTCTTTAATCCGATGACTCAGATGATGGATTTTCTAAGTGTATTTACAGATGGAATGGTGGCGGGAAGCCGTATTCTAAAGATTTTTGACACAGAGGAAATGACGCCGCAGCAAAACAGTGGGGCAGATGCTGAAATAGTGCGTGGGAAAATCGAGTTTCGCAACGTTAGTTTTTCTTATGATGGCAAAAATAAAGTATTGAAAAATATTAGTTTTATTGCTAATCCAGGTGAAACGGTGGCTTTAATTGGTCATACTGGAAGTGGAAAAAGTTCAATTATCAATGTGTTACTGCGATTTTACGAATTTTACGAAGGGGAAATATTGATTGATGATCGTGATATTCGTGAGTATCCGTTACCTGAACTCAGGAAAAAATTAGGACTGGTTTTACAAGATGCGTTTATGTTTTATGGCGATATTGCTGGGAATATTCGTATGCTAAATCCAGAAATAACAGATGAGCAAATAAAAAAGGCAGCAGAATTTGTTCAGGCAGACAAGTTTATAGAGACGTTACCTAATAAATATCATGCAAAAGTAATCGAACGTGGTGCGAGTTATTCAAGTGGCCAAAGACAGTTGATTTCTTTTGCTCGAACGATGGTAACAGATCCTAAAATACTTGTATTAGATGAAGCAACAGCTACTATTGATACAGAGACAGAAGGATTGATTCAAGAAGGATTGGAAAAAATGCGTCAAGGTAGAACGACGATTGCCATTGCTCATCGATTATCAACTATTCGTGATGCAAATTTAATTTTAGTTCTAGAAAAAGGTCAGATTGTAGAACGAGGCAATCATGAGAACTTATTAGAGAAAAATGGTTTATATGCAGATATGTACAAGCTACAAAATAGTGATGGCTAATAGAAAACACCGAAAAAAACGTCAAAAGTTTTTTTCGGTGTTTTTTTGTTACTTATAAACAGCGTGTTTTGATAAGATTTCAATGATTTTGTCTCGAACAAAATAAAATATTGATTAAAATAAAATGTGTTTATTTGTATTTGATTTTATTTTTATATCCATTTTTTTCTTTTTTTACGATTTTTTTGAACTTTGAAAAAGGAATAATTCACCTAAAATAAGAATTCAGAACGAAAATAATATTTAGGAGGAAGATTAAAAATGAAAATAGGGACAATAGAAACCCTATTATTATGTGGTGCTATTTTATCTACAGCACTATTGTCGGGGACCAGTTATGCTGAGGAAACAAGAGCAGAAGGTAGAATTATTCTCGAAAAAGACGACCGAGTAAAAGTAGCGGATACAACAAAGGCGCCATAATCCAGTACTGTTTACATTTTACAAGGAACAAACTATTACGCCAAATGGTGGACACGGGGTGAAGAACTAGGAAAGTCTCCTGTTTTGGGAAAAGAACTAAAGTGTCAAATACTAAGAGGATAATTTGAGTTTTTTTAGGAGGAAAATAGAAGTATGAAAATCAAAAAAATTGTGACGTTATTATTATGTGGGGTAGTTCTATCAACAACAATCGCTACAACAACAGGCTATGCGGAGGAAAGAAAACCAGAAAGCAGAGCCGTTATAGGAAAAGATGAACGAGTGAGAATTATGGATACAACAAAGGCACCTTATTCAAGTATTGCTTATCTTTCTGCAGGTAGAGTGTTTGGATCAAGTACAGTGATCGGGAAAAATAAACTACTAACGGCAGGTCACGTCGTTGAAAATGTAAAAACAAGCTGGGATATTAGTCAAGTAAAAGTGTACCCAGCTAGAAATGGGAATACGATGCCGTATGGTAGTTTTGATATTGAATCAGTAGATATACACAACTATTGGAGTGAAGGACATAATCGTGATTTTGACATTGCGGTTGTCACAGTGAAACCCAATAGTAGAGGTCAAAATATTGGTGATGTCGTGCCAATCATTCCGGTTAAAGATGTCCCTTATGTTTCACCAGGAACAAAAGGATCTGTACCAGGCTACAGTCAAGATAAGTATGGAGAGTTGTGGGAAGGAAAAGGTTCAGTCCTTTCACAAACAGTGCATCGCCTTTTCTATGATATCGATGCAATCGCAGGAACTTCTGGATCACCCGTTTTTAATGAGCAGAATCAATTAATTGCTGTTCATACAAGTGAGATTTTGATTGGTGGACTTCCAGTTAAAAATTCGGGATCAAAAATTACTAGATCAAATTATGAATTCATCGCCAAACATTTGGATCAAAAGGAAACAGATACCCAAGCACCAAGCCAAGTGACAGGGCTAAAGGCAACAAATGTAACCCAAAATTCTGCCCAATTATCATGGAACCCATCAACAGATAATGTAGGTGTGGATAAATATGAAGTCTACCGCAATGGTGTAAGAATTGGCGAAAGCAAAACAACAAACTATTCAGTAAGTGGTTTAACAGCAGATACATCATATACATTCACAGTTGCAGCAGTAGATAAAGCAGGAAACCGTTCACAAGTATCATCAGGTGTATCAATCCGTACAGAAAGAGAACCAGTTACCCAAGCGCCAAGTCAAGTAACAGGGCTAAAAGCAACCAATGTAACCCAAAATTCTGCTCAACTATTATGGAATCCATCAACAACTAATGTAGGTATTGATAGATATGAAGTTTATCGAAACGGTGTAAGAATCGGTGAAAGCAAAACAACAAACTATTCAGTAAGTGGTTTAACAGCAGATACATCGTACACATTCGCAATTGTTGCAGTAGACAAAGCAGCTAACCGTTCACAAATGTCTGCAGGGCTAACGGTTCGTACAGAAAAAGAAGCAGATAAACCAGTAGAAGGTCAAACGACATGGGTTCAATCTAAAGTCTATGTAGGTGGAGATAAAGTATTTTACAAAGGAATTGAATACAAAGCCAAGTGGTGGACCCAAGGAAATACGCCGGGAACAAATGATGTATGGGAAAAATTAAGCACAGGAATTATTGAAGAATGGAACTCAAACCTAGCGTATACAGGTAACAGCTTAGTAACTTACAAAGGCACACAATATAAAGCCAAATGGTGGACACGTGGAGAAGAACCAGGGAAATCTCCTGTTTGGGAAAAACAATAAAAAATAGTAGCAAATAAGATTAATCAATCATTTTAGGAGGAAACTATGAAAGTTAGAACAATGACAGCATTACTATTATGTGGTTTGGTTTTATCAACAAGCACACTTACAGTAAATGGCCACGCAGAGGAAAATAAGCCAGAAGGCAGAGCCATTATAGGAAAAGATGAACGAGTAAGAATTATGGATACAACAAAGGCACCTTATTCAAGTATTGCTTTTCTTTCTGCGGGTAGAGTGTATGGCTCAAGTACAGTGATCGGGAAAAATAAACTATTAACGGCAGGTCATGTCGTTGAAAATGTAAAAACAAGCTGGGATATTAGTCAGGTAAAAGTATATCCTGGTAGAAATGGGTATGTTAAACCATTTGGTAGCTTTGATATTGAATCCATAGATATACACAAATATTGGAGTATAGGGGAGAATCGTGACTTTGATATTGCGGTTGTTACAGTCAAACCTAATAGTAATGGACAACATATCGGTGAGGTTGTACCAATAGTTCCAGTGAAAGATGTAGCAAATTTTCCAGTAGGAACTAGAGTATCTGTACCAGGCTACAGTGAAGATAAAATTGGAGAATTATGGGAAGGGACAGGTTCAGTCCTTTCACAAACGACTTATGGACTTTACTACAACGCTGATACCCTCCCTGGAACTTCTGGCGCGCCTATTTATAATGAGAAAAAAGAACTAATTGGTGTTAATACAAGTCACTCTTCTTTCAGTGGTCCAGGAGCATATAATAGTGGTTCGATAATCACTGGTTCAAACCACGAATTTATCGAAAAACACTTAGACAAAAAAGAAACAGACACACAAGCACCAAGCCAGGTTAGTGGATTGAAAGCATCAGCTATTACAACTAATTCAGCTCAGCTTTCTTGGAATCCATCAACGGATAACGTAGGTGTAGATAAGTATGAAGTGTATCGAAACGGATCAAAAATTGGAGAGAGTAAGACAGCTTCGTTTACTGCAAATGGTTTATCAGCAGATACGTCTTATACATTTTCAGTTGTTGCAGTAGATAAAGCTGGAAATCGGTCAACAGCATCAGCTGGATTAGCAATTCGCACAGGAAAAGAGCTGATAGTAGATACTCAGGCGCCAAGCCAAGTTACAGGGGTCAAAGCTAGCAATATCACCAGTACTTCGGCACAAGTATCATGGAACCCTTCAACAGATAACGTTGGTGTAGATAAATATGAAATTTATCGAAATGGTTTGAGAATAGGTGAAAGCAGATCTACAACTTTTGAACTAAACGGTTTAACAGCGAATACCTCTTATACGATTTCAGTTGCAGCACTAGACAAAGCTGGTAATCGTTCTGTATTATCTGCTGGTTTAGCTTTAAAGACTGCCAAAGAACCAGAAAAACCATCTGGAAACCAAACAACCTGGATTCAATCGAAAGTATATGTAGCAGGTAATAACGTTTTCTATAATGGGATTGAATACAAAGCGAAATGGTGGACACAAGGAAATCAACCAGGCAGATCTGATGTATGGGAAAAATTAAGCACTGGGATTATTGAAGAATGGAATTCAAACCTAGCTTATTCTGGTGGTAATATCATTAGCTACAAAGGAACAAAATACAAAGCCAAATGGTGGACGCGTGGAGAAGAACCAGGCAAAGCACCTGTTTGGGAAAAATCTAATTGATATAAAAGAGAATAAACTATTTAAATACAACAAGTGTCTTAATTGAAAAAAAGTTAAGGCATAGCCGCAAAAAGACTTGAAGGCTCTATTGAATACCATGTAATGCGGTGGACTCAAGCAAAAATAATTGAAATCATTTTGGTATACAAAAATAATGTGAGAACGAAGGATGATAAAAATGAAAATTCAAAATTTAGTAACAGTATTATTATGCAGCGCAGTATTATCTACAGCAGCAGTTGCAGCGGCTCCACAAGCACAAGCGGCTCACCCAGTAAGAGAAAAACTAACTGACAACAAAACAAAAATCAACGACACAACCAAAGGCCGTTTCCAAAGTGTAGCATTTATTGATGCAAATGGTGTAACTGGTACTGGAACAGTTATTGGTAAAAATAAAGTCTTAACTTCTTACAACGTTGTTGAAAATTTAAAGAACAATGGCAATCTTGATAAGTCTTTTGTGACACCTGGTAAAAATGGTGAGAACGCTCCTTTTGGTTCATTTCAAGTTGAGTCAGTAGAGTTTGAAGAATCTTGGAGAAACATGGCTATTTTAACAGTAAAACCAAATGAAAATGGTCAAAATATCGGGGAAGTTGTTTCAGCTGTTCCTGTTACAAAAAATCCAGCTATTTTAGTTTGTAACACAGTGACTATGCCAGGTTACGATGCTGACAAAAAAGGTGAAATGTGGGAAAGTCAAGCAACAATTAGTTATAATATTGCTTCTAATTTCTGGTTTAACCAAGCCAGTAGAGATGGAAACTACGGTGCACCAATCTTTGATCAAAGAGGCAGATTAATCGGAATACGTACGTTTGAAAAATACTCAAAAGGTGTTCAAACAAGTGCAGCGAAATTAACAGAAAGTAACTATGATTTTATTGCAAAACATCTGAAATAAAAAATAATTGGTAAACATAAAGTAATTTTGGGGAAGTAAAAGTTTTTAAAACAAGTGCATTATTAGTTAAGAAATAAAACTTGAGTCTACCGCTTTGCATGGTATTTAGGAGTACTAAGAGTCAAATAGTAAGAAGTACCGTTCAGTTATGCGTGGGTGATAAACGGTACCCGCTATATAGAGAGTGAACCAGAACAGATAGTTCGTTTTGGTTCACTCTCGTTTTTATTTTTAACCATGGAAGCAATCAATATTTTTTAAATGAAATTTGGGCAGAAATATAGACAAGCTTTCTTTTAAGTTGTAAAGTAAATGTACTTGAAAAATTCGGAGGTTGAAAATAGATATGTATGATGTAATTATAATCGGTGCTGGACCTGCAGGAATGACTGCGGCTTTATATGCCTCACGTTCTAACCTTTCTGTATTAATGATTGAACGCGGCGCACCTGGTGGTCAAATGAACAATACTGCAGAAGTTGAAAATTATCCAGGTTTTGACTCAATTATGGGGCCTGAATTAGCGTATAAAATGTACGAAAGTGTTGAAAAATTTGGCACGGAAAATGCGTACGGTATTGTAATGGATATCAAAGATCAGGGGACGTATAAAGAAGTAATCTGTGAAGATAAAACATATCAAGCAAAAACAGTCATTATTGCAACTGGTTGTGAGCATCGTAAATTAGGTGTCAAAGGCGAAGAAGAATTTGCCGGGCGAGGTGTTTCTTACTGTGCGGTTTGTGATGGCGCCTTCTTCCGTAATAAAAAACTTTTAGTCATTGGCGGTGGGGATTCAGCAGTTGAAGAAGCGATCTACCTAACCCAATTTGCTTCAGAAGTGGTAATCGTTCATCGTCGTGATGAATTGCGTGCACAAAAAATTATTCAAGATCGTGCGTTTGCCAACGAAAAAATCTCTTTTGAATGGAATACAGTGTTAGAAGAAATCCTTGGCAATGATATGGTCGTTACAGGTGGCCATTTAAGAAATGTATTAACGGATGAAGTCAAAGAAATAGAAGCTGACGGAATCTTTATCTACGTTGGACTGGATCCATTGACTGAACCGTTCAAAAAAGCTGGCTTGACAAATGCTGAAGGCTGGATCGAAACAGACCAAGACATGAAAACAAGTATGTCAGGTGTATTTGCTATTGGCGATGTTCGCGAAAAAACATTACGTCAAATCACAACAGCTGTTGGCGAGGGCGGAATTGCTGGTCAACAAGTCTACAAATATATTGAAGATATGACAGAAACTGAAGAAGTTAAATAATCAATCATTTTGTTAAAGCATTGATTGACCAAGATTTAGGTTGAAGCTTAATCGGTTTTAACCTAGATCTATTTTTATACTATTTAATAGGAGTGAATATGATGAGCCTTGATTTAAAAGCAATCGAAGAAATCATCAATAGTGAAAAAAATGCTGGTGGATTTTCCGAGCTAATCCGCGAGTTGAAAAAGATCGGCATTGAAAAATATGATTATTTAGTAGAAGCTGGTGTGTATCGCTACTACGATGAGGCATCATACATTGAAATCCAACTGAATGGCAAACCTAAAACTGTTGCTGTCAAAGAATCTTCTACAGAAATAAAAAATGCAGTTTTAAAAGCACAAGCTGGAGACATCACATTTGAAACATTTACAGAGCTTGCTGGAGCCGCTGGAGTAACTTATTGGCGAACAGATTTGCTTGCTATGCAGGTGGAGTATTTTGGTCAAAGTGGGGAAATTCTGTTAAGTGAACCAATTCCAGAAGTTTAAACATCAATTAGTGTAACTTTCGGATTAGTGGAATGGCAATTAGTTCACTAAAACTATTAAATTTAGTAGTGATGAGAAATGAAACTAGAATTTCTCATCACTATTTTTATAGCAACAGAATAATTAAGGTTAATTGAACGTTACTCGTTCTTTTTACACTGCTTAATAAAATGAGTTGTTACTTTTCTTTCACGATCTAGCTTTTCAATTTTGACTTGTTCCGCTTCCATTAAACGAATAAATTCTGTAAAAAAAGCGTGGAACAAATGACCGCATGCGTAGTATTCTTTAATGACTTTTTTCTTGTTGATCGGACCTGTGCGGAATTGGAAGAAATGATCTAATACGGCAAGTGGTTCTTGCCAAGAATCTAGACGATCCAATAAACCTTGTAAATCGGTGATATCTTGATAGGGGATTGCTTTTAGGTTATGTAGCTCTTTTTTCATAATGGTTCTCTCCTTTTTTTGAAGCGCTGAATTTCGTGCTTCAGCGCTTCCGAATGTACGCATTGACTTAGGCAACTTTTTTAACTGGCGGTAGCAATGACTTGTATAGTGCAAGCCGGTAGATTTCTATCGCTTTCTTTTTAGAATAAAACAAAAAAACGCTATTGGATTTTTCAGGGACTACCAATACCGCCATCAATTATCTAGAAAAAGTGTGCAGACTTTATAAAGTACATGATTTTAACAAAATGGACTAGAAAATTCCAGTAAAATTAGGTACAATAAAGAATGCTAGGACTTTGTGCTAGCAATTGGCAACTTGTATAGATAGTTGATGCTGTCTATGCAAGGCTTTATCAGTTGGTTGTCGCCAAGTGATAAAGTGCCTTTTTTTGTTTTAATTTGAAGTAAACCTCCTTTACTTGAATTTGTAGAATAGAAAAAACGATACTGGGAAACTTCCCAATATCGTCAACAATAGTCTCTAAAAATCACCTACCACTTCTTTTAAAACTACCCAAAAGTTAAGAAACCCACAAAAATGGGAAAATTCAGGTACATGAAAAGAAGCTAGTACATGTTGCTAGTACTATTGGCAACTTGCTTGGGCAGTTGATGCTGTCTTTACAAAGCTTCAAATATTTGGTTGTCGCCAAATTTTGAAGTGCCAATTTAATTATATATTCTGTTTTTAATTTTCTATCCTACTCTTTCAGTATATACGAAAAGAATGCGAACACGCAACCTAATTTTCCTCGTAAACCTCATTAAATAACACGAAAAACTGCTCCCTTATATATAAGAAAAAATAACAGAGAAAATTTCTTATTTAACTAAATTAATAAAGTTGAAAATTCACTTTTTTAATTATTATCTTTTATTTAGTTAATTATTTACTTACATATGGGATGAAATAAGTTATACTCTATGGGTTGTGATTAATGTATAAAAGGAGAGTTTAAACAAATATGGAAAATAATGACTTAAATAATCAAAGAATTGAAACAAGGGAGATTTTAATTGAAAAAAACTCAATTCAATTTAATCGAACGACATTGCAAATCAGTAGTATTGCACAAATCTCTCTTCACACACCCCCAAGTAAAAGTATGACTAAGCCAGTTATAGCGTTTATCATATTCCTATTTCTTATAAAAAGTTTCACAATATTTAGTATTTTAGGACTAGTAGTTTCAGGTGCAATTATCTATCAAATAAAAAAATCGAATGATAGCAGAGGAGAAGACATGTATATTCATTTGAATTCTGGTAATAGATATATCATCGCTTGTGTAGATTCGAAATTTGCCGACTATATAAGAGAAGTTATTGAATATTGTATCAACAATAGTAATAGTGAACGTATAGTGATTAATATGGATCAGTGTGATATCTCGAATAGTCCAATTATGTTCGGCAATAATAACGGAGTAGAGTATGGAAATTAAAAACAATCATTTTAATAATTCCCCATTCATATTTGGTAGCAATAACAGAGTTAGCTATTTATCAGCCGATGACTCAATAGATTGGGATAAGTTTTACACAGAAATAAAAGCAACGCTAACTAAATTACCTCAAGATAGTCAAGAATTTCAAGCCTGCACAGAATTATTAGTTGAGACGTCTTCAAAAAATCAGAGTAGAGTAACAGAGTTATTGAAAAAATATTTGCCAGAATTTACATCAGATGTGTTTAGTAATTTTGCAAGCACTTTTCTTTCAGATTTAGTTTGGAAAATGTTAGGCAATCGATAGGCTTAACATTAATGTTCATAAAAAATCTTTACTCTTTTTGAATATGCAAATCAACGGTGAGACAAGCGTAATGGCTGTCTCACCGTCTTTATTTTGAAAAAATCATGGAAATGAGAATCTTTCAAATATGCATTTTTACTATACAAATCAATATGCAATTGAGTGTTAAATTAAATATTATTTATTTGTTTTTTTAGTAAGATATAGAGAAAGGTAAAGTTGAAAAAAATAAAAAAATTTTCCTCAACTATTCAACAACTTTTAAACCGTGATATGCAAATATCCAAAGGGCGTTTGAGACCAATTATATGAAAATCAATGACAACATAATGAACGAGTAATTGCTTATTTTTATCGACAAGAAGAATGTATTTTTTTTGAATATATCCCTTGGTCAAAATGATGATTGGTGAAGTTAAAACTCAAACTGAGCAAATCAAAGCCGTTAGCAAAGAAACGCACTAATCAAATGTTATTGTACAATCTATTATCTCACTCGTTTTATAGTCTTCTAAAACTCTACCCCAATTATTTGGCAAATTGCTGAATCACTTGATTTAATGCTTCAGCAGCACCGATACCTGCGCGGTCATTATAATATGCTGCAAAACGTGCATCTCCCACATACATTTGACCAAGGCCACGATGCATTTCGGGGGAATAACTAGGTGAAGTATAAGAAAGCCATTCTTTGTGTATATCAAATACTTTTTTTGCCTCGCTAGATTTAAAATCCGCTGTTGCCATTACAATTTTTAACACTTCAAACATTTCGTTTTCCGCGGTTTCCATGTTGGCAAAGTCAGTTTCGCTTAGATTTAAAAATTGTTTATTAGAGGAGGCCACTTGTTCTTCTCCATACTTTTCTCGAATTTCTTTTCCATAACGTTCTTCATTTTGCTTCAGTTTGGCTTGTTTAAAACCAATAAATTTTTCTGTGTCCGTCATTTTAATCTCTCCTTTTTGATAACGTAAAGTTTTTTCTACAGTCAGGATCAGCTGATCGATCTGTTGTCGTTTCTTTAAAAGTTGCTGATAATGAGCCTGTAATGCATGCTGGGGATCAAAATCAGGTGTGGATAAAAGTTTTTGAATGTCGTCTAATTTCATATCTAAAGAACGATAAAAAAGAATTTGCTGTAGTCGATCGAGCTCTTTTGTGCTGTAAATTCGGTAGCCAGATGAATTGATGTGTGCCGGCTTCAATAGATCGATCTCATCATAATAACGTAATGTTCTGGTACTTATACCGGATAATTCAGCCACTTTTTTGATTGTATAGTCCATCAAATTCCCTCCTGTATATAAAGCATAAACCTTTACCTAACGTAAAGGTCAAGTGTTTTTTTAGAGTACCACATTTTTATACATAAGTGAAAAGAATCTTTAATTTACAAATAAGTAAAGAAGAGGTAAAATTTAGATGAGATGAAGTAGTCAGAATACAGATAGATAGGGGTTAAAAAGATGAAATTAATTGAAACACCGATCAATAAAAATTTAGATTTAGAATATTTTTACCCAAATATTACAAAATTTGTTTTTGGTACAAAAGCCATTAAGTTCTTTAAATTATACGCATTAGATCGCACACAGATTGTTTATGCGGATGCGTTTGATAAAGTGGATATAATCATGATCAATACGAAAAAGAAAATTACAAAGCATGAAGTTGATTTTGTCATTAAAAAACTTTTGAATACAACAAGAGAAGCTGTAGATATACAGATTGGGGTCAAGAATCAAATGCAGCAAGAGGGGTATTCGTTTAGCGCACCAAGAAAAGATATCATTGTTATTCAAAAGAATGTAGAACTAGCTTAATAATAAACGATGGACTGAAGGCGATGAATGATTTCCTTCAGTTTTATTTTGAGCATTTTTACAAATTTCCTGTATTATTGACTGGTAAAAATAGAAAAGCAGTAGGTTTTCTATCTTATATTTGATAAAATAAGATAGTGTAACGAAAGGAAGAAGATCGTTGAAAGACTTGTATAAAAAATACAAAGAAGTACTAGCTTATTTATTTTTCGGTGTAGCAACCACTATTGTTAATATAACCATGTTTTTTGTTTGTAAAGATTTATTAGGAATTGACTATAAAGTAAGCAATACAATTGGTTGGTTTTTATCGGTTTTATTTGCCTTTTTCACCAACAAGTATTTTGTTTTTTCTAGTAAGCATGAAGGATTTGGCGCTTTTATTAAGGAGATGCTTCTTTTTTATTGGTATCGGGTGTTGTCTTTTGTCATTGATATGGCGATGATGGTTATTATGATAGAGATTATGCATATCACTGATTTTTGGGCAAAAATGATCACGCAAGTTGCTGTGGTTGTGTTAAATTACTTTTTCAGTAAGTTTTTTATATTCAAGAAAAAAGTTTCTTAAAAGAACGTTAAATTTGGTTTTTTGTTATAATAGAGGTTAACTATTTATAAAATGTAAAGGATGGCATAGTGAGATGAAGAAAGTTTACAGTGACGATAGTTTAACATTACATACGGATTTGTATCAAATCAACATGATGCAGACTTACTGGAAATTAGGTAGAGCGGATTTACATTCTGTTTTTGAATGCTATTTTCGAGAAATGCCTTTTAATCATGGATATGCGATATTTGCTGGTTTAGAACGATTGATTGACTATTTGGAAAATCTAACGTTTACAGAAACCGATATTGCGTACCTTAGAGAAGTGGAACAGTATCCAGAAGATTTTTTGACATACTTAAAAGAATTTGAATTCAAATGTACGGTACGTTCTGCTTTAGAAGGGGATTTGGTCTTTAATAATGAGCCGTTGATCCAAGTTGAAGGACCGCTTGCTCAGTGTCAGTTGATTGAAACAGCTCTTTTAAATATGGTGAACTTCCAAACTCTGATTGCAACAAAAGCAGCGCGTATCAAGTCTGTAATCGGAGAAGATCCGTTGATGGAATTTGGGACACGGCGAGCGCAAGAATTAGATGCAGCGATTTGGGGCACTCGTGCAGCATATATTGGTGGGGCAGATGCGACAAGTAATGTTCGTGCGGGTAAAATTTTTGGTATTCCTGTAAGCGGAACACATGCCCATTCATTAGTTCAATCTTATGGAAATGATTACGATGCATTTCATGCTTATGCACAAACACATAAAGATTGTGTCTTTTTAGTCGATACGTATGATACGTTAAAATCAGGTGTTCCAAATGCGATTCGTGTAGCCAAAGAAATGGGGGATAAAATCAATTTCTTAGGTGTTCGTCTTGATAGTGGCGACATGGCGTATATTTCAAAACGAGTGCGTGAACAATTAGATGAAGCAGGGTACACAGAAGCTAAAATTTATGCATCAAATGATTTAGATGAGAATACGATTTTAAGTTTAAAAATGCAAAAAGCAAAAATTGATGTTTGGGGTGTGGGGACTAAGTTAATCACTGCATACGATCAACCAGCTCTTGGTGCAGTGTTCAAATTGGTCTCGATTGAAGATGAGCATGGTCAAATGAAAGACACAATCAAATTGTCCAGTAATGCAGAAAAAGTGACTACACCAGGGAAAAAGCAAGTGTGGCGCATCACTCGTAAATCAGATAAAAAATCTGAAGGAGATTTTGTTACACTGTGGGATGAAGACCCTCGTGAGCAAGAAGAAATCTACATGTTCCATCCCGTACACACCTTTATTAATAAAACTGTTCGAAATTTTAATGCTAGAGCTGTCTTACAAGATATTTTTGTGGAAGGGAAACGAGTTTATGAGCTTCCTACATTGGAAGAAATCAAGCAATATGCAAAAGAAAATCTTGATTCTTTGTGGGAGGAATATAAGCGTGATTTAAATCCGCAAAAATATCCTGTCGATCTATCAACAGAATGTTGGAATCATAAAATGCGTTTACTTGAAAAAGTACGAGTAGATGTTAAAGCCTTAAGCGAAGAGAAATAAATTGGAGGAATCATGATGGACGCACTACAACAAGCGATTATTCAGGAATTAGGCGTAAAGCCCCAAATCGATCCAAAAGAAGAAATTCGCAAAAGTATTGATTTTATGAAAAGCTATTTATCTAAATATCCTTTTTTAAAAACATTGGTTTTAGGAATCAGTGGTGGTCAAGATTCTAGCTTAGCTGGGCGCCTAGCTCAACTTACAATGGAAGAGATGCGTCAAGAAACAGGGGATAATAGCTACCAATTTATAGCTGTTCGTCTGCCTTATGGAGAACAAGCTGATGAAGCAGATGCCAAAAAAGCGTTGGATTTTATTCAACCGGATATATCGTTGCGAGTAAACATTAAACCTGCTATTGATGCTTGTGTAAATTCGTTAAAAGATACCGATGTTTCCATCAATGATTTTAATAAAGGAAATATGAAAGCTCGACAACGTATGATTGTTCAGTATGCAATTGCTGGTGAAAAAGCAGGAGCGGTGATTGGAACCGATCATGCAGCAGAAAATATTACTGGTTTTTATACAAAATATGGTGATGGCGGGGCGGATATACTACCATTATTCCGCTTAAATAAGCGGCAAGGAAAAGCTCTATTAAAAGAACTAGGAGCGCCGGCGGAATTGTATTTGAAAATTCCAACAGCCGATTTGGAAGATAATAAGCCCTTAGTGGCTGATGAAGTCGCACTTGGCGTAAGTTATGATGAAATAGACGATTATGTTGAAGGAAAAGAGATATCAGAAAAAGCAAAAACAACGATTGAAAACTGGTATCTTAAAACACAACATAAAAGACATATGCCAATATCGCTATTTGATGATTTTTGGAAATAAAGATTACAAAAGAATTGTTTATTATTTGGTGCGAACCCCAAGTGCACATAAAAACACTAGGAGATCCGCACCAAATTTTTAAAGAAAATCAGCTGGAAAAAATGTTTTTCTCATTCTTTTATAATGTTTCAGGCTGTTTTGAGTGAAAAAGTATGTATTTAAGGGTGAAAGCCCTGCTTTTTCACGGTCTCACTCTTTATGAGTGAGTGGATTGAAATAGCTTCTACTTCTGGTTCGAGACCGATTTGCTCGTGTCTCACTCTTTATGAGTGAGTGGATTGAAATTCTGTGTCTTAGGGGTGCTTCAGTGCCTCTCTGTGTCTCACTCTTTATGAGTGAGTGGATTGAAATATGAATGGATAAATACATTTCGCCAATGTGTTTACGTCTCACTCTTTATGAGTGAGTGGATTGAAATTTATCCTTAATTCGATCAGTTTGCAGCATGTTGTGTCTCACTCTTTATGAGTGAGTGGATTGAAATACCTGAAGCATCTGATATCGTAAGTCGTTTTGACTGTCTCACTCTTTATGAGTGAGTGGATTGAAATCCTTTTGTTAGCACATAATATTGCAAGTATTTTTGTCTCACTCTTTATGAGTGAGTGGATTGAAATTCGAAGGCTACTCTATGTGGTCCTTGTCGATCTGGTCTCACTCTTTATGAGTGAGTGGATTGAAATATACTTAAATTTATTAAATAATCGCTTACCTCTACGTCTCACTCTTTATGAGTGAGTGGATTGAAATTCCGCGCTTATGGTTCCTGTGGTTATCCTAGATGGTCTCACTCTTTATGAGTGAGACCAATAGAAATATGCACTAGCCATGATTCCTATTTTTAATATATAAAGCTTTGATTTTGCAATCAAGACAGCATCTAAAAGAGAATCTTATCTGTAGTACAAAATGAAGACTGACACTCAGTCTTTTTTTAATACCGTTCTCACTAGCTTTAAATTTGTTAAAATGGTTAAAAAAAGTGTAAAATTGACTTAGTTCTTAAAAATAATCAATAAAATACTCTACAATCAACTTAAACTAGTGCGAAAGAAAGAGAATAAACAGATGAAAAATTGGTTTAGAAAGAAAAGACAAATTGACGATGTACCTTTCAATACATCTCATGAAAAAGCACCAATAAAAAGTACGGATACTATACGTATTCCAGCTAATATAAAAGGCTTATCAGAGCAAGAAGTACAGCAATTGTACAATGAAGGGAAATATAATAAAGAAGTAGAAGATTTATCTAGAACAACCAAGCAAATTATTTTAGATAACTCTTTAACCTTATTTAACTTCATCAACTTATTTTTGGCTGTTTCCGTTTTTCTAGTTGGTTATCCTAAAAATGCGTTATTCTTTTGGATTATTATTATTAATACAGCGATTGGTGTCATTCAAGAAATCCATGCCAAAAGAACCATTGATAAACTTTCCATTGTGAATAAAACCGAGGTAACTGTTTTAAGAAATGATCACTTAGTAAAAATCTTTCATGACGAAATTGTTTTAGGCGATGTCTTGGTTTTAACGTTAGGAAATCAAGTTCCTTCTGATGCGGTTGTGATTCAATCAGATAGCTTGGAAGTGGATGAGTCGTTATTAACGGGAGAATCAGATAAGATTACCAAAGAAATTGGCGATAAAGTCATGAGTGGTAGTTTTATTACATCGGGCTTAGGATTTGTAAAAATCACGGCGGTCGGGGAAGATAATTTTGTTTCTAAGTTATCTAAAGAAGCAAAAACAGAGAAGAAATCAACATCTGAATTAATGAACTCTTTAAATCTGTTGATTAAAGGTTTAACCTTTGCGATTATTCCGATTGGTTTGTTGCTTTTTTGGACACAATATCAATCCACTCACTCATTTCCTAAAACGGTTTTAGGGGTTTCTGGTGCGTTGATTAGTATGATACCAGAAGGCTTGATGCTTTTAACCAGTGTTGCTTTTGCAGTAGGAGCTGCTAATTTAGCGAGAAAACAAACGTTGATTCAACGTTTATCTTGTATTGAAACACTGGCTCGGGTAGATACCATTTGTCTGGATAAAACTGGAACCATCACAGATGGCAGCTTGACGTTTAAAGAATTGATTCCTCAAGCAGGTTTCCCAGCAAGTGAGATTGAGCGGGCGATGGGTGAAATGATGGCAGCATTATCTGACCAAAACGCAACAGCAAAAGTCTTAAGAGAAAGATTCCCGCTGCAACAAGCAGCCTGGAAAGTAAAAGAGAGTATTCCATTTTCATCAGAGCGGAAATGGAGTGGAATCACATTTGAAGAAAAAGGCTCTTTCGTCATGGGAGCACCTGAATTTATTTATAAGGACGTTCCAGAACCATTAAAAGAAAAATTAGCGCCGTATAATGAACAAGGAGATCGAGTCCTGATTTTAGTCCATTTTTCGGATGAGCTAACCACAGCTCAGTTGCCAAATGAAAAAGAAACGGTAGCTATTTTTATTATCGCCGATACGATTCGAGAAAATGCAATCGATACATTCTCCTATTTTGCCAAACAAGACGTGACGTTAAAAGTTATTTCTGGGGATAATCCAATAACCGTAGCCCAGATTGCGAAACAAGCAGGAATTTCAGGTGCTGAAAATTTTGTTGATATGAGCAGTATCTCTGAGCATACGGATTTTAATGAATTAGTTGAACAGACAACAGTTTTTGGTCGAGTAACTCCGTACCAAAAAAGAGAATTGATTAAAGCCTTAAAACAAAACGGACACACGACTTGTATGACAGGTGATGGTGTGAATGATATTTTATCATTAAGAGAAGCAGATGTTAGTGTGGCGATGGCTAGTGGTAGTGATGCTGCTCGTGCTGTAGCGGATGTGGTATTGTTAAATTCTGATTTTAGCTCGATGATTCAAGTGTTGAATGAAGGGCGCAGAGTAATCAATAACATTGAGCGTGTGGCTTCGATGTATATGGTAAAAACGATTTATTCTGCGATTCTTGCGGTAACGTTTATTTTCTTATTTTTACCCTATCCATTCGCTCCGCTTCAGTTAACACCGATCAATACATTAACTGTAGGTATTCCATCCTTTATTCTAGCGTTGGAACCCAATTATCAGCGGATCAAAGGCCATTTTTTAACGAATATTTTACGAATCTCGGTTCCAGGTGCTTTGACTGTTGTGTTCAATATTTTGGTTTTACAACTTGCTGGTATTTGGTTTGATTTATCTCATCAAGAAGTGTCAACAATGTGTGTTTTGCTAACTGGATGTGTTGGTTTTCAAGTATTATTAAAAGCTGCTCGTCCTCTTGATTTGAAAAAACAAATCATGGTAGGTCTCTTATTGTCAGCGTTTCTTGTCTGCTTTGTGTTCTTTGGAGATTTCTTTATGTTAACGTCCTTGTTTACTAGAAATGTTTTGTTCTATCTTCCATTGATTTTAGGTAGCCGTTCTATTTTCAATTACATATCCTTGTTTATGAGTAGAGCGGTACATGAAATTGAAAAGAGAAAAGAACATAGGATGGAAAAACAAAAAAAACGTGTCATTTAATTAAAATATTTAGTTGGTGCAAAAGTATTCAGTCGTTCGGATTACTTATGTACCAGCTTTTTTATTTGTAGTAATCGAATTTAACCTAAAAGGCAATGACTATCATTTTCATTTAAGTAGTTTGATTTTCTTATTTTATTTAAAGGGGGTAAACTATGAATATGAAGAGCGTTTAAAAGGAGTTGTTTGAGATGAAACATTTAACGAAGTTGATGATTACGATTACAACTGGATTTTTAGCTTTATTTTTTGAATTTGTATTACATCAATCCAATTTATCCTACGGAATTATCCTAGTAACAGGAGCAGTGATGAGTTTTTCTATGCTGGTTGAAATGATCAAAACGTTGAAGTCAGGGAAATATGGGGTAGATATTTTAGCAATCACGGCCATTATTGCTACGTTAGCAGTTGGTGAATATTGGGCAAGTTTAATGATTTTGATTATGCTGACAGGTGGAGACTCATTAGAAGATTATGCGGCGAAAAGAGCCAATAAAGAATTGAAATCATTGCTGGATAACTCGCCGCAAAAAGCGCATCTGTTAGTCAATAATGAACTACAAGATATCAAAGTAGAAACGATCATTATTGGTAACCAATTAGTTGTTAAACCAGGAGAAACTGTGCCAGTTGATGGAAAAGTCATCAATGGTAGTTCAACAGTGGATGAATCTTCTTTGACAGGAGAATCTCGACCTATTAGTAAAAAAACAGGTGATTTGTTAATGTCTGGTTCGATTAATGGAGATCGCTCGTTAACTATAGAAGCAGAAAAAACTGCTGCGGATAGCCAATATCAAATGATCGTTAAATTGGTCAAAGAATCAGAAACCCAACCAGCTAATTTTGTGAGAATGGCTGATCGTTACGCTGTTCCTTTCACAATAACAGCGTATGTGATTGCCGGAGTAGCTTGGTTTATTTCCAAAGATCCAACTCGATTTGCTGAGGTTTTAGTTGTTGCGTCTCCTTGTCCATTGATTTTAGCGGCGCCAATTGCCTTGGTAGCAGGAATGAGCAGATCTAGTAGAAATGGCATCGTTGTTAAAACAGGGACTACGTTGGAAAAATTAGCGGATACAAAAACCGCTGCTTTTGACAAGACAGGAACACTGACCAAAGGGGAACTATCTGTTGCTAGTATTGTCCCGGTTACTGAAAGTTCAACGGAAGAACTATTACTACTAGCAGCCAGTGCCGAGCAAGAGTCTAGTCACATTCTTGCGCGTTCAATCGTTGCAGCGGCCACTAGTCAACAAGATCTTAAAAAAGTCTCTAGCTTAGAAGAAGTAACGGGTTCTGGTGTCAAAGCAACAATTGATGGACACGTTATTAAAGTTGGCAAATCGTCATTTGTTTCATCACAACGAGTAACAGAAATAGTGAATAAAACGGCTATTTACGTTTCTAAGGACGACCAATATCTTGGCTACATTACATTTACTGATAGTATTCGACCCGAAGCAAAAGAGACGATGGAAGAACTGCGCCAAATGAATGTGGCACATTTGGTGATGTTGACAGGTGATAATAAGATAATCGCTGATGACATTGCTCAAAAAGTAGGAATTACGGATGTTCATGCTGATTGTTTACCTCAAGATAAAATCAATGTGCTAAAAAAAATCCCGACCTCTCAACGACCAGTGTTAATGGTGGGCGATGGTGTGAATGATGCGCCGTCTTTAACGGTAGCAGATATTGGCATTGCAATGGGGGCACACGGTGCAACAGCTGCAAGTGAATCTGCCGATGCAGTGATCTTAAAAGATGATTTGAAAAAAGTGAGCACGGCAATCAAGATATCTAAAGATACTATGAAAATCGCTAGACAATCTGTTTTAATTGGTATTATCATTTGTACGGTTCTCATGATCATCGCTAGTACTGGCGTTATACCAGCTTTATTTGGTGCAGTACTGCAAGAAGTTGTAGATACGGTATCAATACTTTCGTCACTGAGGGCGAAAAACGATTAGGCAGGTGACTCTTTAATCGTAAGAACGATTACTTGCATCTATATTTTTTAATGGTTAGAATCAACGTATACTAGAAAGGCTTGGAGGGAAACAAATGAACAACAATCAGATTAATGGGAAAAAAGTAACAGAGGAAGTCTTACTTGAAAATGGATATCGAAAATATTCAGGGACAGAATTGGACATTTATTATAATAAAGATATTTGTGCGCATATTGGTAATTGTGTTCGTGGAAATTCCGCTGTTTTTGAAGTTGGGCGTCGTCCTTGGATCATGACAGATAATGGCAGTATAGACGAAAATATTCGTGTACTGGATACCTGTCCAAGTGGGGCATTAAAATATGTTCGAAAGGATGGAAAATAATTGTGGAAATCAAAGAAGAAAAGAATCGTTTCGTACTGTTAAACGATGAAAATAAAGAAATCGGTGAAATGACTTGGTCTGATGCTGGGGAAGAGATGATGATTATTGATCATACATTTGTTGAACCAAGCTATAGAGGTCAGAAATTAGCAGAAAAACTTGTTTATCGTGGTGTGGAAAAAGCTCGTCGCGAAGGGAAAAAAATCATTCCGCTATGTCCATTTGCCAAAAAAGAATTTGATACAAAGCCTGATTATGGAGATGTATTGAGAAAATAAGACGATAAGAAAAAATTGTTTTTTCTTACTGTTTGTTTGATTGTTAGAAGGGGAAGCCAACATTTTTGTCGTTGTCTGCTCCTCTTTTTTGAAATTCGCTGGTATTTAAAAAAAAAGTATGCTAAAGTATAATAGATGTATTTTGTGAATAAAGGAGAACTAGACTATGTATAATTTTATTTTAGCACTTGTAATCATTCTCTCAGTTGTAATGGTTATTGCTGTAATGATGCAGCCAAGCAAACAAAATAGTGCAGCCAGCGCATTTACAGGCGGAGCAGACAAACTTTTTGGTAAACAAAAAGCACGTGGTTTTGAAGCTGTGATGCAAAGAGCGACAGCAGTTATTGGTGCTGTATGGATGGTACTATTGTTTATTTTAGTGTTATTATCTTCAAAATAAGACGGTTGAAAATCTCTCAATGAATTGAGAGATTTTTTTGTTTGAGAACGTTATTTTTTAATGTACCGTTATGCGTATGTTGATTTTCTTTTCATAAGGATTTCAAGCAATAATGTGCTAAAATGGGGATGAGGTGAATTGAAAAGTGAAAATAATAAATCTACCTAAACCATTATTTACAGAAAATGGTTCTCGTGCCGTTTTACTTTTGCACGCATATTCAGGAAGTAGTAATGATGTCAGAATGTTAAGCCGTTATCTAGAAAAAGCAAACTATACTGTCTATTCCCCAAATTTTTCGGGACACGCAACCTATGCACCAGAAGATATTTTAGCGAAAACAACAGAAGATTGGTGGCAAGATACCCTAGATGCTATTCAGTTTTTAAAAGGAAAAGGCTATCAACAAATAGCTGTTTTTGGCTTGTCGATGGGTGGTATTTTTACGATGGCGGCACTGACAAAACAATTAGAAGGGATAATCGGCGGTGGTTTTTTCTGCTCACCAATTGTTCCAGTAAAAAATAATGTGCCGGAAAATTTCCTGCTTTATTCTGAGAGGGTGCTACAACTTGCCGGTGTTTCGGAAGCCGAACAAGCAGAACGGTTGGTCAAAATCAAACAGTCTTCTTATGAGCAATTAGAAGATATCGAGCGTTTTTCTACACGTATCGCGGATCAATTAAGTCAAGTGAGTGTTCCTGTTTTTATGGCACAAGCAGGTAAGGATGAAATGATTGATCCACAAGGTGTCTATAAGACAGCAAAAGCGCTCCAGCAAACACGCTATACATTAAAGTGGTATCCAAACAGCGGACATGTACTCACTGTTGGATCAGACCATAAACAATTAGAACAAGACGTATTAAACTTTTTAACTACGTTGTCTTGGAATGAGGAGAAAGAATGACAAAACAAACAATTAAGGAGAAAATCCTGTTTTTTATGGAAAACCATACAAAAAAACGTTTTTCCATGGAAGAAATCGCAGAAGGGCTACAATTGCAAAAGAGCGCAGATTTTAAATTGCTCGTTCAAACTATTGCAGCCATGGAACGTGAAAAATTAGTAGAATTTAATAAAAAAGGCAAAATCTGTTTACCACAAAAAAGTACCTCTATTGAGGGAACCTTTCGTGCAAATGAGCGTGGTTTTGGCTTTGTGACGATCGATCCTGAAGAGGCGGATGTTTATATTCCAAAAGAAGCAGTCAATTATGCAATGGATGGGGATATCGTGGCTATAGACATTGTTCAGCCAGCCGATCCGTTTTCTGATCGTGGCGCAGAAGGCAAAGTGATTGACGTCATCAAAAGAGCGATTACCCAAGTCGTTGGTGAATTTATTGCCTATGATGAAAAAGAAGTCAGTGAAACAGATTTGTATGGTTATGCCGTACCAAAGGATAAAAAAATGGCTGGGTTGACTTTTAATATTGCCGCACAAGGGATTAAGCCTGTTGATGGAAGTATTGTAATCGTAGAAGTGACTCATTATCCAGAAAAAGAATACCCTAAAAGTCTAGAAGGTTTAGTGAAAAAAGTGATTGGACACAAAAATGATCCTGGTATGGATATTTTGTCCATCGTAGTAGCTCACGGCATTCCTACCAGTTTCCCAGATGAGGTTATCGCGCAAGCTGATAATGTACCAGATACTATTTCACAAGAAGATATTGAAGGACGCAGAGACTTAAGAGATCAATTGATTGTAACGATTGATGGAGAAGATGCGAAGGATTTGGATGATGCTGTAACGGTTCAAAAATTGGAAAATGGCAACTATTTCTTAGGGGTTCATATTGCGGATGTTTCCTATTATGTAACAGAAGGAAGTGCGTTAGACCAAGAGGCTTATGAACGAGGTACGAGTGTTTATTTGACTGATCGTGTGGTACCAATGATTCCACAGCGTTTATCTAATGGTATTTGCTCACTGAATCCTAACGTACCTAGATTAACAATGAGCTGTGAGATGGAGATTACACCAGAAGGTCATGTCGTGGGTCATGATATTTTTCAAAGTGTGATCCAAACTAGTGAACGAATGACTTATACTGCAGTTAATGAAATTTTAGAAGAAGAAAAACCAGAGACAATGAAACAATATAAAAAATTAATCCCAATGTTTCAAGCGATGGGAGAGTTGCATCATATCTTAGAAACGATGAGAGAACGCCGAGGTGCGATTTCTTTTGAAGATCGTGAAGCAAAAGTTATAGTAGATACTGAGGGGCATCCACAAGATATTCTCCTTCGTACACGAGGTGTAGGGGAACGTTTGATTGAATCCTTTATGCTCGTTGCAAACGAAACAGTTGCTAAGCATTTTACAGATTTAAAATTGCCGTTTATCTATCGTATTCATGAACAACCGAAAGAAGAAAAAATGCAGCGTTTCTTTGATTTTGCGGCAGTCTTAGGTATTTTAGTCAAAGGGACTAAAGCAGATATTACACCAAAAGATTTACAAAATGTTTTAGAACAAGTGAGTGATAAGCCAGAAGAAGCTGTGATTAATACGATGTTATTAAGAAGCATGCAGCAAGCCCGATACTCAGAAGATAACTATGGACACTATGGGCTAGCAGCAGAGTACTACACGCATTTTACTTCACCTATTCGTCGTTACCCAGATTTGATTGTTCACCGTTTAATCCGTAGCTATGAAGGAAATGTTACTGATTCACTGAAGGAAAAATGGGCACAAGACTTACCAGATATTGCTGATCATAGTTCAAAAATGGAACGTCGAGCAGTAGAAGCCGAACGTGAAGTAGATTCCATGAAGAAAGCAGAATTTATGGCAGATAAAATTGGCGAAGAATATGACGGAATCATTAGTTCAGTTACTCGTTTTGGTTTCTTTGTCGAACTGCCGAATACAATCGAAGGTCTGATTCATGTGAATAATTTAAAACAAGACTATTTCCATTTTATTGAAAATCACATGGCTCTTGTTGGTGAACGCACAGGAATGACCTTGAAAATCGGTCAAAAAGTAAAAGTCAAGGTAGAAAAATCAGATCCTGAAACAAGAGAAATCGATTTTGAATTTCTCGAAGCAGAAGAAGTAGAACGGATCGAAGCGCCAAAACAAAAGAAACGGCAAGATGATCGCCGTAGACGAGAGAATGACCGGAAAGAAAAAGACAAGAAACCATTTACACAAAAGAAAAACAAGAAAAAAGGGAAGAAACCTTTTTATAAAGAAGTCGCAAAAAAGAAAAAAGGCAAAAAATCTAAGAAAAAATAGAAATTGGAGGAGTGTGTATGCCAAAAGGAGAAGGGAAATTAATTGCCCAAAATCGTAAGGCTAGACATGACTATACAGTTGTTGACACAATGGAAGCAGGTATTGTTTTACAAGGAACGGAGATCAAATCAATCCGTAATGGACGTATTAATTTAAAAGATGGTTTCGCCAGAGTTAGAAACGGGGAAGTCTACTTGCTTAATGTGCATATTAGTCCATACGAGCAAGGCAATATTTTTAATCATGATCCGTTACGAACGCGAAAATTATTATTACACAAAAAACAAATTGCCAAATTGATTGCGGAAACAAAAAATACTGGAATCACGATCGTTCCGTTAAAAGTTTATATTCGTAATGGTTATGCCAAAGTATTAATTGGTCTTGCAAAAGGGAAAAAGCAGTATGATAAACGGGAGGATTTGAAACGCAAAGAAATCAATCGTGAAATCAGCCGCACATTGAAAAATAACTTACGATAAGTTGTGAACTGTTCATTTTTTAGTTTAGAAAAAAGAAAAAGAATAAACCTCAATTTATTCTTTTTCGCATATTTGGTTTCTTTGCTTTATCTTATGTGAGAAATTTGATAAAGTGTAAGGAAACTGATGAATTTTCATCGTTTTTTCATTAAGACACCCATGTACATCCAAATACCAATAGGATCTTATTTTATACTATTTTGTCATATCAAAAGAAGTGTCCAATTTTCATGAAATTCTTTTGAAATTATTCATTGTTGGTGGTATGATACGTGTGGTTAGGAAATGGAAGCCAAGTACGCTTCTTACAAGTTTGTTGGAAAAGAGGTGAAAAAATTTGGAAGAGAAGACACTACTCTTCAATATTGGGCCGATTTGGTTTGACGGAACCATTTGTTTGATGGTGCTGTTAACATGTGTCATTGTCTTTGGGATAGTTTATTTCTGCACAAGGAACCTGCAAATGAAGCCTAAAGGCAAGCAAAATGTCATTGAATACCTCATTGATTTTGTTCGGGGAATCATCACTGATAATATGCCAAGCAAAGAAGTAACAAATTTTCACCTGTTATCATTTACAATGTTCATGTTTGTCTTAGTTGCAAATATCATTGGTTTAGTGACGAAAGTTGTGATTGGGGATTATAGCTATTGGAAAAGTCCAACAGCTGACCCATTAGTTACACTGACTTTGGCATTGATCATGATTGCATTGACACACTTTTTCAGTGTCAGTCGCTTCGGGTTAAAAGGATACTTTAAAAATAGCTTCTTAAGCCCTGTAGCATTTTTAATGCCGATCAAACTTATGGAAGAATTTACCAACCTACTTACTTTGGCATTACGTTTATATGGTAATATCTTTGCCGGTGAAGTTTTGTTGGGATTGATCGCTAGTATTGTTTCCAGTGTAGGGTTGTGGACGATTCCGTTAGCGATACCTTTGGAAATGATTTGGTTAGCATTCTCATTATTTATTGGCGCTATTCAAGCGTTTATCTTTGTGACATTATCAATGGTTTATATGGCACATAAAATAGAAGTTGAAGAATAAACAGATAAAAACAACAATCTTAGGAGGAAATCAACAATGGACGGATTAAATTATATCGCAGCAGCAATCGCAGTTTTCGGAGCAGCAATCGGAGCAGCTTATGGTAACGGGAAAGTCATCTCTAAAACGCTAGAATCAATGACACGTCAACCTGAAATGGCGGGACAATTAAGAACAACAATGTTTATCGGTGTTGCCTTAATCGAAGCGGTGCCAATCCTTGGAGTAGTTATTGCATTATTATTAGTATTTAAATAACAATTTTAGAAGGCAGGACGCCGAGTTTTCGGACTCCGTCGCTGCTTTCTTTGCTGCGAAACACTGCGACTGCCTTCAGCAGAGCAGATGTTGAGCAGTACTTGGCGAACGAAGAGAGCGAAGTCACCTTAAAAAAGAAATACCAAGCTTGACTAAAACAAAGTAGATCAGAATGATTACTCGATTTAAGTTTTATCTGCACGTGTAACCAAACAGTGGTAAAAACTTAGTTCCGTGAGAAAATCAACGAAGTCTGTGTTTACTAATTATTTCAGCAACAATCACCACCGAGAATTGCAGAGAAAGGAAGTTGAAACTTCATGCTAGATTATTTAGTAGTCGGTGAAGCAGGTCCAAATACAACGATAGGTACAATGATTGTTGTAAGTGGTGCTTTTCTAATTTTGATGCTTCTAATCAAGAAATTCGCTTGGGAAGCTATCAGTGATATGTTAAAAAAACGTGAAGATAAAATTGCCAACGATTTAGATTCTGCAGAACAATCTCGAATAGCAGCTGAGAAGATGCAAGAAGAACGACAAAAGAAATTACTGTCTTCTAAAGCTGAAGCAGCGGGCATTATTAAAAGTGCGAAAGAGACTGGAAATCAAAACCGCCAAAAAATTCTATCAGAAACCAATGATGAAGTATCACGTTTAAGAGAAAAAGCACGTCAAGATATTTCTCAAGAACATGAAGCAGCATTGGCTTCAGTCAAAGATGAAGTGGCGAGTTTGTCTTTACAGATTGCAGAGAAAATTTTAAACAAAGAATTAACACCTGAAGCACATGATTCATTGATTAATTCTTATATTGAAGGCTTAGGTAAGTCAAATGAAGCTAGATAAATATACAGTAGGTAAACGCTACGGCAAAGCTTTGTTCGAGTTGGCAATTGAAAAGCAAGAAGCCGATAAAATTTATCAAGAATTATTGACGCTTAGAGAAATTTTTCACGATGTTCCAGATTTAGGAGAAATATTAAGTGATGCACGTCTTGAGCCTTATGAAAAAGACGAAATCATGAAACATCTAGTTAGTGGTTTTGATGGAATGATGAAGAACTTTTTATATGTGGTTTATAACTATTCACGTATGAATGATTTATTATTGATGATCGATGAGTACGAAAGACGGTATGACGAACATAAAAGTTTGCTTTTAGGAACAGCTTTGACGGCCGTTCCATTAACCAAAGAACAACATCAGCAAATGGAAGAAAAAGCCGCAAAACTTTTAGGATATGAACAGGCGCATCTGATTAATTTGATTGACCCTAGTGTCGTTGGCGGTGTCGTTATAGAAGCCAACAACAAAGTAATTGATGGTAGTATCCACAAACAATTAGAAAAAATCCAAGAATTGTTATTAAAATAACGTTCAGCACAATAAAGAGGTGAATTGAATGGCTATCAAAGCAGAAGAAATCAGTGCCTTGATTAAGGAACAAATTGAGAATTATCAACAAGAGTTAGCAGTTGAAGAAGTAGGAACTGTCACATATGTTGGGGATGGAATCGCTCGTGCCCACGGATTGGAAAATGCAATGAGTGGGGAACTACTTGAGTTTTCTAATGGTTCATACGGAATGGCGCAAAATTTAGAAACAAATGATGTGGGTATCATCATTTTAGGCGATTTTGAAACCATTCGTGAAGGAGACAAAGTAAAACGTACAGGCAAAATCATGGAAGTTCCTGTCGGTGAAGCGCTAATTGGACGAGTAGTAAATCCTTTAGGCCAACCAATTGATGGACTAGGTGACATCAAAACAGACAAAACACGTCCCGTTGAAGCTGCAGCACCTGGTGTAATGCAAAGAAAATCAGTTGATCAACCAATGCAGACGGGATTAAAAGCTATCGATGCTTTGGTACCGATTGGTCGTGGTCAACGTGAGTTAGTTATCGGGGACCGTAAAACAGGTAAAACATCTATTGCGATCGATACCATTATCAACCAAAAAGGTCAAGATATGATTTGTATCTATGTAGCTATTGGTCAAAAAGAATCAACTGTACGTAACCAAGTGGAAACACTAAGAGCATATGGTGCACTTGATTATACAATAATCGTAAACGCAGGGGCATCTCAACCAGCTCCATTATTATATATTGCACCTTATGCTGGAGCAGCAATGGGTGAAGAATTTATGTACAACGGCAAACATGTTTTGATTATTTTTGATGATTTGTCAAAACAGGCTGTTGCTTACCGTGAACTTTCACTATTATTACGTCGTCCTCCAGGTCGTGAAGCCTATCCAGGTGATGTCTTCTATCTGCACTCACGTTTATTAGAACGTGCGGCAAAACTAAGTGACGAATTAGGCGGCGGCTCAATGACAGCCTTGCCATTTGTTGAAACACAAGCTGGAGACATCTCAGCATACATTCCGACAAATGTTATTTCAATTACGGATGGACAAATTTTCTTGGAAAGTGATCTATTTTACGCTGGAACACGTCCAGCAGTGGATGCAGGTCTTTCTGTATCACGTGTTGGTGGTTCAGCACAGATTAAAGCTATGAAAAAAGTAGCAGGTACACTTCGACTAGATTTAGCCAGCTATCGTGAATTAGAAGCATTTACCCAATTTGGTTCTGACTTAGATGCTGCGACACAAGCGAAATTAAATCGTGGACGTAGAACAGTTGAAATTCTAAAACAAAAACTACATGCGCCTTTAGCTGTTGAAAAACAAGTTGTTATTTTATATGCATTGACCCACGGCTTTTTAGACAGCATTAGTGTAGATAAAATTTTGGATTTTGAATCGGAATTATTTGATTATCTAGATGGTAAACATCCTGAACTATTTGAAACAATCCGAACAACAAAAGATTTACCAGAAGCAGCTGACTTAGATGCTGCAATTAGTGAATTTAAAGAATTATTCAGTAACTCTAATTCAGATAACTCTACTGCAAAAGATACACTTGAATCAATTGAAAATGCATAAAAGAGGTGAGAAACAGTGGGTGCTTCATTAAATGAAATCAAACAGCGCATCGCTTCTACAAAGAAAACCAGTCAAATTACTAATGCTATGCAGATGGTTTCAGGAGCTAAACTGACGAAATCAGAAGCAGCTTCTAGAAGCTTTCAGGAATACGCGTCTAAAATTCGCTCAATTGTCACTCATCTTGTGGCTTCACAGTTAAATGATTTGGAATCATTAGATTCTTACGATAGCGAAGAAGCATCAGAATCAGGTAACTATCATATGATGTTGGCATCACGTCCAGTTAAAAAAACGGGCTATATCGTTATCACTTCAGATAAAGGATTAGTTGGAGGATATAATAGTTCGATTTTAAAACAGACGATGAAAATGATGGACGATGATCATGAATCTCAAGAAGAATTTGTCTTGATAGCGATTGGTGGAACCGGAGCTGATTTTTTCAAAGCTCGGGGAATAAATGTTGCGTATGAACTCAGAGGCTTGAGTGATCAACCTAGCTTTGATGAAGTCAGAAAAATCGTTTCTACAGCAACAACAATGTACGCCAATGAAATTTTTGATGAATTGTATGTATGTTATAACCATCATATTAATTCATTGACAAGTCAGTTTCGAGTTGAAAAAATGTTGCCGATCTCAGATTTAGATCCGGATGAAGCGACAACATACGAGCAAGAGTATATCTTAGAACCTTCTGAAGAGGCTATCTTAGACAATTTGTTGCCCCAATATGCAGAAAGCTTGATTTATGGTGCGATCATTGATGCAAAAACAGCAGAACATGCAGCGGGTATGACGGCAATGAAAACAGCAACGGATAATGCCCAAAATATTATTAGTGATTTGACAATTTCTTATAATCGAGCGCGTCAAGGAGCGATTACACAAGAAATTACAGAAATCGTAGCAGGTGCAGCGGCACTGGAATAAACGAAGAACTAAGTGCTAAAGTGCATTAGTTTCTTGATAAATAAAGAAGACAGGTTTTTATCACGACCTCTTTACTGGTATGAAATTATCTGAAAGTGCAGCTTCAAGAGATGTTGCGTATTTCATCTAATAATTTCATACCCTCTTCAAACGAAACGGAGGAAGAAAACATGAGCTCAGGAAAGATTGTTGAAGTAATTGGTCCCGTTGTTGACGTGGAATTTTCATTAGATCAATCCTTACCAGATATAAATAATGCATTAGTCGTTTATAAAAATGGTGAAGAAAAACAAAAAGTTGTATTAGAGGTAGCCTTGGAATTAGGGGATGGTGTCATTCGCTCTATTGCAATGGAATCTACAGATGGTCTTCAACGTGGAATGGAAGTTATTGATACAGGGAAACCAATTTCTGTTCCAGTCGGCAAAGAAACATTAGGAAGAGTTTTTAATGTTTTAGGTGACACAATTGACTTAGAAGAACCATTTCCAGAAGATGCTGAACGTAGTGGTATCCATAAAAAGGCGCCAGCGTTCGACGAATTAAGTACCAGCAACGAAATTTTAGAAACTGGAATTAAAGTAATTGATTTATTAGCTCCTTATTTAAAAGGTGGGAAAGTTGGACTGTTTGGCGGTGCCGGTGTTGGTAAGACAGTTTTAATCCAAGAATTGATTCACAACATTGCCCAAGAACATGGTGGGATTTCTGTATTTACTGGTGTTGGCGAAAGAACTCGTGAAGGAAATGACCTTTATTTTGAAATGAAAGACTCTGGTGTTATTGAAAAAACTGCCATGGTTTTCGGTCAAATGAATGAACCACCAGGTGCACGTATGCGTGTCGCCTTAACAGGATTAACGATTGCTGAATATTTCCGTGATGTTGAAGGACAAGATGTGTTATTGTTCATCGATAATATTTTCCGTTTCACCCAAGCAGGTTCTGAAGTTTCAGCTTTACTGGGACGGATGCCTTCAGCGGTTGGTTATCAACCAACACTTGCGACTGAAATGGGGCAATTACAAGAACGTATTACTTCTACTAAAAAAGGATCGATCACATCGATTCAAGCAATTTATGTACCAGCCGATGACTATACCGATCCAGCTCCGGCCACAGCTTTTGCTCATTTAGATGCAACAACGAACTTGGAACGTCGCTTAACTGAGATGGGTATTTACCCAGCGGTTGACCCGTTAGCTTCCTCTTCTAGTGCTTTAGCACCAGAAGTTGTAGGCGACGAGCATTATGCCGTAGCGACAGAGGTACAACACGTATTACAACGTTATCGTGAGTTACAAGATATTATTGCAATTTTAGGGATGGACGAGTTATCTGATCAGGAAAAAATCTTGGTTGGTCGAGCACGCCGCATTCAATTCTTTTTATCACAAAACTTTAACGTTGCAGAACAATTTACTGGACAACCAGGCTCATATGTTCCTGTTGCAGATACAGTTAAAGGATTTAGAGAAATTTTAGATGGTAAATATGATGATTTACCAGAAGAAGCGTTCCGTAGCGTCGGAAAAATTGAAGATGTTGTGGAAAAAGCAAAAACATTAAGCTACTAAAAGGAGGAGACACAGAATGGATTGTTTAACTGTTAATGTGGTGACTCCTGATGGATTGGTTTATGATCATCGTGCAACGATTGTTGTGGCAAAGACAACAGATGGTGAGATTGGTATCTTACCTAAGCATGCACCAATCATCGTTCCTTTAGCAATTGATGAGGTTCGCGTGAAAAGAACAGATTCTGATACACACGTAGATTGGATCGCTGTTAATGGTGGTATCATGGAAGTGCGTGATAATGTTGTTTCAATTATTGCTGATAGTGCAGAACGTGAAAGAGACATCGATGTAAGCCGTGCACAACGTGCGAAACAACGGGCTGAGCGTATGATTGAGAAAGCAAAAGAAAATGCAAACACAGATGAATTACGCCGTGCAACAGTTGCCCTTCACCGAGCAATCAATCGAATTAATGTGTCAAAACATACGTAGAATTTGAGAGGTTGAGACAGAAACCTTTAACTCTGGGAACTAAGAAGGAGTGGCTGGGATAGGACTCGTAAAGTTCTGTCCCAGTCACTTCTCTTTTTATGATAGGTTAAAAAAACGTACATAAGTTCTTTTATGAGAGAATAAGAAACTTTGTTTTTGGTTTTGGAAATTTTGTGATACACTGTTTCTATATTATTTTTTTAAGTAATCAATCCGCTCTTTAGAAAAAGATAAAAAAAGAATAAAGTAATTAGATATTACGTTCTATTTTTATTCTAGCACTAATGAGTTTGCTCAGTTTTTATGAAGGAGAGACACGCTATGCAATTCTTTGGTTTTGATGCGATGATTCGAATCATTAGCCATATCATGTTTATTTATGTCAGTTTTTGGGCGATGCAGTCTATTAGAATTGAACAGTTTTTTAAAGCGCATCAACCTTCTCAAATACGCATGCTGCTTGTCTTATTTTCAATCGTTATTGGTTTTACTGCAAGTTCATTTTTCTTAGAGTTTCTTGCATTATGCCGTAACTTGTTTATTGTATTTTTCCCATAAAGATGAATGAATAAAAAGAAAAGGTACTATTTGTTGGTAAATAGTGGTATAATAGAAAAGATTTTGGGTGAGCATATCCAATTCTAACTTTTTTGGGGGGAACAAAATGGAACAGATTATTGTTCATGGTGGTAACCAATTAAAAGGAACTGTGAAAATCGAAGGGGCTAAAAATGCCGTATTACCAATTTTAGCAGCGACCCTTTTGGCAGAAGAAGGAACAACGACTTTAAATAATGTACCAATCCTTTCTGATGTCTTTACAATGAATCAAGTAATCAAACATTTAAACGTTGATATTGAATTTAATGAAGATGAGAACCAAGTTACAATAGATGCAACTCAGCCTTTAGGTATTGAAGCAAACTATGCGTATGTTAGTCAAATGAGAGCGTCAATTGTTGTTATGGGTCCTTTATTGGCTCGTAATGGTCATGCAAAAGTTGCTATGCCTGGCGGCTGTGCAATTGGTAAACGACCGATTGATTTACACTTAAAAGGTTTCCAAGCTCTAGGTGCTAAAATCATCCAAAAAAATGGATACATTGAAGCCATTGCAGACGAATTGATTGGTAATACGATTTATTTAGATTTCCCTAGTGTAGGTGCTACTCAAAATATCATGATGGCAGCTGTTAAAGCGAAGGGCATGACTGTAATTGAAAACGTTGCTAGAGAACCAGAAATCGTTGATTTAGCTAACGTTCTTAATAAAATGGGAGCGAAAATTTTCGGTGCAGGTACTGAAACAATGCGTATCGAAGGAGTAGACAAACTTCACGCAGTTGAACATTCAATCGTTCAAGACCGTATTGAAGCAGGTACGTTTATGGTTGCAGCAGCAATGACTGAAGGAGATGTTCTGATTGAAGAAGCCATTCCAGAACATAACCGTCCATTGATTTCGAAATTAACTGAAATGGGAGCTGTTATTCGCGAAGAAAGAGGCGGTTTACGAGTAATCGGTCCTAAAGTTATCAAACCAACTGATATTAAGACACTACCACATCCAGGATTCCCGACAGATATGCAAGCGCAAATGACTGCGATGCAAATGGTAGCTGAAGGTCCAAGTGTGATTACAGAGACTGTTTTTGAGAATCGTTTCCAACATTTGGAAGAAATGCAACGTATGAATGCAGATGTGAAAATAGACGGAAATATTGCTATCATTAATGGAAGCCAAGCATTACAAGGTGCTGCTGTAGAAGCAACCGATTTACGTGCTGCAGCTGCATTGATTTTAGTCGGTTTACGTGCAAATGGAATTACTCGAGTTTCACATTTAGAATATTTAGATCGCGGATACTATAAATTCCATGAAAAGCTTCAAAAATTAGGAGCTAAAGTGGAACGAGTAAACGATGAAAAAACTGTAGAAAAGAAAATGTCAACTGTTAGTTAAAAAGGGGAAATAGAGATGAGCTCGACACGCTATATAATCGTGACTTTGTTGAAAGTTTTAGTTGTGATTGCTTTGGTGATCATTTTATTTGTTGCTGGAACAATGATCGGCTATGGAGTGATCGGTGGAGGAAACCCAAAAGATGTCTTCAATGAAGATATTTGGGCTCATATTCAAGACTTTTTTAAATAAGAGGAACATTGAATTAAAAGATAGGTTAAGAAGAAAAGACGTAACTTTAAGAGGTTGAAAAAGATTTTTTTCTTACTATGTACTCATATTTAAAGAGCAGAACAAAACGTATATTTAGTTTTGTTCTGTTTTTTTAGTTTAAACACCGACTCTTCTATAAAAAAATATTGTATTTTTTGTAAACAGAGTGTAATGAAAACGATTTATTGTTTTTTTTGTACGTATTAGACAGCATGAATACGTGTAATTATAATAAAAAGTGATAGTTCGTATGCTTCTTTCTTTAATTCATTTTCTAATGAAGAAAAAAATACTTATTTTAGTGCGAAGGATAGTTGGCAATTTCTATTCATTTACTAAAGAAAATGAACATATTTCCAATGTAACAATCATCAAACCGTTTTCTAGTAAGACGTAACAAAGCTTTAATTAAATGGTAACCAACTAAGCGATTGAACGTGTTAGGATAACTCTCGTACGAATTTTAGAGAGGAAACGATTGAATGAAGAGAAGATGGTTACCTATGTTGTTTATCGTTGCGTGTTTTATTATGGGATCAGTTATTCCTGTATATGCAGCTGAAAATAAAAGCAGTCATTTAGAAAGTTTAAAGAATTATACAGTACTATCTGAAGGCAAAGTAAAAGAGTTATCTAACTCTATGGTTAAGTTATTAGCGCAAGGGCAGGCGATCCGAGCCGTAAAAGCCGATATTTTAAATAAAGAAAAACAAACAAAAATAAAAGAAGCTGAGAAAAAAGATGTACAAGAGCAACCTGTAAAACATGTGACACCAACTGGGCAAAAGATGATGATGGAAGCTACAGCCTACTCGTGTAATGAAGGAATAATCGGTGGAGGAAATATGACGGCTATGGGACAAGATCTTCAAGTGAACCCAATGGCAATCGCTGTTGATCCAACGGTGATTCCTTTAGGGACAAAATTATTTGTTGAAGGATATGGTGAAGCTGTAGCTAGCGATACTGGAGGTGCGATTAAAGGCAATATTATTGATCTCCATTTTGCAGATGTATCCCGCTGTATCGAATGGGGAAGAAGACAAGTAGAAGTGACAATTTTAGTATAACGAATGATAGATAATAAAAAGGTAGACTGGTTATTTTTAGGCCAATCTATCTTTTTTATGTGAAGAATAAAGCTTAAAATAATGAAAAAGAAAAAGTGTTCTATGTTATAATAAAGATTGACTAATGGAGAAGGAGCGATACGTATGAAAGCAATAGTTACTGAGATCGGCCCACAGGCACTGGATGAAAAAGAACCAATAATCATTTTATTTGGTGAAAGTGCAACAGAGGGATTGAAAGAATATTCTGTAATCCAAAAGTTTCAAGAAACACAAGCATTAGAAATGAAAAAAGGGGACCAACTAAAAATAGATGATAAAGAATACACAATTACGTATGTTGGTTCATTTGCTAATAATAATTTAAATAGTATTGCTCATGTAACATTGATCTTTGATGAGGTTCCTAAAGAAGAAGCAATTGCCAACGGTTTGTACCTTTCTCCAAGTGAACTGCCGAAAATAAAAGTTGGAACAACGATAGACTATTTATCGCATGGAGTGTGAGCAAATGGAACAAAAAAATGAAAAAGAAAAACGTTTATCTTGGTTTTGGCGTTGGTTTTTAAATAATCAGGTGGTTACAGCACTTTTGATTGTGTTATTGATTCTTTTGATTCTGCTGGTTTTTACGAAGGTATCTTATTTATTTAAACCAGTGTGGCAATTTATAGGCGTTGTTGGATTGCCATTGATTATGGCGGGAATTTTGTATTATTTAATGAATCCGGTTGTTGATTACCTAGAAAAGAAAAAAGTCCCTCGTATCTGGAGCATCATCGGATTATTTATTATTGTAATTGCGTTGATCATTTGGGGCCTTGTAGTGATTGTGCCAAAAATACAAGAACAAACAATCAGCTTTGCAAATCATTTTCCGCAATATCTTGAGACGATTGATAAGAAAATGCAGGAAATTTTGGGAGATCCTTTCTTTGCACAATTTCGAGTGCAACTAGAAGAGATGGGGGATAAGTTGTCTAGTTCTTTAGGGGATATTATTCGTAATATTTCAACATTTACAGTTCAAGGACTTGGCAGTTTTGTAGGTGCTGTGGCGACCGTTGTAGTTGCACTTATCACCATGCCTTTTATCTTATTTTATTTGTTAAAAGATGGTAAAGAGCTAGCACCGTATTTGATGAAGTTTTTACCGAATAAAATGCGTCAGCCGACGTTAAAAGTTTTGGGGGAAGTAAATTCTCAAGTCTCTTCGTATATTCGTGGGCAGTTGACTGTGGCTTTTGCTGTTGCAGTGATGTTTATTATAGGTTTTTCATCTATTGGGTTAGATTATGCCATTACACTAGGAATCAGTGCAGGTTTTCTAAATTTGATTCCTTATTTAGGGTCATTTTTAGCAATGGTGCCAGCAATTTTTTTAGGAATTGTTGGAGGTCCTGTTTTATTAGCCAAAGTCTTAGTAGTTTTTGTTATTGAGCAAACGATTGAAGGACGAGTGATTTCACCACTTGTTTTGGGCAGTCAGTTAGACATTCATCCTGTGACGATCTTGTTGGTGTTATTGACCTCTGGAAAGTTATTTGGAGTAGTAGGAGTTATTCTTGGCATTCCTGTCTATGCCGCAGCTAAAGTCATTATTACGCACATTTTTGAATGGTATAAAGATATTTCAAGTTTATACCATGAGGAAGAAGAAATGAAACGATTAAAAGAGTAAAAACGACTTTAGATAATTAGCCATATTTCGCTCACATTAAAACTCGAAGCGGAAGACTTTGGAAAGAAGTTTTTGTTTTATCCTCTATAAAAGAAACGATCAATCTACAGCTAAATTTCAGTCATGGAAACAGTGACGAGAAGTAGTTGAGGCTGATCGTTTCTTTATATTTTAGCCAATAATCAATTTGTTTTCTGTTATGAACCAACGGACTGAGATAAATATCTAGAGAAACGACCGTTTGTCGCAAACTTGTTTAATAGTAAGAAACAAAAAAGAAGTCGATACATGCTAAAACGATCATTAATACAGTGAGTAGACCACAAACAATCAAATGACGGCGTTTATGCATCATAACAATAGCAATAAACTCTCTTAAAAAAGCATTCGGCAGAAAGTAAAAAGCTGTTTTGGCTCCAATTCCATTTGCATTTAGAGCGGCCATTTTTGCAAAAAGTCCTGCACGAAATAAGTGAAAATTATTCGTCGTGAAAATCGCATGAAAGTCGGTTCCACCAAAGGAATTTTCCATGATTTCTTTAGAAAATTTCATATTTTCCAACGTATTTTTAGAATTGGTTTCAACTAAAATATCTTCTTCAGGTATACCTTTTTCTACTGCATAATTTTTCATCGCCAGACTTTCGGCAATATGTTCATCATCTCCTTTACCACCAGACATCACAATTTTAGGAGGGGTTAAAGTGGCACGAGATTGTGCTTTATAAAATTGGATAGCTTTCTCGATTCGTTTTCCTAAAAGAGGCGGGACTGTTTTTCCATCAATTAAGCCCGAACCTAGAACAATAATGAAATCTTGATTATACTTCGGCTGATTGAATTGATAGATGATTGAAATTGTTAGAAAGTTATAAAAAATAAGTGAAAAATACCCCATTACTAACGGTAAAATCCCGAATAACAAAGATGCCCAAGAAGGTAAAAGTTGATTGGAATAATGATTAAAAATCAAAAAGGCGGTCAAGCCAATCGCTAAAAGTAGCGTCAATAAATTTGCTAAGGAACGTCCTTCTTTACGCATTACAACAATTGCATTCCAATACAAGAAAACAAGTAGTGCATAAATACCAATCAACACGAATACTAATAAGACGGCTCCTGTGATCCCAGCTAAAACGACTAATAGTAAATTCATAGTTCTAATGACTAAAAAGCCAAGATACGTCATACCAACGACTAAAAATAGATTAAATAATAAGCCATTTATTAATCTACGTTTTTCATTAAAATAGCAAAAAAGAAAAAGCAGAAGAAAAGCGAACGGGATCAAAAAGTAAAAACTGTGAAGCTCAAGTTCTAAAAAAATAACATAAAAAATAAAGCAGATAGAAAACCAAAGAAGCTCAAAAAATATCCAATCTTGATTGACTTTTTTACGGCGCCAAGTTGGAATAGCCAATGCACCTAAAAGGTAAATAATACCCATAATGAAACTAAAATAATTCCCCATAAATAGAACTCCTTTAACAAAATGATTTCTCTATTAGTATAACCAAAAATGAAAGAAAAAAATACTATACAGCCTAATAGAGAGAACGGATTTCTATTCAGGAAACCGGACAGGGAATGTGATGAAAAAGCGAGTTCCTTTTCCTTCTTTTGAATCTAATGACAGATACCATTCGTATTTTGAGACGATAGATGCTACCGCAAATAAACCAAGACCAGTACCTTCATCTGCAGATTTAGTGGTAAAAAATGGTTCAAATATTTTTTCTTTTAATGCATCAGGAATTCCAGGTCCATTATCAGAAATTTCCAGAGTTACAAAGCGTTCAAACTGATTCATTTGAGGATTCTCTTTCTTTGCTCGCTCAACTGTTTCATTGGAAGCAGGAGAGACAATAACTTGGATTTGAGATTGTTGATTCGGATTGCTTTTAGTGGCTTGATAAGCATTAGTAATTAGGTTGTAAATCAAATTTTGCAAATCGATTTCTTCTAATTTTGTCCTACCTAAATTTTCTTGTATCGAAAGAGTGAGCTGTGTGTTTTTAGGAATAATCTCACCAATCAAGTGAGTCGCAACTCCGATTGCAGCCGAAATATCTACCCATTCTTGTACGCTTGCTTGTGTTTTAGAAAAGCGTAAAACATTAGCTGATAATTGTTTTCCTTTTTGAGCAGAATGCAAAATTTCTTGTAAATCTTCTTCTAATAGCTGATTTTCAGCGTATTCTTCCAATAACAATTGTGTATTACCAATAATTGGTGTCAAAAAATTATTCATATCATGAACGATAGATGTTGTAAGAAGACCGACTGTTTCCATTTTATTGCGCTGATAAAGTTCTAACTCTAACTGATGCTGCATTTTTTGTTGTTTTTGGGTTTCAATCAAGTGACGATTTTCTTCTTCAATAGTTTCTTTTTTTCTAAAATTACGGATAAACAAGGAACAGATAATAATCAATAGTAGCAATAAAACCAATAATAAAGACAAAACAATGACAAAATTGATAATATCATTGTTGCGTTCATTGTAATCAGCATTGATGGCTACGACCCAGCGTGCTAAGCCAACATCGATCCATTCAAACGCGCTGATTTTTAAGACTTCTGTAGGCATATCTTCGTCCCACCAATAAGACTTATAGGTTAATTTACCAGAGTCATGCGTTAATTGATATTTTTCTAATCGTTTTAAATCTGAATAATCAAAGTTCGGATAAAGCTTCTCTCGATCATTGATAATATCTAAACCAACTTGCTGTTCCACAGGATGCATGACTACAGTCATAGAGCGATCTTTGATCATTGGATAGCCTTTATAATCGACTTCAAAATCTTGTAGAAAATGTTTGTAAAAAGCTTCTAAATTCAATGGTAAAATCAAATAACCATCGATTTTGCCAGCGTCTGTTCTGATTTCTTTATAAAAATTGATATATGCTTTTTTTTCAATAAAGTAAGAATCACCATTTTGAGCCGTTGGTTTATCAAGTAATTGCTTCAGAGATAAATCATGATCAATAAATGGACGGATGGTTTCAATATCAGTGATCTTCGTTTGCTTTTCTTTTGAATCCCAATGGAAAGCATAGAGTGGGGTTCCATCAGCATCTATATAAAAGAGTGCATCTGTTTCATCATTCAGCGAGTCAAAAAATGTATTTAAAGATGAGCGACTATTCTTCAAATAGGTCACTGGGTCCTCGCTATTTTTCAAATTTCCATCAATAGCTAGGTAGTTTAGCGCTTGATGACGATTTTTCATAGAGAGTTGAATGACTTTTCCCACATATTCTGTTGATTGCAATAAAAAGTCTTGTCCACTAGCTGTTGTTGTTTTGCGAATTACATAAAATCCGCGGATAGCAAAGAAAACGGATACAACAATAAAGACGATTAATACGGCAATCATCCGATTGACAATTTTAGTTGTTCGTTTCATTGGTCTAGCTCCTTTTAAAAGTCTGTTCATATCATAACAAGTTCATGTTGAAATTTAAAGATAATTCAGCTATTGTATAGATAATGTAAAAAAAATAATGAGGTGTGCACGTTGCGAAACGAAAAAATTTTGGTAGTAGATGATGATCCAGCAATTCGACGTTTGATTTGGAAGTCTCTTCAGTCAACAGGTCTATTAGTATATCAAAGCGATACAATCGAAAAAACAATAGACATTATGGAACGAGTGGACTTTCAATTGTTTCTTCTAGATGTAAGTTTAGAGCATGAAAACGATGGCTATCATTTGGCTCAATTGATTCGAGAACGTCAACCGTTAACGCCAATTATTTTTGTTAGTGGGAAAAAAAGTGAGCAAGACATCGTCAGTGGTCTAGAATCTGGAGGAGACGTCTATATCGCCAAACCCTTTGCCCCAAATGTATTGAGAGCCCAAGTCATCAGTACATTAAATCGAACGGAACAATTGTTGACATTGAGTCGGCATCGGGAAGAATCGATGCTAAAAGAAGGGATCTTTTCCTTTGATAAAAATCAATATCAGTTTAGCAAAAATGGTGAGATAGTAAATATGACGTCTAAAGAGATCATGATGATTCTGTTTTTCATGGAAAATCCCTATCAAGTCTTTAGTAAAGAACAGATTTACGCTAGTGTCTGGAGTGATGGGGACATGGACAAAAACTTAATCACGGTGTATATGAATTATCTAAGAAATAAAATCGAAGATGACCCCAAAAAACCGCAATATCTACAGACGGTTTGGGGAATTGGGTATTTGTTTAATCCAGAAGGAAAAGATTCTGATACTAAAACATTTGGCTCTGATAAATAAAGGCGATATTCACGAAAATTGTCCGTCAATTTTTTGTGAGTGTCGCCTTTATCTAAGAAGTACTGTTTATTGTGATCGGAAAATCACCATAGATGTTCTAATTGAGCAAAAAAATAACTCAGTGCTAATAAATCGGCAGCTCCACCAGGACTAAGGTGAGCTTTGGTTAATTCTTGATCGAAGCAAGTGAGTGCTTGCTCTAATTCATTTATAGAGCTGTTTATTGAAAACGTTTCTAGCAGTTCATTTGCTTGATTTTGAACTTTTTTCCACGCGTTAACGCCACCACGATTGATGAGGTTTGAGTCTTCTATCTTAGCCATTAGATGGAGTAACAATAATAAAAAAGTCTGATGTTGTTCATTTTTTTGGTGGCTTCTTAAAAAAGGCAGTGCAATTTTTTGAAGAGTCGGATAGCCTGCCTCTGCTTCTCCTCGAATACCGATAATCCCATGCTCTAAATAAAGTTTTTCACCGTAACTGAGGCGTTCTTTTTGAGCTAAATTAGCGAAATCTTTTGAAAGTAATCCCTTGGTCATGTCCTTTACATAAGTAAAAATAGCCGTTGTTTCTTTTTCAGAAAAAGGTAATGATAAATGGTGGTCTTGGATTATTTTTCCCGTTGCGCTTAAAAGTAATGCAAAAGAAAAATTAGCGCCTTTATGGGTATTGATTCCTTTTGTTGCTGTTAACATCGTTTTTTCAGCTTGTTGTCCAAGGTTTCGTATCTTTGAAAATAAGTCGGAAGGGGATCCTTTATGCGTCATTCCAATAGAAACATATTCAGTTAAAAATGGCGCAAGAGCAGCGCTGCTATCAATAAAAGTAAAATAAGTCATGTCAAAATGTGCGCCGCTACTTTTAGGATCGACCAAGCCTGGCTTGGGAGAAAGACTGGCTTCAAATACTAGGGATTGTAAAGCTAATGCGCTAATTATTTGAGGCTGTACAGCGTGTTTATTTGCTTGTGTCATGTAAGTGTTTTTCCATTTCTTTAATGATAAATGTTTGGGAATAATCCAAATGCTCGGTAATCAAAGCGGACAATTGTTCTTCTTCTTGATTTAACATGCATGTATAAATTAGCCAATGCTCATGTAAGGCTTTATCACGTCGTTCTTTGGAACGAATAGAAATATCTCTAAAGTAAACTAAGTATTCCCGTAATTTCATCACAATTGATTTTAAGCGAAGCATTTTACTTTTTTCATAGATAAATTCATTGAAATCAGAAAACTTTTGCAACACTTGGTCAATTTCATTTTGCTCATTTAACTGTTCCGTTTCATCTAATAAAATCTTTAATTCCTCAAAATCTATAGCTGTCATTTCTTTCATTGCGGTGATCGTCGCTAGAACATCTAGTGATTTTCTGATGGCATAAATTTCGTAAGCATCATTGACAGAAATTCCTTTAACAATAATCCCCACTCCCTGAACATGATCAACTAATCCTTCTTCAACTAGTTTTTGTAAAGCATAGCGAATTGGAGTGCGGCTAATATTCATTCGCTCAGAAAATTCTTTTTCATTTATCCGCTGTCCAGCAGGGATCTCGCCTAAAATAATGGTTTTTCGGAATGCTTTGTAGACAAGTTCTTTTAAAGGCTCATTGAGACTTAAATCTAAATTTTTTCCAACAGCTTCTGATATGGTGCTCATTGGATTCACTCCTTTTTTTCATGATTGAAAACCACACAAGCCAATTGCTGGATTGTGCGATTTTCAAAAATAAAACATTTTTTATTGTGGAATATAAAGTGGCATATGGCCTGTTAAGACAATCGTCACAACGAAAATAATAAAGATCCCCAGTGCCCATTTTGCGGCTTCTTTTTGCCATTGTCCCATATCTAAACCAGTTAAGCGAAGTAATAGATAGATGAAGGCAACCAAAGGACTTAATAAGTGGAATGCTTGCCCCATCAATGATGCTAAGGCCATTTGCATATCTGTAAAACCATAAGCGCGTCCAGCTTCTGCTAAAACAGGTAAGACCCCAAAATAGAAACCATCATTTGAGATAAAGAATGTCCCAGGAGCTGAAATCAGAGCAATTACCAAGCCCCAGAAACCAGCTAATTGATTTGGAATGATTTTTGTGAAACTTTGAGCTAATGCATCTGCCATACCAGTTCCTTGGAAAAGTCCCATGAAGACACCCGCTGCAAATACCAAAATAACCACCTGAACGGCGTCACCGCCATTTGCGCCAATACGTGATGATTGGTCTTTTAAGACAGGATAGTTGACCATTAAAGCCACAACGGTACCTGTTAAGAATAAGAACAAGGGTGGTAAACCAAGCCCAACAAATGAATCGGTTACTAATAACGCAATCAATGAAATCGTTAAAATCGCATTGAATAACCAAATTTTAGGTCGGCGGATTGCCAGCGTTTCTTCATCTGTAACGGTTGTCATAGCATCAATTTCTTCATCTGTCAGTTGCTTGATTCCAAGGCGAGCACGTTCTTTTCTACCCATTGATGGAGCAACAATGAAAATCACATAAAGTAAAGCGATGATCATACCAGGAATCAGATAAGCTAAAATTTCAGCACCAACATTTAAGACACTCATCGCACGAGCGGTTGGGCCGCCCCATGGAAGTAAGTTCATAATTGTATTTTGTAAAATAACCAAAACCCCTAAGTTCATCAATTTCATATCTAGTTTTTTATAGATAGGAATAAAAGCAGAACAACAAATCAATGTAGTAGTCGTTCCGTCCCCATTAAGAGAAACAGCAGCTGCAACAACAGCGGTTGCGATTAATACTTTCATTGGATCGCCTTTTGCGATATGGATCATTTTTTTCGTGATTGGGTCAAATAACCCAGCATCCAACATAATTGAAAAATAAAGAATGGCAAACAATAACATGATACCTGTAGTGGATGTTGTTTTGATTCCTTCCATCACAAAGTCTCCAATAGAGCCTTTCTTAGAAACACCTGCAAACATTGCGATCAGTGCAAAAATCAGCGGAATCAAAACTAAAGCTGTAAACGGTGACATTTTCTTTTTCATGATGACAAACATAAAAACGATAATCATTACATAAGACAAAACAGTTAATAACATTTTCTTCTCTCCTTCAACACTAAATTCGTTTTTCAAAACAATTGAGGGTCTCTTTTGTTGTGTTGGTCTAATAGAAAAATAACGATACGTCTAATAAAGAAAGCCTTTTCTTGTTTCGTTTAACAATGCTTAGTTTAATCCAAGAAAGTATAGATAAATAGGATATCAGACGAAAAAGAACACCAAAAAAACAGGGATGATAGCGGTTTCTTAAAGAGATGTTAATAAGATGTTAATAAAATATTAAATGATTATAAACGTTGATATATCAGTGTTTTTTGTAGTTTGATAGGAAATATGGAAAAGAGGAACAGTAAAAGAACAATTTCTACTGGCTGATTTCATTTTATTGTCTGCGTTTTTACCTATAATGAGAGCATAAACAGAAAGGATGTGACGTCATGGGGTTATTTGAACGGCTGTTTAATAAAGAAAAAGCAGAAATGAAAACGGATAAGCAACTACTTTCTTCTACGATAGAGAAAAAAGATGAGTGGCAAGAAATTGCTGGATATATCCCGGTAGATAGGACAGAATATCAATTTGTTTCGTTAATTGCAACGGCAATCGCTGCCGGAGATCACCCAGAAAGCGAGTTTGTTATTAAACGCATTTCAAAAAGGAATCCAGAAGCACAACTGGTTTCTGTGATCGCTACCAGCATTGCATCAGCTGATCACACAGCGAGTCAGTTTGTCATTCGCTCAATCAAGGAAAAAAGCACGAATTAGTTTTTGTGTTACTTGATAGGTAAGTTAGTTCCACGGGCTAGCTCTTCGGAAAAAAGATAAAGATTGAATGTGAAAAAAAGCATCACAGTCAATTGTTCCTATTTTTCAGTCAGAGCTGAACAAACCTGCTACACGTTTGTGTTATCTAGTTCCATGGGCTAGTCTCTCGGAAAAAAGATAAAATCTGACTGTGACAAAAAGCGTCACAAACATATTTTCCTATTTTTCAGTCGAGCCTGGACGAGCCCATTACACTTTAAATTTTAGGAGGAAGAAAAATGTTACGTAAGTTCAAAATTTCAATTGATGGAAAAGAGTATTTAGTAGAAATGGAAGAAATTGGCGGTGTGGCGCAACAAGCACCGATCGTAGCACCAGTTGCACCGTCCGCTCCTGTAGCAGAAGCGGTACCAACAACGCCTGCACCAGCTGAGCCAACAGCTCCTGTAGCAAGTACACCAGCTGGAACTGATGCGATGCCATCACCTATGCCTGGAACAATCTTGAAACTCTTGGTAAATGTTGGTGATACAGTACAAGAAAATCAGCCATTAATGATTCTTGAAGCTATGAAAATGGAAAATGAAATTGTAGCTGGCAAAGCTGGTACGGTTACAGGAATTCATGTTAAACAAGGCGATATGGTCAATCCAGGAGAGCCATTAATTACAATCGGTTAAATAGGAAAAAAGTAGTTTAATTTTAAAAGAGGAAGTGACGTTTGTGGAGACATTAATTGAAGGCGTAGTAGGAATGGGGCAAGAGCCTGGTCGCATTGTAATGATGGTGATCGGAGGCATTCTGATGTACTTGGGAATCAAAAAAGAGTACGAGCCTACCTTACTTGTTCCAATGGGATTAGGAACGATTTTAGTCAATTTTCCTAATTCGGGTGTACTAAGTGCTGGTGGTGAAGCTGGTCCGTTTCAAGTGTTGTTTGATATAGGAATTTCGACGGAGTTATTTCCATTGTTACTATTTATCGGAATTGGCGCTATGATCGATTTCGGACCATTATTACAAAATCCATTTTTATTATTGTTCGGTGCAGCCGCGCAATTTGGGATTTTCTTTACGATTGTTGCAGCCGTTTTATTAGGCTTTGATTTAAATGATGCGGCGTCTATCGGGATTATCGGAGCAGCGGATGGTCCAACATCAATCTTTGTTGCCAACACGTTGAATTCGAAATACATGGGTGCGATTATGGTGGCGGCTTATTCTTATATGGCCTTGGTTCCGATTATTCAACCAGTGGCGATTAAAGCTGTTACAACGAAAAAGGAACGCAAAATCCGCATGACGTATCGTGCTGGTGAAGTGTCACAAACAGCAAAAATTTTATTCCCTATCGTGATTACAGTTGTTGCTGGGTTAGTAGCACCGGTTTCACTTCCCTTAGTTGGTTTCTTAATGTTCGGGAATTTACTACGTGAATGTGGTGTTCTAGATCGTTTATCTGTGACGGCGCAAAATGAGTTGGTAAACATGATTAGTATTGTTCTAGGATTAGCGATTTCAGTGAAAATGCAACACGAAGAATTTTTACAATTTGATACCTTAATGGTCATTGGTCTTGGATTAGTTGCCTTTATCATGGATTCAGTTGGTGGTGTTTTGTTTGCCAAATTATTGAATCTGTTTAGAAAAGAAAAAATCAATCCGATGATTGGTGCAGCTGGGATTTCTGCCTTTCCAATGTCTAGTCGAGTGATTCAAAAAATGGCAACAGATGAAGATCCGCAGAACTTTATTTTAATGCATGCAGCAGGTGCGAATGTATCTGGACAGATCGCGTCTGTGATTGCGGGCGGCTTATTATTGGCGTTGCTTGCGTAGTTTTTTTGATAGAAGAAAAGGAAAGGAGCTTGTATATGTCAGCTGATTTATTAAAATCATTGGAGCTATTGATTTTTGGGTGGGGTGGCGTGTTTGTTGTCATTTTCGTGATTTACTTTGCGTCTCTTATGTTAAGTAAATTGTTTCCACCGAAGAAGTAGGAAGTGATATGTAATGAATATCAAAAGAATTTGGCTTGATCGAGATCAGGCTGGAAAAAAGCAGTGGACAGACTTTCTGGCTACCGCTGACCTACTACCTGATGACCAACTAGACTATACAATCGGCATCTACGATCAGGAGAAGCTTATTGGAACAGGATCAATTTTTAGGAATATTTTAAAATGCGTAGCAATTGACGCTTCTTATCAAAACGAAAACTTGCTTTCTCAAATTGTTCAATCTTTACGAGAAAGGCTACAGGAAATCGGCTATCAGCATTATTTTTTGTATACAAAGCCAAAAACCAGTAAGCTGTTTCGCTCTTTAGGCTTTACTGAAATTGCGTCAACAACTGAACTGGTTTTTATGGAGCAGGGCTTTCCTGATTTTGAAGATTATTTAGCGGAACTAAAAAAGCATCAACGAATGACAAAGCACAATGCAGCAATTGTAATGAATGCCAATCCATTTACGAATGGTCATTTGCATTTAGTTACAGAAGCAGCTAAACGTGCTGAGACGGTTTATCTTTTTGTTTTATCTGAGGAACGCTCGCTGTTTGATGCAAAGACACGTTTTGAACTAGTCAAAGAAGGAATCAGTCATTTATCAAATGTAGTGGTTTTACCAACCAGAGAATATATGGTATCTAGTGCAACATTCCCATCTTATTTTTTGAAGGATCAGGCGAAGGCTAGTATTGCTCAAGTTCAAGCTGTTTTGGATGCCACTTTATTTAAAGAAAAGATTGCCTCTACCCTGTCAATTTCAACTAGATTTGTTGGAGAAGAGCCATTTTCACAAGTAACTGAAATCTACAATCAAGCGATGAAAAAGACTTTTGGTTCTGAACTAAAGCTGGTTATTTTACCAAGAAAAAGGATTGGTGAAGACGTTGTCAGTGCCACCAGAGTGCGAGCTTTAATGGCACAGGAAAATTATGTAGCAATTAAGCCTCTTGTTCCGCCCAAAACTTTTGAAGAAATAATCAAACAAAAAAATAAGTAATGAGGTGTATATTTTGGAAATCAAACAAAACGCATCTGCTGGTACAACTGAATCAAGCGATATTATGATTACAATTGGAAAAAACAGTGGACAAGGAATTCTCATTGAACTGGACAGCAGTGTTGAAAAGCAATTTGGACGTCAAATTCGTGAAAAAATACAAGATACCTTAAATAAATTGTCTGTATCTGACGCGAAGGTCCAGGCAATTGATAAGGGAGCATTGGATTGTACAATTCAAGCTCGAACGGTGGCAGCTGTTTATCGTGCTGCTGGTGAAGAAAATGTAGACTGGCGGGTGTTAAATACATGGAACGCTTAAGAAGAACGATGATGTTTGTACCTGGAGCAAATGCTTCAATGCTTAGAGACGCGACTTTATATGGTGCTGATTCGTTGATGTTTGACCTAGAAGATGCGGTTTCTTTAAAAGAAAAAGATAGTGCTCGTTTACTTGTTTATCAAGCTTTACGGACGTTTGATTACTCAACTGTAGAAACGGTCGTTCGGATCAATGGCTTAGACACAGTAGGGCATCAAGATATTGAGGCAATGGTTTTAGCTGGGGTTGACGTGATTCGTTTACCGAAAACAGAAACGGCTCAAGATATTGTTGATGTGGCGGAAGTTATCACTGAAATGGAAACAAAATATGGTATCAGTGTCGGGACAACTAAAATGATGGCAGCAATCGAATCGGCTGAAGGTGTTCTGAATGCTCGAGAAATTGCTCAGGCAAGTGATCGGTTGATTGGAATCGCGCTGGGTGCAGAAGATTATGTGACAAATATGAAAACACACCGCTATCCAGATGGACAGGAATTGTTTTTTGCCCGTAGTTTTATCTTGCATTCAGCTAGAGCTGCAGGAATTGCGGCTATTGATACAGTGTACTCTGATGTGGATAATACAGAAGGCTTTTTAGCGGAAGTGGAATTAATCAAGCAATTAGGATTTGACGGTAAATCAGTCATCAATCCGCGTCAAATTCCTTTAGTAAATGGTGTTTATGAGCCGACTGAAAAAGAAATTCAAAATGCCAAAGAAGTAATCTGGGGCATTCGTGAAGCTGAAGCTAAAGGTTCAGGTGTGATTTCAGTCAATGGAAAAATGGTAGATAAACCGATCGTTGAACGAGCCGAACGAGTGATTGCTCTGGCGATTGCAGCAAAATTAATTTCTGAGGAGGAAGTCTAAAATGAAAAATAATGTAGGCAAAGAAATTCCAGATAATTATGCTGAACAATACGGTTTATTTAAAGGTGAGCTGGGGAATATTCGCGAATATAAAGAAGCTAGCCGAACAATCAACCCAGTTAGACCAAGAGATACAAAGTTATTGGGTAGTTTAAGAGAAGCGATTGAAAAAACAGGCTTAAAAGACGGCATGACGATTTCTTTCCATCATCATTTCCGCGAAGGTGACTTTGTGATGAACATGGTATTAGAAGAAATCGCAGCACTAGGAATCAAAAATCTATCGATTGCACCTAGTTCAATCGCAAATGTACATGAACCATTGGTTGAACATATTAAAAATGGTGTGGTGACGAATATTACCTCTAGTGGATTACGTGATAAAGTTGGAGCTGCAATTTCTGAAGGGATTATGGAAAATCCAGTGGTGATCCGTTCACATGGAGGGCGTGCCAGAGCAATTGCAGCAGGAGATATTCATATTGATGTAGCTTTTCTAGGGGCGCCAAGTTCGGATGCTTATGGCAATGTGAACGGCACAAAAGGCAAAGCAACCTGTGGATCTTTAGGGTATGCGATGATCGATGCCAAATATGCAGACCAGGTAGTGATTATCACAGATAGCTTGATGCCCTATCCAAATACACCAATCAGCATTCCGCAAACAGATGTAGATTTTGTCGTAGAAGTTGATGCAATCGGCGATCCTGATGGGATAGCTAAAGGTGCAACACGTTTTACTAAAAATCCGAAAGAACTATTGATTGCAGAATATGCGGCTAAGGTGATCACCCATTCGCCTTATTATAAAAACGGTTTTTCTTTCCAAACAGGAACAGGAGGCGCAGCCTTAGCCGTTTCTAGGTTTTTGAAAGAGGAAATGATCAAAGATGGTATCACAGCAAGTTTTGCTTTAGGTGGTATCACGAACGCAATGGTTGAATTATTGGAAGAAGGACTAGTCGAAAAAATCATCGATGTCCAAGATTTTGACCATCCATCTGCTGTTTCATTAGGTAAAAATGAGAATCACTACGAAATTGATGCCAATATGTACGCATCTCCATTAAGTAAAGGTTCTGTGATCAATCAATTAGACACAGCGATTCTTTCTGCACTAGAAATTGATACGAATTTTAATGTGAATGTGATTACCGGATCAGATGGAGTGATTCGAGGTGCATCTGGTGGACATTCAGATACAAGTGCTGCGTGCAAGATGAGTTTAGTAATTGCACCATTAATCAGAGGCAGAATTCCGACAATCGTTGAAGAAGTCAATACAGTTGTAACACCTGGCAGCAGCATTGATGTGGTGGTGACAGAAGTTGGGATTGCGATCAATCCTGAACGCCAAGACCTAATAGAACACTTTAAAGCATTAGATGTTCCACAACTAACAATGAAAGAACTACAAGAAAAAGCTTATAGCATCGTAGATCGACCAGATGCCATCCAATATGGTGATAAAGTCGTTGCATTGATCGAATACCGTGATGGTTCAATTATTGATGTGGTCAGAAATGTCTAAAACCTATTTAAAAGGAGAAATGATTACGCTGATAGAAATGTTGGACGCTCGAGAAAAACGAGTGCGTATTCAGCAAGAACTTTTATATAAGTATCCTACATGTGCTTTACTAAGCGCTACGATGAATATTCCTGGACCTGTAAAAACAAATGAGCAGCTTAGACATGCATTTTACACTGTTATTAAAGAGCTCAACACTCTTTTTCCTCCTGAACAAATCATTGCTCATAAACACCGAGCGTTGGCCACAGGATCTGAATATTATCTAGTCCTAAACGAAGCACCTAAAGAGCTGAAAAAAGAGCTAATTGAAGTAGAAGAAACACATTATTATGGACGTTTGATGGATCTAGATGTGGTTTACTTAAAAGAGGATACGTTATGTTCAATCAGTCGTACTGAACTAAATCAAAAGCCCAGAAGTTGTTTTATTTGTAACGACGAAGCAAAAATCTGCGGCAGACAAAGACGCCATAGCATAGAAGAAATGCAAGAAACAATCAGTCAACTAATTGAGAAAGGAAGGATGAAATGACAAAAGAAATCCTTTTTACGGAAACCGTGCTACGTGATGGCCAACAAAGCCAAATTGCTACACGAATGCCGACAAGTGATATGTTACCCATCATTCAAACATTGGATGAAGCGGGGTATCATGCGTTAGAAATATGGGGCGGAGCAACATTCGATGCCTGTATTCGTTTCTTAAATGAAGATCCTTGGGAACGATTAAGAACGATCCGCCAAGCGACTAAAAAGACCAAACTGCAAATGCTTTTAAGAGGTCAAAATTTACTTGGCTATAAAAACTATGCAGATGATGTCGTAGAAGCTTTTGTACAAAAATCAATTGAAAATGGCATCGATATTATTCGTGTTTTTGATGCACTAAATGACACAAGGAACTTGCAAACATCAATCGAAGCAACTAAAAAGTTTGGTGGACACTGCCAACCAGCTATTTCATACACAACAAGTGACTTTCATACGATTGATTACTTTGTCGGTTTGACTACAGAATTAGAGAAAATGGGAGCAGATTCAATTTGTATCAAAGATATGGCAGGTATTTTAACACCAAATGATGCTTACCGTTTAGTCACAGAAATCAAAAACAAAATCCAAGTGCCTTTAGAAGTGCATACTCATGCAACAAGTGGGATTGCTGAAATGACTTATTTAAAAGCTGTTGAAGCAGGTGCAGATATTATTGATACTGCGATTTCTTCCTTTTCTGGCGGAACCAGTCAGCCAGCCACAGAATCAATGGCATTGGCGTTAGAAAATTTAGGCTACGATACGCATTTAGACATGAAAAAAGTATCAGAAGCAGCTGATTATTTCAACCCAATTCGTGATAAGTTTAGAGAAGAAGGGGTATTAAATCCTAAAGTCAAAGACACTGAGCCAAAAACACTGATTTACAAAGTGCCAGGTGGAATGCTTTCCAATCTACTCAGCCAGTTGACGGAACAAGGATTAGCGGATAAGTATGAAGAGGTTTTAAAAGAAGTACCTAAAGTTCGTGCTGATCTAGGATACCCGCCACTTGTAACGCCATTATCACAAATGGTCGGAACACAAGCAGTAATGAACGTAGTTAGTGGTGAACGCTATAAAATGGTTCCAAAAGAAATCAAAGACTATGTTAAAGGGCTCTATGGAAAACCGCCAGTAGCAATTTCAAAAGAAATGACGAAACTAATTATTGGTGAAGAAAAAGTAATTACTACTAGACCAGCCGATTTATTGAAGCCAGAGCTTCCTCACTATGAAAAAGAAATTGAAGAATACGCTAAATCAATAGAAGATGTATTGATGTATGCTTTATTCCCACAACAAGGGAAAGATTTCTTAGGAAGAAGAGAAGATCGTTTTTACGATGTTCCGATGCAGGAAATAAAAGTTACACTAGACATCTAAGGAAAAACGTTACAAAAGTCAGTGAAAGATAAACTGATTTTGTAACGTTTTTTGTTTTTTTAGTTAAGAAATATATTAATAAAAATAAAAAATAGTGCCTTACATGAAGACTGTCAAATTCTGTTGTAAATCATCAACTATTGCCTAGTAAATGTCACTTCTCCTGAAGGCGTATTTTAGTTTTTAAGATGGCATTTAGATTAAAAATAAATGTAAATAAAGTGCGTAAATGTTAATCTTTTGGTTGGTTAAGTTTGTCTTTAGTCGATTTATTCTTTTATATATAAAGGTTATCAGGTTCTCACATAAATGTTACATTTATAAGTGAACTAACCTTACTTTTGTCATATTCTTTAATGTTTACAATTGTTTAGAAAGCCGTTATAATGGCTAAAATTAGATCATGTATGGAAAGTGAGAACGCTATACATCATAAATAAACAATTGAGAAAGTTTATTTTTATTTACGCTCGCTACATTTTTAATTATCGAGCTTCATAGGCTAACCTTTCGGAAAAAAGAAAAAATCCGCTTGTGGCAAAGAGCGCCACATGCATATTTTTCTATTTTTCGTTCAAGGAAAACAAGCCTATTCCGCTTTTATCTATCGAGCTTCATAGGCTAACCTTTCGGAAAAAAGAAAAAATCCACTTGTGGCAAAGAGCGCCACATGCATATTTTTCTATTTTTCATTCAAGGAAAACGAGCCTATTTCGCTTTTATCTATCGAGCTTCATAGGCTAACCTTTCGGAAAAAAGAAAAAATCCGCTTGTGGCAAAGAACACCATATGCATATTTTTCTATTTTTCATTCAAGGAAAACGAGCCTATTTCGCTTTTATCTATCGAGCTTCATAGGCTAACCTTTCGGAAAAAAGAAAAAATCCACTTGTGGCAAAGAGCGCCACATGCATATTTTTCTATTTTTCGTTCAAGGAAAACGAGCCTATTCCGCTTTTAATTTTAGGAGGGATGTTTTTGATTACTAGTAAAGAATTGTCAGAGATTTTTTTTGAAATGGATCAGAAAAAGTACCATTATTATTCACTTGCTTCGTTAGAAACAGAACAGCACCAGTTTATTGGTAAATTGCCTTTTAGTATTCGGGTACTTTTAGAATCTTTGTTACGTCAGAAAAATGGCACTGGAATCACGCAAAAGCACATCGATGATTTAGCTAAATGGTCTGCTAAGCATGAGAATAAAGGCGAAGTACCATTTAAACCTGCTCGAGTGATCTTACAAGATTTTACTGGTGTTCCAGCTATTGTGGATTTGGCATCTTTACGGAAAACCATAGCCGATTTTGGTGGAGAGCCAACTAAAATCAATCCAGAAGTTCCTGTTGATTTAGTTGTAGATCATTCTGTTCAAGTTGACGTTGCAGGAATGAAGCAAGCCCTACAATTAAATATGAACATGGAGTTTCAACGAAATCAAGAACGTTACCGTTTTTTAAGTTGGGCGCAAAAAGTCTTTGATAATTATCGTGTTGTACCACCGGCAACAGGAATTGTTCATCAAGTCAATATTGAATATCTAGCAACAGTTGTAACACAAAAAAGAATAGATGACGATACAATATTACTGTATCCTGATACATTAGTTGGAACGGATTCTCATACAACAATGGTTAATGCACTGGGTGTTTTAGGCTGGGGAGTTGGAGGAATTGAAGCAGAAGCGAGTATGCTTGGTGAGCCATCTTATTTTCCTATCCCAGAGGTTGTTGGTGTACGTTTTATCAATGAACTCTCTCAAGGTGCAACCGCTACTGATTTAGCGCTAAAAGTTACTCAGGTGTTAAGAGAACAAAAAGTTGTGGGAAAATTCGTAGAGTTCTTTGGTTCAGGTTTAATAAAGTTAAGCCTGGCTGATCGTGCAACTGTAGCGAATATGGCACCTGAATATGGCGCAACATGCGGCTTTTTCCCTGTGGATGATGAAACAATTCGTTATCTAAGATTAACAGGGAGAGATGAGCAAACAGTAGCAGTTACCGAACGTTATCTAAAAGAAAATCAACTATTCTATGATCCAATAAATGATCCAGAACCAGAGTATACAAAAGTAATCGAAATCGATCTAAGTGAAATTGAAGCGAACCTTGCAGGTCCAAAAAGACCTCAAGACTTGGTGCCTTTATCTGAAATGAAGAAAACTTTTGAGAAAGCAGTTCACTCGCCAGAAGGCTTACAAGGATTTGGATTAACTGAGAAACAATTGGAAAAGAGTGTTTCCTTAGAGTTAGAAGGTGTTCATCACCAATTAAAACCAGGCGTCCTTGCGATTGCAGCAATTACTTCTTGTACGAATACATCGAATCCTTTTGTTATGCTAAGTGCGGGGCTGGTTGCTAAAAAAGCAGCCTTACTTGGATTACAAGTGCCCAATTATGTAAAAACATCTTTAGCTCCAGGATCAAAAGTTGTTACAGCATACTTGGAAAAAGCAGGCTTGTTACCATATTTAGAACAATTAGGATTTCATTTAGTTGGTTATGGTTGCACAACTTGTATTGGCAATTCGGGAGCTTTAAAGCCGGAAGTAGAAGAAGCAATAAAAGAAAATGACTTATTAACCTCAGGTGTTTTAAGCGGAAACCGAAACTTTGAAGGGCGTATCCATCCGTTAATTAAAGCGAATTATCTAGCATCTCCACCATTAGTTGTGTTATATGCACTTGCAGGAACTGTAGACATTGATGTATTCAATGAACCAATTGGTATTGGTGAAAATGACATTCCCATTTATTTTAATGATTTATGGCCTTCTAGAGATGAAATTCAAGCCTTAATTGATGAATGTGTCACTCCAGAACTCTACCAACAAGAATATGCAAGAGTTTTTAGTGACAATGCAGAATGGAATAAGATTGAAACAAATGATGAACCATTATACAGCTGGGAAGAAGAATCTACCTATATTGCCAACCCACCTTATTTTGTAGGTATGACAAAAGAAAGAATACCAAGAAAGCCATTAAACCAACTTGCTGTGTTAGCTAAGTTTGGAGATTCAGTGACAACAGATCATATCTCTCCTGCAGGAAGCATCCAAAAAAATAGTCCAGCAGGTCAGTATTTGATGGATCGAGGAGTTGGTGTTCGGGAATTTAACTCTTATGGAGCCAGACGTGGTCACCATGAAGTGATGATGCGGGGGACATTAGCCAATATTCGTATTCGTAATCAATTAGTACCTGGTGTTGAAGGAGGCTATACTATTTTTACACCAACACAAGAAAAAATGACTATTTATGATGCCGCAATGAACTACCAGAAACAAGGAACAAAACTTGTGATTTTAGCAGGTGATGATTATGGCATGGGTTCATCAAGAGATTGGGCGGCTAAAGGTGTACAGCTTCTTGGTGTGGAGGCTGTAATTGCTAAAAGTTATGAGCGCATTCACCGTTCTAACTTAGTAATGATGGGTGTTTTGCCACTACAATTCAAAACAGGTGAAGACGCGGATAGCTTAGGTTTAACAGGAACAGAGCTATTTGACATTGCTATTGATGAAACAAAAGGAATTTTAGATACCGTGACTGTTACTGCAACGAAAACCACTGGTGAAATAGTTCAGTTTGAGACAATTCTTCGTTTTGATTCAGCTGTTGATCTCACTTATTATCAACATGGCGGGATTTTACCAATGGTGATTCGTAAGAAACTTCAATGTTAGTATAGATATGTAAAAAATATAAAGTAAAACGACATGAAGGTTGTTATCATATTCTCTCTAGCTATTTGGACTGATTCCTCGGAAAAAAGACTGGACGAGCCCGCGTAGCTTTTAAATGAAGGAGGAACTTGGATGGAGATTCACAGAGGTTTAGATGGTGTTGTTGTTTCTGAAACGAAAATCAGCTCAATCGTAGAAAACCAACTGCTGTTTGCAGGGTATAATATCGATGACTTAGTAGCTGAAAATGTTCCATTTGAAGAGGTAATTTATTTATTATGGTATCTAAAAATACCAACAAGCCGAGAATTATATAAATTTAAAAAAGAGTTAGCTGCACAAATGCCTATATCAGATACTCTTGTAACATGTTTAAAAATTCAAACACGTCAAAATCTTCATCCGATGAGTGTTCTACGCTCAACAATTTCTCTTTTAGGAGTTTTTGATCCGAATGCTGAAGCAACAGATGAAAGATCAACGTACAAACAAAGTATTTCTTTGCAGGCCAAAATGCCAACAATTGTGGCAGCATATGCTCGGTTACGAAAAGGACTAGATCCGATTACTCCAAAAAGTGATTTGTCAATCGCAGCGAATTTTCTGTATATGTTGACTGGAACAGAAGCGGATGAGGTTCAAATTGCCGCAATGAATCAAGCGTTGATTTTACATGCTGATCATGATTTAAATGCAAGTACTTTTACTGCAAGGGTTTGCGCTTCTACCTTGTCCGATGTTTACTCATGCATTACTGGAGCTATTGGTTCTTTAAAAGGGCCGCTTCATGGTGGGGCAAATGAGCGTGTATTCGATATGTTAATGGAAATAGATTCAGGAAATATAGGCGTGGAAGACTATTTAAATAAAAAGCTTGATCGGAAAGAAAAAGTTATGGGGTTCGGTCATCGTGTTTACAAGACAGAGGATCCTAGAAAGAAACATTTAAAACAATTAGCAAAAGAACTAACCGCATTGACGCAAAAAGAGCAATGGTATTTTTTGTCTTGTCAAGTTGAGCGTTATTTAAAAAAGACAAAAGGTTTAATTCCGAATGTCGATTTTTATTCAGCAACTGTTTACCATTGCCTGGATATTGACAGTGATTTGTTTACATTGATTTTTGCTATGAGTAGGGTTTCTGGTTGGTTAGGGCATATCCATGAACAGAAAAAAGAAGATTGCTTGATTCGACCTCGCTCTCATTATATTGGACCCAAGCAGTTACGCTATAACGCATTAAGCTCAGGAGGAATGGAAGCATGATAAATGGGGAAAAGGTTACATTAGATAACGGAAAACTAAACGTTCCTGAATATCCAATAATTCCGTTCATCGAAGGAGACGGAATTGGACCTGAAATTTGGTCGGCTGCTAAAAAAGTCTTTGATACAGCGGTAAAACAAGTTTATGGTGATACTCGAAAAGTCATCTGGCAAGAAGTTTTGGCTGGGGAAAAGGCATTTAATCAAACGGGAAATTGGCTACCAGATGAAACCCTAGAGAGTATTAAAAGCCATCTTGTTGCGATCAAAGGACCTTTGACAACACCTATTGGCGGAGGCTTTCGTTCTTTAAATGTTGCACTAAGACAAGAACTGGATTTGTACATTTGTTATCGTCCCGTTCGTTACTTTAAAGGTGTGCCTTCGCCATTAAAGCATCCAGAAGCTACGGATATGATGATTTTCAGAGAAAACACTGAAGATATTTATGCTGGGATTGAATTTCCAGCAGGAAGTTTGGAAGCAGAAAAATTAATTGACTATTTAAAAAAGGAATTTGGTGTAGACAACATTCGTTTTCCAGAATCATCCGCTATCGGAATAAAACCTGTTTCTAAAGAAGGAACAGAGCGTCTGGTTAGAGGAGCTATTGAGCACGCATTAGAAAATAAACGCCAATCAGTGACCCTTGTTCATAAAGGCAATATCATGAAGTATACAGAAGGTGGTTTCAAAAACTGGGGCTATGCTTTAGCGGAAAGAGAATTTAAAAACCAAGTATTTACTTGGGAAAACTATGCGCAAATTAAGAAAGAGGAAGGGCAAGAACAAGCGGATAAGCGTTTAGATGAAGCAAAAAAAGCAGGTAAGTTAGTTGTCAAAGATCGAATTGCGGATATATTTTTGCAAGACATTTTACTTCATCCAGAAAAGTATGATGTTATTGCAACGCTAAATTTAAATGGGGATTATATCTCAGATGCTTTAGCTGCTCAAGTGGGTGGAATCGGGATTGCTCCAGGTGCAAATTTAAATTTAGAAACAGGGCATGGGATTTTTGAAGCGACTCATGGAACAGCGCCGGAATTTGCTGGATTGGATCAATTGAATCCATCGTCACTATTATTATCTGGTGTGTTGATGTTTGAGTTTTTAGGCTGGAAAGAAGTCGGTCAGATAATTACAAAGAGCATTGAGGAGGCGATAAGAAATAAGACCGTAACGAAAGACTTTGCAGATCAAATGGAAGGGGCAACGCTGTTAAGTTGCTCTGGATTTGGTGAAGAGTTAATACGGTTAATAAACAAGAAAGAATAATTTTGAATTGATTGGAATTGGGAGATGGACTTACGGGGTTCACTCTTATTTCTAATCATTTTTTACATAAAAAAACCTGACGAATAATCGTCAGGTTTTGAATTTACTAAAGTTAAGTTAATTACGCTTTGTTAACGTTAGTAGCTTGAGGACCACGTTGGCCTTCTTCAACGTCGAAAGTCACTGCTTGACCTTCTTCTAAAGTTTTGAATCCGTCGCCTTGGATAGCTGAGAAATGTACGAATACATCGTTACCGTTTTCTGCAGTGATAAATCCAAAACCTTTGTCTGAGTTAAACCATTTTACTGTACCTGTTTCCATAATAAAAATCCTCCTTGTGATAAACACATATTTTGCAATTACTTGAAAGGTGAAAATGTGGAAGATGTTTATTTGAAACAGCTACACATATATTACCGACCAAAAACTACTCTTTTATAATATCATATTCCTATTCATTTGACTAGTGATATCTCTCCTAAAAAATAAAAATTTGTTAAGAAATAAAGAGTTATTGTCAAAAAAAGGTTATTTCTGTTATAGTATAGAAGTATTAAGCGTTAGATATGAAAGTACTGACAGAGTTATGTCGTTGAAATCTATTCCGAAGGCGCAGTCTTGGAACTGCATAGATTTGAAAGTAGGAAGGGTTCAGATTGTTTAGATGAGAATAGTTTTGTCTATACTAATAGATAGTTTTACATGGTTTATAGCTAAAAAAATATTTAATTCACTTAATTAAAGAGCCGCTCAACTAAGATAGTTGAACGGCTCTTGTCCATTTTAGTTGTCTAATAGCGTAAAACAGCTAATAATGTTTTTTCATCAGGAGAAGCGCTATGATCTAATACGAAAACTTTTCCACCAGTTCTTAAAACACTATTAGTTACTTTATTTAAGACTTTTCTTCGGTCAAATTCTTCATTGGACATTTCTGTTGCTTCATTGACAAAGTTTGCGGTAGAAATAAATAAGTGTGAGATCCGACCTTCATCAGATGCAGGAACAATGTCGACTAATTGATCAACAAATTTTTTATCTAGTAATTGATTGTAAGCATTGGTTTCGATCGCTTCTAGCTCTTTGTTGATTTTTTGAACACCTTTTTCAATTTCTTTAATAGAAGCTTGAGCTGGCGATAGTGAGACAGAGGCTGTTGTATCTAGGTAAGGATTCTTAGCTATTTTTTTAAATAACGTTTGATTTTCTGGTAAAGCATATAATCGAATAGGTAGTTTATCATCATTGACGAATTCCTCTTTTAGATAATTGTCGACAGCTTGATAGTAATTGGTCCAATCGATTTTTACTTCTTCATCTTTTGTGTTCACTCCATGATAAGCAACACCTTCTTTTGAAGAGCCAGCACTTCCTTGAGTGGAGTAATTAATACTACCACCAGTTAATTCATCTCCTAGAGCGGTAACTAAATCTATTGGTGCATCTTCTGGAAGAGAAACAGGGGTTACTTTGTTCCCATCAACGAGATAAAGCTGGATGGAATCTCTATTTAAAGCCATTAAATAATAACGATAGTTAAATTGATTGTTTTTTATGATACCTAAAAGATATGGTCGATCGTCCACGTAATATTGATTATCGACTGGAACGTTTAGGCGATGGATAAAAATATCCTTTTCACTAATAATAACGGAGACACTTTTCGTTGCATTTCTCCAAAAAGAGGCATCGGCAAGTAATCCGTCAATCGTCTCTTGAAAGGGTGCCCAAGATAACTGCGTATACTTTTTCTCGAAGCGAACCTTAGCATCTTTAGCAAAATTTTGAAGGCTAAGGAATCTTTTTCGACATCTTGATGAGCGACATGAGTGTTTAAAATAAATGTTACAAACGGACCTTGAACTTCGTCAGAGAATAGAATAGATAAATTGTCTTTTTCATGATTTAACATAATACATTCCTCCTAAGTTTAAAAGTGTAACAGTCGCATGGAACCCGAATAAATGGTTGGAGCAGAAGCAATTCCTTCTCATTTCTTGAAGTTAGTTGCATATGCCCAAAAGCTTGTTGAACCATTTTCTTGATACTACTAAAAGTGTAGCACAGGCGCAAAAATGTTGGAACTAATAAGGGTCGGAAGTATGGAAAGAAAGAGAAATGGGGAAAGTTATTCTATGAGTAATTCCTCATGGTTTTTTTATGTAATCCAAAATGGCTATTCATTTTCATTTTAAGTGGAGATGCTAGTATATCTTCATGCCAATTATCCCGAATTGGTTTTTCATACTTACTCCTACCAAGAGTAAATAACAACCTTCATTTCCACCACATGCGACGGCAAGTGGTGGTTTTTTGTTTAGTAAAATCCAAATGGCAAGAGAGCGATTTGAGAAAATCAAACACGAATCTAAGCTGAATAGAAAATTATTGCAATGGTTTATATAATAGACATGCCGATAAAAAAAAGACTTGAATTTTCAAGTCTTTTTTATGGGTATTAATAAGCTACATTGTAGTTTGTCTTTTTATGCCCAAAAATCAATTTGTTTGGATCGTTACTTTGAGTCAAATTCTCAGAATCTTTAAATGCATGAACAATAGGTTTATAGTTTGCTACTTTAGAATTTGAGCTGCCAAAAGCAATTACTGAAAGATCATTTGTTTTGTTCACAGGTGTTTTTAGCCAACCGCTTAAGAATGTACCGCCAAACGAACTATTAATTGCAAGATTGTATTGGAAGGTTAATTTAAATCCTTTATACTCAGTACCTGAAAATGTTCTATTTTCTAATTCAGTGTAAACAACTTTGGTTGGGTCTAATTCAGTGACCGAAACTAATGGTGCCCATTCAGTGCCATTTCCCATTGTAAAGGAAGCAATTTCCATATCTTTTTGGTAGTAGAAGTAAAATTCTGGTTTGATCCATTCGGCTGTAGGGATGGTTTCAGTTCCTAAGCCGAATTCATCAGGGAAGCCGTAATTTCTAAAGGATGTCTGGAAACCAACGTTTTCTCCGGGAGCAGCGCTTTGCTTATCTGAATACTGTCCGATAAAGGGTCTTGAAAAACCAGCTGGATTAACTAGAACATTAAAATGAGCCAGTGCTGTTTCTTTATCATTCAATGTAGCAATTTTAACATCATCATCTAGCGCTCTAATTGCTCGTGCTGAAAGTTTGAAAGAACCATCAGAATTTACCGGAACAGGATTTCCTTGTCGTTTGTTATTAACGTAAAGTAAGACCTTGGTAACTCCTTCGCCACTAACAGTTCCTTCTACATATTTATCACCTAAAGTGAAATACTTGAGATCCATAACAATTTTGATTGGATTTACAGAAACTTTTACATGTTTAATATCTTTACCATTATAATCATAGCCAATCACTTCTACAAAATCATCTAAGAAGTGAATCGATTCCTTAGCATTTAATGTAAATTGATCGTCAAAATCAACATCTTGGTGATCTACTACGACTCCGTTAACAGCAAGCTCTACATCAGCGATGTCTGGATCTGCAATACCGGTAACAACATCATCTTTCATTAATGTGAATTCATTTGCGATTAAGGTGTAAGCCCCGTCTTGTAATTTTACTTCAGATTCATCCATTACTTCTTTTGATTTAGATAAGCCAACAACTTTGACTTTATCCTCTAAAGAATGAATGCTGTTTTGAATAGGTAATTCAAAGAAAAAGTCATCTCCGACTGGAACATTATCTTGAACCTTTTTTTCAGTAATCAAATTACCGTTAACCCAAAGTTGAACCCAGTAGATTCCTGCGGTTCGATCTACTTTACCGGAAACATATAGATCTTGCTTTTCACCAACATTGACTGCCTCACTTGCGATAGCTTGACCATGATTCTTAAATGTTGTAGCGGTTGCTAAAGTAGTCGCCTCTGCAGTTAAAGCTGTCAAACCTGTAGCGGCAGGAACAGCGATGTTACCAAGACTAAAACAAAGAAACAAACCTAAACCAATTAGCGCTTTCTTTTTCATAATTCTCTCCTTAAAGTTATTTATTCAATACTTATTATACAACATAAATGTCTATAAAGGAATAAAAAAGCTGGAAAAATAATTTCCAGCTTTGCTTTTGACCAAAGTTACGTTCGTGCATATCTTTACAACGCTTCTATAAACCGATTCGTTCTAAATAATCTCGCTTCTAAATTTGTTCCCAGTTCAACTGCAGAATGTTGACCTTTTCCGCTGAATTTATAGCGAATAGCATCGGCATTTGCTTTGGCTGCAACGAAAGAGACACCGAAATTTGCTTGCATTGTTTGGATCAAGCGGATATAAAGTGCGCTTTCTGAGATGCCGAATTGTTGGGAGAGTTGAGATAAATTCCATCCTTTTTTTAAAAAGCGAAACAAAACGACATCAGGAACAAGAATAGCAGATGCACCGATATTTGCTTGGAATTCATGGAGTACTTCATTATAAGAATAATGAAGACTGCGGTCAGTATCTGTAAAAATAGTGTTATCTTCATTCATATGAAACAGATAATGGACAATTTCATGACTAATCGTAAAATTTTTTCTCTTCTCGCTCATTGTTTGATTAAAGCCAATCGTGGTTTCTAAAGAATCTTTAACAATCATACCTGAGATACGATCTCTTGCTACTCCGTCAAATGGAAAACCACGCATTGAAACGCCCTTAGCTTTGACTAAATCCCAAATATATGAGCAGTCATAATTTTCATAACCGATATTATTTGCGACCATTACGGCTGAGATATAATCGTTTATTTTATCTGAAAAACTAAGATATTCATCAATTTGCTCTGTCATCCAATCACGCCTTGTCGTCTTGTTTTAATTCTCGTTCACGGTCGATTTCAGCTCTTCTAAAGCGAAGAAACCGATCGACTTCATCTTTTAATTCATCAACTTCATTTTCAGATAGACCTTCAGTGTTCATTCGAAACATAATTTGAGATGAAAGGTTCTCTTCTTGAGCATCGCTTCCAATAGAAGCAATGGTTGATCGTCCAAGCAAATAGTCCGTAGAGACATCGAAATAGTCAGCTACTTTTTGGATATTCTCTATTTTAGGAGAGGAATTATCCCAACGGCGAATTTGTCCATTTGAGATGCCCACACTGCGCTCGATTTCAGCAAATGTCACTTTTTTATTATCAGCCAACTCTTTAATTCTGTGCGTTAAACTCATGTTTTTCAACCTTTCATAAGCTTAAATTTAAAAAACTTTAGCTTTTAAGCTATTTTTTAATTGACAATTAGCATGTAAGCTATTATAATGTTCTTACAAGCTAATTTATCAGTATATAGTTAGTCAAAGCCTTTCTGACAGTTACTTTCTAAAGAAAGTGGCGGAAATAGAATAGTGCTTATTTAACTATACTTATATAATAGCGTAAATGCTAATTTTAGTCAATGATTTTACTTAATAGTAGCTAATTTATTAAACAGCGTAAGGAGTGAAGTGAGAGAACAGGAATTATTGGAAGAGTCGTAGCAAGTTACAGATAAGTAAGTTTTTTGATGAAAGAATCATTAATAACTGAGTGAGGGTTTAAAGAATGAGCAGAGAAGGACATAAAGAGCAGACAGACTAAATGTTGCATGTCTTAACGAATAAAGAGGAGAGTAGATAGATGATGTTATTATTTCCCGAAATTGACAAAAAGCAAACGAAAAAAAAGGTTCACGAGCTATTAAATAATTATCGGTCTTTGGTGAGGATTGCTGGAGAAAACCATTCTCCAAAAGTAACTGCTACTTATAAGTTGGAAATGGAAAGTCTGGAAAAACAAACAACGTCAAAGATTGAGTATGTCATTGATCGAAAAAAATTAGCAGAAGTTGAATTAGTAAAAATTGTAACTGCTATGAATCAATTAGATTCATACGACAGACAATTATTGCATGACAAATATATGGATCGAAATGTTACGACAAACATAGCTATTTATATGAAGCATCATATGAGTGAGAGTAAGTTTTATCGTGAGTTGGAAAAAGCCATGATTCGATTTGCCGAATCTTACGAAAGTGGACAACTACTGATAGAAAAATGAAAAAAATTTGGGAGAGATTTGACAAATTTTCCGGCAATTATCGTACTAAACTATAGGTATCCGATCATTAAAAAATGTGTTCATTACTAAACGAAAAAGACAGCTGATTTTAATGATCGGAAAAAATGATACAGAGAGGGAGAAAATCGAGTGATTTTCATTCTAACAACAATTAATTCAGTATAAATAATAAAAAAGGTGGTAATTATGAAGATGTTTGAGTATTTAGATCGTTTCTTAGTCGACGCAGATCATAAAGCAATTTATGTATTAACATTGATTTGTGTGGCAATGATTATTGATTTTTTAAGTGGCAGTTTAGCCGCTAAACTCAATCCGGCAATTGAGTTTAAAAGTAAAGTAGGGATTAACGGCATATTGCGTAAAATAGCTAGTATGGTTTTGTTGATGTTTTTTATTCCATTAGCACCACTTATCCCAGGGGGGACAGGAGTTGGTCTACTTTATGTTTTATATGTAGGTTATCTTTTGATGGAATTAAAGTCTATTCTTGAAAACTACCAAAAGATGGGCCTTGGCACAGAATTGTTTGAGGAGTTTATCAAAAGTATAAAGAATGGAAAAGGGGAGTAGACATGGCAATGAGTGAATCTGTTATTACTTGGTTTTCTCAGCGAAAAGGAAAAGTTACTTATTCCATGAATGCTCGCAATGGTCCATCTAGTTATGATTGTAGTTCGGCGCTATTTTATGCGTTAATTGCCGCAGGATATTTACCAACACAAACAGCGATCGGCAATACAGATAGCTTGTATCGTTTAGAAGGCACGTTGTTGCTGCCAATTAGTCGAGCGCAAGTGCAACGAGGAGATATTTTTGTTGCTGGGTATAAAAATGGTAGTGCAGGAGCTGGCGGACACACAGGAGTTTTTGTTAGTCCAGATAGGATCATTCATTGTAATTATACTTCTAACGGCATTTCAGAAACACAAGCTTCTGGCAGAATGGGAGATGCTAGCGGACTTCCGGTGTATTTTTATCGTTTAAAAGAATCTACGCAAGCAAATCATAAAATGATTTCACTGAAAAGTGCTGTTAGCGGCTATTTTACTGCAGAAGATGCACTAAAAAATAAACAGGTGAAAACAACGGTAAAACCAGGTACTTATTATATTTTTAATACCGTGAAAAATGCTGTCAATGTAACGAGTCAAGAAGGGACTCCAGGTACTTGGATTTTAGCTCCTACCTCAGATGGATCAGCAAAATTTAATGTGGGGCAAACAGTAAATTTAGTAAAAAAAGCAACTCATTATCAGACAGGTCAAAAAATTCCAGAGTGGGTTAAAAATAAAAAATATACAGTTACCCAACATAAATCAGTGAATCAGTCGCTATCAAAACATGCGTACTTATTAAAAGAAATTATGAGTTGGGTATTAGAACAAGATCTAAGTTAGCAAAATAAAGCTTAGTAGCATAAAACAATACTTTTGTTTTACGCTACTAAGCTTTTTATGGTCAAGTCAGCCGATGGAGTTTCACTTTTAAATTAGCTTATTGTTTCTTTTTTGCTAAACGGAATAATGTCAATAGCAAAGCAGTTAAACAGAGAATGAAAGAACCTAAAAAAGTAATTCTCATCCCAAAAATAAATACATCTGGACGAGTGCTAATGTAAGTTGTCACTCGTTGTCCATAGGCAGAGCTCATGGCTTTGTATAAAATTGTTGTAGCTAAAGCAATTCCTAAAACCATCCCTAAATTTCGAGCAAAAGAATTCATACTGCCAGCAACACCTAAATCTTCTTTGGCAACACTACTCATGACAGTTGTATTATTTGATGATTGAAAAAGAGCATTGCCTAAACCCATAATTCCTGTTGCCAAAATATAGTACCAAAGTGGGGTTCCTTGGTTTAAAAACATATACATCAATGCCGTAATCGACAACAACAATAATCCTGTAACCGTTAATAATGTAGTGCCAATTTTATCTATTAAATACCCGCTAATAGGAGAGCCGATCACCATTAACAATGGGAAAACCATCATCAATAAACCTGCACTACTTGCAGAAATACCTCTAGCGTTCTGCAAATAAAATGGAATCATAACATTGACGAAAAAGTTAGAAGAAAAGATCAAAACAGCTGTAATTAAGCTTATCGTAAAAAGGTTATTTTTGAAAATCGCAAAAGTAATCAAGGGCTCAGAAACGTTTTTTTCAATTCGGATAAAAACAATCAATGAAATCACTGCTGCAACAAATAATATTAATGATAGAGATGCAGTAAATCCGATTTCTTGTCCGATAAAAATAGCACCAAAAAAAGTCATTATAAAGAGGGCAAACAAACTAAAACCAACCATATCCACCTTTTTGCCACTTTTAATGATATCTTTAGGCAAAAATTTTTCACCAATAAAAATAGTCAGAAGTCCAACTGGTACATTGATCCAAAAAATATAAGGCCAGGAAAAATGAGAAAGAATTATTCCGCCGATGCCTGGCCCTGCAATAGAACCAAGTGAAACAAAGGCACCAAGGGAACCTAATGCTCGCCCACGTTCATTCAAAGGAAAAACTTCTGTAATAATCCCAGCATTCGTCGCCATAGTCATGCTAGAACCAATGCCTTGAATAATTCGAGCAAACAAAAGAAATTTTAGAGAGGGATTAAACCCACATAATAGTGACCCGATCGTAAAGATAATGGTTCCAATTCGATAACTATTGATCTTGCCAAAGCTATCTCCAATTTTTCCAAAAAGCAATAAACAGGCACAGATGACCATTAAGTAAATGGATACAATCCACACTGCTTGATTCATAGGTACGTTCATATCGGTCGAAATAGTCGGTAAAGCAATATTGACAATACTTGCATCTAACGTTGACATAAATGTAAACATAGCGGCTGAAATTAAAATCCACCAGCGATTTTTTTGCACGATAGGATTATCTTGAAAGTTGTTAAATGAATCCATCTATCCATCTCCTTAACATATGTAAACAAGTTCGCTACTATCATACTTCTTTTTGATAAAAAAGTCAGATAGGACTTATAGAAAGTCTTGAATTTCTTTTTTATTTCTAATTAAAAAATCCAATGCTTTGCGAAAAAATTTCATTTATTTTTCACCTCTGTTATAATAATAAAAAATTAACTGTACTAAAATTTACTTTTTTTTGTTATACTTTTACTAATTAGAATCAACTAATATAGAAGTTATGACTGTCATAGTACTTAGTTCATTGTGCAGTAAAACAGTGAAGAGTTTAATGAGAAGTGAGCCCTATCGCAAGTTGATAGACAAACACCATAGAATAAGTAAGTAGATGCATAAATACATAGCGTTTTAGGAGGAAATTATGGCTACAAAACACGATCAAATTTTAAAATATATAGAAGGATTGCCTATTGGGGATCGAATTTCTGTTCGTAGCATTGCGAAAAATCTTGGTGTTAGTGAAGGAACGGCTTACCGAGCAATCAAAGAAGCTGAAAACATTGGTTTAGTATCAACCATTCAACGGGTTGGAACAATTCGTATCGAGCGTAAATTGAAAAAGCATATTGAGAAACTAACGTTTGGAGAAGTTGTTCGGATTATTGAAGGAGATGTTTTAGGCGGCTCAGCAGGTCTTGATAAAGTGTTGAATAAATTTGTGATCGGTGCCATGACTGAAAAAGCAATGACTCGTTATATAACGCCAGGTTCACTAATGATTGTAGGAAATCGTCAAGGCGTTCAAAAGTTGGCGCTAGAAAATGGTGCCGCAGTACTGATTACAGGAGGATTTGATACAGAATCTGAAATCGCAGAACTGGCGGATGAATTAGAGATGCCTGTATTAAGAACAACTTATGACACGTTTACAGTTGCGACGATGATTAATCGTGCCTTGAGCGATCAATTGATAAAAAAAGATATTATGTTGGTTAGCGATATTTATACTTCATTGGAAAAAACTAATTATTTGTATTCTACAAATACCATAGCCGATTATCAACAGCTATCGGATAAGACCCAACATTCTCGTTTTCCAGTGGTTAATAAGAGTTTACGTCTTGTTGGAATAATCACGGCTAAAGATGTTTTAGGTAAAGCTGAGTCCTTAACCATGGAAAAAGTAATGACTAAAGATCCGATTGTTGCAAAAAAAATGATGAGTGTGGCTAGTGTCAGTCACCAAATGATTTGGGATGGTTTAGAAGTGATGCCAGTGGTGGAAGATGACTTGTCTTTAGTTGGATTTGTTTCTAGGCAAGATGTGATGAAAGCAATGCAGTTAGTTCAGAGACAACCGCAAATTGCAGATACCATTTCTGATCAGATTTCTGGTGAGGTAATGCCGATTGATGAAGGGAATAAGGCAGCGGAAGCACAATTTAAGTTTTCGGTTGCGCCTCAAATGGTCAATAGTGTAGGGACGATTTCTTTTGGCGTATTAAGCGAAATTATTGCAAATGTGACTCAACGGACGATGATTACAAATCAACGAAGAAATGTCTTGATTGAGCAAATGAGTCTGCATTACTTAAGGCTTATCCAATTAGAAAGTGAATTAGATATTCGACCAAGAATTTTAGAAATTGGCAGACGCTCTGCCAAACTTGATATTGAAGTGTATATAGAAAATGCTATTGTTGCCAAAGCAATTGTTGTTTGCCAAGTAATGGAGCGAACGTAGGAGGAAGTAACCATGAATGTTTTAAAAGAAATTTTAGCTATGATCAAAAACTATGACACAATTATTATCCATCGTCACCAAAGACCAGATCCAGATGCTATCGGTTCTCAGGTTGGTCTGGCAGAAATCTTGAGAGAAAGCTTTCCTAAAAAGCAAATTTTTCAAGCAGGAGGACCAGTCGAAGGATTAGAATTTCTAGCTGAGATGGACACTGTTGCAGATGAGTGCTATAAAGGAGCGTTAGTGATCGTAACAGATACGGCGAATGCGCCGAGAATTAGTGATGAGCGCTACTCTTTAGGCGATAAATTAATCAAAATGGATCACCATCCAAATGATGATCCATACGGTGATTTGGTCTGGGTCAATCCGAAAGCAAGTAGTTGTAGTGAGATAATTGCTGATTTTTATCATGAAAATCAAACAGAATTAGTGATGAATAATAAAGCTGCGAGACTTTTATATGCAGGGATTGTTGGAGATACTGGCCGATTTTTGTATCCATCAACGACCCCTCATACCTTAAATGTAGCAGCTGAATTAATGACCTATGATTTTAATACAGCTGAGCTGAATCGTGAGTTAGAACAAATTCCGATGTCTGTTGCAAAACTAGCAGGATATGTGTATCAAAATATTGACGTAGATGAAAATGGGGCAGCCAAAGTCACATTACCTCAATCATTAATGGATGAATATGGAATTGTAGACTCAGAAACAGCAGCAATCGTTTCCTTACCTGGTGTAATTGATGAAGTAGTAGCATGGGCAATTTTTGTGGAGCAGCCTGAAGGGTATTACCGTGTACGTCTTCGCTCAAAAGGACCAATCATTAATGAATTAGCCAAACAACATCATGGTGGTGGGCATCCATTAGCTAGTGGTGCTAACGCAAAAGACGACAAAGAAGTTGCTGTGATCTATCAAAAAATCCAACAATTGTGTAAACAATACAAAAAATAGGGAATGAAAGCATTTACATTTTCAATAAAGTCCGTTATACTAAAAATAGTTGAATAGTGGATAGTGATTGTTTTAATACAAGCTAAACCTAATTGTGCCAAGTAATTCTATTTGGTATAGTTGGGTTTTTTCTTTTTTTAAAACACAAAAAAGGAGTGTCTGTTCATTGTTTAACCCAAAAAAGAAATAGAACGAAGGAGAGAAAGTTATGAAATTGAAAAAAATTTTTGTTGGTGTAGCGTTGTTGTCAATGGTATTAGCCGGTTGTAGTAATGGAACGGCTAAGGAAGAGAAAAAAGCAGATACAAAGGAGAAAGAAAATACGGAAGTTGTCATTTATCTTGCTCGTCATGGGAAAACAATGTTAAACACTGTTGATCGATCTCAAGGATGGATTGATGCACCGCTAACTCCAGCAGGTGTTGAAGTGGCTGAGCATTTAGGTAAAGGGTTGTCAGATGTTACATTTGATAAAGTTGTTACCAGTGACAGTGGTCGAGCGATTGAAACAGCTGAATTAGTATTAAAAAATAACGGACAAGAAAAAATGATTAAAGAAATGACAAAAGACAAACGTCTTAGAGAATATAATTTTGGCACATATGAAGGTTTGATGAATGAAGAAATGTTAACAGCTGTTGCCAAAGAACAAGGCAAGACTTTTGAAGAATATAATGAATGGATGAAAGAAGTTGGGTTTTATAAAGGAATTATCAGCTTTGCGGATGTGTTATCTGAGTTAGATAAGAAAAATGTTGAAGAAGGTGTAAACTGGCCGGCAGAAGATAGTAAAACGATTGTTGCTCGCTTAACTGCTGGACTAGATGATCTTGTTAAAGATGCTGAAAAAGAAGGGGCAAAGAACGTTTTAGTTGTTTCTCATGGCATGAGTATTATTACGCTATTAGGTGAATTGGATGCAAATGCAGACTTACCAGATGGCGGGTTGAAAAATGCTAGCGTATCAAAAGTAACGTATAAAGATGGTAAATATACAGTAGATAGCGTCAATGATCTTTCTTATGTAGAAAAAGGAAAAGAAAGCAAATAAATGATTTTTCCAAACATTCACGATTAAATGGGTCTTTCCTTTCAAGTAGAAGTACGATAGAATGAATTGACAATAGTTTAAAGGAGAATGTAAATGGAAAATCTACCAAGTTGCCCAGAATGTGGCTCAACATACACTTATGAGGATCGCGGCATGATTATTTGTCCAGAATGTGGACACGAATGGTCACCAGAAGCAGCAGCAGAAGATACAACGGCTGTTATCAAAGATTCAAATGGAAATGTTTTGGCTGATGGGGATAACGTAACGGTTATCAAAGATTTAAAAGTCAAAGGTGCTAGTGGTGCGATCAAACAAGGAACGAAAGTTAAAGGTATTCGTTTAGTTGTGGATGCTGCTGATGGACATAATATTGATTGTAAGGTTGAAGGATTTGGTCCGATGAAACTTAAATCTGAGTTTGTGAAGAAAAATTAAAGGATAAATATTCAAGCTGTTTATCATTATCGAGTGTTAGGGATTCATCTCTAGCACTTGTTTTTTTATTTGAACCAATCAGGAAGATTCCCCTATAAACTTACTTTGTTTTATGTTACAATGAATTCGTAAAGAGGACATGAGCTAACATATCCTCTTCGACAGAGCCGTTTAAGACGATAACTAGATTAGATTATTTTTTTAGAATAACCGTTGCCCTGCTAAAGCTGACGGTTATTTTTTGTCTTTAAGCAATTCCACAATCAGTTTGATTAAAGCGATGGTAAACATACCAAAGCTTAAAATCAGCTGAATTGTTTCCAATGCGGACAAAAGGCATTCTCCTCTCTAAAGATTTCAGCACTTACATTCATAAGCACCACCACCTTTCAGAAGTAGCCACCGTCATAACTTCTCTGTTCTTTTATTGTATCATAATAAACAGTAAGAACGCATGTTTATTTCGTTCTTTTTGTCAGTATTTTTTTATATAGAAATCGACTGTTTCTCAGTAAGGACACAAATCTGCTTATCTAAAATTTGCAGCATGTTTTCCATTTCCTTAAAATAGCTGTGATAAATTTTCCCATAAGCATAATATTCACGAATGATTTTCTTTTTGTTCACAGGTATATTTTGGTCACTGAAAAAATCATTCAATAATAACAACGGTTTTTCCCAAGAATGCAGTCTTTCTAAGACCTCTTTTAAATCTAAAATATCCTGATAAGGAATTGCTTTAATACATTTAACTGGTTTTTCCATAAAAAATCTTCCTTTCTTTCGTTTAAAATAATGTGTGAAATGATACAAAAAAAACGATACAAGCAGTGTACAACTACCAATATCGTTTCCAATGCGAGAGAAGTTTAGCTAAACGACCGAAAAATAACAATCATGTCTAGAAATTCAGACAAAAATTCGGTACAATAAAGAAGCTAGAACTTCGGAACTAGCAATGGGCAACTTGTATAGATAGTGTGTGCTGTCTATGCAGGGCTTTATCACTCGGTTGGCGCCGATTGATAAAGTGCCTATTTTTTTCTGTTTTATGCTTGTACAACGTGTAAACGATTCACCTCCCGTGTAAAAGTAGCAGAATAGAAAAAAACGATATCAGTTTCCACCAATACCGTTGACAATAGTCCAACAAATAAACCTGTCTTTTGTATCTAAAAAGAAGTCAGATACAACAAAACAAGCGAGTTTGTTTCTCGCACTATTGGCAAGTTGTTCCGGCAGTGTGTGCTGTCATTACAATGTTCTTTTTCATTGGATTGGCGGTCCATTGAAAAAGTGCCAATGATTATTTAATTATCATTTAAACTAGGAGAAGTTTCCTTCGTTTCATTTCTATTCTACGATTTAAGTATACCGAATTGAATACGCCAGCTCAACGGGAACAGAAGAAATTTTTTGAACTTTATTTTCGTGGGAAAATGCAAATAATGCGTAATAAATAAAGACTGTTTAAATGTTAGGAAATTTTCGTAGATTTCAGCTTTCTTAGTGTCCAAACAGCAGAAGATACCTCCAAGAATCGCTATTTTTTATCACTAAAAACGATGGAAGGAAGACCAGTCTTCTCGCCATCGTTTTATGTGTTTAATGAGAATCTTCCCGAAAAGATTGCACTCTTTTCACTCCGCGCCAAAGATTGAGAACAGCTAACACACCACCTAAAATCAGTGGAATCCACAATAATTCTGGTGAGTAACTTAGCTTATTTAGTTGCTCGATAGAATGACTAACCTCTAAAGTCCATAAGCCTTGCAAAACCTGAAAGCTAAACGCCATCATAAAGGCTGCAATCAATAAAAGAACAAATCCGATGTAATGCAGTTTGCTTTTGTTTCGGATAATAGCAAATACGACATATAAAAAAAGTAAAAAAACAGGGACTCCAAAAGCAAAATATGGATTTAACATAAAAAGACCTCCGTATGGAAAAATTGGTTGTCTAGAGCTGTAAAACAACTGTTGTGTAGCTCCATGAATCAATCATACTGCAACTTTTTCAATTTGCAAAATATATTTTTTGTTAAAGCTCTAGTTATTAAAAATGACAAAAATTTTGTTTTCTACTACACTAAATAAGAAGGAGTGTGGTTAGATGTCAGCATATGCTGCACCAATCAAAACAGCAATAATCGTTTTTCCTTTTTTAGCATTTGCGATTTCATTTGTACTTGTTATTCGTGAATACCGGAAATACGGAACCTTTTTATTCACAAGAGCACTGATAGTGTATTCATTTGTATTCTATTTACTATGTGCTTATTTTTTAGTTATTTTACCATTACCACCGAAAGCTGAGGTTGCGCAATACACCAGTCAATATTTAGAATTGCGTCCCTTTTACTTTGTCAGTCGTTTTTTACAAGACACTGTGTTGAATATACATGATCCAAGCACGTTTGTTCCTGCGTTAAGGCAAGGAGTTGTGTTGGAACCTGTATTCAATATTTTGTTGTTAGTCCCTTTTGGGGTGTATCTACGTTATTATTACAAATGTTCATTTAAAAAAGTGGTTTTGGCTAGTTTTCTTTTGTCTCTGTTTTTTGAATTAACACAGTTGAGTGGGCTGTATTTTATTTATCCGAGACCGTATCGATTAGCAGATGTAAATGACTTAATTAATAATACTTTTGGGGGAATTGTAGGGTATACGATAACGCCGATGTTGACCTTTTTATTTCCGACTAGAGATGAATTGGATGAGGCGGCTTATAAAAAAGGTCAGTCAGTCAGCTTATTCAGGCGCTTTGTTGCTTTTTTAATCGATTGGTTTGTGATTTCGATCGTTCAAACAATAGTGCTATTTCTTCTGAATGCAATTCCAGCGTACAAACAATGGTTTGCGGGATCTTCTGGACTTGAAGAGCGTTTCTGTTTTTTCATTATGGTCGTTGTTGTTTTTATGTTCCTGCCAAAACTTACCAATGGAGAAACGCTTGGGAAAAAAATTGTTCGTATTCGAGTAGTTGAAGAAGGTCGGGGAAAAATCCGATTTAGAGCCTTGGTTATTCGCTATGGCTATTTGTATGTTGTTTATGGACTAATTAGTTTATATATGACCAGTTCTGCCGATTTGCTAAATTCTAACAATCGTATGTTACAGCTGGTAAGTTTTATGTTGTTTTTATTCTGTTCTTTGTTATTGCTACTATTTTGTATCAATATCCTGTATGTATTAATCAGAAAGAATCGTCGTTTATTTTATGAAAAAGCAAGTCGCACATATACAATCAGCACGATAAAAGAGAAGAAAAATGAAGAAAATCAATAAGGATTTGCGGTTTTTATGGTATAATGCATGAGGACTTACACAACAAGTTTGAAAGAGGTGAGGTAAATGAGTTCATTTAAACAATTTCAATTCAACGATTTTATCATGGAAGCATTAGCAGATAAAGGGTTTGAACAACCAACAGAAGTACAAGAAAAATTGATTCCTGTCATTAAAAAAGGCAAAAGTGTCATCGGTCAATCCCAAACAGGAAGTGGAAAGACGCATACATTTTTATTACCATTGATGAATAAAGTAAATCCTCAATTGGATGAAGTACAAATTCTGATTACGGCACCTAGTCGAGAATTAGCGAATCAAATTTATCAAGAGGCGATCCAAATCGCAAAATTCAGTCAGCCGGAAATGCGTGTGACAAACTTTGTCGGTGGTACAGATAAACAACGTCAAATCGCTAAATTAAAAAATCAGCAGCCTCATGTGGTGATTGGAACTCCTGGTCGGATTTTAGATTTGATGAACGAGCAGGCGTTAAAAGCGCATACGGCATTTGCCTTTGTTGTTGACGAAGCGGATATGACTTTGGACATGGGCTTTTTAGAAGAGGTGGATCAGATTGCTGGACGTTTGCCAAATAAACTGCAAATGTTGGTTTTCTCTGCAACTATTCCAGAAAAACTAAAACCTTTCTTGAAAAAATACATGGAAAATCCAGTGGTTGAACATATCCAGCCAAAAAATATTATCTCAGAAACGATCGACAATTGGTTGATTTCCACGAAAGGAAAAGACAAAAATCGTCTGATTTATCACTTATTAACGATTGGGCATCCGTATCTAGTAATTATATTTGCTAACACGAAACAACGCGTGGACGAGATTACTGATTACTTAAAAGATCAAGGATTAAAAGTCGCAAAAATCCACGGAGATATTTCTCCAAGAGAACGTAAACGTGTGATGCGTCAAGTTCAAGAGCTTGAATTCCAATACGTGGTAGCAACAGACCTTGCGGCAAGAGGAATTGATATTGAGGGTGTTTCTCATGTGATTAATGCGGAAGTGCCAAGTGATTTAGATTTCTTTATTCACCGTGTAGGTAGAACTGGAAGAAATGGTTTAGACGGTACAGCAATTACACTTTATTCACCTGCAGATGAAGAAGCTATTGCAGAGGTTGAACAATTAGGAATCGAATTCCATCCAAAAGAAATTAAAGACGGTGAAATTATAGACACCTATGATCGTAACCGTCGGACGAAACGTGAGAAAAGCAAGGATGCATTGGAAGATCCAACATTAATAGGTTTGGTGAAAAAGAAAAAGAAAAAAATCAAACCAGGCTACAAAAAGAAAATCGAATGGGCCATTTCAGCTAGCAATAAACAAAAACGTAAAGTTGAACGTCGTCAGCAAACACGGACGGCGAAAAAAGCTAAGAAGAATAGTTATAAATAAAAATAGATGGTTAGAGAACGTTTGGAATTTTGTCCAAGCGTTTTTTTTAATTCCTTTTACCTAGAATTAACATACTTTCAAACCTTCTAAATTCTCTTCATAATCCTCAGAAAAACAATATCATTAAAACAATATCATTAAAACAATGACTTATGATAAAAGTCTAACTTACATAACCTCAATTCATATATCCGAATTTTTTTAAAATAATATTGATTAAATGTATAATTTTTAGTACAATGAACATATGAACACGTGAACACATTAACAATTAATCGTTCGTGGAAAAGGAGATGAAGGAAATGGAAAATGATAAGTGAAATATATTTAGTGAAAAAAAGTACAAGTAAGTCAAATCAGAGCAAGTACTTAAATCAATTGTTAAACGATAAAAATCCCAAATATTTTTCAAAATCTTATTCGGGAGAATATGCTGTGGTTATAATTTCATCTATGAATCCAGTTGCTATTGATATTGAAATAAAAAAGTCACTAACTCAGGAACAGATGGATATTTATACATCATTCATGTATAACAATAACGACTGCATTAGTTATTCAAAAGTTCAACAAGAAAATTTTTTTAAAATTTGGGTAATTAAAGAAGTATATTCAAAGTATTTTGGAGAAGGGTTGTATATTGATTTTAAAGAAATTAGTATCGAACAGGATGAACTCAATCGTTACAAAGTATCTTATAAAAATAAGAATCATGTAACGGTGAAGATAATCGAGCAAAATAATTATGTTGTTGCGTATATTTGTAATCATTTTAAGGGAGAAAATAAAAATGGAAATAGAAATGACAGAAGTTCAAAAAGCGTATCTTTTAGGGAGAAATGAATCTTTTGATGCAAAGACTGGTACTCATATGTATTTGGAAGTTAAGTATAAAGGCGATATTCAGGAATTTCAGGATGCATTAAACAAAGTAATACAAGTACAACCGATGTTGAGAGCAAAAGTAAAAAATATGGAAACATTTGAAATTATCAATAACTTTAATTATGAAATAATCGTTAGCTCAAAAACTAATGATGAAATGAAGAGTTTTAGAGAGAGAACAAGAGAACGATTATCACATAAATTATATCAATCGAGTGACTTTCCATTGTATACTTTTGAAGCTGTTGAAAATGCAGAGGAACCTGGTAATTATTTGATTTTTATAAGTATAGATTTATTAATAGCTGATGGTCTAAGTTTATTTCAGTTGTTTGATGATATAAAAAAGACAGTGAAAAATGATCGAGTAAAATTAACAGATGTGTCTGACCTGCTTTTAGAAATAAATGACTCATACTTAAATTCAAAAAAGTCTGCAAGGTATGAGAAAGATAGAGAATATTGGAAACAAAAGATAGAAACCTTGCCAGATGCCCCAAATTTATTAGTGAAGGAAGAGAAAGCGAGTCACAGTAAATTTGCTAGAAAAGAATATATTTATACAGCAGAGAAGCTTTCAAAATTAAAAGAGATTGCTGAGAAAAGAAAAATATCATTAAATTCGCTCTTTTTAACTCTTTATAGTACAGCTCTGCAACAATGGTCTGAAAATAAAGAATTTACAATCAATGTTACTACATTTAAAAGACCAAGAGGAGAAAAATATTTATCGGTTATAGGTGATTTTACTAGTACAGTATTAGTTCCAACTAATGTTGATGTGAATAAAACGATTTTAGAGAATACGATAAACATCCATAGAAATATCTTTTCAAGTTTCAGACGATCTTCTTTTGAAGGAATTGAAGTTTTAAGAGAACTAAAGAAGCATGGACGTCAACCTTTAATGCCGTATGTATTTACTTCTATGCTATTTGATTTTGATAAATTTGATGAATTAGGTGAAATAGACTATTGGATTTCGGAAACACCTCAAGTGTATCTGGATTGTCAAATGAAAATAGTGAATGGAAGCTTAAATATTAGTTGGGACTACTTAAAAGAGATTTTTGAAATCAAACAGATAGATGAAATGTTCCAGTTCTTTATTCACAGTATTGATGGCTTTCTTTTGGACGAAGAAATTGATGTAAGAAGTACTTTAAAAGAACTCAATCAGTTGATTGAACAAAAGTATTCTAAGTATAATTCAAGGCAATCAATTATTAAAAAAAGTACGCAAAGTATATTGTCAGCGCTTAAAACCGTAAAAAAAGAATTTCCTAAAAAAATAGCTTTTTCTGAAGTAGATGATTCAATAACTTTTAATGAATTAGACAGAAAAAGTGATGATTTAGCTGAAGTGATAGATAGAGAAAAGCAGCGATACGATTTGAAAAAAATTAGGATAGGAATAGTTGGTAACAAGTCTATTAAAAGCACAGTTCAAATGCTGGCGGTAATCAAAACTTCAGATTCTTTTTGCTTTATTTCAGAAGATATGCCTGAAAATAGATATAGAAAACTTTTAAAAACGAGCAATATTCAGCTTCTGATAAAAGGAGAACGAGTCTTCAGAGCTGAACCTAGTTTAAGGTTAGAAAATGAATATCAAGAGATTCCACACGATGAACTTTATGTTATCTTTACTTCTGGAACAACTGGAGAACCAAAAGGAATATCAATTTCTGAGAGACCAGTACTTAACACCATCGATGATATTATAGTAAGAACGGGAATAAATCAAGAAGATGTTCTTTTTAATGTTTCAGACTTGTCCTTTGATCTGTCAGTGTTTGACCTATTAACTCCGTTACTTTCTGGATGTGAAACTATATTATGCCCAAATCCATCAAACTTGTTTCCATTTAAAGAAAAAATTTTACAAGCAACTTTTTGGAATTCAACACCTGGTTTGATGCAAACACTCTTATCAATTTTGATTGTAAAATTATGAATATTAGAAATATATTAATGAGTGGCGATTTTATTCCAGCAGATCTAGTTTATCAAATCAAAGGAACGTTTCTAAATGAAGAGTTAAATATTTTTAGTTTAGGTGGTGCAACTGAAGCCTCTATCTGGTCAATTTATTATCCGCTCAACGATTTCTCTGACAGAAGAGTTCCCTATGGATATCCTTTAAGTAATCAAAATTATTATGTTTTAGATCGAAATGATTGCTTGGTTAATAGCAATGTGAGTGGTGAATTGATAATTACAGGTGAAGGACTAGCAAATGGATATTTGTTGAAAAATCAAAATCATGGCGTTTTCTATGAACATGCACAATTAGGTCCAATTTATAGAACCGGTGATAAAGGCTATTTAACAGATAAAGGATATGTCAATATATTAGGTAGAATGGAATCAGAGTTGAAGGTTAATGGATATAGAATCGACCTAATTGAGATAGAACATAGCCTATCTTCTATCAAGGATATAAGCGAGGCTAAGGTTGTCGTTAAAGAAAATCAGAATGGGAAAAAGTATTTAAGTGCCTTCTATACTACGAATACTATGGATGAACTAAGCCATGAATTGTTCAGGAGCGAACTAAGAAAAGTTTTGCCAACATATATGATACCTAGTTCATTTACTTATTTAAATACACTACCATTAACAAGTAATGGGAAAATCAATCTTAAAAAATTAAAAGAAATGGAACAAAAAGCTAGTCAGAAGTTTACTGAAAAAGAACTTGAACTTTTCGACTTATGGACACAAGTAATTGATCTAGAAGAAAGTAACGCTATACTAACTAAAAGTGCAACATTCTTCGAAATAGGTGGTGACTCAATTAAATTACCTGAATTGCTTTATAAAATTAACAAAAAGTATAATGTAGATATTACAATTGAAGAACTATTGAATCATTTTTCATTAAGCGATCAAGCTCGTTATCTTGAAAAAATAAAACAAGAAGATAACAATTTTAAGATAAATCAATTTTTGACGCAATTAAAAAAGGGAACAAGTGAAAAAAGTATTGTATTTATCCATGCTGGATCTGGAGAAATAGGAATATATAATGAATTAGCTAAGAATATTGATTCAAAATATAATGTATTCGCAATTAGATTCAAAAAGGATATTAAAAAATCTGCTCCTAGAATAATTGACTTTACAGAATTAGCTAAAGAATACAATGAATATTTAGAAAATTTCGAATCTATTGATTATTTAGGTGGTTGGTGTATTGGAGGAACAATAGCGTATGAAATATCTAAGGTAAATTCAAAAGTAAACAATCTTTTTATGATCAATACGATGCCTCCAGTTGAAAATAAAATACAAAAATTCGAATTTCAGTTGAAAAATGAACAACAATTTATTTATGAAACATTTGATTATAAAGTAGAGAATGCTGTAAATACAGATGAGCTTTGGGAACAAATTATTCTTTTATTAGAAAAGAGACTAGACTTGATGCCAAAATTGTTAAAAATTGTACCTAATGAGTTAGCAAGGTTAATTCCCTTTTTGGTGAAAGTAGTCCACGAGAGCTAATTTATTATATCAATTTATTTAGAAGTTTTGAGACTGCAAGACATTTATATGAAGATTCAACAAGTGTTCTTAAAGATATTTTCTATTTTGGAGCTAAAGATGAAAAAATCCCTAATTATATACAGTGGAAGAAACATATCAACGGCAACTGGAATGAAAATCATATCTCTGGGGATCATACTACTATCTTTGAAGGAGAAAATGTCAAACTATTAGCAGAAGCTATGAATCGGACATTTAGAAAAAAGGAGGAAAAACAATGACATACATCAATTTTAAAGAGGTCAGCAAAAAATACCAAGTAAGTGGAGAAGTCACGGTAAACGCTGTGAACCAAGTAAACTTCACGATCAATGAAGGGGAGTTTGTCGTAATCGTCGGTGCAAGTGGCGCTGGAAAAACAACCCTTTTAAATCTATTAGGCGGAATGGAAAAAACAAGTTCCGGTACAATCGTGATCGACAATAAAGAAATCTCTTCACTAAAAAAAGAAGAACTAACAGAATATCGTAGGAATGATGTTGGGTTTGTTTTTCAATTTTACAACTTAGTCCCTAATTTATCTGCTTTGGAAAATATTGAGTTAGCTGCGGAAGTTTGTAAAGAGCCGCTTGATTCTCGTGAGGTATTATCTAGCGTAGGGCTTGATCAGCGAGCAGGGAATTTTCCGAGTCAGCTATCAGGCGGCGAACAACAACGTGTCTCTATTGCCAGAGCACTTGCGAAAAATCCTAAAATGCTACTGTGTGACGAACCAACGGGCGCCTTAGATTCAGAGACAGGTAAAACGATCATCAAACTTTTAATAGACACATCTAAAAAAATGAATAAAACAGTAATTATTGTCACCCATAATGCAGAGTTCACTAAAATTGCGGACAAAGTCATTAAAATGCATAATGGGAAAATTGCAGATAGTTATACGCAGGAAAGTCCTTCAGATGTGGAGGAATTAGTATGGTAATTTCTCCTTTGAAAAAAATGTTTCTTCGTAGTTTTAAAAAGAACAGCATCCAACTTCTATCAATTGCATTGATGTTGATTTTAGGCGTAGCGATTTATATAGGAATCGATAGTACTTGGAGAAGCTTAAATGATTATGTTGAAACGAATTATCGTAAAGAAAATAAAGCGGATATTGAAGTATTGATCAATCCAACCAACAAAGATTTTTCAGAGCTTAGTGAGTCAGAAAACATTAAGCAGCTCGAAGAACAATTTCTAATAGAAGGGGCAATTACAGGTAGTGACGGTAAAGAAGTCCTAATTAACGGGGTTGATCAAGAAGCTAAACTCAATCAGTATACAATTGTTAAAGGAAAAGATTTAGACAAACAGAATACAGTTGTTATTGATAAAAGTTTTGCTGAAGCAAATCATATAAACGTTGGCGACAGACTCACGATTCAAATAAATTCACTTGAAAAAGAGGTTACGATCAGTGGATTGGCTGTAAGTTCTTCTTATATTTATATTACGCCAGACTCAACGACCGTGGTACCAAATCACAAGGATTACGGTTTTATCTACATGAATAAAAAAGACACGGAATATTTTACACAAAATAGTGTAATGACGAATAAACTCGTCATAAAAGTAGCAGAAGGAAAAAAAATCGAAACAGTCAAAAAGGAAATTGAAGAGAAATACGAACAGGAAATTATTAGTATTCTCGAGTCTAAAGAGACATTGAATGATTTAGCTACTAGTCAAAAGGTGCAACAATATCAATCAATAGGCAACTTGTTTCCAATTATCTTTTTTGCGATTGTTATCCTAATGAGCTTTACAACAATGTATCGTCTAATCAATAAGGAACGAGGGATCATTGGAACGATGAAAGCATTAGGTTATAGCAGTTTCAAAATAATTACGCATTATTTATTTTATGGTATATGGGTGAGTATTATTGGCGTGCTTTTCGGTGTTTTTATTGGTTGGAAGGTTATTCCTAATTATATCTGGCGATTTTTTAATGAGTTATTTATTTTTGATCATCCTGAAATTGTCATTAATGGCTACCAAGTGGCGATAATTACTGCATTATCCGTGTTTAGCACATGCGTTGCCACGTTGATTGTTTTTTATAACGTTGAGAAAGAGTCACCAGCTTCTCTTTTAAGAGAAAAAAGCACCACCAAAGGTTATAATATTTTGTTGGAAAGAATCAAGCCTTTTTGGAATGGGCTAAGAACGTCTCAAAAGTTAACGTTGCGGCAGATGTTTAGAAGTAAAATTAGAATGTCAATGACGATTATTGGCGTGGTTGGATGTACAAGTCTTTTGTTATCTGCTTTGGGAATTAGAGACACGATCAATCACGTGGCTAGTTCGGTTTACGAGAAATCTTACTTATACGAAGAAAAGGCCTATGTAGCAAGCGACGTGGATTCAAGCGAACTGTATGATAAAACTCGGAATAATAAAGAAGTAGAAGGACTTGAAGAACGACCATACTTTATTCTATCCGATAGTAAAAATAAGAGTGGGTTGATTCACGTTATAGAGGATAATAGTTCGTATATCAAATTTTATGACAAGGATAAACAAGTAAAATTAGCAGAGGAGCGTTTACTAATTACAAAGAAAACAGCAGAAATTTTTTCTTTGAAAAAAGGAGACAATATTCAGTTTAGAAATGCTGCGGGGGATTTGGTCAAGCTAAAGGTGACTGATATTGCAGAGTTAAGTATAGGACAAGGCTTCTACTTAACAAAATCTGCATGGGAGAAAGTGAATCAAGAATTTGTGCCGACAAGTTTTTTGGGTAAAAGCCTAAAAGCAACATTCTCAAATGATGAAATGAAAAAAATTGTCTTAACAAAAAAACAAGAAAGTGACTTTTTAGCTAGCATGGGAAGTACCCTTTCGATGTCTATTTTATTGATAGTGTCTGCTAGTCTGTTGTTGATTGTTGTTTTATACAATCTAGGTACGTTGAATTTTTCAGATAGAGAACGTGATATGGCGACTTTATCTGTTCTAGGTTTTAGATTTTCTGAACTTAAAAAGATTCTTTCAACTGAAAACATTATTTTATCTCTTTGCGGTATCATTATAGGGATACCTTTTGGGATTAAAATACATGAAAAAATCTTTTCTAATGCAGGAATGGGCGATGAACTTTATTTCAGACCAGTTATTGATCGACAGAGTTATCTGATTACGATTATTTTTACAGTTATTCTAATCATTATTGTGAATTATCTTTCTAACAAAAAAATCAATAAGATTAAAATGACTGAAGCGCTTAAAAGTGTTGAATAAAGTAGTTTTAATTCTTGTATATTTCAATAAGTATTGCTTATTAGATAATTGAGAGTTGAGATAGAAAGCTGTTTCTTAAACACTAGAAACACTCCTATCTCAACTTTTTTTATTTTTTTCACAATTTATAATTCACATGCCAATTGTTTTACCATCTCTACACAAAGAATCCCATCTTCTAAATATTCTTCTGAATTCACCTTATAATTCAACGATTCATAAAATGATATGGCTGTTTTTTCAGCAGACAAACTACTAAATGTACAGCCGTCTTCCTGCGCTTTTTCTTCCAATAATGAAAGTATTTTTTTGCCAATACCTTTGCCTCGATACGTTTTACGGACGCAAAAACGATCTGGTTGGATAGTGACGTCATCTTTTTTCTGATAACGAATCGTAGCAACTGCAAGTGATTCATCGTATGCGACAAAATAATTACGATCAACGGTATCAAGCGCGTCAAACTCCTCTTGCAATGAAATATTCTGTTCCAATACAAAAACCTCATAACGTAAAGCCAACGCTGCGGCTTGTTGCCAACGTTCATTGCCAAAATGTATATGCATAATGCCCTCCAGATAATTTTCTTAATGAATGATTCATTCAGTGGTATACTTAATCTTAACAGATATTTTTAAAACGTACGAGGAGGGAATCGTGTGGAGCTATTTGAACAAGTAGAATGGGTGAATTGGAAAAAATTGAATGATTCTGAAAAAGAAGTACTTTTACGCCAATTGCTTATGTATTTTGTTCCGCCAACAATGGAAGTCAACAGGATCGAATTGGTTACTTTTGATCTCTATGGAATAAAATGTCGTACATTTGAGTTAGAATTAGACGGCGAACTATTTGTTTTTATTCCAGGGAATAACGAAGCAATTCTTGGCTGGGATTTAGGCGCAGAGGGATTAAGAGCACATGAATTATTAAGTTTTGATGTCGAAAGTTTGGAGAAAAATACGTTTAAAACGACGTTGACAAATGACGCCATTTCACAAACTTCTGATTGGATACAAGAAGATAGACCATTTGATCTAACTTCATTGGAAGGGGTTTCGTCTTACATAAATGCCCACACGACACCCTTAAGAAAAGTTGCTATTCCAGCTATGCTTGTTCAAAAATATGCCTTACCAGCGGGGACGGAATTTTTAGGTGTTTTCGATACGGTGACAGGAATGTTTGAAGGAGAGCTTGAGCAATTTACACCTTACGAAAAATGTATCAATGAACATCTATTTCCTGGATTATCTGCAGAGGAAAGTTTTAGCTGGTCATTTCCTAAAAGCTTATTGGTGGAAAATGAATGTTATTTAGAGTTTTTACCTGAATCCGATTATTATTTCGTTTACAGTCATAGTGGATGTACGCATGAAGCGTTGAAATTGGCGTTAAAACGTCAAGGGTTTGATTTGTTGTCAGAAGATCAATGGGAATATGTTGTAGGGGCTGGAACGAGACGACTGTTTCGCTGGGGCAACGAATTATTGATACAGGATAATGAGTCTGGTCGTCAAATTAAAAGTAAAATGAACGGGGCTAATATGTTTGGTTTGGTGATTGATACACAAAAAAATCGGTTTGAATTAACAGATCATCGAACAATCGTTAAATTAACGATACAGTTAGAAGAAAAAGAGCATTTAATTGAGCAGATGTTGCCTTTATCAACTTACTATCATCATCCATCACATATAATTTCAGCGGATAAAACGTTACATCCAAATGAATATCTCTATAGAAAAGTGATTAAAATTGAAAAGTAAATGACTTTCAATAAATCGTTTTTCAGATTTAGAGAGCGGAAGAAAACGAATCGTTCGTTGTCTTTCGCTCTCCGTTTCCTTTATTGTAATGATTTTTTTAAGTTGTTTGTTGTTTCGCTAAGGCTATCACGGTAACTAATCAAAAATTCGACTAAGGAGTCTTTACCAATAAGTTTTTTATTTCCGTAATCACCATATTGTTTCTTTTGTTCTTCTAATGACTTTTCGTATTGTTTCTTTTGCTCTTCAAAAGCCGCTTGGTCGTATAATACGGTATCTTTGATGGCATTTTCATAATCAGCCAAATAATTACTGATGATTGCTTGGTACATGTTTAGGTAATCTTCATACGTTTTTATTGATTTTATTGTATCATCAGAAACATCTGTTGGTTTAAAGGCTGTAGTGGCAGCTGTTTCTGATGTTTTTGTCTCTGTTTTTGAACTAGAAGCAGTGGATTCTTTGGTGCTGGAATTCGTAGTTTCGGCTGAATCACCACCCATGTAAGCTTTGAAATCTGAATCAGTTAACAATCTCACTGTCCATGATTTTGGAGAGTAGTTATCGTCAAAACGAACTTCGTCCCCATCTTCTAGCTTAAATCTTTTTTTGGCATTTACATCTTTGAAGGTTTCAAATGCATATTTTTGCCCAGAAACCTCTATAGAAACATAACCATTTTTATCAGTATCTTTCTCTCCGTGGTTTAATTCTGTTAAAACAAAAAAGTAAGTGCCTGGATTAATATCCGTTCCTACTACATAGGTCCCTTTTGCAAGGATGTCCGTTGATTTTGGTTCATTTTTGCTCTCTTCTTTTGCTGTGCTGCTGATTTTCGTTGATACTTTTGAATCACTTGACTTGCTAGTTTCCACCTTTTTTGCAGAGTTACACCCTGCTAGTAGCAAGATACTTAACCCAACCGTTAATAAAACCTTTTTCTTCATTTTTAACTCCCCATTTCCAAATGTAATAGTTGTAACTAAATGAGTATACCATGTGATATATTCGTTTTCTACAAAAAAAATAGTGAAATTGAAAAAATAAAATAACATTTATATATTTTTTTAAATCATTGAGCGTGAAAAAATGTTTGTGTTAAAGAGTAAGTGTAAAAAATTAATCGTGTATGAATACAATGATGTTGTCATTTTTTAAATAATTTAAAAAGCCCCGCCATTGACTTTTTTGTCAAATTTCCTTATACTTTATAAGGAATCGAAAGGATATAGTTCGTTGACTTGTATTTACAGAAAGTTCTTCATTGCTGAAAGAAGGATAATACAAAGACGTAGCTGCTCCCTTTTACATTATTTGGTAGAAATATCAACGCACTCCTGCGTTATAGGGTTTAAGAGGTAATGATCAACATCATTGCAATCAAGGTGGTACCGCGAATATTCGTCCTTGACTGCAATGGTGTTTTTATGTGTTCCACACAATTTATGTAGCAAGGGAAATAGTAATCGTGGCCCAATGCACTATGCATGGGTCTTGGGAAGAAAGGAGCGGTTCGTTGAACGTATTTTTCATTTTTGGACCTCAAGCAGTTGGGAAAATGACGATTGGTGAGATCGTAGCTAAAAAACTTGATCTAATCATGTTGCATAATCATAGGACGCTAGAACTGCTACAGCCAATATTTGGCTGGACAGCTCCAACCTTTGAGCTGTCTGCGTTATTTCGACAATTGATCTTTAGCAAATTTGTGGAAGAACAGTCAAGTAAAGGGCTTGTTTTTACGCTTGTCTTAGATTTTTCTTCAAAAGCTGATATGGAGGAGTTCAATCAGTATAAAGAACTATTTACTGCAAAAGGAATTGAGCCTTATTTTGTTGAACTGGAAGCTGATTTAAGCGAACGATTGTATAGAAATAAGACGGAGCATCGTTTAAACCAAAAACCATCGAAGCGCGACACGAGTCACTCTGAAAAAGAACTGTTGCAAGCTCATGAGGACTATCGATTGAACTCTTTGCCTGGTGAGGTTAAGGAAAAGTATTATTATCGTTTAGATGTCACAAGTTTGACGGCTGAACAGGCTGCCGATCGAATAATGAAACAATTTAATTTAAAGGAATAAACACAAAAAATATTTTTTTGAAAGTAGGAATTACGTAATGAAACAATTATCAAGTAGTCAAGTTCGCCAAATGTATCTAGACTTTTTCAAATCAAAAGGTCATTCAGTAGAGCCAAGTGCTTCACTGGTTCCAGTAAATGACCCAACACTATTATGGATCAATTCAGGTGTTGCTACGTTGAAAAAATATTTTGATGGTTCTGTAGTGCCAGAAAATCCGAGAATCACAAATGCTCAAAAGTCTATTCGTACGAATGATATTGAAAATGTTGGAAAAACAGCTCGTCACCATACAATGTTTGAAATGTTAGGAAATTTCTCGATCGGGGATTACTTTAAAAAAGAAGCGATTCACTGGGCGTGGGAATTTTTAACATCTCCTGAATGGATGGCGTTTGATCCAGAAAAGTTATATGTTACAGTCTATCCAAAAGATACTGAAGCAAAACGGATTTGGCATGAAGAAGTTGGTTTATCAATGAAGCATATCATTGATATTGAAGACAATTTCTGGGATATCGGTGCGGGTCCTTGTGGTCCAGATTCAGAAATCTTTTATGATCGTGGCGAGTCATTCAATGATGTAGCAGAAGATGATCCCGAAAATTATCCAGGTGGCGAAAATGAACGTTATTTGGAAATTTGGAACTTAGTCTTTTCTGAGTTTAATCATCAAGCAGATGACACCTATGAGCCATTGCCACATAAAAACATTGATACAGGCATGGGCTTGGAGCGTGTAGTTTCTATTGTTCAAAATGCACCAACGAACTTTGAAACAGATTTATTTATGCCAATCATTCATGCAGTAGAAAAATTAAGCGGACAAGTAACATATGGTCAAGCACCGCAGACAGATATTTCTTTTAAAGTCATTGCTGACCATATTCGTGCGTTATCTTTTGCGATCGGTGATGGCGCACTGCCTTCTAATGAAGGTCGTGGCTATGTGTTACGTCGTTTGTTACGTCGTGCAGTTATGCATGGGAAAAAATTAGGTATCAATGAAGCCTTCTTATACAAATTAGTTCCTGTTGTTGGAAAAGTAATGGTGAGTTATTACCCAGAAGTGTTACAACAAAAAGACTTTATCGAAAAAGTGGTTCGTACAGAAGAAGAACGTTTCCATGAAACAATCAATGAAGGTTTAGATATTCTAAACGAGTTGATTACAAAAGTAAAAGCAGCTAAAGAAGAAACGCTGAATGGTAAAGACATTTTCAAATTATACGATACGTATGGTTTCCCTGTTGAGTTAACAGAAGAAGTTGCAGAAGATGCGGGCTTAAAAGTCGATCATGCAGGTTTTGAAAAAGAAATGGAAGCGCAAAGAGAACGGGCCCGTTCTGCACGAAGTAAAGAAACATCAATGGGTGTTCAATCGGCCGTATTGACTGACATCAAAGTTGAAAGTAAATTTGTCGGCTATAGTAATTTAGAAGCAACAAGCAAACTTTTAATCATTTTAAAAGACGAAGAAATTCTTAGCGAACTTTCTGATGGAACGGCACAATTGATCTTTGCTGAAACACCATTCTATGCTGAAATGGGTGGACAAGTAGCCGATCACGGAACGATCAAAGACCAAGATGGAACGATTGTAGCTCATGTAGAGAATGTTTTAAAAGCACCAAATGGTCAATTTTTACACACCGTTCAAGTGACTGGGAAATTAGTTGAAGGCGCAATATACGAACTTCATGTAGATGAAAAAATGCGCAACCGTATCTTAAAAAATCATACGGCAACCCATTTATTGCACCGTGCTTTAAAAGATATTCTAGGTGATCATGCGAACCAAGCTGGTTCATTAGTAACTCCAGGACATTTACGCTTTGACTTCACTCATTTTGGACAAGTAACTTCAGAAGAATTAGTTCAAATGGAAGCAATCGTCAATGAAAAAATCTGGGATGCTATTCCTGTTGAAACCGTTGAAACAGATATCGACACAGCAAAAAATATGGGGGCAATGGCTTTATTCGGTGAAAAATACGGTAAAGAAGTCCGCGTCGTAAATATCGGTGGTTATTCAATCGAGCTTTGTGGTGGAACTCATGTGACGAATACAGAAGATATCGGTATTTTCAAAATCGTATCTGAGTCAGGAATCGGAGCAGGTGTGCGAAGAATTGAAGCGGTAACAAGTAAAGAAGCATATGAGCTAATGAATGAAGAAGAAAAACAACTAAAAGCCATTGCAGGAATTGTTAAATCACCTCAATTGAAAGAAGTTGTCTCAAAAACAGAACAATTACAACAACAATTACGGGATTTACAAAAAGAAAATGAACAACTTGCTGGAAAATTAGCAAATCAACAAGCAGGAGACATTTTCAAAGACATTAAAGAAATCAATGGCACAACATATATTGCTGCTAAAGTAAATGTAAAAGATATGAATCAATTACGTCAATTAGCAGATCAATGGAAACAAAAAGAAGTATCAGATGTGCTCGTTTTAGCAACAGCTCAAGATGAAAAAGTCAGCTTATTAGCAGCTATGACAAAATCAGCCAATGACAAAGGTCTAAAAGCTGGTGATTTGATTAAAACAATCGCACCAAAAGTTGGCGGCGGCGGCGGTGGCCGTCCGGATATGGCTCAAGCTGGAGGGAAAAATCCTGCAGGAATCAGTGATGCATTAGCTGAGGTAGCTAATTGGTTAGCGAAATAAGTTAGCTTAGTAAAAAAAAGAAGATGACTGAGATAAAACTCTTTGAGTTTTTCCCAGTCACTTTCTTTTTTTACTTAATTATGCACTTTGACCGCCATCGATCATGATGGATGCGCCGTTGATAAATGAAGCATATGGGCTACATAAAAAGAGGATTGGTTGTGCAATTTCTTGACTTTGTCCTGCTCGTTTTAAAGGAATCATGGTATCGATCACTTGATCCATTGGTCCACCTTCAGGCATCATTTCAGTGTGAATTAAGCCTGGTAGTACACTATTTACTCTAATCCCACGTCCACCGAACTCTTTTGCCATTGAACGGGTTAATTGTAAAATCGCTCCTTTAGATGCACAATAAGTGGCAATACCAGGGCCGCCGTTTAATCCACCAACCGAAGCAATGTTAATAATGTTTCCAGTTCCGCGTTCTAACATATACTTCAAAACCAATTTTGATAGATAAATATAACTCCTAACATTAATGTTAAAGAGTTCTTCGTATTCTTTTTCCATATCAATCTGTTCAAAAGGGAAAGACCTATAAACGCCAGCATTATTTATCAAGACATCGATTTTTCCAAATTGTTTTATAACCTCTTCCACCAAATGTTGCATGCTAGAATCGTCCGTTACATCTGTCTGGATAAATAAAGCATTGCCACCATACTCCTTGATTTTTTCAACCACGACTTCACCTTTATCTTCTCTGCGTCCGCAAACGATAACCGTTGCACCTGCTTGTGCAAATTCTTTTGCTGTTGCTTCACCAATCCCTGATGTTGATCCAGTAACAATGACAACGTTATCTTTAAACGAAATGTTCATGTGTTGCCTCCTCCTTGATGTTGTTTTGTTTCTTATTAAGCTAAATATAGCATCGAATCCGAAAAATGTAAATAATTTTAAACATTAACTAATGTATAACAGTAGAAATAAGAGGCTTCGTTGAACAAATAGTTTCTGTGTTGGTATGAGTAATTTTCACTGTCTAATTTATTCAATTTTGGAGGGATATTTCTTTCTTTTTTTTCAGTTTGTTGTTAGATTTAATGTATAATTACTCAGATATTTTTAATGTTTGATCGCTGACAAGTGTGAGGTTTCAGATACTTTTGTAGTTGTCTGTTGCCAAATTCGCACAGTAGTTTCAGAAAAATAGATATGTTTTCTGTAACTTTTTTCATTATCTGACATTCAAAGCTATGTGAGAGGAGTATGGATATGCCTAGTGAAAAAAATCAGCTAAAACGTTTTGAAACAGGTGAAAATTTTTATAGTCAACATTACTTTGGGGCACATCCAGTCAATCACAATAATCAAGCCGGTTATGTTTTTAGAGTCTGGGCCCCCCATGCTCAAGCTGTTTGGTTAGTTGGTACGTTTAATCATTGGGAATGCTCTTTACTGATGGAACAAGATGAACCGTTTGGCGTATGGAAACTATTTACTACAGAGCCAAAAGAAGGTGATTTATATAAATATCTGGTAAAGCAAGCAGATGGCAAGGAGGTCTATAAAATCGATCCGTTCGCTGTTATTTTTGAGAAGCGCCCGAATGACGCTGCGGTGATTGGCACAATACCGGCTAAAAAATGGCGTGATGGACAATGGTTACAGCAAAAGAAACAGGAGGATCATTTTCAACAACCATTAAATGTGTATGAAGTACATGCAAGTTCATGGAAATGTGAAGAAGATGGTACACCTTATACCTTTCAAAAACTAAAAGAAGCTTTGATTCCTTACGTCAAAGAGCTGGGATTTTCTCATATAGAATTTCTACCTTTAATGGAACATCCCTTGGGGGCTTCGTGGGGGTATCAGTTGATTGGTTATTTTGCAATTAGTTCGTATTATGGCACACCGGCAGAGTTTCAGGATTTTGTTGAAGCCTGTCACTTGAATAATATTGGGGTCTTGGTTGATTGGGTGCCGGGACATTTTTGTATTAATGATGATGCGTTGCCTTATTATGATGGGACACCACAGTTTGAATATACGGATTCAGTTCGAGCGAAAAATGTTCGGTGGGGCTCGTTGAATTTTGATTTAGGAAAGCCCCAGGTACAAAGTTTTTTAATTTCCAGTGCCTTACATTGGATTGAGTGTTTCCATATTGATGGCATTCGTGTAGATGCTGTTTCAAATATGCTGTATTTGGATTATGATGAAGGACCGTTTACATTAAATGATAATGAAAGTAATCGAAATTGGGAAGGCTTTTATTTTTTACAAAAGCTAAACGCAGTGATTAAGCAGAAGCATCCTCATGTCCTCATGATCGCAGAAGAAAGTACATCGCAAACGCAAATTACAGGGACACTTACAAGTGGTTCTTTAGGCTTCGATTATAAGTGGAATTTAGGGTGGATGAATGATGTTTTACATTTTTATGAGATGGATGCAAAGTTTAGGAAACATCATTTTCGTTTGCTGACATTTTCTTTTATGTACAGAATGAATGAACGTTATCTGTTACCCTTGTCACATGATGAAGTGGTTCATGGAAAGCGAAGTTTGATGCATAAAATGTGGGGCGATCGCTATAAGCAATTTGCTCAATTACGTAATTTGTATGTATATATGATGACTCATCCAGGGAAAAAATTATTGTTTATGGGCAGTGAATGGGGACAATTTTTAGAATGGAAGTCTGATGATCAGCTTGAATGGTGTGACCTTGAGGATACTCTAAATCATTGTATGCAGCATTTTACAAAGGTTCTTAACCAGCTTTATCAAAAGGAAAAAGCGCTTTGGGTATTAGATCATGCGCCTGAGGGTGTCGAAATCATTGATGCAGATAATAGTGAAGAGCTGGTTTTGAGTTTTATACGTAAGGGGAAGAAAGAGAGGGACTTTTTAATTGTGTTGCTGAATCTTTCCCCTATTGAGCGAAAAAATTTTACGATTGGTGTTCCTTATTCTGGAGTTTATGAAGAAATACTCAACACAGAGTTGAAAGAGTATGGTGGAACTTGGACTGCAGGGAATCAGGCGGCTACTTCAAAAGAAGAAAGATTCAAGCAATTTAATCACTGTATTCAGACAATTATTCCCTCTCTGGGAGCGATTATTTTAAAGCCGAAAAAATTGTTTATCTAAAGGTGAAAGGTAAAAAAGTAATCTAAAAAATGAACATGCGTTTTTGAAAGGGGGCAGGGTGATTATGTCACCCGCAATATATGAAGACAGAAATGCTTGCAATGATTTTAGCTGGAGGACAAGGAACGCGTTTAGGCAAATTAACGAAAAATATCGCAAAACCAGCAGTACCTTTTGGCGGCAGATATCGAATCATAGATTTTACATTAAGTAATTGTATCAATTCTGGTATTAAAAATGTCGGAGTGGTGACGCAATATCAACCATTAGCGCTTAATAGCCATATTGGCAATGGTTCTAGCTGGGGTTTAGATGGCATTGATTCTGGGGTAACGATCTTACAACCTTATTCCAGCTCTGATGGCGAAAAATGGTTTGAAGGAACTGCGCATGCTATTTACCAGAATATTGCTTATATCGATCAGATGAATCCAGAGTATGTATTGATTTTATCAGGAGATCATATTTATAAAATGAATTACGATGAAATGTTGGACGAGCACATTGCAAATGACGCTTCTTTGACGGTCGCGGTGATTGAAGTGCCGATGAAAGAAGCCTCCAGATTTGGCATCATGAATACAGATGAAAAGGATCGCATTATCGAATTTGATGAAAAACCAGCCAAACCGAAAAGTAATCTAGCATCAATGGGGATCTATATTTTCAATTGGGCTTGTTTGAGAAAAGTGTTGGTGAATAGCTATGCCAAAGATGGACAGATGTTAGATTTTGGTAAACATGTAATTCCGTCCTATTTGGAAGCCGATGAAAATGTATATGCGTATCATTTTAATGGTTATTGGAAAGATGTTGGGACGATTGATTCTTTATGGGAAGCTAGCATGGAATTTATCGAATTGAACAATCATTTAGATATGAGAAATAAAAATTGGCGTATGTTTTCAAAAAATATGATTTCACCGCCACATTTTATTACTGAATCAGCTTCTGTTGAACATTCATTAATTGGAGATGGTTGTTATGTAGCTGGAACTGTCAAAAATAGTATTTTATCTATAGATGTTCAAGTAAAAGTTGGGTCAATCATAGAAAATAGCGTAATCATGCCTGGTGCGAAGATTGGCAAACAGGTTCAAATCAAAAATGCAATTATCGGAGAAGACGCAATTGTAGGAGATCATGAACACATTTATCAAGAAGGAACAATCGCGGTAATCGGTTATTCAGAAGTGATCGGAGTGAAAAGTGATGAAAACGAATAAAATGTGTGCCATTTTAGGAAATGTCACAAGATTTCAAGAACTGTTGCCACTAACAGAAAATCGACCGTTAGATACATTACCATTTGATTGTAAGTATCGATTGATCGATTTCCCTCTTTCAAGTATTGCCAATGCCAATGTTCATTCGATTTTTATGATCTTTAATGAAGGAGAAACACGCTCTGTTTTCGATCATATCGGAGGCGGTAGAGAGTGGCATTTAGATTCATTACAAAATCGCTATTTCGTTTACTTTTATCAAGATTTTATAAAAGAAAAAGCGCAAGGTCTTCCTTATTACGCATCGATTATTGATTATCTTGAAAAGTCTGAATCAGAATACACTGTTTTTATGGGTAGCAATATGTTATGCACGATTGATCTCAATGCTGTTTTGAAAACACATCAATCCCATAATAACCCAATAACTGTTGTCTATAAGAAAATGGAAGATGCTCATCTATCAAAAGAAGATGCACTTCTTCAAATTGACGAGAATGGACATGTGGAGGAAATTTACAAAAAAAATCCGGATTCTAAAGAAATAAGAGCATTAAATCTCTCAATGAATATCTACATTATTCAGACAAATTGGCTGATTGAGCAACTGAGTATTGGGCAACAACAAGATAGCCCAATCAATCTTAACGAATTTTTTAGAGAGAGAATCAGTGACGTTCAAACAACAGCACATGAATACACTGGATATTTAAGCAACATTATTGACGTTGCCTCTTATTATCAAGCGAATATGGATATGCTTGATGAGAAAAAATTTCGAGCATTGATGTATGCAAAACAAAAAGTTTACACGAAAAGAAGAAATGAAGTGCCAACTTATTATTCTGCAGAATCAAGTGTAAAAAATAGTCAATGCGCAACAGGCTGTATTATTGAAGGAAAGTTGGAAAATAGTCTAGTCTCAAGGAGAACAGTCATCAAAAAAGGAGCTAAAATCAAGGACTCGATCCTAATGTCTAATGCTAAAGTAGCTGAAAATGCAGTAATCGAATATGCTATTTTAGATAAGAATGTTATTGTTGATGCTGGAGTGCGGATCGTGGGAACCAAGGGAAAGCCGATAGTAATTCAAAAAAATCAAATTGTTTCAGCCGATGTGATTAGGGAGGTATGAGCCATGGATATATTATTTGCGTCAGCAGAGTGTGCCCCCTTTTTCAAAACAGGCGGTCTAGGTGATGTGGCCGCATCGTTACCAAAAGAATTAGCTAAAAAAGGAGAACATCTCTCTGTGGTATTGCCTTATTTCACCAAAATGCCTAACATCTTCAAGGAACAATGCGAAGAGCTTACCTCATTTTATGTAGATGTTGGTTGGCGGCACCAATATTGTGGGATCAAACGTTTCGTCATGAATAACGTAACGTATTATTTTATTGATAACAACTATTATTTTGATCGTGAACATTTATATGGCTATGAAGATGATAGCGAACGCTTTGCCTTCTTTTCTTTAGCTATTATCGAAATGTTGCAGCACATCAAATTTTTTCCTGACATTATTCACATTAATGATTTCCATACAGCGATGATCCCTTTTTTACTAAAGAAAAAGTACCAAGCAAACTCTGCATATTCTAAAATAAAAACAATTTTAACCATCCATAATATTGAATTTCAAGGCTCGTATAGTTCTAATTCATTGCTTGATTTGTTTGGACTGGAACTAATTAGTCATGATAATGATATTGTTCGATTTAGTGATGGACTTAATTATTTAAAAACGGGTATTATCTATGCCGATCGAATAAATACAGTTAGTCCAAGCTACGCACAAGAGATAAAAACATCAGAGTTTGGTTTCGGGTTGGACAGCGTTTTACGTTTGGAAGAGGGAAAGTTAAGTGGGATATTAAACGGAATCGATTATGAGCTAAATGATCCTGAGACCGACAAGCTCATTCCAGCAAATTTTTCAGTGGAAGAACTATCTGGAAAAAAACAGAACAAGCAAGCTTTGCAAAAAAAAATGAATTTGCCAATTCGTGAAGAAGTGCCATTGATTGGGATTGTCAGTCGACTGACGTTTCAAAAAGGCTTCCAACTGCTCTTAGAGGAGTTAGGCAAATTATTGGAAAATGATATTCAACTTGTTTTACTAGGGACAGGAGATCCTGAAATTGAACGTTCTTTTCGATCCTTTAGTGAACGATATCCGAATACATTGAAAGCAACGCTCACCTTTGATGTAGAACTGGCCCAGTTGATTTACGCGGGTTCCGACTTATTTATGATGCCTTCTGCAACAGAACCTTGCGGACTCTCTCAAATGATTGCTATGCGTTATGGGGCGTTGCCGATTGTTCATGAAATTGGCGGTCTAAAAGACACGGTTGTTCCATTTGATCCTGTGAAAAAAGAGGGGACTGGTTTTGGTTTTTCTGAGTTTCGTGCATATTATTTAAGGTATGCCACACAAATGGCTCTTGATTTATATCGGAATGATCAAACAACATGGGAGCATTTAGTTAAAACAGCAATGAAAAAAGATTTTAGCTGGAACAAATCCAGCCAACTTTACTTAGAGCTATATCAAAAGGTAGTAGGATTGTAGTAAAGAGCAAGCGAATAACCAATAGATTGTTTCATGCTGGGTAAAGATTGACTGAGGCAAAAAACTGAGGTATACTCGTAGCGAGAAATGAATAACCAAAGAAAGCCATTGAGGTGTTTTTGTGAGTGTAAGTATCTAAACCCAAGGAAATGAATAGCTGAAGAAATTAGCCATTTTTAGAAGGCTTCTTTGGCATACCTAAGTTTGATACCTATCTTATCTCATATAAATACTTGATAGACTGTACATTTTAGTCATCTATATTTGTTGAATCATGAGCGATAAGGGCAGGTGCCTTTATTGCTTTTTTCGTTTACATCTATCTGCATATTCTTTCCGTTATTCATAAAAGATAGGTATCTCCAAAAGAAAAGGAGATATCAATGAACCAAGAAACCTATACAAAAACACAATTTAATCAAATCAAAGAAACACTAGAAAATCATGCGGTTAGTTCTTACGGAAAAGAATTGATCCAAAATTTAAAACCGAGCAATAAAATCGATGTTGTAAAAAAACGACTGCAAGAAACTTCAGAAGCAAAAGCGCTATTGGATGCTCAATTACATGCGCCGTTTATGGGATTAAACACTATTAAACAATTGACCAATCAAGTAGAAAAGGGGTTTATTTTAGATCCAAGCGAATTAGTCAGCTATGCAGATTTTTTGAGAAGTAATCGTTTGATTCAGCAATTTATGGAAAAAAATGAATGGATAGCGCCGCTTTTAGCGAAATATGGTAAATCATTACAGGTATTTCCTGAGATTGAAAAAGAAATTTATCAAGTCATTCGTAACAATCAAATCGAAAATGATGCCAGTCGGGAATTGCGAAAAATCCGAAGATCACTTCAAGAATGTGACAAAGAAATCGAAACGAAACTACAATCCTTTCTTCGACAAGCACAAAATAAATCGAAAATTCAAGAAGCAATCATCGTTAAGAAAAATGACCGTTATACTATACCGATCAAAGCAACTTATAAAAATCAAATAACAGGCACAATTGTTGAGCTATCTTCAAAGGGCACAACTGTTTTTGTCGAACCTGCAGGTGTGATAAAACTTAATGACAAACTCTATCAATTAAAGATGGAAGAAGCGACGGAAGTGTATCAAATTCTCTCAACCTTAACTGGATTGATTGCTGAACAAATGAACACAATTCAATCAAATTTAGAAATCATTGCCCAATACGATATGATTTTTGCACGTGCAAAATATAGTAGAGAAATCAACGGTATAGAACCTAAACTAAATCAAGACGGTATCATTGAGTTTGTAAATGTAAAACATACGCTGTTAGGCGAGTCCGCTGTACCATTGAATTTGTCAATAGGCAAAGAGTATCGTGGATTAACCATTACTGGCCCAAATGCTGGTGGCAAAACAGTTGTTTTAAAGACTATTGCATTAATTTCATTACAAACAATGATTGGTCTGCAAATAATCGCAGATATTGGTACCAATATTGCTATTTTTGATCAAATTTTTGTTGATATTGGGGATCAACAAAGTATTGAAAACGCATTGAGTACTTTTTCGGGACATATGGGGAACATCTCTGAAATTTTAGCCAAAACAAAAGGAAATAGTTTAATTTTATTAGATGAAGTCGGTAGCGGAACCGAACCAAATGAAGGAGCAGCCTTGGCCATAGCTATCATGGAAGCTTTTTATAAAAAAGGCAGTATCATCTTAACCACCACTCATTATGGTGAAATCAAGCGATTCTCAGAACAACATGAAGACTTTATCACAGCAGCGATGGCCTTTGATGCAGAAACACTCACACCAAAATATCAATTGATTTTGGGCGAAACAGGAGAAAGCAATGCCTTTTGGATCGCTAATAAAATGAATTTAGAGAAAACCGTAGTCAAACAAGCACAAACTTATCTGCAGACACGTGAGTATTCAACAGAAAAATACCGATTCTCTAAAAACACAGCTAAAACAGAAGCACCACGGGTATTTCCAACCTATCAAAAAGGCGATCGTGTATTTTGGACTGAAAAAAAAGAAATCGTACTAATCTATGATCAGATAGAGATGACCGATAAGGCAATCATATACGTTGATAACGAAAAAAAGACAGTTCATAAACGCCAACTAAAACTAGAAAGAAGCGCAAGCGACCTATATCCGCCAAACTATGACCTAGACTCATTGTTTGAAGACTACCACGAACGAAAGAAACAAAGAGACTTAGAACGAGGGTCAAAAAAAGCCTACAAGAAATTAAAGAAAGAAATGCAAGCAAGAAAAAACAATGGATGAATAAGGTTCAGCGATAAGCGTTTAACTCAGAGAAAGAAAAAAACGCCCAATCTTAGTGCTTTCACATTTAGAATTTAATATGATCGAAACGTAGCGTAGCTGTTGCTCCTCCTTTTTCCACTTATTCAGTCACTATGTTTGTGTCAAAGTTTTCAACCCCTTTTTTCAATGGTATAATAGCCACGGAGGAAGATGACGAATGAATGAAAATCAATTATCAAAACGTTTAAAACATGTCGGGGAATTTGTTCCCGAAAAAAGTCGTTTAGCGGATATCGGCTCAGATCATGCATATTTACCAGTTGCCTTGATGTTACAAAACAAACTTGATTTTGCAGTTGCTGGTGAAGTAGTCAAAGGACCCTATGAATCGGCTAAAAAACAAGTAAGAAAAAATGGATTGGACGAAAAAATAACGGTCCGCTTAGCCAATGGACTAGATGCTATAGAGCCGACGGATGCAATCAATGCAGTGACAATTTGCGGAATGGGCGGCGCTTTAATCCGTGATATATTAGAAGCAGGCTGGAATAATCAGCGATTAAATGGAAATGAATATCTAGTGTTACAACCGAACATTGGAGAAAAAACACTACGCGATTGGTTAACTGTTCATGGATATACAATTGTTGAAGAAGATATCTTAGAAGAAAATAATAAAATCTATGAAATCATTGTTGCTTCTAGACAGTCGACCAGACAAGCATACACAGAAAAAGAGCGATTGTTTGGACCGATATTGCTAAAAAAACGATCACCAATTTTCCATAAAAAATGGCAAGGAGAATTAACTCAGCGGCAACGCATTTTGATACAATTATCAAAAGCTGCTGGTGACCAACACGCTAGAATCCAACAAATAGAGCAAGAAATCGCTGAAATCAAGGAGGTTTTATCCCATGAGTCTTGATGGAAATAAATTCATTGAACGGTTTGAAGCTTATTGCCCTCAATGGTTAGCTGAAGCAGGAGATCCTGTTGGGTTGCATATTGGTACACTGAACAAACAACTAAACCGCGTTATGGTAACGTTAGATGTTCGACCAGAAGTCGTAGCCGAAGCTATTGAAAAACAAGTAGATTTGATTATTGCGAAACATCCACCGATTTTTAGACCGGTAAAACGTTTGGACACAGATGATCTCCAAACAAAAATGTATGCCGATTTACTAAAACATGACATCGCTGTTTTTGCCGCCCATACAAATATGGATATTATTCATAATGGCTTAAATGATTGGTTTTGCGAACTATTAGACATTCAGGAGACGACCTATTTAACCAAAACACATACGATTACCTATAAGAAGCTAGCCGTTTTTGTGCCAGCGGATGATGCTGGACATATGCGTCAAGCGCTTGGTAAGGCAGGTGCTGGAACACAAGGTAATTACAAAAACACAAGCTATTCTGTAGTGGGAACAGGTCGATTTACGCCTACAGCGGGCGCTGATCCGACAATAGGAAAAATCGATAAAGAAGAAGCTGTTCAAGAAGTAAAGATAGAAGTTATCTTTCCTGAAACCCTTCAAAGTAAAGTCGTTCAAGCAATGCTTGACGCTCATCCTTACGAAGAGCCAGCGTATGATGTGTATACGATTGAAAATCATACCGAAGAATATGGTTTAGGAAGAGTTGGACAGTTAACAAAACCAATTTCTTTAAAAGAGTTTACTTCTATTGTAAAGGAGAAATTTCATTTAGATGGTCTAAGAATTGTCGCTGAAGATGAGACCAAAATGATCCAACGAGTGGCTATTTGTGGTGGCAGCGGCGAAAAATTTTTCCGTGATGCGATCAAAAAACAAGCAGATGTATACATTACCGGTGATGTTTATTATCATACAGGTCATGATATGTTGACAGAAGGGTTGTCTGTAATCGACCCAGGTCACTATATCGAACAACTATGTAAAGAACATCTAGTAGAACTATTCAATCAATGGAAAAAAGAATACAATTGGGACATTACGTTTATTGAATCCGAGGTAAACACGAACCCTTTTCAATTTAGATAAAACAGAAAGAAGGAACTTATCCATGTATGAAAATTTATTGCCCCGCTTTTTACGCTACGTTAAAACAGAAACACGTTCAAATCCAAAAAGTACAACTACCCCTTCAACACAAACACAAGTAGATTTTGCACAAACGTTGAAAAAAGAATTAGAAGATCTTGGTATGGCTGATGTTACTTACAACGAAGCCAATGGTTTTGTGATTGCTACGTTGCCAAGTAATGTAGCAAAAGACGTTCGTTCAATTGGCTTTATTGCACATATGGATACAGCTGATTTCAACGCTGTAGGTGTAAATCCTCAAGTGATTGAAAACTATGATGGAGAATCAACAATTAAATTAGATAAAGAAGGAAAATTCACCTTAAATACGACAGATTTTCCTAATCTAAAAAATTATAAAAACCAAACGTTAATCACAACAGACGGTACAACATTACTTGGTGCAGATGATAAGTCTGGTATTGCTGAAATTATGACAGCAATGGAAATCTTAATCAACAATCCAGAAATTAAACATGGCAGAATCCGTGTGGCGTTTGGCCCAGATGAAGAAATCGGTGTTGGCGCAGATAAATTCGATGTAGAGCAGTTTGATGTTGATTTTGCCTATACGATGGATGGCGGTCCAGTTGGTGAATTGCAATATGAAACATTCAATGCGGCTCAAGCAGAGATTACGATTCAAGGAAAAAATGTTCACCCTGGAACAGCAAAAAATACGATGATTAATGCCTTGCAATTAGCCATTGATTTTCACAACCAATTACCGGAAGACGAAGTGCCGGAAAAAACAGATGGTGCTGAAGGATTCTTCCATTTAGCTGAAATGAGTGGCTCACCAGAAGAAGCAAAAATGACATATATCATCAGAGATCATAACCGTGAAAGATTTGAAGCACGAAAAGAGTTGATCACTAAAATCCAAGCAACAATTAATCAAAAATTTGATCAAGAACGTGTTCAAATCGATCTGTTTGATCAGTATTATAATATGGGTGAAGTAATCAAAAAAGATATGAGCATTATCGAATTAGCAAAAAATGCTATGATCGAATTAGGTATTAAGCCGTTGATAGAACCTGTACGCGGGGGAACGGATGGGTCAAAAATTTCTTATCTAGGGATTCCAACGCCTAATATTTTTGCTGGTGGTGAAAATATGCATGGACGCTTTGAATATGTATCCTTGCAAGCAATGGAAAAAGCAACAAATGTCATTGTGAAAATTGCTGAAAATAATGCCAAATAATGGTTATCGATGGTAAAAAAGATCATAAAGAGTAAATGCCAGGGTATATGAAGAAGCGTTTTACTCTTAGAAATAAGAGGGAATTCACGAAAATTGCTTTTCAAATTTTTGTGAATTTCAGCTTATTTAAAAAGGTGTTGTTTGTATTTCTACCGTTTATTTTAATTCTATGCGACTGAGGAGGCAAATCAATGGAAAATGTAATGATTCTTTTTAACGAAACATCTGGTAAAGATAAAGGGAAAGAGTTAGCAGAACAATTTGTGACCTATGCCAAAGAGCAAGGGAAGACAGATGTGCACTTTCTATTAGAGCAAGTTGGACCAGATTGCGATGGCGCTAAAACAGTTGAAAAGGCAAAAAAAGAAAAGATAGACACGCTTATTTTTATCGGTGGTGATGGAACGATCAACCATAATATTGCTGATTTCAAAAATGAACTCCCTCATTTAAATGTAGGTTTATTGCCCGGTGGGACGGTTAATAATATGGCAAAAGTTTTAACTATTCCAACGAAATTTGAAGAAGCAGCAGATGTGATTTTAGCTGGTCATACTAGAAAAATCGATTATGGAACAATCAACGATCAGGTTATTGTTAGCACCATGACAATCGGTATTTTGGCTGATACTGCAGCTCGAATCAGTCAAGAAGATAAACAAAAGTATGGTAAATTGATTTTTATAAGAAATTTTTTCAAATTACTAGCCAAGAAAAAAAGGTATCGTCTAGAAATAACTGCAGGAAAAGAACAATGGCAAGGGAAAACCCAACTTGTAACGATTACAATGACGAATTCAGTTGGTGGTTACACAAACTTTGATGATTCAGCGTCACCTGATGATGGACTGTTTCATTTGACGATTTTGCCTAAATTAAATTTCTTTAAATTAGCTTTTTATTTACCTAAAATCATTTCTGGAAAAATCTATGACATTCCAGGAATAAAATACTTGACTGCATCTGAGGTTATGATCAAAAGCAAAGGAGAGAAAAAAGTTGGTACACGAGTCGATGGTGATCCTAGTGAAGACCTACCGATTCAGATGAAAGTCATCAAACGTGGGATGACGGTTTTTGTGCCTGCATCGTAGAAAAATTTTTCCTGTTGTTTGTTGAATTAACTTTACATGATCGACTCTTTCAAGGTATTCTATTAGAAGAACGATGTTGGAGGATGAGAAATGAATGGGTTGTTAAAACATTTACCTTGGATTTATTTATTAATTGTAAATATATCTGAATTTTTTGCAATGTATTTTGATAAAAAGCGTGCGGAAAGAAAAAAATGGCGCGTGCCTGAATTTGATCTGTTGTTTATCGGAGTGATCGGCGGTGGTATCGGCGGTTTGTTAGCACAGCAACTTTTTCATCACAAGACCAGAAAGTTCCGCTTTTATTTTTTCTTTATTTTTGGTACACTAGTGGCTATTGCCATGATTTATTTTAGTTATAAACGATAATCGTGAATACGAATTTAGTGGGGAGAAACCATGAAACGCAATTCAAAAGCAAATGTTTTATTGAACATTGGTTTGTTAGTTTTATTGATCGGTATCATTATCTATGTGATGGATAATTCTTTGAGTGATATCTTTGGTCAATTGATGCAAACAAGTTGGGTCGTTGTCGGGATGGTTGTTTTGTTGGGAGTCCTATATCAAATAGTCGAAGGACGTTCCATCAAAGAAATTGCGTCTTGTTTTCAGAACGATTTTACAACAAAAGATGGTTTTTTTACCTCTTGTTATGTCGCATTTTATCGTGTGATTTCATTTGGTACAGGAACGCTACTGTCAGAAATCTATTTTTATAAGAAAAAGAAGCTGTCTATCTCTCAAGGCATAGGTGTTACAGCACTTCACATGATTATGTATAAGGTGGCTGTTATTTTTCTATCCGTCCTTGGATTAGTCATCCAGTTTTCTCTATTTTACGAACGCGCGCCCAAAATGATTCCCTTTATCTTAGTTGGTGTTATTTTAACTTTTGCCATTATTTTTTCATTGCTGATTCTTTCAAGTAGCATCAACTTACAAGTGTTTCTTGTTAAATGGACGAACAAACATTTTAAACGCCAAGGATTACGCGATTGGGTAGATAAAGCGAATATGCAGATTTATTCATTGCGTGAAACAGTTCAGACGATTACCAAAGACCGCTCGGCGATGATCCGAATTTTTGGTTGGAATGTAGCGAAGTTACTCTTTTGGTATGTGATTCCTTATCTTGTTTTGATTGAAAATCATCCCAATATTGATTTTTTATTGGTGGTATCATTTACTAGTTTCTCAGTCATTTTATCGGGAGTATTTCCCACACCAGCAGGAATTGGCCCTTTTGAATTTGTTTACTTGCTACTATTTAGACCTTTAGTTGGAACGGTTGACGCAGTTTCATCATTGTTGTTGTATCGTTTTGGTAGCTTTGTTTTACCTTTTCTAATTGGTTTTGGTTATGTCTTGATTGAAAAAAGACAAGAGATCAAAAAAGAACTTCATGTTGTACGAGAAGAAAAAAAGAAAAATGTAGAAGAATGACCTGAGTTTGGGATAGAAGCCGTCAAATTTTAGTGGTTTAGCCCTTAGAACCTGATGTAATCGAAGTTAAGCGTAGTAGTTACTTCTGCACCTAGCGCTTCTTCGTTTTTCTGTCCCCTTTCACAAAACACAGAGTGCAAAAAATGCATTATGTGTTTTTTTTATAAATAAAAATCCTCTCTTAAAAAAAGTTATTGCACTTTTTTTAAAACAGGTGTACCATTTAATTAGTACACTAGTTCTGGATCAATCAAAATGGAGGTAAAATGATGGATTTCCTTACAGATCGACCAATTTATCTACAAATTATGGATTTTATCATTCAGCAAATTGTTTCTGGGTCCTTACAACCAGGTACAAAGGTGAAGGCAGTTAGAGAACTGGCGGTCGAGTTAGCAACGAATCCTAATACGGTACAACGAGCGTTACAAGAATTAGAGCGAGAGAATATCTTATATTCTAAAAGAGGGTTGGGACGTTTTGTAACGGAAGATGCTGAAAAAATCAGTCAATTAAAGTCACAAACGATAGATCAAGTGATTGAGGATTTTTTGGCGGAGATGAAAAAATTTGGTTTGACACAAGATCAAGTAAAAGAGGTACTTGAAGAATATACTCAAAGGGAGAACAAGTAATGAAAGAGTTAGTCAAAATCGAACAGTTAAGTTACCGTAAGGGAAAGAAGCAAATTTTTACCGAGTTGAATATGTCTGCTTCGTTAGGCAAGATTATTGCATTGATTGGGGAAAATGGTTCTGGGAAAACGACGATTATGCGTCTACTTTCTGGATTAGCATTAAATTGGAAAGGGCAAATAATGATTGATGATTGTGTGGTTGGGACAAAAACCAAATCATTTGTGGCGTATCTAGAAGATCAAAATAGTTTTCCAGCAAATCAGCAATTAGAAGAAATTATTTCATTTTATGATCGTTTTTATACAGATTTTGACAAACGGAGAGCCTATGAACTGCTGCGTTTCATGAATTTGAATGAGTCAGAAAAAATAGGAAACTTGTCAAAAGGGAATGCCGAGAAATTTGCATTAAGTATGACATTGGCAAGAAAAGCTAAACTGTACTTACTAGATGAACCGTTAAGTGGTGTTGATTTACTATCAAGAGAAAAAATTATCCAGTCTTTACTACAATGGTTTGATGAGGAAAGTACGATTATTATTACGACCCATCAATTAAAAGAAATAGAGAATATCATCGATGAAGTGATGTTTTTACGTGATGGACAAATTATTCTTCATGAATCTTTAGAAGCAATCAAAGAAGTTAAACATAAGGATTTGGAAGGATTATATCGTGAGGTGTATGAAATATGATAAACATACTTCCTCATCTGTTAGCAAAGAAACATATATTACTTTATAGCAGTACCTTTGTTGTAACGGGGCTTTTAGGTTTAGTTAGTATACTGAATGTTGAGCAACGTTCTACGGAATTAAGCTTTGGATTGTTGTTTTTTTCACTGGTTTTTTATTTTATTCTCTTTTTTGTGGTTGAAACGAATCGTATCTATCAATTTTTTCAAACCATTCAATTTCGTTTGTTGCCAATAAGTACCCAGAGGCTTTATCTGTACAATGTGTTGTTCAGTCTCATGATTGGTGTGCTGTTTTTTATAGGAAATATGATTGTTGGAGTGATTGTTCAATTTCTTTTAGTAAACGTAGATGTTTATTTGCTAATGACTTGGCAAGAGTTTTTAATCACTGTATTAGAGATGATCAGTTTGTTTTTATCGATTCAATTTATATTTTATCTATCACTTGTTTTCCAACGATGGGTTCAAAAGAGCATTCGTTTATATCTTGGTATTGGGTTGTTTCTTTTATTAGGGTTGTTACTCAATCATTTGTCTTTTTTTATATCAAAAATAAGCAAAGACTTTTTAGTGACCGTTTTTGGTGTTAGTCAAAAAAATCTAGTCATTTTATCCCTTCAATCAATAAGTATTGTTGGCTATTTTATTCTTACGACGTGGATTATTAACCAATTTATAGAAGCGGAGGGGCGCTAAATGTGGTCTTTATGGAGAGAATTCAGTAAAGAAAGCCGTGGCTTTTGGCTTTTTAGCGGGACTAGCTTTTTCATTTTTAGTGGGTATATGTTCTATCGACTAGGGATTCAAAAAGAATCACTTACAGGTATCCCTCAGGTGCTTTTAGTGGTATTACTTTTTTTCTTGTTTTTTCATCTTGTTTGGGAATTATCGCGTCAAACAAAGGCATGGAGAGAAAGTCATTATCGTTTACTGCCGATTAACGTTGGAACGTTTTATTTCAGTAATATCTTGTTTAGCTGCGTTACAACGATGGTTTTATTACTTATTTATTATAGTAGTTTTGTTGTTCTAATGTTGGGGTTAAAGCAACAATTAATGATGAAAGAATTTCAAGAATATTGGAAACATTTGTTAGTTGGGGGGTATTTTTTTCTATCGTTGTCTATTTATTTTCAGTTTGTTTATTTATTGAGTTGTACACTCAGCGAACGAGTGAGTAGAAAATTTCAAAAACTGACAAAGTATACGTGTTTTTTTGTTTTTATCATTCTGGAAATAATAATGAGTAATAAGCTGTTAACCATTTATAGAGAGAGCAAGTTTGTAGGAGCCTATCAAATCGAGTTTAAAGTAGGATATGTTCCGTTGTATTTGTCCGATGTGTTGTTTGATGTTATTACACTTAGTTTAAGTAGTATAGCATGTATTTTTATTTTGAAGAACTATATTGAAGCGGAAAGAAGGTAAGTGAATGAGACATGAACAAGTATTAAATGTAGAGAATATTTCAAAGCGTATAGGCAAAAAGAGGATTATTAATGAGGCTTCTTTTAGTGTGGATAGTGGAAAAGTCACAGGCTTATTAGGGCCAAATGGGGCAGGAAAAACAACGATTATCCGTATGTTGGTCGGATTGATGAGTCATGACAATGGGACAATTCAAATAGCTGGGCGCTCTCTTTCAACTGATTTTAAAGAAGCAATGACTCATGTAGGAGCGATTGTTGAAAATCCAGAATTTTATAATTATATGACTGGACGGGAAAATTTAAAGCAATACGTAAGAATGTCATCAAAAACCATTACTAATGAAAAATTAGATGAAGTGATTCGCAGTGTGCATTTGGAAAATAACATCGATCAAAAAGTAAAGACCTATTCTTTAGGGATGCGTCAACGACTAGGTGTGGCTCAGGCTATTTTACATCAGCCTCATTTATTGCTGTTAGATGAACCGATGAATGGTTTAGACCCAAAAGGGATGAGAGAGTTTCGTGAGATGATCCAAGAGCTAAAAAGCCAAGGTGTGGGTGTCTTGATTTCTAGTCATCAATTAAGTGATATGGAATTATTATGTGATGATTTGGTGATTGTTCAAAAAGGAGAAATTACGTACGTTGGGCCGATGAATAATCCAGATGAAGAACAGGCATTTGTTGTTTTAATTGAAACAGATCAACAACAACAAGCGTTGACCTTTCTGGAGGAAAAAGAATATACCGTCGTCATTGATGGAAATTACCTTAAAGTTGAATTACCTGAAGACTCTCGAACAACACTTGTCAAACTACTAGTGGAAGCTGGCATCGGTATCAAAGAAGTAAAAGTTCATGTAGATTCTCTAGAAGAGAACTTCTTACGTTGGACAGAAGAAGGAGGATTATAAGATGAGCGCATTAATAAAAAACGAATGGATCAAATTGATCAAGAAAAAATCATCATGGATCATGTGGCTTATTTTAGTCGCAATGACCTTTGGGTTGACCTTTATAGTTAGATCAACAGCTAGAACAGAAAATGGGGAGGTTATGGTGAAGGCCAACGATCTCTTTGCTAGCTTAACGGAGATGACATCATTTCTTAATTTATTTGTAGTGGTTGTTGCAGCGTCGATCGTAGCCGAAGAATTTAGTCGAGGAACCATCAAATTTTTATTGATACGCCCTTTTACAAGGAGCCAAATACTGTTTTCCAAATTTATTGTTAGTTTAATATATGGAGTTATTGGAACAGTTGTTTTATTTATCAGTAGTTTTGTCTCTGCAAATCTACTATTAACATCAGAGTCACCTTTAGCTATTGTGGAAGGTTATCATGGTTGGAACGCATTGCAAGTTGCTGGAGCATATGCAGGAGCGAACCTATTACTAATTCTTTTGTATATTACAATCACGTTATTTATCTCGGCAGCGATTCGCTCTCAAAGTTTAGCTGTAGGTGTTGGTTTAGGTGTGTTATTTGGCAGCAGCATTATTAATTCATTTTTGACTGTATTACTTAAAAAGTATGAGTGGTTGAAATGGAACCCATTTAATTTGTTAAGTATCAAAAATGCGATTATGAACAATAGTGGTGCTGAAAATGGGTTGAGTTTTTGGCAAATGGCAGGTGGTATTTTGGTTTACAGCTTAATTATTTATGTAGGAATGCAATTACTATTCAAAAAGAGAGACGTCTCGTTAAGTTGATAAAATATTATTAAACGGGAAAGTAGGAGAAAAAATGAAATTGGTGTTGGAAAATGTATGTAAAAATTTTGAAGGAAAATCGATTATTGAGCATGCAAGTTATACTTTTGAAAAAGGAAAAATTTATGGATTGTTAGGTAGAAATGGCGCTGGAAAAACAACACTATTCAATTGCATATCAAAAAATCTATCTCTAGATGTAGGACAGATCCGTTTAGGGGAAAACGAAGAAATGCAAACAGATTACGAAAACACAGATATTGGATTTGTTTATACTATGCCTCATTTACCAGCATTTATGACAGCGACTGAATTTGTCAAATTTTTTATCGATATCAATAAAGAACGGATTCAAGAACCTAAATCCCCACAAGAATATTTAACGACTGTCGGTATTAAACCGGATGATCAGCATCGATTGTTAAAGGATTTCTCTCATGGTATGCAAAATAAAGTGCAAATGCTCGTTTCGTTAATTGTTCAACCGCCAGTTTTGTTATTAGACGAGCCATTAACGTCGTTTGATGTGGTTGCTGCTCATGAAATGAAAGAGTTAATTTTAAAGGCAAAAAGTCAAAGTATTGTAATTTTCTCTACACATATTTTGCAATTAGCACAGGATTTGTGTGATGAAGTTGTTTTACTTCATCAAAAAAAGCTTACCGGCGTTGATTCAACTCGAATTCATGAGAAGGATTTTGAAGAAGAAATAGTACAGCTATTATCAGAGGCGAACGATTCAAGCGCTGAGAAAATGGAGGGGTGAAAGATGGACTTGTTTTTTACCTATCTACGAAACTATAAATACTTTAAATTAACTCGTGTGACTAAAAAGATAAACGCCTTAATTTATTTTCTAAAAAAAATTCCATTTATCGGAGAAAAAATCCCGATGTACCTATACAGTTATTATCCTGTAAAACAAGCAATAGCAGTTGTTGGCTTTTTATTTGGGGGAGCATCTAGCATCATAAATAAATTTTTCTGGTTGACCATATATATTACAATTGCGGCATTTATAGAAAGTTTGAATACCCAAGAACCTTTTTTGGCCGTCTTCTTTGCATTCAGACCAGGCGTTTTTCTACATGGATTGTTTCTCTGGTTGGTTTTGACTGTGTTATTTTTCGGGTTTTATGGTCAGTTTACGCTGATTATAGATAAAAAAATTATTGATTTTTATGAAGAATTTCTTTTGTCTAGAACGATTGTTGTTAGAGGAACCATGCTACTTGATAGTAGTTACCAAGCTCTAGTTTATATTCCAGCCGCTCTTGTTTTAGGCGTATTATCTGGACAGATAGTACCTGTGGTTATCTTTGTTCCTTTGAGCTACCTAGGTAGTCAATATTTATTTCTATTATTTGGGCGTTTAGCGTATGCGTGGCGTTTTACTAATTTAAGAAGAAAACTAGTTGGAACACTGATTGGGGTATCTATACTAATATTTTGCGGTTGGGTTGAATATTATGGCTTTGTATCATTTATTATGTATGCTCTTTTGTCGTGGTGGGGACTGTTATTCCTACTTATTTTCTTTATCGGAAGTTTGAGAGGTTTGCTTAGATTCAAAGATGAGAACGATTTTTTACTGTTTTGGTTGGAGCGTGCGAGTCTAAATTTAAAAAGACTAAATGATTTTTCCAATACAGAAAATCAATATTTAAATCAAGGCTTTGCGATGCAGAAAAAATTGGTTGTAGCTACGGATCAAACATTCCAACAATTATCTGGTAGTCAGTACTTAAATGCCTTGTTATTTAGTCGTTACCGTTCGATTTTAAATAAATCCTTAGTTTTTCGTTTTTATTTTATTATTGCTGCTTGGATAGCCATCGTTTGCGCTAGTCTATTTGGTGTATTTGCCAAGACGGAAGGGGAGGAACTTATCCAGACATTACCCATCTTATTTTTTATCATGTACTTAGCTACATTTGGTAAAAAGGTTGTTCAGATGGTGTTTGTTAATTGTGATGTTTCAATGTTGTACTATCCATTTTATCGTGAAGCTAGAACAATTATTACTGGGTTTAATTATCGCTTTAAGCAGACCTTTTATTATAATAGTGTGATTTCAGCAGGGATTTTTAGTTGCTATGTGCTTTTTCAACTAATGAATGATTTTATTTTGGATTGGCAATTTTTTGGCGTATTGTTGCTGCTTTTAGTTGCTTTGTCGCTTTTATTTTCTTTCCATGAACTATTTGTTTATTATCTAGTTCAACCATTTACTGGAGATATGGAAATTGTTAGCCCTCTATACAAAATTATTGCAGGTGTTTTTTATGGAATTTCATACGCTAATTTACAGTTAGGTTCAATTGGTTATCGCTATGTTATTTTAGTATCTCTGATTAGTTTAATCTATGTGACAATCGGTTTTGTTGTTGTCTATAAGAAAGCACCAAAAACATTTAGAATTAAACATTGACTGAAATTGGGGTAGAAACGATTGTTTTTGAAGTCTTCAATTTTTAGTGTATGCACCTGAAATTATAAAATAACGATTGTTTCATTAGAAGAGCTCTTGTGAAATTCAGAAAGCTGATAATGTCTTTTTAAAGATGTTTTCAGCTTTTTTTGCAAAAATAAATAGATACAAAGGATGTTTTATTAGAAAAGATAGTTGTTTTCTGATTAATCTAATAAATTGCTGATAAAATCGATATTTATACAAATGAAAGCTTGTTTAAATGGATAAAAATGATTATGATTAAAAGGATATTTTATCTTTAATTATGATTAGGAGTGTTTTGATGGAACAAAAGCAGTTACGATGGTTTACCGTTGGTCTGATCGCTTTTAATATGGTCTGGGGCTTAGGAAATGTCGTGAATAACTATGCACAACAAGGAATTTCTGTTGTGACATCATGGGTTTTAATTTTGGTCTTATATTTTATTCCTTACGCATTGATCGTAGGACAACTTGGTTCAACCTTTAAAGACAGTAGTGGAGGAGTAAGTTCGTGGGTTCAAAATACGAGTACGAAACGTTTGGCTTATTATGCCGCATGGACGTACTGGGTTGTACATATCCCTTACTTAGCTCAAAAACCTCAACTAGTATTGATTGCTTTTGGTTGGGCAATTCAAGGAAATGGCGATATCGTCAATAATTTTTCAGTCGTTGGCATTACCTTGATTTCTTTAGCTATTTTCTTAATATTCTTACTTTTATCTACTAAAGGTTTAATGACCTTAAAAGTGATTGGTGGAATGGCGGGAACAGCGATTTTTGTCATGTCGATGTTATTTATTTTATTAGCAGTAGGCGCACCAATGATGAATTCAACAGTTGAATTTGCTACGCCTAACATGGATAAAATCAGTACGTATATTCCTAAATTCGATTTTAGTTACTTTACGACGGTGTCCATGCTCGTTTTTGCAGTAGGTGGAGCGGAAAAGATTTCTCCTTATGTAAATTCAATGAGAAACCCAGCGAAAGAGTTCCCTAAAGGAATGATTTTCTTAGCTTCAATGGTTGGTGTTTCAGCGGTTTTAGGTTCATTTGCGATGGGAATGCTTTTTGCAAGTAATAATATTCCAGAAGATCTAATGGCCAATGGTGCCTATACAGCCTTTCAATTGCTAGGTGAATATTACGGTGTTGGGAACTTGTTAATGATCATTTATGCAATCACAAATGGGATTGGACAAATTTCTGCGTTAGCATTTTCAATTGATGCACCCTTACAAATTCTTCTAGCTGACGCTGATCCAGAATTTGTACCAGCAGTTTTACGTAAAAGAAGTAAAAAAGGGACATTGATTAATGGGTATCTTTTAACAGGTATCTTGGTAAGTATCATCATCGTATTACCAATGTTTGGTATCGACAACATCAAAGAATTAGTGAAATGGTTGACTAATTTAAATTCAGTTGTAATGCCGATGCGTTATCTATGGGTATTCTTTGCCTATATGATGCTGAATAAAGCGTATAAAAATTATACGTCTGAATACAAATTTATAAAACATCCAAAAATTGCGTTTGCCTTTGGTTTATGGTGTTTCTTATTTACAGCTTTTGCTTGTATCTTAGGAATGGTGCCAAAAGTAGATTTTGCGGCAGATCCTAAAGCATGGTTCTTCCAATTAGCTTCTAATATTATCACGCCAGTTGTGTTAATTTTATTAGGTATGATACTGCCAGCTCTTGCGCGCCGTGATAAAAAGAAAGCAGCGATTAATTAATGGAAGACGAGGTTGGGACAGAAGTGTTTAACTCCGAGAAATGAGAATGGATTCAAGAAAATTGCTCTTCAAATTTTTGTGAATTTCAGCATATTTCCGAAGGAGTTGCTTCTGCTCACAACATTTATTCGGATTCCTCAAGTATAGGATATGACTCGTAGAGTCATATCCTATACTCTTTTTTGTTTGTCGTTAAAAAGCTATCGAATTGATTTATTAACATAAATAATCAAAAATTGTTATAATTATCAATATTTTTCTGTTAATTTCTTATATTTGCAAAAAAATGAGAACATTTTTTGCTTTTTACAGGTATAATGAATAGAAAGTGTGTTCTTTTTTCTAAAAAAATGATACGATTTATACAGGAAAAAAATTGAGGAAGTGAGAACGATTAGTAAGCGACAACGTCAATCAGAAAAAGAAGAAAGATCAACATTTCTTTGTAAAGAAGTTGATCCCGATTATTTAGGCCGTGAGATTTATGCCGATAATGTAGATACTCCGTATTCATTTTACTTAGTTCGAAAATTGAATCTAGCAAGAGATTATCAAAATTTGGCAGAGGGTGAAGCCTTTTTTGATGCTATCTGTGATAGCTGGGATGAAACAGAAGATTTCGAAGAGTTAGTTGTCAAGAAAATCTATATGTATGTTGAAACAGAAACGATGTATTATACTTTGTATGTAGGCAGTTTTGAACCTACGAGAAGAGATTTGCGCTTAAGTTTGAAAAAATGGTTAGAAGAAATCGTACTTGAAAAAAAAGATCATTCACTCGTTCATAAAGGCGAAGTAGCCTTGAATTCCGGAGAAATTCAAGGAATGATGAAACAAATGCTTGAAACGTCAAATGAAATTTTCCGCCTTCGTAAGATAATTACTGATTTAACGGACACAATCAATCATGGAAAATTGGACATGACTTCTTCTAAGAGTACGCCAATTATCTCTAGAAGCATACAAACGATTCATCTTAAACGAGCGCAACCCCTAGTTATTGAAGATGAGAACACAGAAATAGATAACGATCAGCAATCTGATCAAGAAGAGGCATCCATTGATGTAGAGGTCGACACTGAGCCTGTTGATGCTCCTATAAGTGAGGAAATAGAAACTGCTGCAATAGAAGAACCTATGAAAGCAGCGGGAATTGAGATAGAAAAAAAGTTGGAACAAGAATTGGTGGAAAAACCAATTCAAGAAGATTCCCCAGTAGAAGAAATTACAACTTATCCAGAGCAAGAAACAGAAAATAATTTAGAACCGGAACCAAAACAAGAAACAACGGTAAAAACTTCTCGTGCTTCTAAAAAGTTGAAACGCAAACAAGCAGAGAAAGCTGGGAAATCAGCAGAAATGATGAAAGAAAAGAAAAAAGCAGTTCCTACACAACCGAAAACAGTTGTGTTACCTTCGTTGGTTCTGAAAAAAAGGAAAACACCAAAGGCAACACCAAGCAACTGGCCTCGTTTTTCTAAACTAATGAAAAGTAGTAAAACGATTGCTGCTCCACCTAGAATTCCAGAATTTTCTAAAAGTGAGCGCGAAAATTTAGAAGATGAAATCTATTTACGTTTTATGAACAAACGAATGCGAGCAGCAACAAAGAAAAATCATAACCAGAAAAAAAGTATCTTACGTTCAGAATTGTTAACCCAAATTGGACAGGCTGAATACTTGAACTACTCATGGGGACAAGTGCTTAGACAAAGAAAAGAAGATGTCTTGATTTGTGGACGTTTAAGTTGCGGCGGTTTAGTTGCTTCTTTAGATGAATTTTTACAAGAAATGCGCGAACTTGCATACAGTCGTTCTTTATTTGGCAGAAAAGTTCGCTGTTCAGTTGATGCATTGCGTCGTTTGGAAGGCTATATTTTGATGGATCAGTATATGCAAAAACTAAGTTTGATGCCGATTGAAAAATAATCAGTACTAAATAAAGAGAAGATCGATTGAAGAAAAAAACAAAGGACGTTCTCTTTAATCTTAAACAAAGGTTTAAGTGAGTGGTGCAAAACTTGAATAGTTTTGTTCCGCTCGCTATTTTTGTCTCATTGTGGTTAAAAAATGAGGAGGAATTAAAATTATCTACTTCTTTTTCGAAACAATAGTGAAAATGACCTATTTTGTAGTATAATTTTCAAGGATAGAGGAAAGGTGGGGGATTTAATGAGAAATAAGCAAATATATGCAGTTGTTGATATTGAAACAACTGGGACAGATCCTAGCGTTGATCGGATCATTCAATTTGGTTGTGTTTTAATCCAAGAAGGCACGATCATCTCTCGGTTTGCTACCGATATTAATCCCAATCAAGCCATTTCTAAACAAATACAACATCTTACTGGAATCAGTAATGCGAGAGTGCAAAAAGCGCCATATTTTGAAGATGTTGCACTGACCATTTATAATTTATTAGCCGACACTGTATTTGTGGCTCATAATATTTATTTTGATTATTCTTTTTTAACGCAAGAACTCATTCGTTGCGGAACACCAAAGCTGAAGATTCCTGGCATTGATACTGTTGAATTAGCTCAGATTTTTTTACCAACTGAAAAAAGTTTCAGATTAGGTGATTTGTCGGAAAGCTTGGGATTGATCCATGATAATCCTCATCAAGCCGATAGTGATGCTCAAGTTACCGCCGAATTGTTACTACTAATCGAAACAAAAATGCGCTCATTACCATTGATTACGATGGAGACGATTGCTTCATTAAGTCATCAAACTGGGATGGACACAAGTGCATATATCCATCAAATTTATGCAGAAATGAAACATGATATTCAACCATTAGCCAAAGAACAGCACGTTGTTTCAGGAATAGCGATACGGAGAAAAGAAATTACGTTATTTGAAGAAAAGCTTTACGGAGAATATGCATTTCCACAAAAGAAAAGAGCGAAAGAAAAGTTTTTTGCTGGAAAAATTGCTTATCGATCTGAACAAGGGCGTATGATGAATGTAGTTTACGACCATTTTACGAATGATCAATTGAAAGATTTATTTATAGAAGCAGCGACAGGAACTGGGAAAACATTAGGGTATCTCTTCCCACTAAGTTATCTAGCAACGCCAGATGATCCAGTGGTTATTAGTACAGTGTCAATTGTGCTGCAAAATCAATTAGTCGAAAAAGATCTTGTTTTAGCAAATCAAATTTGTCCTAAACCATTACAAGCGACAATTATCAAAAGTCATCGTCATTATATTGATCTTCAACGTTTTAAAGCGACATTAAAGCATCCTGTTAAACAAAAACAATACGCGTTGTATCAAATGGGTGTTTTAGTATGGCTGTTGGAAACTGAAACTGGAGATTTGGATGAGCTGCAACTAACGAATTTTAATCATATCTTTTGGAAAGACGTGGCGCATAGAGGCCTTGATTTTATTTCTGATCAAGATCCATTATATCAAGAAGATTTTGTTCGTTTCTTGTACAAAAAAGTGAAACAAAGCAATGTCTTGATTGTGAATCATGCCTTTTTAGCTCAAGAAACCCTTAGAGAGATACCGTTACTACCCAAAAGTTCATACTTGATTATTGATGAAGCGCACCATTTACCTGACATTGCGGGAAAAATTGCTAATCGTCAATTCCAATTTATAGCATTTAAAAAACAAGTAAACGCCCATTTAGAAGAAGAACAACTTTTCGATCAAGTCAAACAATTATTTGAAAACGAAGCAGAAGCTAAACGATTGCTGCGAATTTATTGCAAGGCTGCTGAGGATTTAATTGAAGAGTTGGCTGATTTATTTTATGAAATCGATCAATTATTACCAAATGCCTCCACACATCAGTCATTGCGGTCAATCCTTTTAACAAAAGAAGTGTTCGATCAATTATCATTGGAGGGTGAATCATTCATTCAAAAAATCGACATCCTTTTATCAGAAATGTCAGAGATTCAAAAACGATTACAATTATTGATTGAGGAACAATTAGAAAAATATACTGCGACAGAACGCATCACTTTTGTTAGCCTATTACAGTTTTTCGAACGAGTTGACTTTTTAGCTGAATGTTTGGATATCTATGTCAATCAATGGCATCCACGATGGGTCAAGGAATATAGCGTAAATAATCAAGGTTATGTCTCACTTTCAATCAACGACTTGGATGCTAGTATCTTACCAGAAACGTCATGGTATGATCGTTATAAACGAATTATATATACAGGTGGAACCTTGAAATTTGGGCATGATAAAAATATTTGCCAAATAAATTAGGATTAACTGACTTTGCGTTTAAAACTTTGCCAGATCCTTATAATTATGAAGAGAATGCACGGCTTTATATTCCAGCAGAAGCAATTGAAATCAGTCAGGCTGATACGGTCGGATTTTCAGCTTATATTTCTTCTGTTATTCATGAATTAGCAAGGCAACAAAATCGATCGATCCTAGTTTTATTCACTTCTCATGAAACCTTATCCAGCGTTTACTACCGATTGCAACAAGAGCTGCTCAATGAAGGGCGAGAACTCTTAGCACAAGGCATTAGTGGTAGCCGTGAAAAAATGTTGAAACGATTTGCCCATTCAAAAAATAGTGTTTTACTTGGCGCTGATAGTTTTTGGGAAGGGGTAGATTTACCAGGTGACGCTCTATCTCTATTAGTTGTTACACGATTGCCTTTTGAAAATCCTAAACGGCCTTTTGTCAAGGCTCGCTATGACTACCTTGAGGAAAAAGGGATTCCAGCGTTTACTCATGAAGCTTTACCAAAAGCTGCACTACGTTTGCGTCAGGCGCTGGGTCGACTGATTCGCTCTGAAAAGGATAAAGGAGCGTTGTTGATTTTAGATCGACGTTTGATCACAGCTAAATACGGCAAGCGGATGCTAAAAGCTTTGCCAAAAAAATTACCAGTCAAAGAAGCGCCGTTAGCTGAAATAATGAGTGAACTAAATGAATTTTTAAACAAATAAGCAAAATAAATTTGTCTGGTATCTATTAAAGTGAACTGATTTTCTGCTATAATGATAGCCAGTAAGTTTGGAAAGGGCGAGGCGATTGCAAGGACAAGAAGAAAGAAATGAAACAAGAATGACCAAAATTCTTTTAGGTGTAATTGCTTTTTTGTTAGTGGTTATTGTGATGATCACTATTTTCTATGTTCGATCAACGCATCCAAGAACACAGGCAAAAAAAGAGGCAACCCAAATCGCTAAAGAATATGCACATCTAGAATCTGTGGATCAATTTTATTGGTTTACTCGAAAGAAAACCTACTTTACTGTAACTGGGAAAAATGACAAAGGCGAAGAGCTTATTGTGATTATTCCTAAATCAGGAGAAAAAGTGACCGTGCTAAATCAAAAAGACGGGGTGGAAGAAGGACACATCCGCCAAATTGTTGAAACCGACTATAAAGAAAAAGAAATAAAAAAAGTTAATTTGGGGTTATATAAGGGAAAACCTACGTGGGAAGTACTGACCCAAAATGAACATGGCTTATTGACGTATTATTTGCTGTCATTTGAAAATGCAGAAGAAATCATGATTATTAAAAATGTCTGACGAGACAATTATTTATACACTTGATAAAACAAGGATAAAAAAATGAATGGAGTGAAGAGTATGGAATTATCAAAGCGTGCCCAAAAATTAGAACCTTCTGTGACCTTGGCAGCATCAGCAAAAGCAAATGCGTTAAAGGCAGAAGGAAAAAATGTTTTAAGTTTAACAGTAGGCGAACCAGATTTTACTACACCTAAAAATATTCAGCAAGCAGCAATTGAAGCAATAAAAAGTGGCAAAGCTAGCTACTACACGCCATCTGGCGGCATCAAAGAATTAAAAGCAGCAATTATTGACTATATTGGTCGTTATTATCAATTAGATTATCAGCAAAAAAATGTTATCGTGACAGACGGAGCCAAATTTGCGTTATATTTACTTTTTCAAGCGGTATTAAATCCTAATGATGAAGTCATTATTCCGGTGCCTTACTGGGTGAGCTATGGAGAACAAGTTAAATTAGCTGAAGGTGTTCCTGTCTTCATCACTTGTGATCAGGAAAAAGAATTTAAAGTGACCGTAGAACAACTAGAACAAGCCAAAACACAACAAACTAAACTATTGATTTTAAATTCTCCATCTAATCCAACAGGAATGATTTATTCAAAAGAAGAATTGCAAAAAATCGGTGAATGGGCTGTAGCCAATGATGTTTTAATTGTATCAGATGATATTTATGGTAGACTAGTTTACAATGGATCAACGTTTACGCCAATCGCAACATTATCTGAAGCGATTGCCAAACAAACAATTATTATTAATGGTGTTTCTAAAAGTTATGCCATGACTGGTTGGCGTATTGGTTACGCAGTTGGGAATGAAAAAATCATTGCTGCGATGAATGATATCGCGTCTCAGTCAACGAGTAATCCAACTGCGGTTAGTCAGTATGCTGCAGTGGAAGCTTTAAATGGCGACCAAGAAACAGTAGAAATTATGCGTCAAGCGTTTGAAGAACGTCTAAATACAATTTATCCTAAGGTTGCTGCATTACCTGGATTTAACATGCAAAAGCCGCAGGGGGCATTTTATTTATTTCCAAATATCAAAGAAACCTTAGACATTTGCGGATACACGGATGTGACAAAGTGGGTGGATGATTTATTGGAAGAAGCCCAAGTAGCTTTGGTTACAGGTGCTGGTTTTGGAGCGCCAGAGCATGTTCGAATCAGTTATGCCACTGATTTGTCGACGCTGGAAGAAGCTGTGAAACGCATTGCAGCATTTATCGAAAAAAAATCAATAAAATAAAACACTTAATTCGGGATAGGTAAAAAAGAAATGAACGGAGAGACGATTGTGGAACAAATTCAAATTATCGATTCAAAAAATCATGTAGGCGAAACAGTAAAAATAGGTGCTTGGATCGCCAACAAACGCTCAAGCGGAAAAATTGCTTTTTTACAATTACGTGACGGAACTGCTTACTTTCAAGGGATTGTCGTAAAAAGTGAAGTGCCAGAAGAAGTTTTCCAGTTAGCAAAAAGCTTAACGCAAGAAACATCTGTCTGGATCACAGGTGAAATCAGAGAAGATAGCCGTTCTAAGTTTGGCTATGAAATTGGTGTCACAGGAATTGAAGTGATTGGTGAAAGCCATGAATACCCTATTACACCAAAAGAACACGGAACAGACTTTTTAATGGATCACCGTCATTTATGGTTGCGTTCATCACGTCAGCATGCCATCATGCAAATTCGTAACGAAATTATTCGTGCAACTTACCAATTCTTTAATGACAACCACTTTGTTAAAATCGATCCACCAATCTTAACAGCTAGTACGGCTGAAGGAACGACAGACTTATTTGAAACCAATTATTTTGATCAAAAAGCATACCTTTCTCAAAGTGGACAATTATACATGGAAGCTGCCGCTTTGGCATTTGGTAAAGTGTTCTCATTTGGACCGACTTTTAGAGCTGAAAAATCGAAAACACGCCGTCATCTAATAGAATTTTGGATGATCGAACCAGAAATGGCTTTCATGCACCAAGAAGAAAGTTTGGAAGTGCAAGAGCAGTACGTGGCTTTCCTTGTTCAAAGTGTTTTGGATAACTGTGATTATGCACTGGATGTTTTAGGACGTGACAGAGAAGTACTGAAAAAATATACTCAATTGCCATTCCCTCGTATTTCGTACGATGAAGCAGTTGAATTGCTTAAGAAAAATGGTTTTGATGATATTGAATGGGGAGATGACTTTGGCTCACCGCACGAAACATTTATCGCGAACTCATTTGATCGACCAGTATTTATCTTAAACTATCCAAAAGCAATTAAGGCCTTTTACATGAAGCCACATCCAACTCGTGATGACGTCGTGATTTGTGCTGATATGATCGCTCCAGAAGGCTATGGAGAAATTATTGGCGGTTCCGAACGAGCAATCGATCATGATTACTTAGTGGAACAAATTCGCAATCATAATCTAGATGAAAAAGAGTATTCTTGGTATTTAGATTTAAGACGTTATGGTTCTGTGCCACACTCTGGATTTGGATTAGGACTAGAGCGTACGGTGACTTGGTTAGCTGGTATTGAACACGTTCGTGAATCCAGTCCATTCCCACGTCTATTGAACCGTATTTATCCATAGAGATTCTAAAAAGGTAGTTGATCAGAGCTTTTGCTTTGTTCAACTACTATTTTTATGAAAAAGAATCAAACATAGCAGTTGAAATTATTCCCTATGTTCGTTTATTATTGTAATGTAAAGAAATGAATGAGAAAATAAAGTAAATTGTTTAGAAATACGCTATTCTGTGGTAGAATTGACAGAAAGTACAAAAAAGGAATGACTCGAATGGAAAACCCAACCCAAGTGAAAAGAAAACATTTTCGTTTTCCAGCTTATGATGATGAATTAGGTGTAAAATTAACTTCTGAAAATAAACGAACACTGTTTCAAGATGAGCCTGTGTTGACTAAAGCAACGACACAAACAAGTCAAAGTGCACCCGTAATTGATCCAATAACAGTGCAACCTGTTTTACCAAAACAACCCACTCAAACAAACAATCATCATTTGACCCATAGTCAAGAGCAGATGGAAGAATTAGCTCGTCATAAATCTAATCTGCCTAATTATATGATGACGCACAATAAACCAAGTTCACCAAAACAAAAAACAAATTTATTTGGCAATCTGCCTAAAAGAAATTCTTATGGTTTTGGTTCTCAACAATCACCAAATAAAAACAAAGCAGCATTCTCAAAAGATTTTACTTATGAGACGCGCTCTTATTTTGTTCCAAAGTACATTCCAGCTTCTGTTATTCCAGAAGAACAAGCGCCGACTTTGACAGAGCAAGAATTGGCACAATCAATGAAAAAGGATCAAAGTTCATATCTACTTTTTGATGATGAACCAGCAGCGTTCCAAGTGAAAGGCGATGAAGATCCTACTGTTCAAAAATTTAATATTCCTAAAGAAACGCCTGAAATTCCTGTGACAAGACGTCAATACCAACAGATTAAGCCAGATATGGAGCGTTTTGGTAAAGAAGAAGATCTTAGTCATAGCTTACCCCGCTCACGTAAAGAGTTAAAGACTGCCAAAGAAAATGCCAAAAGTCAGACAGCGTATGGTCAAAAAGTTGCAGAAGCTGAGCAAGAAAAAAAACGAGGGATTTTAGATAAGCCTTTAAGCGGTATTATTGAAGATTCAAGTATGGAATTAGAAAATAGCAAGTATTTTAGCTAAAACATAATCGATTGGGACAGAAGGACCTACCTTTGATAGAGGAGGAGACTTCTGTCCCGCCCTTTGTTTGAAACATAAATTTTTAGTTGATTATTTCATAAATTTATATGATAATGAGTTGCACATATCGTAAAAGTGTTTAAAAAAGCTACGTTTTATATAGATATTAAGAGAAGAGGATAATAATGAGCAATCAAGAAAATAAATTACATCATTTTGTTGGAATCAAGGGTTCAGGGATGAGTTCGTTGGCACTTGTATTGTTTGAAAAAGGCTATCAAGTTCAAGGATCGGATGTAGATGAATACTTCTTCACGCAACGCGATTTAGAAAAAGCAGGCATTAAAATTTTGCCTTTCAATGAGGATAATATAACAAAAGACATGATTGTTATCGCAGGAAATGCTTTTCCGGATAGTCATGAAGAATTAGTTCGTGCAAAAGAACTGGGCGCTGAAATCGTTCGTTATCACGATTTTATTGGACGTTTTATTCAGCCTTATACAAGCGTTGCTGTCACAGGCTCTCATGGAAAGACAAGTACGACAGGTTTGCTTTCTCATATATTGACAGGAATTGCGCCAACGAGTTATTTGATTGGGGACGGCACAGGTCATGGAGACCCAAATGCAGAATTTTTTGCGTTTGAAGCCTGTGAGTATCGTCGTCATTTTCTAGCGTATTCTCCAGATTATGCGATTATGACCAATATTGACTTTGACCATCCTGATTATTATAAGAGCATTGAAGATGTATTCTCAGCTTTCCAAAAAATGGCTGTTCAAGTGAAAAAAGGAATTTTTGCGTACGGTGACGATAAATACTTACGTCAGTTAAAAGCAGATGTGCCGATTTATTATTATGGATTGACTGATGATGATGATATCCAAGCAAAAAATATCAAACGGACAACCCAAGGATCTTCTTTTGATGTATATCACAACGACCAGTTTGTGGGACACTTTGTTTTACCAGCTTTTGGGCAGCACAATATCATGAACGCTTTAGGTGTGATTGCTGTTGCTTACTTTGAAAAATTAGACATGACCAAAGTAGCCGAAGAAATGTTGACATTTGAAGGAGTGAAACGTCGTTTTACTGAGAAAAAAGTGTCTGATATGATTATCGTAGACGATTATGCACATCATCCAACTGAAATTATTGCGACAATTGATGGTGCGCGTCAAAAATACCCTGATAAAGAAATTATTGCGGTGTTTCAGCCTCACACATTTACACGTACGATTGCGTTGATGAATGAATTTGCCGAGGCATTAGATTTAGCGGATTCTGTTTTCTTATGTGATATTTTTGGTTCTGCCAGAGAACAACAAGGCGATGTGAAAATTGAAGATCTTGGTCAAAAAATCACCAAAGGCGGTCAAGTGATTAAAGAAGAGAATGTTTCTCCATTATTGGATTATGAGCATGCTGTAATGATCTTTATGGGTGCTGGTGATGTTCAAAAATTCGAACAAGCGTATGAAACGCTATTAAGTAATACAACAAGAAATGTTTTATAAAATACAGCTGAATTAAGTGGCTAACAGGTTATATTCGTCTCTTGATTGGAAAAAAGGCAGAAAAAAGCACCTTCTTTGGAAATATGCTTTTTTCTGCCGATTCTTTTTAGCTTGCCTTTTACTGTCATTTTGGTACAATTATCTTATCATTAGTGGAGGTGTACTAATTTGAATATCGGAAAACCGAGAAAATTAGGCAAAACCATCGAAGATATTGAGGAAGGCGATTCGCTGTCTTTAACCGAATCGATCGAAGATAAAGATTTACTTCTTTATTTGGGCTTAACCAACGATGCCAATCCTTTATATATCCAACATGATTATGCCCAAAAAACAGAATATGGCAAACCAATCGTGCCATCGATCATGCTGATGGGAATCATCACTAGCGCGATCTCAAAACATTTACCAGGACCAGGCTCTCATGTCGTGAATTTTTCGGTAAACTTTGTGGAACCTGTTTTTCATTACGAAACATTAACCTTTCAATTTGAAGTAATCAAAGTTGATAAGATGAAAGATGTGGTGACGATTTCGATTGAAGCAGTCAATGAAGAAGAAGATCGAGTTCTTGATGCGGTCGTAATGGTTCAGCCACCGCAAGTCACATTAGCTGAATTAGAAGAGAAAGAAGGAAATATAAATGAATAATGGAGCAGTAGTAAATGCTGGGATAAATAAGTTTTATTCAAAAATTTATGCATTTTTAGCAATGGGAATCGGTGTTAGTGCGTTAGTGTCGTATCTCATCTTGAATGTTTTTCCAATTGTTTTAGTTACATTGTTGAATTCAGTTCCCTTGTTTTTTGGTTTATGGATTTTACAAATCGGTTTAGTTTTATTCCTAGGTCTGAAAGCACAGAAGAATCCAACCTTGGCTATCAGCGGCTTCTTAGTCTATTCTATCTTGAATGGAGTAACGATTTCAGCAACATTATTGATGTATGCTCAAGCAACTGTGGTTAGTGCGTTTGTCAGTGCTGCAGCAACATTTGGTGCAATGTCATTAGTTGGAATGTTTACGAAAAAAGATTTGTCAGCGATGGGACATGCAGCGTATAGTGCGTTGATCGGAATCATCATTGCCATGGTAATCAATTTCTTTTTCCTACGTAGTAGTGCCGTTTCGTTTTTCATTTCTATCTTGATGGTTTTGATTTTTGCAGGGATTACAGCTTATGACAATCAAAGAATCCGCCAAGTTTACAACGAAACAGGGGGACAAGCAGGAACAGGGATTGCGGTCTTTTTCGCTTTACAATTATATCTTGATTTCATCAATTTATTTATCGCTTTCTTACGTATCTTCGGTAAAAATAACTAAGAGTAGTTTTAAACAACATCTAGAGAAATTTAGATGTTGTTTTTTTGCATTTTTTTAGCTTTAAAATGAATAAAAATACTTAAATAAGTTTATTTGTGTTTAAATAACCGTTGACTATTATTGCTATATCATTTATACTTTTAGAAAATTACTGATGATTTGCCAACAATAAAAAATGAGAAGGTGTCGTTTATGGGAGCGTATGGAGATGGTCCAAAGGGATTTAAATTTTATGGTGGGCATGTAGGGATTAAAAAAAGAAAAAAAGACTTTGGGTTAATTGTGGCTGATGAACTCTGTCATGCCGCCGCTGTGTTTACAAAAAATACATTTTGCGGTGAGTGTATTCCAATTGGAAAAGAAAATATCAAAGATGGACAGTTGCAAGCGATTGTTGTGACGAGTGGGATAGCTAACGTGGCTACAGGGGAAATTGGTAGACAAAATGAGTATAAGATTATGCATCAATTATCTAAAAAATTAGACATTGAAGCAACCAATATTTTACCTTCTTCAACAGGATTAATCGGACCACAATTACCAATTAAGACTATTGAAGACTTTTTAAGCAACCAACCGATTAAATTAACAAAAAAATATGAAGACTTTGCTCAAGCTATATTGACGACTGATAAGCGGACAAAAGTACGAACAGTGAAGATTGGTGAGGCAACAATGTTAGGAATCGTCAAAGGTTCAGGAATGATCGAACCAAATATGGCAACGATGTTGGCCTATGTTTTAACGGATGCAAAAGTAAGCAAAGAAACAATCTATCCAATGTTAAAAGAAGCGGTTGACCAGTCCTTTAATACAATCAGTATTGATTCAGACACAAGCACAAGTGATACAGTGGCGTTTTTAGCGAATGGGCATTACGAAGTGAAGGAAGAGCAGATACAAGCAGCGCTCAATCAACTATGTAAAGAGTTGGCATTAGATGTGGTAAAAGATGCTGAAGGAGCGACGAAGACAATGTTTGTTACTGTGAAACAAGCAACAAGTAAAGAGCAAGCTCGATTTGGTGCTAAATCGGTTATTAATTCACCTTTAGTAAAAACAGCGTTATTCGGTCATGATCCAAATTGGGGACGAATCATAATGGCTTTAGGAAAAACGCAAGGTTTAATATTTGATCAAGATAAAATAAATATATCATACGGTGATTTACCAATTTTTTCGAATAATCAAGAAGTGAAGCAAAATCTTCCTCTAATCGAGCAATATATCAAAAATAATGAAGATGTCTATCTAACGATCGATCTTCAACAAGGGACTGAAAGTTTTCAAGCAATTGGCTGTGATCTAAGTTATGAATATGTCAAAATCAATAGTGATTACGCCACTTAAAAGGATAAAACGAGGGTTGACTCAGAAATGTCTAATTGTAAGAGCAGACAAGGTGTTGCTTTTGTAGACTGATTTATTTAGCTTTTATGTGACTAGGATTTGACTCGTAGAGTGATTCCTTAGTCACATTTTAGTTTTCTCGCCTCTTTTATTTTACGAATGTATGTTCTATAATAGAAGAGATGGGTGGGATCATGAATGAAAACAAGGCAAAAAATTGCTGTTCGTAGATTAGTTGAGTTTATTTTACGTAAAGGAAGTATTGATTCTAGACATACAAGTGAGCATACTGCTCAGGAAGGTGCCAAGATTCATCGGAAATTACAGCAAGCAGCCAGTGGAAATTATCAAAAAGAAGTGAAATTAGCAATCAACATAGAATTAAATCAGCAAACATACATAATTGAAGGGCGAGCTGACGGAATTTTTTTCGATGAAAATAATCGAACAGTCATTGATGAAATTAAAACATCAGAACCCGCATTTTCCGAATTATCAGAAGAACAGGTGGAAATGTTTTGGTATCAGGCAATGTGCTATGGCCATATATATTGTCAACAAGAAGACCTAGAAACGATCACTTTACAGTTGACCTATTACCAGACAACCACGAAAGAAATTACGCGACAAGACAAAGAATGTACAAGAGAAGAACTAAAGCAATTTTTTGATGAGTTAACTCAAAGCTATGAGCAGTGGTTGATTTTTAAAACGAGTTGGCGCAAACTTCGGAACCAATCATTAAAGAACTTAACGTTTCCATATGGAGCGTATCGTTCAGGGCAACGAGAACTTTCAGTCGCTGTTTATAAAACAATTTTAAGTGAACAAAAATTATTTGTTGAAGCGCCAACAGGAACTGGGAAAACGATTTCTACGTTATTTCCTACCTTAAAAGCACTTGGTGAGGAGCAAGCAGAAAAAGTTTTTTATCTAACGGCTAAAACCATTACCCGTCAAGTAGCCGAAGATGCTGTAGAAGCAATGAAACAAAAAGAAATGCATCTAAAAAGTGTTACACTAACAGCGAAAGATAAAATCTGTTTCTTGACGGAACGAAATTGTACGCCAGAAGCGTGTCCCTTCGCTAATGGTTATTACGATCGTTTAAACGAAGGCTTATGGGATTTACTAAATCATGAAAATCAACTGACCAGAGAAGTGATTGAGAGATATGCAAAAAAGCATACATTGTGCCCCTTTGAGCTATCATTGGATGTTAGTTTATGGTGTGATTTGGTGATTTGCGATTATAATTATTTATTTGATCCAGTTGTTTATTTACGCCGCTTTTTTGAAGATCAATCAGAGCCCAAAGAAACCATTTTTTTAGTAGATGAGGTCCACAATTTAGTCGGTCGCTCTAGAGAAATGTATTCAGCCGCTTTATCTAGAAACAAGCTATTAGCACTGAAAAAAATCATCGATAAAAACCAAACAAAATTTAACCGAGCCTTAAACAAAATAGACAAAGAATTTGCAAAAATCCAACAAGTTTGTGAGCAAGAGGGAACGCTCTTTTTGCATCAAAATGAACCAATTGATTCTTTAGTTAAAGCTGCTAATTCTTTAGTCGAAAAAATAAAAGAATGGTTACCTGAAAATCAGAACTTTGTTGAATTGGAGCAAGTGTTAGCTGTTTATTTTGAGTTGATGCATTATCTTAAAATCGGTGAAAGTTATGATGATCATTATTGCACCTATGTAAATTGCGAAAACTATGATATTATAATCAAGCAATTTTGTTTAGATCCCTCTTACCTTTTAGAGCAAAAACTAGATAAGGCCAAAGCCAGTATTTTATTTTCAGCAAGTTTAACGCCTTTGGATTATTACCAAGAAATTCTAGGTGGCACTCAAGACAGTTTGCGTTGCCGAATACCCAGTCCTTTTCCGAAAGAGAACCAATTGTTGTTGATTGAAAATCAGATACAAACAACATACAAAGAGCGGGCGCAAAGCTATGAAAAAATTACTGAAAGTATAACTGGAATGATCAAACAAAAAAAAGGGAATTATGTTGTTTTCTTTCCTTCTTACGCCTATATGGATAATGTCTATAAGCTATTTCAGCAAAAAAATCCGCAAATTAAAACAAAAATACAAGCAACCTTAATGAATGAAGCAGAGCGGGAAGCTTTTTTGCGCGACTTTATCTCAGAGCCAGATGATACTTTCGTTGGTTTTTGTGTATTAGGCGGTATTTTTTCAGAAGGAATCGACTTAAAAGGGACGCGCTTGATTGGCACAGCAATCGTGGGTGTTGGATTACCCCAAATGAATCATGAGCAAGAGTTAATTAAAGAGTATTATGATCGAGAAAAAAATCAAGGCTTTCAATTTGCCTACCAGATTCCAGGGATGAATAAAGTGCTGCAAGCCGCTGGAAGAGTAATAAGAGATACAGAAGATAAGGGAGTGGTTCTTTTGTTAGATCAGCGTTTTTCGTCGAATGCTGTTCGACGTTTATTTCCGCCTCATTGGAATCAAGTTCAGCAAGTCTCTTCTACTGAGCAAGCTCAACAACTAATGAAGCAGTTCTGGCAATCAATGGAATCGACTAATTACAAAGGAACGATCATTTAAATAATCAGGAAAATAGAACTATAGGAGGAACCAAAATGAAAACGATCTTAGTTTTACACACAGGTGGAACGATTTCGATGTCAAAAGAAGCCGATGGTAATGTTGCACCAAATCAGATGAATCCCTTACTGGATCAAGAAGCATTATTTGAAGGGAAAGTAAATTTAATCGTAGAGCCGATTTTTAACATCCCTTCACCTCATATGACACTGGAGAGGATGTTGGAACTCAAAGAGCGGATACAAAAAGCCTACCAAGAAAAGATTGATGGTGTGGTGATTACTCACGGCACTGACACGTTAGAAGAGACAGCTTATTTCTTAGATATTACATTAGAAAATCAGATACCAGTTGTTTTGACTGGGGCGATGCGCTCAAGTAATGAGATCGGAACAGATGGACTATACAATTTCATTAGTGCAGTTTGGACGGCTTGTTCAGATGATTCACGTGGCAAAGGAGTCCTTGTGGTAATGAATGATGAAATCCATACAGCACGTTATGTCACGAAAACTCATACGACAAATGTTGCGACATTTCGGACACCTACATTTGGTCCGATTGGTATGATTGCAAAAGAGCGAACCTTTTTTGCTAGTGAGGTTTGTCCGCAAGAAGTGTGTGATATTCAATCAGTGGATGGGACAGTTTATGTGATTAAAGCATATGCTGGTATGGACAGCAGTTTATTTGATTTAATTGATAATGATCAAACGAATGGGATTGTTATTGAAGCACTGGGGGCAGGAAATCTGCCACCAGAAACCTTACCTGCGCTAGAAAGAATGTTGGCGCGCAATTTGCCAATTGTTTTAGTTTCCCGTTGTTCAAACGGCATTGCTGAAGACATTTATGATTATGAAGGCGGCGGCGTAAATTTAAAGAAAATGGGGATTATTTTTTCAAGAGGCCTAAATGGACCAAAGGCTCGAATTCGGTTGATTGTTGGATTAAATAGTGGAAAGAGCTTACATAAACTACATGATTTTTTAAGTGAATGATTTTAATTGTTAAAATAGACGAAATAATGGGATGGGGCCAAAATGAGACAGGTGTCAAAAGTCGTATGTGAACTTCTACAATTTGAAGCCCGAATCAACACCGAGAAAAAAGTAGCTGCTACACGTTGTTTTTTTCTCGAATTTTTTTTGCTTTTTGTAAAAAAAACGGTTGTTTGTTCAGGAAAATGCTATAATGAGAAAAATGATTGATTTTCTTTTTTAATTTAATAGTACTTCTTTTATGCATAAACAAAATAAATGAGTAAAAAAGTAGAAAGGGTGTGTAGGTATGAGGTTTAAAGAACAATTATTGCAGGCATTGGATCAAAAAGAGGAGAAGATGATTGAAATCAGAAGATATTTACATCAATATCCTGAATTATCTTTTCAGGAATATAAAACGGCTAAGTATATCGCTGATTTTTACGAAGGAAAAGACTGTTCGGTTCGGACAGGCGTTGGTGGAAATGGTGTAGTTGTAACGATTGATAGTGGTCGTGCTGGTCGAACGGTCGCATTGCGTGCCGATTTTGATGCCTTACCTATACAGGAAAATACTGGTTTACCTTTTTCGTCAAAAATCGATGGTGTCATGCATGCGTGCGGTCATGATGCTCATACAGCGTATATGCTTGTGCTAGCAGAAACCTTGATTGAATTAAAAGATGCGTGGCAAGGAAAAATTGTTATTTTACATCAACATGCTGAAGAATTGCCGCCAGGAGGAGCCAAAGCAATGATTGCAGATGGCTGTTTGGATGGTGTAGATAATGTATTAGGATTACATGTAATCAGTAATCTAAAAAATAGTACGGTTTATTATCATGCTGGGTCAATTCATACGGGACAATCTGGTTTTAAAGTGAGTATTCATGGTCGTGGGGGACACGGATCAATGCCTCAGGATACGACCGATGCGATTTTAGCTGCCTCTAATTTAGTCGTGAGTCTCCAATCGATTGTCAGCCGTCGTGTCGATCCTTTTGAAATGACAACATTAACTATTGGAAGTTTTGAAGCTTCAGGTGCTTCAAACGCAGTAAATGGTAAGGTCGTTTTACAAGGTGATGTTAGAACGTTATCAGGAGAAGTTCAAAAATCCGTTGAAGTCGAATTCAAACGTATTTTGGATGGTATTGCATTGATGTACAATGTCACGTATGAATTGGAGTATCGTCATAATTATCCAGTAACAGTCAATAATGAACAATTAACCGATTTTGTTTCGGCTAGTTTAAAAAATAGTGACATTCCTGAAATAGAAGCTATTCTTGACTCAGGTGCACAAGGACCGTCAGAAGATTTTGCCTATTACGCACAAGAAAAACCAAGCTGCTATTTTCATGTAGGAGCAGCACCTAAAGATGGTCATTTCTATCCTCATCATAACGAAAAATTTATGATTGATGAAAATGCGTTACTGATTAGTGCAAAAGCCATGGGTGCAGTCGTAGCAGATTATTTGGAAAAATATTAGATAAAAAGAATCAAGCATAACTAGACGAAAAATTAAATTCGCTTAGTTATGCTTTTAGATTATCGGTAATTAGTAAATTGTAACTCCATTGGTAGCTCTAAATCCCTAAGAAGAGCAATGACTTTTTGTAAATCATCACGGCTTTTACCAGTTACTCTGATTTTATCTTCTTGAATTTGTGATTTGACTTTGATTCCTGAGTTTTTGATGGCTACATTGATTTTTTTTGCATTGTCTTTATCGATGCCGCTAATTAAATCACCATATTGACGAGCAGATCCGCCAAGTGCTTTCTCACTTGTTGAAAAATGAATATTTTTGATGGGGACAGCTCGTTTCACTAATTTTGCAAAAAGAACATCTTTGACTTGTTCAATTTTATAATCATCCTCAGCAACAACAACTAACTTGTCATTTTCTAACTTTATATCAGCGACCGAACCTTTGAAGTCAAACCGATTTTTGATCTCTTTTACGGCAATTTGAATGGCGTTTTTTACTTCCTCCATATTGATTTCAGATGTTACATCAAAACTTGCTTCTTTTGCTGCCATTGTGTATATCCTCCTTTAATCACTATTTCTTATTTTATAGTACCATTAAATAGAGAAGAAACAAGTCAAAAAAGCTTTTTCAAAGAATAGTGGACAGGCGGCATGTCCGAAGGGAAGTGACTAAAATAATCCTCATTTTAATCAATTTTTCTTTTCTTTTTTACGATGAACTGTTATTCTAAATCAGGAGATTTTTCTGATTGAATCGGTGATAAGTAAAAGTTGCAAGAATGGAACAGCTTTTTGGTAAAGGGGAGGATATACATGAATAAGTGGGTTATTTCATATAGACAAAGTGAAACATTGAAAAAGTTTGCCGTTATTTTTGTTACAGGGATTTTAGTAGCAATCAGTTTAAACTTTTTTTAATTCCAGCAAAAGTTTTTTCAGCAGGAATGAATGGCGTTGCACAGATTATTGCGACTTTATTACATACGCATTTATCGATAACCATTGATACAGGTCTTTTTATTTTGTTATTAAATATTCCAATTTTTATTTTAGGTTTTTTGAAATTAGGGAAAGAATCAACGATTTATAGTTTTCTAAATGTTGCTTGGGTTTCAATAACGACGATTCTATTGCCTATCGAAGTCGTTACCACTAATCCTTTGATGAATGCAATTGTCGGCGGCGTTTTGATTGGGATTGGTGCAGGATTATCTTTGAAAATGGGCTTTACAACGGGCGGTATGGATATTGTTTCATTGGTTTTATCTAAAACAACAGGTAAGACAGTTGGAAATTATATGTTTATGCTTAATGGAATTATTGTCGTGATTGCAGGATTTGTTTTTGATTGGGAGAGTGCGTTGTACACGATCATCTCGATTTATTGTATGACTCAAGTAGTTGATATGATTCACACCAGTCATCAAAAAGTAACGGCTATGATTGTAACGGTTAATCCAGAAATTGTCACACAAGCCATTTCAAAGCAGATGATCCGTGGAATGACATTGTTACCGTCTATGGGTGGTTATTCCGGTGTAGAAGGCCGTATGATCATGATGGTCATCACTCGTTATGAATTATACGATTTAGAGCAGATTGTTTATGAAGTAGATGAAAATGCCTTTATGAATATTATTCCAACGCAGTCTGTCTTAGGTCGTTTTGCGAATGAAGATGAACAACGGATTTTTAAAAGTACAGGTAGTTTTCCGGAAGTGAAAAAACGTAAAGGAAAATAGAAAATTTGTCTAAATTGTAAGGATATTTTCTTATAATTTGGACTTTTTTTATTTATACAATCGCTTTATTTGCTAAAGATAACTTTCATTATAATGTTTAGCAATCATTGGTGTAGCAATGTTTTTTCAGACAAATAGCTAAAACTGTCCACAGTTTTGTGAAAGTTTGGACAAAAGTTTTCTGAAAAAGACAATTTTAGTAGAAAAGTACTAAAAAGTCTGCTAAAATATAACTGTTGGTTAAGGATGTCCTTAACAAATAAAGTTTTTTTAAAACTTAGGAGGAATTTTATTATGCCATTAGTATCAGGAACAGAATTTCTTAAAGCAGCTCGTAAAAGCGGCTACGGTGTTGGAGGATTCAACACAAACAACCTAGAATGGACTAAAGCGATTCTTGAAGCTGCAGAAGCTAAAAAAGCGCCAGTATTAATCCAAACTTCTATGGGTGCGGCTAAATACATGGGCGGATACCAAGTATGTTACGATTTAGTAAAAGATTTGATTGATTCAATGGGCATTACTGTACCAGTAGCTCTTCACTTAGACCATGGTGAATACGAAGATGCATTAGAATGTATCGAAATCGGCTACACTTCAGTAATGTTTGATGGTTCTCACTTACCGTTTGAAGAAAATATTGAAAAAGCAAAAGATGTTGTTGCTAAAGCACATGCTAAAGGCGTTTCTGTAGAATGTGAAGTTGGCTCAATTGGTGGTGAAGAAGACGGAATCATCGGTTCAGGTGAATTAGCTGACATTCAAGAATGTGTACAAATGGTTGCTACTGGGATTGATTACCTAGCATGCGGAATTGGTAACATTCACGGTTCTTACCCAGATAACTGGGCTGGATTAGCTTTTGATCATTTACAAGCAATTTCTGACGCTGTTGGTGATATCCCGTTGGTATTACACGGCGGATCAGGTATTCCTTTAGAGCAAGTTCAAAAAGCAATCTCTATGGGTGTTTCTAAAATCAACGTGAACACTGAATGTCAAGAAGTATTTGCAGCTGCAACTCGTAAATATATTGAAGAAGGCAAGGACCTTGAAGGTAAAGGTTTTGACCCTCGTAAATTATTAGCACCAGGAACAAAAGCTGTTACTGAATTAGTTGAACAACGTATCGAATGGTTCGGTTCTGCTAACAAAGCATAATAAATAAAAGAAGAGACTGAGACGACAGATTATTGTTGTCTCAGTTTTTTTATTAAAATCAGAGTTAAATATCTCTGAAATTACATATATTTATATTTTTTAAAATAAAACCGTATTCATTTTAATTTTTAAACCAACTCTATTGACAAAGAAAGCTATTTGCGTTAATATCAAACAGCATTAGTTACTAACACTGTTAGCTATTAATGGTGGAAGTAATTATTTTGAATAAAAGGAGGAGTCATATGTCATTCGCAGAAGAAGCAGAACAAGAGCTGATGCGTCTAATGGTTCAAAATCGTCATAGCGCATTTAGTAGACTTGAAAAGAGCAATCAAGGTGAAAGTATTGTTATCAAGTTCCTTAATCGTTATGGTGAACCAACGAGCCCAAAGCACCTCGCAGAATCATTGAATCTATCTAGCGCCCGCATCGCAGTTGTTTTAGGAAGCTTAGAAAAAAAAGGACAGATTGAACGTAAAATGGACCCCAATGATCGACGTCGTATCCATGTTACTTTAACTGAGTGCGGCAAAAAAGCAGCTAAACTTCAAAAGAAAGAAATGCGGGATAAGATTGTTCAAGTGTTTAAGATGATGGGAGAACAAGACACAAAGCAATTTATCAAGCTGACTGCAAAATTCGTAGACTACTCCCAACAAATATCCCAGAAAGAGGAAGGTGACCAATAGTGAAAATTTTCAAATATCTCGGCAAATACTGGTATGCGGTCATCGCAGTTCTTGTGCTTTTAGTCGTACAGGCAAATAGTGATTTAAGCTTACCAAACTTAACATCAGGTATCGTTGATGTTGGGATTCAACAAGGAGGACTTGAATACTCCACGCCTGAAAAAATTAGAAAAACAACTCTTCAAGGAATTGAAATGTTCATGACTGAAGATGAGAAAAAAACCATTGAGGATAATTACAAATTAACAACTGAAAAAATTAATGGTAAAGAGGTTGAAGTGTACAATTTAACGCTTCAAAACGATATGACAAAAGCCAAGTTAGCGGATATTTTTAATCTGCCGATGATGATGTTGGCGTCTTCACAAGCAAAAGATTCATCAAATGCAAGTAAAGCGAAAGCTATTATCGAAGACTACAAAATGATTGGAGCCGATGGAGCTAAAGCAAAACAACTCGGAGAAGAAGCAAAAAATCTAGGTGAACAAGCCAAAGTTGCTAGCGTAGAAGCTGCTTCTGCAACAGATATTACTGTAGCAACAGAACAAGGTGCCAAAGCTCAAGAGTTAGCTGCTCAAGCCCAAGCTAAGGGCGCAGAAGCCAACGCATTAGCAGAATTAATTAAAACAAAGAGCGACGAAATACCAGCTAAAGTTGAAGCTGCTCGCAAAGAAACTAAAAAAAGCTTAGGGGATCTAGGCGCGGATTCAATAAAAACTGTAGGTATTCAATTGACATTGGCTGAATACAAAGCACTAGACATGAATACAAAACAAATACAAACAGATTATATGATCAAAACAGGAACAAAAATGCTTCTATTAACGCTTGTTTCAGCAGTTGCAGCAATCATTGTTGGATTGATTGCATCCTTAGTGGCTGCATCTGTTGCACGAAATTTACGTGTTGGTCAATACGAGCGAACATTGCAATTTTCAAATACAGAAATGGAGAAATTCTCCCCCGCTTCATTGATTACTCGTAATACAAACGATATTCAACAAATGCAAATGGGAATCGTCATGATCATGCGTATCGTTTTATATGCCCCAATTCTTGGGATTGGCGGTATCTACAATGTATATAAAACAGGAACAGGTATGGGATGGATTGTTGGAGTGGCTGTAGTTGCAGTCTTAGTCCTAGTGATGACCTTATTGTTGACGACCATGCCTAAATTTAAAGCCTTACAAAATTTAGTCGATCGAGTGAACCTAGTTTCTCGTGAAATTATTACTGGTCTGCCAGTGATTCGCGCATTTTCTCGTGAAAAATTTGAAGAAAAACGTTTTGACACGGCTAATACAAACTTGATGAAAACTCAATTATTTGTTAACCGAGCAATGTCTATTATGATGCCTGTTATGATGTTGATGATGAATGGTATTTCTGTTTTAATCGTTTGGGTCGGCGGACATAATATGGACAAAGGACAGCTTCAAGTTGGAGATATGATGGCTTTTATCACATACACGATGATGATTGTCATGGCATTTATGATGTTATCTATGGTTTCCATTATTTTGCCTCGTGCTAACGTTGCTGCTGGTCGTGTAGAAGAAGTTCTTAACACGGTACCAACAATTAAAGATCCAAACCAGCCTAAAGATGACCATGAATTTAAAGGTGAAGTAAAATTTGAAGCAGTAGAATTCCGTTACGGAGATGCTGATGAAGATGTTTTACACCATATAAATTTGGTAGCTAAACCAGGTCAAACGACTGCTTTGATTGGTTCAACGGGTTCTGGAAAATCAACAATTGTCAATTTGATTCCACGTCTTTTTGACGTAACAGGTGGAAGAATCACCATTGATGGCATCGATATTCGTGAAATGAGTTTGCATAAACTACATGAGATTATTGGATTTGTGCCCCAAAAAGGGATCTTATTCTCTGGAGATATTGCTTCAAATATCAAATTTGGTGATGGGGATATTTCAGATGAACAAATGAAAAAAGCTGCTAAAATTGCACAAGCCGAAGAATTTATCGATTCAAATGAAAAAGGCTATGACCGAGAAATTTCTCAAGGCGGAACCAATGTTTCTGGCGGACAAAAACAACGTCTATCTATCGCTCGTGCCTTAGCCAAAGATCCTAAAATATTAATTTTTGACGACTCATTTTCAGCTTTAGATAATAAAACAGATGTTGCATTGCGCAAAGCACTATCTGAAAATATCAAAGGAGCTACTCAAATCATCGTCGCCCAAAAAATCTCTACAATCCTTCATGCAGATAATATTATCGTACTAAACGAAGGTCGGGTAGTAGGGCATGGGACACACGAAGAATTGATGCAATCGTCAAAAGTTTATCAAGAAATTGCCCAATCACAATTAAGCAATGATGAATTAGGCATTGAAGAAGCGGAGTAAGGAGGAGCGAGAATAATGGCAGAACAAAAACAACATCGCCCTCGCGGCGGTCGTGGTGGCGGACCTGGAGGACATATTGCTCCAGTAGAAAAAGCCAAAGATTTTAAAGGAACATTGAAAAAATTATTGTCCTATCTTGGCGCATATAAAATTCCTGTTTTCTTTGTAATAATCTTTGCAATTGCCTCAACTATTTTTAATATTTGGGGACCTAAAATCTTATCAAAAGCAATTACAGAATTATTTAATGGCTTGATCAAAAAATATCAAGGAACTGGCGGCATTGATTTTGAAAAAATTGGCGGGATATTATTATTCATGCTAGGTCTTTATCTGGTTGCTTCCTTATTTGGAATCATTCAAGGTTGGATCATGTCAACCATTTCTCAAAAAATTACGTACCGAATGCGTAAAGAAATCTCAGAAAAAATCAATCGTATGCCGATGAATTACTTTGAAAGTAGAACAACGGGTGAAGTATTGTCAAGAATCACAAATGATGTAGACACACTTGGACAATCATTGAACCAATCCATTACACAATTGATTACTTCTACATTTACAATTATCGGAGTTATTGTCATGATGTTATCGATCTCAGTAAAAATGACTGGTATCGCTATTTTGATCGTACCAATTTCAATGATTTTAATTATGATCGTTGTGAAAAACTCGCAAAAATACTTTAAAACCCAACAAGAATATCTTGGCGTGATCAATGGGAAAGTCGAAGAAACAATTGGCGGTTATACTATCGTCCGTTTATTTAACGATGAAGAAAACGCCCTTAAAGAATTTAAAGAACAAAATGATGTGTTATTCAAATCTGCTTGGAAATCTCAATTTCTTTCTGGCTTGATGCAGCCAATCATGAACTTTGTTGGAAATCTTGGTTACGTAGCTGTTGCAATCTTTGGTGGAATCATGGCGTACAATGGCTCAATTACTGTTGGGGACATTCAAGCGTTCATCCAATACGTTCGTAACTTAACTCAACCAATCGCTCAGTTGGCTCAAGTATCTAATTTACTTCAATCAATGGCAGCAGCTGCGGAACGTGTCTTTGAATTCCTTGGTGAGGATGAAGAAGAACAAACTGTTGAAAATCCAGTTAAAATTGATAAAGCAAAAGGCATGGTAGACTTTGAACATGTTCGTTTTGGTTATACACCAGAAAAAATTATTATCAACGATTTTAGTTCCCATGTTGATCCTGGTCAAACTGTAGCGATTGTTGGTCCAACTGGAGCAGGTAAAACAACGATGGTTAAATTATTGATGCGTTTTTACGATGTAACATCTGGAGCCATTAAAATCGATGGTCATAATATCAAAGACTTTAATCGTGAAGACCTTCGTAAAAATATTGGAATGGTTTTACAAGATACTTGGTTATTTAAAGGAACTATCATGGAAAATCTTCGTTATGGTCGTCTTGATGCAACGGATGAGGAAGTATACGAAGCGGCAAAAGCTGCTCATGTTCACCACTTTATCCAAACATTACCTGGCGGCTATAACATGGAATTAAATGAAGAATCATCAAATATCTCTCAAGGCCAAAAACAATTATTGACGATTGCTCGTGCTATTTTGGCAGACAAACCGATCTTGATTTTAGATGAAGCAACATCATCTGTCGATACTCGCACAGAAGGTTTAATCCAAGGGGCGATGAATAATTTAATGGCGGGTCGGACATCATTTGTTATCGCACACCGTTTGTCAACGATTAAAGATGCAGATAAAATTCTTTATATGCAAGACGGCGATATCAAAGAACAAGGAACACATGAAGAATTACTTGCTCAAGGTGGTTACTATGCATCACTTTATAACTCACAGTTTGAAGAGTTAACTGAGTAAAAAAATAAAAAAAGTGCTCATCAAAAAGCAACATTGATGAGTTCTTTTTTTATTTCTACAGGAATTACTTTTGCTTCCAATGCTTATCTGTAATTTGCTCGCATGAACATTTGCTTTAATTTAAGAAAAAATAAAGAGTCTTAAAATAACTTGAAAAATTATATTTCCATCGTTATTATAAATAAAATGAATAAATAAATAACCTTGTTAGGTGAGGCTCCTATACAAACATAGGCTATTGCGCAGAAACGTCGAAAGACGCCAATGTGTAAAACAGGAATTGTCGAATTAAGGCTTTTCATAAAATAGCTAAGAATTTTTCTTTACGTTGTATAGTGCTAAAACTCAGACGATGAGATGGGTGAAAAGTCAAACATCTTGGGAAAAAATGTTTGGCTTTTTTCTTTTGCAATGAATGCATCTGGTCATAAGGTAAGCAAGTTTAATGATTTAGAAATGGAAGGATGAATGCTTTGAAAAGACAAAAATTTACCCCTGCGATTATAAGTATTGTACTATTTTCATTACTTACTTTTTTAGTTGTTGCTAACGTACCAGGGTTTATTCACTTGGATTTTTCTATATATCAATTCACTTGGAAACCTGATGGAGTGATTACTAATCTAGTGAATATACTTGCGAAAACAGCAACGATTATTCCAATCACTATAGTCAGTTTAATTGTTTCAGTGATGCTTTTTAGAAATAACTATAGGATATTAGCCATTTGGCTGAGTAGTAATGTGTTTGTCGTCAGTGCTTTAGGTTTTATACTGAAACAAACTATTGCACGAACGAGGCCTAATGTAGAACAACTTGCTGAAAGGGCTTCTTACAGTTTTCCTAGTGGTCACTCTTTATTAGCGATGTGTTTGGCATCTTCGATTATGTTAGTTATACAAACCGTGTATTCAAATGATCCAAAAAAGTATCAAATGTTAAACATTGGCTTAGTCGTATATGTCCTTTTGATTGGATTGGGTCGAATCTATTTAAGGGTTCACTATCCTAGTGATGTGCTTGGAGGATTTCTGTTGAGTTTTTCCTGGGTAAACCTTTCCTATGTTTTGCTGCAGAAAATAGATGCCAACGGAAAAATTTCCATTTTAACAAAGAACAATCAGGATACTAACTACTAGGAGTAAAACAAGAGACTATTTTCTTTGCAAAAAGGTCTGCTTCTACAACTTGCGATTGTCAAATGACTTTTCCATTTGGTATAATTTGATGCATAGAAGTGGAGGAATGTAAGTATGATAAGAGTAGCAATTATCGGGTATGGGAACCTGGGACGTGGTGTTGAACGTGGGATTAAACAAAATAAAGATATGGCATTAGTAGGTATCTTTACAAGAAGAGCACCTGAAACGGTTCAAACAGAAGGCGGACAAGCGTTTACCATGGAGGAACTTAAGTCTAAAAAAAAGGATATCGATGTATGTATTTTATGCGGCGGCTCTGCGACAGATTTACCAATGCAAACGCCAGAATGGACGCATTTATTTAATACAGTGGACAGTTTCGATACACATGCAAAAATTCCCGAGCACTTTGCTAAAGTTAATCAAGTGGCGAAAGAAAATCAAACTACATCAATTATCTCAACAGGATGGGATCCTGGTCTATTTAGTTTGAATCGATTGTACGCACAAAGTATTTTACCAGATGGACAGACCAATACTTTTTGGGGCAAAGGAGTTAGTCAAGGACATTCGGATGCTTTAAGACGAATTGAAGGTGTGATAGATGCTGTTCAATACACAATACCCAATAATGAAATTATTGAGAAGCTCAAAGCAGGGGAATCATTACAGATGACGACCCGTGATAAGCATTTTAGAGAATGCTACGTAGTTCTTGAAGAGGAAAGGGATTCAGAAAAAATTCGTGAAGAAATAGTTTCTATGCCTAATTATTTTGCTGACTATGATACAAAAGTCCATTTTATTTCTCAAGATGAGTTGGATCAAAATCATAAAGCAATGCCTCATGGGGGAACGGTCCTTCACACTGGAACCACTCATGAATCGACCAAGCAAGTGATTGAATATAAATTACAATTAGAAAGTAATCCAGAATTTACTGCAAGTGTCTTAGTTGCTTATGCTAGAGCTTGTGTTCGTTTAGCTAAGGAAAAGCAATTTGGGGCGTATACTGTTTTAGATATTGCACCTAAGTATTTGTCTGACCGCACAGATGAGGAATTAAGGGCAGAATTGTTGTAATGATGTGCAGAAAAGATCAAAACTTTTTGTTTATGAATATGTAGATAAAAAAGTATAAAAGAGTTCTTCTCCTTTTAATCAGCCAGATTAGTTAGGAGAAGGCTTCTTTTTTTACTCATTCCTAACTTGTTAATTTCACTAGGTCCAATTAGTAGTTTTTTAAATCCGTGTTAAAAATAAAATAATAAAAAAAATCATTTATTGTAGTTTGTAGAACAAAAAGGATATGATTATTGGAATATCAGCTCTAGAGGTTATATTTACTTAGATAAAAAAAGTAATGCAATCCCATTCGTCATTAGTCAAAGAAGTGATGGTTATTACAATATCTTTCATAATGGGATTCCCGTGAATACGTTTCATTGGGGTGGAGGCATACTGAACTATATTAGCCATGGCAAAGGGAGTGGCTATGATCAAACGAAATGGATGTTTCAATGAACACAAAACGAATAAAAGCTAAGACACAAGCTTATTTCTAGGGATTCAATGTGCTCCAACCTCTTCTCTTTATTAATAAATACACGATACTTGTCAAATATATCGTCATTACATATAATAACGATATATTAGAGGAAAAGAGGCGTTGAAATGTCTTACAAAGTTGATTTTAAAACAGTCTCCACTATCGGTTTTGAGTCTTCGCCGGTAGCTGAAGCTATGGCAGGGTTACGTGCAAATGAAGCACGTTATTATTGGAACAAGTATAAACATGAATTCATTACGATTCCTGCAAGTGAAGATCCTGAAACTGTTGCATGGGTTGAAAAAATTTTAGCAGAACGAGATATGAAATTTCCGTATAAACCATTGGAAGTAGCAAGTTTTGAAGTGGAAGGAATCAAAATGGCGTATCTTTTTTATGAAAATGGATTAGCTGTAAATGTGATGTATACGATTGAAGAAGGTGGAAAACGAGCGGTTGGGTTTAAGTTATCGGATGGTATGGAAATTCCTGCCGAGTTTGAAGGGAAATTTAAATTTGCTCGCCAAAAGTCAAAATTAGCTGGGACAATTCGCGGTTCATTTTTTGTTATTAAAGGCGAGTATTAGAAAAAGACGAAGTTTCTACTAATGGCTTTATCATAGAAGGATTGCATAAAAAAGGTTCACTCCGTCTTTACTTTTATAGATTGTCATGTTAAGATTCCATTGTTATCATTAAAACGGTAGCAACTAAAAAATTAAATAGAACCCATCACAAAGGGGAGCCTTGGCTGAGAATGAGTACTAACTCTAAACCCTTCGAACCTGTTCGTTAATACGAGCGTAGGAATTGTGATGGAGTAAAAATATGCTTTTACTCCTCCTTTGTGAATTGGTCGTTCTACAAGGAGGATTTTTTATGCACAGAAAAGCAGAGTTACAAATTTGGATAGAAGGGACGATCGTGGCTGCAATTGCGATGGTCTTATCATTTATTCCAACGAATATTGGAAGTAGTTTTTCTATCTCACTAGGAATGGTTCCGATCACTCTTTATGCGTTGCGTAGAGGAACAAAAGCAGGATTTTTTTCAGCATTTATTTGGGGACTTCTTCATTTTCCATTGGCCCAAGTTTATTATTTAACCCCTATTCAAGTGATTATTGAGTATATTTTGGCGTTTGGTTTTGCTGGTTTTGCAGGGCTATACAGCGGTAAATTGACACAAGCAATCAAAAATAAAGAATACGCTAAAAGTAGTCGCATAATCATATATGCAACATGTTTAGGTACATTGATGCGTTATTTTTGGCACTTTATTGCAGGGGTAGTTTTTTGGGGAAGTTTCGCTCTTTGGGGTATGAATCCTTGGGTGTTTTCATTTGTGATGAATGGATTAAGCGGTGGAGCAACAGCCATTGTAACGTCTGTTGTATTAGTGATCCTTCTTAAAATCAATCCTAATTTGTTTATTCCTACAAGTTTAAGAGTAATTTCTCCAAACAATGAGGCTGAATAATCCTGTTTTTGTGAAAATAAGTAAGAATCAGCGATGAAATTGGCTAGTTCGTTCCAAAAGTTTAAAAAATATAGATCATAGGAAAATAAATAATTTAGAGATAGTTGTTATTCTATCTAGTAGTGAAATGGATGGGAAAAAATAATTTCTTATTTATAAGCCAAAAAGACGATCAATTGAGACTACTCAACTGATCGTCTTTTTACTTAATAATGAAATTAATCAGGTATAATTTCATTATATATATCTTTAAACAACAGATAAAAATTATTTTTTTCGGGACTCTTCGAAATAGGAGTGAGTGTTTATTTCTGAGTCAGTTTCTTTTTTTTAATTCAAAAGGTTGTCAAAAAATAAAAAAAAGTTAGAAAAATGTTGAAAATACATTAAAATAACGTATATAATGAGAAAGAAAGTGGTTGGTTATTTTATTCTGAAATATTAAATAAAAATAAAAAAATCATGATTTATTCTAAAACATGAGCGATTAGATGTAGAACTCGTGTATAAATTTATACTATCTGTTTGTTTGGAAAAAAGCAACACTATTTAAAAAAATATTTTTTTTAGACTGGGTATTTTTGTTTTTTTTATTTAAAATTTTGTTGTTAATGTGTGTAAGATATTATTTTTACCACCTAAGATTGCACTAGCAAAAAGGTATACAGTGATATTTTTTATCGCCGTCAAAATAGGTTGAAAGGGTATGGTTTATTTGGGTAGAGGAGAAAATATTTATAAACGAAAAGATGGCCGTTGGGAAGGTCGCTATCCAAAAGGGAGAAAATCTGATGGTTCTCTTCATTATGGATATATTTATTCAAAATCTTACAAGTTAGTTCGAGAACAATTGATTGAAAAGAAAGCAAACTGGAAACTTTCGCATCAATTGCAAGGAAATGACTTTGCAGGTACTTTTGGTCATTGGGCAGATATTTGGTTAAACAAGTTAATGATCGACCGATTGAAACCAAGTACACACACTAGTTATAGTAATAAATTTCACGTACATATTTTGCCTTATTTAGGAAATATTTCTTTAAAAAAAATTACTGCAGCAAATGTAGATCATTTCGTTCAAGAGATTTCAACAAAATTACGCCCGAGCTCTGTACATGTTATTTTTCGTTTACTAAAAAGCTGTATTTCTGCCGCAAAGGAACGTGGTTATATCTATATAAATCCTTGCGAACAAACAATTTTACCTAGATCTAGAAAAAGAAAAGTTCGAGCACTGACACGTCAGGAACAGCAAGCGGTTGAAAAAGAAAGTCGTAAATCTTCTAAAGGATTACCCATATTATTAGCTCTGGAAACTGGTATGAGAATTGGTGAAATATGTGCTTTAAAATGGAGTGACATCGATTTTTGTTCTTCAACACTTCAGGTTTCTCGAACAAAACAACGAGTTAGAAATACTTATTCAACCAATGCTCGTACACGTTTAATTGAAACAGAGCCCAAAACTACAGCTGCAGATCGCGTAATTCCGTTGTCAGATAAGGTTAAATATTTATTAATGGAAGAATATAAACGAAGTAATTCTATATATGTTGTTTCAAACGGTTCTCGTTCAGTAGAACCAAGGACACTCAACTATCGTTTTGAAAAAATCAAAAGAGACATAGGTCTGACTCATGTGTCATTTCACTCTTTGAGGCATACGTTTGCGACTCGGTGCGTTGAGTTAGGCGGCAATATTGCATCTATTAGCGCTCTATTAGGTCATACATCTATTAAATTGACGTTAGATACATATACATCATCATTTTTTGAAGAGCAGCAATCAACTATAAAAAAATTAGAGCAACTATAAGGAAATGAACTTATGGGGCTACATGGAAATCAAAATATAACTACTTACAAATAAATTTCCTAAAAAATCTCAGACTATAGATGGATGTTTCTTATGATAGAAAAAGTTACAATGGAAAAGTAGAAATCAGAGAAGAAATAGTAGCCAGTAATTAGTCAAAAAAGATTGGGGAAATGGAAATGAATTATTCATATAAGACGGTTGTCTTTGAAACGAGTTTGTACTATAGTTTGATTGCGATTATGTTGCCCTTAGTATATGCGGTAACAAATCACGTATCGTTTATATCGGTTTTGAGTGTGGAGTGGTTGGCCATTGTTCTTTTTATCTATCCGATAGTGTTGCTTTTTTCAGGAATACGTTATGGTTTTCATCGTATTAAAAAGACAAGCGATCTATTAAAATAACAGGTTACTTCATTTGGCTGTAAAGAACATGCGGTAACTTTAGAAAGAGATTAAATAAAAAGAGAAAGAGCCTGAAAACATAACTTTTGAGTTATGTTTCAGGCTCTTTCTCTTTAGTATGTTTAAAGTACTCGTTCAAAAGGATCTAAACTAATCCCTTTCTCTAAAACGATCTTCGCATATTCTTGTGCAGAAAATAAAGAATGATCTTTATAATTTCCACATTCTTTCGCAGATACTGCAGGAACAAAATCTGTCTTAACAATAAAGTTCAAGACGTTCACTAAAGCATCACGAATTTCTTTTGCTGAATGTTGATTCCACATAATCATATAAAAACCTGTGCGACAGCCCATTGGCGAAATATCAATAATTCCTTCCAAATGATCGCGCAAGTTTACTGCTAATAAATGCTCTAAGGTATGAACTGCAGCAGTTGGTAATTCGTCTTCATTGGGTTGTAAAAAACGCAAATCATATTTTTCAATTAATACATCACCATTTTTTTCCGTACCAGCTAAACGTACATAAGGGGCTTTAACTGTATTGTGATCTAATTCAAAACTTTCCACTCGTGCCATCTTATTCACTCCTTCAAATTAAGTAAATGTCGCTTTTAACTATAACAAAACACCTGTAAAAGTCAATAGATTCAAAAACATCAAGGGCAGAATCAGGATGTTTGTTTAAGAATTTTGTTTTGCAAAGATTTTCGCTAGTTTTTTTAATAATTCTGGAGCATCTTCTTGATCCATTACAACTTCAAGCCATTGTAATCGTTTGGTATCCTTTTTGGCCATCTGCATAGCTTGTTCAAGTTCAGCTTCTGTAGTGACTTTGTAAGTGGCCACACGTTGCTTGGTACCACCGAATACATAAGGTAGATGTTGATAGTCCCACATTGGAATATCATTGTAAGCCTCTGTAGCACCATGAATTTCCCGTTCCACAGTATAGCCGTTATTGTTAATGACAAAAATGATTGGTATCAATTGTTCTCTGATTGCTGTTCCTAATTCTTGAACTGTTAATTGTAAGGAGCCATCACCAATAAAGAGTAGATGACGACTATTTTTGTTAGCGATTTGGCTGCCTAACGTTGCTGGGAAAGTATAGCCAATTGATCCCCATAATGGCTGACCGATAAAATGCATCTCTTTTTTTAAGGGAACATTTGTCAGTCCAAAAAATGAAGTCCCTTGTTCACCAATTACGGTATCTCCTTGAACAAGAAACGTTTCTACCATGTTCCAGAATTGTTTTTGCGTTAATTTTTTCTTTGTATTAATTTGTTCAGGTGATCGTTTTACAGCAATGATTTCGCCAGAAAAACCAGGATAATGAAGAGTTGATAGTGCAGAAAGGAGCGAATTGAGTTGAATTCCATCTTGTTTTTTTCCGTAAACATTTACCTCGGTACATCCAACTGAAATTATTTGATCTTCCGTAAAACCGTAACTAAAGCCCGAAGTTGCTGAATCTGTTAGTTTTACACCTAAAAGTAAAACAAGGTCGGCTGTATCAATCCGTTTTTTTAAGGGTTCCGATGTTGTCGAACCAGAATAAGTACCTAAAAAATGAGGATCTTCTTCATTAAATGATCCTTTTCCGAAAGGTAAGGTAGCAATAGGTAAATTAAATTTTTGAATGAAGCTGTCTAATATTTGCTCAAGACCGTAACTTAAAATTTCGTGACCGGTGATAACAACGGGATTTTCTGATTGATTTAAAGCTTTTTCAATAGAATTTAAAAGTGTCGTTTCGATTTCTGTTAATTGTTCTGGCTGACCAAGTAGTGGAGAGATTGGTTTAGAAACGACAATTTCAGCTATGTCAATTGGCAAATTAATGTAAACAGGCAGTTTTTGAGTCATGGCTACGGTCAATACCCGATCAATTTCTGCTGTGGCATTTTCAGTAGTTAAGTGAGCGATTGCGCCAGTCACTTCTTCATGCATACGTTCGAAACGCAAAAAGTCGCCATCACCCAATGTATGATGGACTAATTTTTTATCCTTTTGAACACTTGTTGTTGGTGAGCCAATAATTTCAATAACGGGAACATTTTCTGCATAACTTCCAGCTAAACCATTGACAGCACTTAATTCACCAACACCGAATGTTGTAACAAAAGCTGCAATACCTTTTGTTCGAGCGTAACCATCTGCCATGTAAGCAGCATTTAGTTCGTTTGCATTACCGACCCAATTTAACTCTTTGCTGGCTGTAATTCGATCCAAAAACTTCAAATTATAATCTCCAGGAACACCAAATATATCATCAATGCCTATTTCTTTTAAACGATCTAGCAAATAATCTGCTACAGTATACAAACTAATCATCCTCCTGATTCAATACTCTAAGCTCATTTTATTTCATGAAGCTGGCACCTCTTCGATACTCAGCGACCTACTCATTTCTCTCTAGTTAAAACAAGTTGCAGAGCTAGTATAGAACTCGAAAAAAATTTAGTCGACTATGTTGCTTGGAACATAAGAAAGCCATTAAAGAACAATTTGAAATATATTATCTAGCTTTTTCTGAAAATAACATAAAATCATTTTACTTCCTATGTAGTAAAAGCCAATATTATGGTAAAATAGAAAAAGCAACTTTCTTCAGGAATTTGAGAGGAGATCAATAAGTATGAAAAAAATGTATAATGTTGCCGTGGTAGGCGCAACGGGTGCTGTTGGCACAAAAATGATCGAAATGTTGGCAGAAACGTCATTACCGATCAATCAAGTGAAACTATTAGCTTCAAAACGCTCTGCGGGAAAAGAAGTAATGTTTAAGGGGAAAACACTTGTAATCGAAGAATTAGTATCTGAATCATTTAAGGATGTAGATATTGCATTGTTCAGTGCTGGAGGTAGTATTTCAAAACAATTTGCACCAGAGGCCGTCAAACGTGGTGCAGTCGTGGTAGATAATACGAGTCATTTCAGAATGGACCCAGAAGTGCCTCTAGTCGTGCCAGAAGTCAATCCACAAGCATTAAAAAGGCATAAAGGAATTATCGCTAATCCGAATTGCTCAACGATTCAAATGATGGTGGCGCTTGAACCAATCCGTCAGACTTATGGATTAGATCGTTTGATTGTTTCAACCTATCAAGCAGTTAGTGGAGCAGGGATTAATGCAATGAATGAGCTAAAATCACAATCACTGGCTTATATCAATGGCACGCCGGCAGAAAAATTAGAGGCAGATATATTGCCTTGTGGCGGAGATAAAAAACATTATCCAATTGCATTTAATGCATTGCCGCAAATTGATGTATTTTCAGATGCTGACTATACTTATGAAGAATGGAAAATGATTAACGAAACCAAAAAAATCATGGAAGACGATAGTATCAAAGTTGTGGCGACATGTGTTCGGATTCCTGTGTTATCTGGTCACTCTGAATCAATTTATATTGAAGTGAAAAAAGACGGCTCTGACGTCAACAAAATCAAGCAATTGATGTCAGATGCACCAGGGGTAGTTTTACAAGATGATCCAAGTCAACAACTTTATCCTCAAGCATTGACAAGTATTGACCGCAAAGAAACCTTTGTAGGAAGAATTCGTCAAGATATTGACATTGATAAAGGCTATCATATGTGGGTTGTTTCAGATAACTTGTTAAAAGGAGCCGCTTGGAATTCTGTTCAAATTGCTGAAACATTACATGAAATGGATTTACTTTGAAATACAGTAAATGAATGGATGTTGAAAAGGACAAAGTGGAATATTGTTACCATGCGTTATCTAGCTACGTAGGCTAATCTCTAGGAAAAAAGATAAAATAAGCTTGTGACAGAAAGCATCACAAACGTATTTTCCTATTTTTCTACGAGATTTGACGAGCCTACTGCGCTTTGAACGGTTATCTAGCTACGCGAGCTAGCTCTTCGGAAAAAAGATAAAAACTAAATGAGGAAAAAGCACCTCAGTTATTTTTTCCTATTTTTCAGTCAGAGCTGAACGAGCTCGCTGCGCTTTTAACTGTTATCTAGCTACGTAGGCTAATCTCTAGGAAAAAAGATAAAATAAGCTTGTGACAGAAAGCGTCACAAACGTATTTTCCTATTTTTCTACGAGATTTGACGAGCCTACTGCGCTTTTAAATTAGGAGGTAGTAAGTATGAATTTGAAAAATGCAACGATAATTACAGCAATGGTCACACCTTTTGATGAAAGCGGAGCAATCGATTTTGCTAAGCTGCCCCAATTGGTGAAGCATTTGCTTGATACTCACACAGAAGGAATTATTTTGGCTGGGACAACTGGTGAGTCACCAACGCTAACTCATGATGAAGAAATTGAGTTGTTTAATGAAGTGATCCGCTTAGTCGATGGACGTGTGCCGATTATTTGTGGTGTGGGAACCAACGATACACGCGATTCAGTTGAATTTGTAAAAGAACTTTCTGCAATCAGAGGTATTGATGCCGGTCTGGCGGTTGTTCCTTATTACAATAAACCAAATCAAGAAGGATTATATCAACATTTCAAAGCAATCGCTGAAGCAAGTGATTTGCCGATTATTTTATATAATGTACCAGGAAGAACGGTTACAAGCCTTGATATAGCAACGACTTTAAGATTGGCAGAACTTGAAAATATTGTTGCAATTAAAGAATGTTTTGGATTAGATGCACTGACAGAGTTGGTTGAAAAGGCGCCAAAAGACTTTTTAGTGTATACTGGAGAAGATTCCTTAGCTTTTTCAAATAAAGCAATAGGAGGACAAGGGGTCATGTCAGTTGCCAGTCATGTTTTTGGCACGGAGATGTACACTATGTTTCAAGCGTTGGAAAATGGTGAAATCAAAAAAGCAGCTAGCATTCAGCGCCAATTATTACCTAAAATGAATGCTCTGTTTTCAGTCCCATCTCCTGCGCCAGTAAAAGCTGTCTTAAACCATTTAGGCATATCTGTTGGGGAGTTACGCTTACCTCTTGTATCATGTACTTCTGAAGAAAAGGCGAAAATTTTAAGCATATTAGATCTTTGATCTGGTATGAGAATATAGAGAGGTGAAAGAAGTGAGTACAATTAAAATCGTTCCCTTAGGCGGCGTTCGTGAAAATGGAAAAAATATGTACATCGCAGAAGTGGAAGATGAAATTTTTGTACTGGATTGTGGATTAAAATATCCAGAAAATGAACTACTAGGAATTGATGTGGTGATTCCCGATTTTACGTATTTGGAGGAAAATATTGACCGTGTTGCAGGAATTTTCTTAACACATGGTCATGCCGATGCAATCGGAGCATTACCGTATCTATTATCTAAAGTTCATGTACCAGTATTCGGTACGGAATTAACAATTGAGTTAGCAAAATTAAACGTGGGAGATCAAGCTGCATCCAAAGATTTTAATGATTTTCATGTGGTAGATGCTCATACTGAAATCGATTTTGCTCATGCAACAATCAGTTTTTTCCGAACAACACACACGATTCCAGATTCAATTGGAATCAATCTAAAAACTAAAGAAGGCAATATTGTTTATACTGGAGATTTCAAATTTGATCAAAGCGCAATCCCAATGTATCAAACAGATTTTAGTCGTTTAGCTGAGATCGGTAAAGAAGGCGTTTTAGCACTATTAAGTGATTCTTCAAACGCTGAAAATCCTACACAAATTGTTTCAGAGCTTCAAATTGCTGATGAGGTTTTTGATACGATCCGCTATTGGGAAGGTCGAATCATTGTTGCTTGTGTAGCAAGCAATCTGCAACGTGTCCAACAAGTATTAGATGCAGCGTTTAAATCGAATCGAAAAGTTGTTTTGACAGGACAAGATTTCCAACGAATCATCAATACAGCAATCAAATTGGATAAATTACAATTACCAAGTGAAGACTTGATTATTCCAGCGAAAGAAATGAAAAAATATCAGCCAGATCAATTGGTGATTTTGGAAACCGGTACAATGGGAGAGCCTATCAAGTCATTACAAAAAATGGCTAATGGGGTTCACCGTGTTGTTAAAATTCAAGAAGGTGATTTAGTTTATATCACAACAACTCCAACAACAGCGATGGAAACGGCTGTAGCCAAAACAGAAGATATTATTTATCGTTCTGGCGGGGTTGTAAAACAAATCTCGGATAACATGCGAGTTTCAGGTCATGCCAATCAGACTGACTTACAGTTAATGTTGAATTTAATCAAACCAAAATATTTTATTCCTGTTCAAGGTGAATATCGCCAGCTAGCAGCACATGCTGACCTTGCACATGAGTTAGGCATACCGTATAAAAATATTTTTATTACTGGTCGTGGGGATATCCTTGAATACAGTAAAAAGAAAATGACGGTTGCTGGAAGTACAACTGCTGATAACATTATGATTGATGGAATTGGGGTTGGCGATATTGGAAATATCGTCCTTCGTGATCGTCGGATTTTGTCTGAAGATGGTATTTTTGTGGCTGTCGTGACAATTAATCGTCGTGAAAAACGAATTGTGTCACCAGCTAAAATCACATCAAGAGGGTTTGTTTATGTGAAAACAAGCAAAGACTTGATGAAAGAAAGCAGTAATATTGTGACAGAGATCGTTGAAAAACATCTTGAAAGCAGCGATTTTGAGTGGAGTAAGTTAAAACAAGATATTCGTGAACAATTAAGTCGATACTTGTTTGAACAAACCAAACGTCGTCCAGTCATTCTTCCTGTAATTATGGAAGCAACACAGCGAAAAGGTCGAAAAACACCAAATTAAGAATGATAATTAAGCTTGAGAAATCCTTTTTTCTCAGTAATTACTTGTAATCTAGAGTATAGTGCAAAACGGATTTTTTCGTTTGGTGCTGTACTCTTTTTTTTACAGCAGCCATTTTTTTCGTTACAATGAAAGATGTGAAGTAAGGGGGATAAAAATGGAAAAAAAACAAGAAACACGATGGATTAAATTTCTTGGAGGGAGAAATTTATTATTTACACTTGTTGCATTGTTATTACTAGGGCTAGTGATTTTTATTTTTCACCAAGTAGGCTTTATTTTTGGTCCGATTGGTGTTGTTTTTAAAACGATGATTGGTCCAACAATTTTAGCGTTGATTTTATATTATTTATTCAATCCACTTGTTAATTGGTTGGAAAAACACAAAATCAAACGGGTATATGGCGTTTCTGCTATTTTTATTATTTTAGTTGCGTTAATTGTTGCAGGGATTATCTTGGTTGTTCCGATTTTGCAAAAACAAGTAGATGGACTTATTCGAAGCTTTCCTCAATATATGATTGATATAAATAAAATGGTGACAGAATTTTTCCATAACTCTGCACTAGAAAAGCCATTGGCAAATGCTTTAGCTAGTATTCAAAAATGGTTTGATAATATTTCCGATGGGATAGGTAGTTACTTTAGTAAAGCAGTTGAGGGTGCAACAACAGTATTTTCAACGCTGACTGGATTTGCATTGGTCATGGTAACAGCTCCGATTATTACCTTTTTCTTACTGAAAGATGATAAGAAATTTTTCTCTTTTATTTTACGTATTGTACCACCTCGTTTTAGAGATGATGCCAAAGAAATTGGGGCGACTATGAGTAGTCAAGTAGGTGCATACTTAAAAGGGCAAATTTTAGTATCAATTGCCATTGGTATTTTGACGTTTATCGGATTTTGGCTGGTTAAAATGCCTTATTCAGGAACACTATCAATTATTGTTGGTGTAACAGCAGTTATCCCTTATATTGGTCCAGTTATTGCTTTTATACCTGCAGCCATTGTAGCATTGATGCTGTCTTTTGGCATGTTTATTAAAATGTCGATTGTTTGGATGATTGTTCAAATGTTGAACGGGCATTTGATTGCACCCCAAGTAATGGGGAAACGATTGGTGGTTCATCCATTAACGATTATTATCGTATTACTTGTAATGGGAGATTTATTGGGGATGTTTGGATTGATTTTCGGTATTCCAATTTATGCGATCACCAAAGTACTGGTAACGTATATTTTCCGTAAATTTAAGCAACGATATAATCAATTTTATGGTGATAGTGGAGAATATGAGGACACGGAATTTTCAAAAGAAGAATATTTAGAAGAATAACAAAGATAAAATGATCAATCATTTAATTTGCTAGTAGATGTTTTTTCTGGCAAATAAGTGATTGATCTTTTTTAGAATGATTTGTAAAACAAGATTCATATCTTTTGTAATCCTTTTTTTAAGGGGGTACAATTTAAGGAGTAGCAAAACAACTTTGTCCAAGGAGGAGGGAAGTAGATGAAACGGTTTTTAAAAGTAATTTTTATCCTGATCTTGCTCCTATTATTTATTGGAACTTTAGGATTACTTAGTGAGCTTATAGAAATTCCTTGGTTATCGCAAGAAGTGCAGTGGCTTCTTTATCATTACTCTTGGATGTTTCTTTTCTTCAAAGGAATCTTACTGGTCTTAGGTGGATGTTTGGTGATGGGACTAGTCATCGTTCTTTCTGTATCAGGAAAAAGAAAACGTTTGGTCATAAAAGAAGAAGGAAATCGTATTGAGATTCCCAAAAGCACAGTAGAAGCAGTTGTAAAAGAAGCATATACTACGATGATTCACCCTGATAAAACCAAAATGACAGTCAAAATCAAAGGCAAACAAAAAGTTATTGTTCGTTTGCAAATCGATGTCCGAAGCCAAGAGCGATATCAACTGCTTGCAGAGGAAATCAAACAAGAGATCCAAAAAGCACTTTTGAGGTCTTTAGAAACAATCGATAGCCAAGTCATAGTACACTTAAGAGAAAAGCAGCCGACAGAATCTTCAACGTTTAGTAAAAAACAATCACGAGTGGTTTAGGAGGTGAAGGGAATGGAACAAGAGAAAAAAGAGAAATGGTTGATCGTATTTAAACCTTACCGCTATCGAATCATTTGGACTGCTCTGTTCTTTTTATTAGCTGTACTATTATTAATGATTGGGTTTGGAAAAACACTATTATTGTTATTGTTTACATCAATCGGTTACATCATTGGCAAAATGCGTGATGAAGATTTGGATATTTATTCCTTGATAGATACGGTGCGATCTATGATAGGAATCTAAAAATAGTTAGAAGGAGTGAAGGCAAATGGTAGAAGAAGTAAAAAATAGCCCCTCAGAGCTAAAAGCAAAATTGACATTTGATGATGTGGTGATCAAAAAAATTGTTGGCGTTGTTCTGTCAGAAATTGATGGTATTTTAGGCTTAAGTGGAAACCTTTTCAGTGAGCTTGCTGATCGTTTTAGAGATAATGAAGATATCACTAAGGGGATTGATGTTGAAGTTGGAACAAAGCAAGTGGCTGTGGATGCTTCAGTGATTTGCAAGTATGACGTTGATATTTCAGGTGTTTTTGATCAGGCTGTTCAAAGAGTAACACAAGAAATCCACCATATGACAGGATTAGACTTGATAGAATTTAATATGAATGTGGATGATGTGATGACAAAAGAGCAATATTTAGAAAAATACCGCGGGAAAGAAAACGAAAGCGGAAAAAACAATAATTAATCATTTTTAAGTAATATTCATTCTAATGAACTAACAACAATGAATAATGAAGTTGGGACAAAAGGAGTTGCTTCTGCGCCCACCGTATATTTGGATTCCTTAAGTCTGGGATGTGACTCGTAGAGTTATGTCCCAGACTCGTTATTTTTCTATTTCTTTTAAAGTGAGCTGTTCTCTTTGAAGAAGAAACTTTTTGATACGAAGACCTTCTTGTTCAGAGCTGCCGAGGTAACCAACTAATTTTCCACTTTTCCCAATTACTCGATGACAAGGAATGATGATTGGAAGTGGGTTTTTACTATTAGCTTGTCCGATGGCTCGGACAGCTTTAGGAGAGTTGACGGCATGAGCAATATCTAAATAACTACGGGTTTGACCATAGGGAATTTGATAAAGTGCTTGCCAAACCCTTTGTTGAAAAACAGTACCAATCTGGATGGATAAAGGAACGGTAAAAATAGTTCGTTTTCCTAAAAAATAGTCTTCTAATTCTGCTGCTGCCTGTTCAGTAAAACAATTGGTTTGATGGTTTTCAATCGTAGTAAATGAAATGGTCGTTAGTCCACTATTATTAGCATCTAACCACATTGGGCCAAATGGTGCATGTATTTTCATAGTTGTCTCCTTTAGTCGATGAATATCCAATTTATTCTATTATACGACATATCTGCTTGGATCAATAGCAAAATTACAAGAATTTATCAACAATAGAAGTGGTGCCTCTCCTAAAAAATATGGTACTATACATTTAGCGGAAAACGGAACAAACAGTCAGTAAGTGTGAAAGCACGTTGAATAACTAGGGGGCGAGAAGGTGGAAGAAATTGTCATCTTTCATACCAATGATCTACATTCGCATTTTGAAAATTGGCCTAAAATCAGACGTTATCTGACTAGTCAAAAAGAAAAGTATTGTAACATGGGAAAAACAGTTTACACCATTGATTTGGGTGATTTTATTGATCGGTGGCATCCTTTGACAGAAGCAACCGATGGGCAAGCAAATGTTGAGTTGATGAATGAGATACACTATGATGCTGCTACAATTGGAAATAATGAAGGGATCGGAAATTCCAAAGAACAATTGAATCATTTATATGATCACGCAAATTTTGATGTGTTGCTTGGAAATTTATTCGATTTAAAAACAGGAAAATCGCCAGATTGGGCACAAGCGTATAAAATCATAGAAACGAAGAATCAAACAAGAATTGGTTTGATCGCTTTGACAGCCCCGTTTCCACTGACCTATGAGCCGAATGGGTGGGCTATTCGTTCTACTGAGGAAATAATGCCAAGACTCATCAAAGAAACGAAACCTAAGTGTGATATCTTAGTTTTGATGAGTCATTTAGGCATCGACGAAGATATTAAAATTGCTAATGAGTTTCCTGAAATCGATGTATTATTGGGTTCGCATACCCATCACTTATTTGAGAATGGCGAAAAAATCAATGGGACGCAACTTTCAGCAGCAGGTAAATTTGGTTATTATGTTGGTGAAGTTCATTTAACTGTTGAGAATGGTCAAATTATTTCTAGTACAGCCAAAGCAGTTCCAACAGCGGATTTATTGACTATGCCAGAAGATCAAGCAGAAATAGATGGTTACCTAACATTAGGACACCAATTACTAAAAAATAAAAAACTTGCTTATATTCCAGAACCGCTGCTTGTGGAGCTGAATGCAAAGCAGCCTCTGATTTTGACCACACTGAATGCGTTAAAAGAAAAAGGAAAGACAGAAGCAGCTATATTAAACAATGGTTTATTTTTAGCAGATATCCCTAACGGTATTGTTGATGAAGATCAGTTGCATAAAGCGTTGCCTCATCCAATGCATTTGATCCGTGTGACAATGTCAGGAGCGGATTTGACTCGGATGGTTAGAGAGATGGAAAAAAATCGCCATTATCTGAGAAAGTTTTCTATTATGGGAATGGGGTTTCGTGGGAAAGTGTTTGGTGAACTATACTATGATGGTCTATCCTATGATAAACAAAATCAGCAAGTATTATGGAAAAAACAACCAGTTGTTTTAGAGAACAACTATACCTTTACAACGGTGGACCATTTTTTATTTATTCCATTTTTCCCAACGATAGAATTGGCAGGCGAAGTTGAGTTTATTTTTCCAGAATTTATCCGAAATGTTTTAGGCAGCTATTTGAGCGAGCACTACCCAATCCATTAAAAACAAGGTATAATAAGACTTAGGCGGTGAAAAAATGACAGAAAAAGTAAAAAAACCATTCAAATCAACTAAAGCAACAAAAGATAAAGAAGAACAAGGCGCTACCTTAACAGAAGAGATCACGGCTGTCCTTGAAGAGATAAAAGAAGAACCTGTCAAAGAAAAGAAAAAAGGCGAAGTTGTTTCAGTCATTGACGACGTGCACGTAACGATTGGTGAGCGTCAATATCTCTTAGTTAAAAATCATCGAGAAGCTTTTGATGCAGAACGATTAGGGGAACGTTTTAGTGATGTTCTTTCAAAATACGACTATATTGTTGGTGATTGGGGATACGATCAACTCCGTTTAAAAGGCTTTTTTAATGAGTCAAATCGCAAAGCTTCACCAGAGCAAAGAATTGATACATTAGAAGATTATTTGTATGAATATTGTAATTTTGGCTGTGCTTATTTTGTGATCGAAAGAGTTGGCGGAAAGCGTGAAAAGCAACAAACACGCCGCAAGAAACCAAACAAAAAGCCTACCAACAATAATACAAAAACACAAGCGCATACGGATGAAAAGCGTGTACCAGTAAATAATAAGCCCAAACCAGTGATTAAAAATCGTAAAGAAACGGAGCAACCCAAACAAGTGGTTGGTAAACAATCTCAACCTACTAATCAAGCTCGTTCATTTACTATTCGTCAACGTGAGGAGTAAAGATCTGTGAAAACAAACTATCAAGGGTACTTAATTGATTTAGATGGCACGATTTATTTAGGCAAAGAAGTAATTCCAGCGGGGAAACGTTTTATAGAGCGTCTACAAGAACAACAGCTCCCCTTTCTCTTTGTTACAAATAATACAACAAAAACACCTGAAGACGTTGCTAGTCGCTTGGCTACGGAATTTGATATCCATGTATCTGATGAAACAGTCTATACTGCAAGTTTAGCAACGATTGACTATATGAAAGAGATTGGAAAAGGGAACCGTGTGTATGTCATTGGTGAATCTGGTCTAGTGGATTTGATTTTATCGGCTGGCTTTGAGTGGGATGAAGAGCAACCAGATTATGTGGTCGTTGGACTTGATACCCATGTCACCTATGAAAAATTTGCCCTTGCGTCTCTTGCTATCAGAAATGGAGCGACGTTTATTGGAACGAATCCAGATAAGAGTATTCCGACAGAGCGAGGACTGTTGCCAGGGGCTGGTTCATTTATTTCATTGATCGAAACAGCAACCCAAACAAAACCAATTATGATTGGGAAACCAAATGCAATCATCATGAATGAAGCACTTAAGGTGTTGAATCTAGATAAGAAATCTGTTTTGATGGTTGGCGATAATTATGAGACAGATATTCAATCAGGCATTCAAAATGCTATCGATAGTTTACTGGTACTTTCTGGATTTACAGCAAAAGAAGATGTACCGACTTTGCCAGAAAAGCCAACATATATTGTTGATTCTCTAGATGAATGGATGTTTTGAAATGAAAGAGAAAAATTGGATTTGGCGTGAACGTGGGGGGATTGCTTGCTTAATTTTGACTATTGTAGCATTAAGCATTACTCTAACTATTAACTTTCGTTTATTGTACTTATGGGATATTGAGACGTTAAAAATCTTAGATAATGTATCAATGGATAAGCCTACATTAATCAAGAATTTTGATCAACTGATGGCTTATTTGAATAATCCTTTTAAAACTACGCTCCATTTATCCGATTTTCCTGTATCTAAAAGTGGGGCGTTTCATTTTTATGAAGTGAAGCGTTTGTTTTTACTTTGTTATGGTGTATTACTTGTTACATTCATTCCTAGTGTTATCTTCGTCAGGCGTTTGCTTAAAGCCAAAAGAGCGTGGCGTCTGATTCGTCCATTTCAGTGGGGGATGATTATTCCAGTATGTTTAGGTCTATTGATGATCATAGGCTTTGATCAGTTTTTTGTTGCTTTTCATGAAGTGTTTTTTAACAATGATGATTGGTTATTTGATCCTGTGACTGATCCGATTATTAATGTCTTGCCAGAAGCATTTTTTATGCACAGTTTTATTGTATTTTTCATTTTACTAGAGCTTTTCTTTTTACTAGGAATAATTGCTGGAAAAAGAGAATTAAAAAGACTGTAAATGAACGCATTCGTTGTCTGGTTTTAACTAGAGCTCAAAACAAAACGATCTTTTAGTTTTGTCAGGGGTTCTTTTTTTATAAAAAGACATCTAGTTGTTAAAACTAGGTTGAATGATTATCGAAAAAATGTTAAACTGTTTTTGTAAACAGAAGGAGGGCTCTTATGGAAGAAATCAAATCCTCTTTACATAAATGGGGAGAAGAGCTAGTGGATGTCCATTTGCCAAGATGGCATGAACTCCCTGAGTTAGAATTATATATGGATCAAGTCATTACATTAGTTGAGCGCTATCTATCTCCGATCATCTCAAAAGAAAAACATACATTATTGACCTCATCGATGGTGAATAATTACGTAAAATTAGGGCTGATTCCAGCGCCGAAGAAAAAAAGATATAATCAAAAGCATTTGGCTTTCCTAATTGCGATTACATTATTGAAACAAGTTCTGACGATACCTGAAATCAAACAAGGTATTTTATTTCAAGGTGCTGCAGTTGGTATTCGTGAAGCCTATAATCTATTTTGTGAAGAACAAGAAGCATCGCTAGCAGTCGTGGTTGCTCAAGCATTAGGACAAGACCCATTGCCAGCGTTTAGTCAACCGATCTCAGTAGAATATCTAGTAGTCAAAGGCGCAACCCTATCTTTTGCTACTAAATTATTTACGGAAAAAGTAATTGAACTTGAAGAAAAATACTTAAAAGAAAATGGAGAACATGAAAATGAATAAGGAAAAAATTGCGTTATTAGTAGATTCAGGGACAGACGTTCCACAAGAATTAGTTGAAGAGTATGGTATCTATATGATTCCTTTACAGATTATTTATAAAGAACGCATTTACACTGATAAAGTAGATATCACTCCTGAAGAAGTTTATGAGCGTCTTTCTGAAGAAATTCCGAGTACCTCTTTGCCTGATGGAGAAACGATTACGAAAATTTTTGATAAAATCAAAGCTGATGGTTATGAAAAGGTTTTGGCGGTGACAATTTCTAGCGGATTAAGTGGTACATATAATGTTGTTCGTTTGATTGCTGAAGAGGTTGAAGGGTTGGAGACGTTTGTTTTAGATACTAAGAATATCGGGATTGGTAGCGGTCTTCAAGCAATTGAAGCAGCTAAAATGATAGCGTCTGGCGCTTCATGGTCAGATATTAAAACGACATTGACCAATAATGTTGGAAAAGCAAAAGTATTTTTCAATGTAGCAACCTTAGAGTACTTACAAAAGGGAGGACGAATTGGATTGGTTGCCTCCATTTTAGGCAATGCCTTGAAATTAAATCCAATTATTTCTTGTAATGGTGATGGTGTTTATCATACCGTGGCCAAAGCGCGTGGCAGAAAGAAAAGTTTAGATAAGACGTTTGAATTGGTAAAAAGTTTTGTCGGTGATCATAAAAAGTTTGTTCTAGCCGTTGCTCAAGGGCAGGCAGTAGAAGAAGCGGAAGCATTCTATGATAGACTGAAAAAACAATTTCCTCAAGCGGAAAAAATTTATTTTGGGACGATCAGTCCTGCTTTAGTTGTTCATACAGGACCTGGTTTGTTAGGGATAGGTATCCAACTTTTAGATTAATTCTATTTACCAACAATTGTGCACATAAAAAGTGCCTTTTGTTGGTATTTTTTGATAGTTGCTTTTATTATTAGAACTATCAATCAGATTGAGATAATACTCATTAAATTTTCTTCTAATTTTAGTTGAAATTATCAAGAAAGTTTTCATGATTGTGTGGTATTCTTTTCGATACTAAAGAGAAGGGAGGAAAAAAGATGAAAAAAGCAATTGCAGAATGTTTAGGAACATTCATTTTAGTCTTCTTTGGAACAGCAACGGCTGTTTTAGGAAATGGTATGGACGGAATTGGTACGACAGGTATTGCTTTGGCTTTTGGCTTATCTATCGTTGCAGCGGCGTACAGTATCGGTACGATCTCAGGAGCACATTTGAATCCAGCTGTTTCTTTAGGAATGTGGATCAATAAAAGAATCTCAACAATGGATTTAATCTATTACATTGTAGGACAAGTTATCGGTGGTTTGATTGCTTCGTTTACTTTGTTGGCGATTTTGAACGGATCTGCAAGAGAAACAACAAACTTGGGTCAAAATGCTTTTGGTGATTTTAGCGCAGTTGGTGCCTTAACCGTAGAAATTATTTTAACCTTTATTTTTGTTTTGGTGATCATGACTGTTACAAGTGCGAAAAAAGGTAATGCCAAACTTGCTGGACTTGTTATTGGTTTGACGTTAACGATGATTCATTTAGTTGGCATTCCGCTAACTGGTACATCTGTCAATCCAGCTAGAAGTTTAGCGCCAGCTATTTTTGTTGGTGGTGAAGCATTATCTCAAGTTTGGGTATTTATCGTTGCACCATTAATTGGTGGTGCATTAGCCGCAATCGTTTCTAAATACTTACTTGATACTGAGGAAGTATAATAACAAAAAAATACTCTTGTCACTCTTTTCCTTAGAAGTGAACAAGGGTATTTTTTTATTGTTGCTTAAGTTATTTGAAATAAATACATGACGGCTTTACATATTTTTAATCCTTGTTTCATAATGATCAAAAATGGGTTGACTTAGTGTGAATTCAAAGGTATTTCGATCGACTAACCCTACAACAGAGGGGCTCTGATGCAAATCAATCAGAAATTGAGCCATGTCCGCAGCAGTATGATACATCGAAAAACCTTTGGCATAATCATAAGTTTTAGACCCATTTGCTATTTGCGCAAACTCTGTTTCTGTTGCAGCAGGAGCTAAAACTTTTGCTTTAAGTGGTGCACCTTTTGCTGATAATTCCAAGGCGATTCCTTCAGTCAAAGCACTTACATAAAATTTGGTTGCACAATAAGTCGCTGCATTAGGGACGTTTTTGTAGCCACCAGCAGATGAAATATTGATTAGTTGGGCATTTTCGGTATTTTCATAATCAGTGACATAAAGAGTGGATAATAAGGTAAGTGCTTCTATATTTACATCAATCATTTGGCGCACCTTTTCTAAATCTTGATTAGTGACTGAATGATAGTACCCAAATCCAGCATTGTTGATCCAAGTTTCGATATCATAGACTTTTAAGGAATTATACAACGTGAAAATTCTTTCATTGATAGATAAATCAGCAACCTTGAGAACAATGTCCAATGTAGGATAATCAGCCAGTAGCTTGTTCCTTAGTTGGATAAGTCGCTCTTTTCTCCGAGCGATTAAAATAAGATTTTTTCCCAGTTTTGCGAACGCTTTTGCAGTTTCTAAGCCGATACCTGAGCTTGCGCCTGTTATTACAGTATACTTCATAACGAATTCCTCCTAGAGAATAAGATTGTGTTGGTGGTACAATCAAAGTATAAGGATTAGAGCAGACTCTAAAGCAAGCATAAATTGAAAGGAAGAGGGAAAAGATGAGTTATTCAATCAGTGAGTTTTCCAAAAGGACTGGTATCAGTCAGCATACCTTGCGATATTACGAAAAAGAAGGATTGATTGAACCCAAAAGAGATCAATATAATTATCGTGTTTTTGAAGAGGAAGATTTTGATTGGGCCATTTTTGTTGGTAAATTAAAGAATACTGGCATTCCATTGAAAGACATAAAGCGATACACGCAATTAAGAAAAATTGGGGATTCCACGATTAGGGAACGAAAAGAACTTTTATTAATTCATCGCTTGAAAATCTTGGAAGAGTATGAAAAAGCAAAAGAGCACCTTAAACTATTAGATGATAAAATCGCCTTATATTATCAGATGGAAAAAGAGTATAAAAATAATCCTTCTAAAAACTAAGCTCATTTTTAGAGAACTTAATATTTAGAAGGATGAGATTTAAAAAAAGGTAATGTTTTTTTTAGCTGTATCAACGGTTGCTTTATCTCCGATTGGAATAGTAAATATGGGTTGTGTATGACCGAAGTCCATGTCATAAATAACAGGGATTTCTCTTAATAAAGGATATTTTGACAAAATCGCCAATAATCGCTCCTCAGTCATTCCAGTTTCTTTAGGGAAACGACCAATTAATAAAGCGCGTGGATGCTTAACAACTTGAAGCAATGAAGCTAAACCACGAGCGAAATCGCGGTAATCATCTTCCTCTGCATTTTCTACAAATAAAATGGAACGCTCCAATTTAGGTAAAAAACGAGTACCAAAAAGGAGTTGGAATGTTCCTAAATTCCCGCCATAACAAGTTCCGGTAACAGGAGTGGAGTGACTATAAACTTTCCATTCATTAGGCATTAATGTTCGTGTAGGATTGGGCAAATACCATTCGTCTTGACTACAAAAAAGAGAGGCACTGATAGTAAAGGCGTGATTCTCAGTAGTTGCTTTTAAAAAGGCCTGTGTTTGATAATCTTGCAACTCATCCATCTGAAAGCTAGAAAAATGAGGACCGACATAAGTAAGTAGTCCCGTTTTTGCCGTAATCGCATTACACAGTGCTGTGATATCGCTGTAACCACAAAGGACTTTAGGATGTCTCTTAATTAAAGCAAAATCTAAATAGGGAAGTAATTCATTGCTATTGAATCCGCCGATTGCAGTCAAAATGCCTTTAACATTATCGTCCGAAAAGGCAGCGTGCAAATCTTTTATTCGACTCATGATAGAAGAAGATCCTAAAATATCTTGTTCATCAGAGTGTTCAGAAAATGTTACTTTAAATCCGAGGTCGATCAATTTTTGTTCCGCTGACTGAATGCCAGAATCAGTTAAACGTGAAAAACTACTAGACGGCGCGATGACTCGAATCTCATCTCCGACTTTTAATCGTGGTGCTTTCATTGGTATCGCTTCTTTCTAAATAACTTATTCTTATTATTATAGTCAGAAAGAGAATATTTTTGCAAGATATAGATAAGAAAGAGTAAGGGTTCTTTTCTCAAAGATGAAACAGTGGACAAAATAAGGTATAATAAGAGAGAATATCTGTAAACAATGAAAGACAAATGAAAAAGAGGTGCCTCTTATTATGAAAAAAATATTAGTTGTAGATGATGAAAAGCCGATTTCAGAAATTGTGAAATACAATCTAGTTAAAGAAGGCTATGAAGTTTTCACAGCCTACGATGGTGAAGAAGCCATTGAGATGGTTAAAGAAGTTGAACCAGATTTAATTATTTTAGATTTGATGTTGCCTAAAATGGATGGCTTGGAAGTTGCGAGAGAAGTTAGGAAAACTTATGACATGCCTATTATTATGGTTACAGCCAAAGATTCTGAGATCGACAAAGTTTTAGGATTAGAGTTAGGTGCGGATGATTATGTGACCAAACCATTCTCTAATAGAGAATTAGTTGCCAGAGTCAAAGCCAATTTACGTCGAGGAGCAACGAATGCCAAAGAAGCTGAAACAACAACGCAATCAGAATTAACGATCGGTGATTTGACGATCCATCCTGATGCTTATATGGTTTCAAAACGAGGAAGTAAAATTGAATTGACGCATCGTGAATTTGAACTGCTTTATTATTTAGCTAAGCATATAGGTCAGGTGATGACTCGGGAACATTTACTTCAAACTGTTTGGGGCTATGATTATTTTGGTGATGTTCGTACAGTTGACGTTACCGTGCGTCGATTACGTGAGAAAATTGAGGATAGTCCGAGTCACCCTACGTATTTAGTAACACGTCGTGGTGTTGGTTATTATCTTCGAAATCCTGAACAGGAGTAGTGATTTATGAAGAAAAAAGTTCACTTTTTTCAATCAGTAAATTTTAAGATCGCCCTATCTTTTATCTTACTATTGTTGATCGCTATTGAGATCATTGGCGGATATTTTATTCGCGAACTCGAATCTACAACGATTAACGATTATAAAAAAAGCGTCGATCTCCAAGTTTCACAATTAGCTAGTACGATTAGTACGAAGCTAAATGAAAAAGATCGTGATAAAACCGAGATTGACGCTAATTTAAAGAAAACGTTAAGTGATTTTTCTGCTTCTGAAACAATTGAAGCACGTGTGGTTGATGATAAGGGAATCGTTCGGGCAACTAGTGATTTGAATCAACAAGGAATTATTGGAAAAAAGAACGATTATCGTGATCTAAATGATTTTACTATGAAAAAATATCCTGCAATGGATAAAGACAAACGCGTATACATTAATGTTCAGCCTATCCAATCCCCGACTGGCGAAACAGTCATCGGGGTTCTTTATGTTAAAAGCGACATTGAAGGCAAATATCAAGAAATCACCGACACAGCCAGAATTTTCTTCACTGCTTCGCTCATTGCTGGAGCCATTTCCATTATTGTGACATTGCTGATTGCTCGATCGATTACCCAGCCGATTGGTGAAATGAGAGAACAAGCACTGCGTATAGCAAGAGGAGATTATACAGGGAAAGTAAAAGTTTATGGAAAAGATGAATTAGGCCAATTAGCTGAAACATTTAATCAGTTATCTGAAAGAATTGAAGAAGCACAAGAAACCATGGAAGCTGAAAGAAATCGTTTAGATAGCGTTTTGGCTCATATGACGGATGGAGTCATTGCGACGGATCGACGGGGAAAAGTGATTACGATCAATGAAATGGCGCTTTCTTTACTAAACGTCAAAGATGAAGCCGTTATTGGTTCTTCTTTACTAGAACTGTTAGATATTGAAACGGATTATACCTTGCGTAAATTATTAGAAGAGCCAGAGGAGATATTGATTGATCGATCTTTATCAGGAGCAGAAGAAGATCAAATGATTATTCGTGTAGACTTTGCGATGATTCGTCGTGAATCAGGTTTTATAACTGGTCTTGTTTGTGTGCTGCATGATGTCACTGAGCAAGAGAAAAATGAACGAGAACGAAGAGAATTTGTTTCTAATGTTTCTCATGAATTACGGACACCTTTGACCAGTATGAGAAGTTATATTGAAGCATTAAGCGAAGGGGCATGGGAAAATCCAGAAATAGCGCCAAATTTCTTGAAAGTAACATTGGAGGAAACAGATCGTATGATTCGTATGATCAATGACTTGTTAAATTTATCAAGAATGGATTCAGGAAATGGAGAACTCCAATTAGAATACGTCAATTTCAATGAATTGATTAATTTTGTTTTAGATCGTTTTGATATGATGGTAGAAGCGAATGAAAAAAAATACACGATTCATCGCGAATTTACCAAACGAGATTTATGGGTGGAGTTAGATACTGATAAAATTATTCAAGTGTTGGATAATATTTTAAATAATGCGATAAAATATTCCCCTGATGGTGGTGAAATAACGTGTCGCTTACTAGAAACACATAATAATGTTATTTTTAGCGTATCCGATCAAGGGTTGGGGATTCCTAAAAAAGATGTTAGTAAAGTGTTTGAACGCTTTTATAGAGTAGATAAAGCGCGCGCTCGTGAACAAGGAGGAACAGGATTAGGTCTTGCGATTTCTAAAGAAGTTGTAAAAGCTCATAATGGTGCAATTTGGGTTGAAAGTCAAGAAGGTCAGGGTTCTACCTTTTATATATCCTTACCTTATGAACCTTATGAGGAGGATTGGTGGGAATGAAATTAACTGAAAAAATTGTACGAGTAAGCTTGGTCTGCTTGATCATTCTTAGTTTGTACTTTTCAATGAGTATTTGGGTCAGTTCTTCTAAAAAAGAACAACCGATTAAAACTGATTCCCCAGTTGGGGCAAATGTGGTGAACGAACGTTTGGCGACGGATGTTTTTTTACCTTTACGTTTAGTTCGTATGCAAGATGGAAAATCTGAAATGAACAACAGTGAAAATTTACTTACGAACGTTCAAAACGAGGTCAAACATAGCAAATTCGGTGAATTAACCCAGCTTGTTGAAAATGATGCCGAACAGTTTGAAAAATATGTATCGATTGAACAAGGATTTGAAATGCTTTATGAAGGGCCTTTTCTATTAAGTGAATATGTTTCTGTTTATAATTTAGACTTGGACTTGACCGATATAAGCAAACAGAATCAAGTATTTTTCACATGTATTCAAGTTGATTTTCTTCAAAACAAAGTTCGTTTTCTAGATTTTACACAAAAAAATGTTTATGAAGCATCTATAAAGATTAATAGTGAAAAAGTCATGAATTTAATGAATAGAGTTGGCGTGCAATATAACCAAATTTCTGAAAAGCAAGCAGTAGCTGAGAAACACTATTATTTGGCTGAAGACTTGAAAATGAAAAAATATAGTTATATTTTGGCTTCTCAACCTGTGACTAAATTTAGGAATGCATTTTTTGCCAATACAGATGATATTCATACAAATGAAGATAGTCAGGATTTATCCTACACAAGTGGTAATGAACGGTTGATAGCGGATGAAAAACTTGGAACCATTCATTTTAATGGGAGCTTGAACACTAGAAAGGCAGAAGACACGATTTATTCTGATAGTTTCGATTATGTTAAAAAATTAGGAACAAGTATGGGAAATATCCGTTATTTTGATCGCACAAAGTCAGAGGTAATGTATCGTACTTTTGTAGAAGGTTATCCTGTCTTCAGTGAAAACGATAAAGGACAAGTACGTGTAACGATTGGCAATGATAAAGCGGAAAGTTCTAGTGTGATAATTGAAACTAGTGTGGACACGATTCAAGTACCGATTCCTTCAGAAGAAGAAGTTGTGTTGGAAAGCACAGAAACACTATTAGAGCGATTAACAGCAAACGGTGCGGAAGATGCAAAGATCAATTCAATGGTCATCGGCTATACGTGGCAGACAATCGAAGAAACGAAACAAGTTGTTGACCTCACGCCAGAATGGTATATTCGCTATGATAATCAATGGTATCCAGAAAGAGAATTACTGGAAAAATTGGCGAATTTGGAGGTGGAATAATGGACTTCAAACGAATCGAATGGATATTTTTCATTGCTTTTTTAGGATTGAACATGTTTCTTTTTGGTATTTATCAAGAGGGATTAAAAGAAGAAGGAAGTGTTTCTTTTTCTGATCAGACAGATCGTATTGAAAAGAGATTGGCAAAAGATGGTATTACCTATAAGGGTTCTCTATCTGGAAAAAGAGCTGAAGGCTATTATTTAAGCGGAGAACAAACCAATTTTTATGATGCGATTCAAAGCGAACGAGCAAATCGAGATCGTAACTTTTTTAGAAATGGTGTCGAGTTAATAGACAATTCATTGACCATGTATCCCCAGATGAATTATACACAAACAAGTTACTTTATTGATGAAAAAAATGTAGAGCAATCTTTAGACGCTTTTTTGAGCGATAAAAATAGTGTTCTTTTTGGTAAGGAATACCGTTACTTGGCAGATTTTTCAACATTGGATGGCGAATTTCCAGAAGTGGTGGTTTCTCAAAATTATAAGGGCATTGCTTTCAAAGATGATACAGCTCAAATTTCTTTAAAGTTAGAAAGCTCGGATGAGTCTACAGGTATCCATAAAATTAATAAATACACGCAAACACGTATTCAAAGTATAGAAGAACTTCGTGATAAAATGGATTTATATTCTGAACAAGATGCGATAGAAACCTTGTATATTAATAATAAAATTCCAAGTAACTCAAGAATAACATTTAGAAAACTGGCGTACTCCAGAATATATAAAATTCGTGAAAAAAATGTATATGTACCTGTTTGGTTTGTCGGCATAAAATCCAAAGAAAATAATTTGCAAATTGAACAAGTAAATGCCATGAGTAATACGATTATTACGAATAATACTGTTCCAAAGGTGGAAAATCATTAAGTATGGTTGTATAATAAGTAGCTGTAGAGTAGAAGGGAAGAGAAGTTGAAATGAGTCAAAAAGAAGCCTTTAATATTAGCATTCTTGCTAGCGGCAGTACAGGTAATTCCCTTTTTATTGAGACTGAGAACAAAAAGCTGCTTGTAGACGCTGGGCTTAGCGGGAAAAAAATCACCTCATTGTTAGCAGAAGTTGGCCGCAAACCGGAAGATTTAGATGCGATTTTAGTGACCCATGAGCATCGAGATCATATCCATGGTGTCGGAGTGCTTGCTAGAAAATATAAGTTAGACGTCTATGCGAATGAAAAAACTTGGAGTGCAATGGACCCATTGATTGGCAATGTTGCATTAGAGCAAAAACATATTTTTGATATGGGAAAAGTTATGACCTTTGGAGATATGGATATTGAGAGTTTTGGCGTTTCTCATGATGCTGCAGCACCTCAATTCTATCGTTTTTTTAAAGACAATCGTTCATTTGTAATGCTGACAGATACAGGTTATTGCAGCGATCATATTCGAGGAACGATTCAAGATGCGGATGCTTATTTGATTGAAAGTAATCACGAGTTAGAAATTCTTAGAATGGGTCCTTATCCTTGGAGCTTAAAACAGAGGATTTTAGGGGACAAAGGTCATTTGTCAAATGACGATGGCGCATTAACAATGGCAGATGTCATTGGCTCACATACCAAACGCATTTATTTAGGCCATCTAAGCAAAGAAAACAACACAAAAGAGCATGCTAGAATGGCAATGGAAACTATATTAAAGGAAAAGGGATTAGGAGTAAATTACGATTTTAATGTCTATGACACAGATCCTGATTCAGCGTCAGAATTATTTGCGATTTGATGAGCGATAAAGGGTAGAAAAAAATGGTGGGAGCAGAAGCAACTCCTTTGGAAATAAGCTGAAATCCACAAAAATTTGAAAAACAATTTTCGTAAATTATCTCTTATTTTCTCAGAGCTGAACGCTTCTGTTCCAACCTCACTTCGATTAAGATATATAGCTGGACGGAAGCATTGTATGCTTTTGTCGCAGCTTTTTTTGATTACTCGGATGTTTGATCGTTCATTGCAGGTAGGATTGAGGAATGTAAAAATCCCTTTGTATATTCAATAAAAAAATCACTTAAAAATAACTCATAGGTCTCTATATCTAATTTATATAATGAGACAGGAATAACAAATGTTTGTTTCGTAGTTCCCGCAATATAATCACCATCAATCGTTTGAGCAATAACTAAAAATTGTTGTTTTTTCCAGACGGAAAGATCATCGAGAGAAATTGTTTCATCAGAAGATAGGTATTGAATTGCCTCTTCGAACTGCTCTTCTAAAGAACGATTAAAAATAATCGGACTATCTTCCTCTGGCCCATTTTCTAAGACGGTTGTTAAGAAATTTTGTGGATCAGTATCTACGAGTTGTTCTTTGATTTGTTGAAAGTCCATACGTTTTCCTCCATATCAAACGAAATTGGTTTTTCTAAACTTTTGCAAAACCCAGAAAACAAAAACGTTTGATTATTTTTCATTTAGAATGGATACACGAAAATCAATTGTTGTGTTTTTATTTAGACCTTTTGCTTCCAGCTCTATTTGTTTACAAAGTAGTTCATTGCCTTCGTAGATAGGAATGACACGATAGCGAATGGTTTCACCTTTATCTAAGGCTTGTCGGATCTGATTTTCATATTTGGTCATAAACGGTGTATTAACAGGCGTTTGATAAAGTGTGGTCAGGTTCCTAGCATCATCGCCAGAACCGCCTAACTGGCGACCGATTAGGTGACCTCTAGAATGATTGTTGGGATCTGTACCAGAAATAAAGCCAGGTGGTCGTACATCTTTATTTGCGGGAGTTCCAGTGTTGACCATTGCAGGTTTTAATAATGCATCTGCACCAGTTGCGCGACCAAGTGAATCTAACGGATGATAATCGATCCATCCTTGTTTGTTATCTGTCATCTCCTCAGCTGAGAATGTTGCGGCTCCAAGTTCTTTTGGTCCTGGGTTTTTAGAAGTGCTGTTTTGATATTGCTCTTTACTTGGCTTGGTTTGTTCCTGTGTATGGATGCCAAATAGTTCCTGTATATTGTCTGGAACTTGGATGCCAAAGACGCCCAGCGTTAAAATAATTAATAATGCCCCAAGCATAACCGCTGGACTAAACGGCGGTTTTTGTTTTTTTCTTGCCATAATTTTCTCCTAACTGAAATAAAAACTAAGGTTGGGACAAAAGCGTTTAGCTCTGAGAAATAAGAAGGACTTTCTGAAAGAGTTATTTTTGTACCACCGTTTATTCGGTTTTAGGGTGTGAGCCAAAAATGCTTTTTACTTTTGGCTCACACTCATCATTCTATTATACGAAAAAAAATCAAAAAATCAAAAGTGGGCTTTACCTGTGAGAGGACTTGTTTGACTTCTTGTGATAAAATTTCCTTGAGAGGGGATAAAAGTAATGGCATATATTGATGTAATAAATGAATACAAAAGATATCCTATGGGAGATACGACGATCAATGCAAATGATGGGATCACTTTTTCCGTAGAAAAGGGCGAAGTAGCAGTTATTTTAGGGCCCAGTGGTGCAGGGAAATCCACTGTATTGAACATTTTAGGTGGAATGGATTCCTGTGATGAAGGCCAAATTATTATCGATGGAACGGATATCGCAACATTCAATGAAAAACAATTAACGACCTATCGTAGAAATGATGTTGGCTTTGTTTTTCAGTTTTACAATCTAGTCCCTAACTTAACAACCAAAGAAAACGTAGAGTTAGCATCACAAATTGTGTCAGATGCACTGGATCCAGAAGAAGTACTCAAATCTGTTGGATTAGGTGCACGTCTAGATAACTTTCCCGCACAATTATCTGGCGGAGAACAACAGCGAGTAACGATTGCCAGAGCAATAGCCAAACGACCTAAACTGTTATTGTGTGATGAGCCGACAGGTGCGCTTGATTATGAAACAGGAAAACAAATTTTAACGATTTTACAAGAAACAGCACGTAATACAGGAACAACAGTGATTATTATCACGCATAATTCTGCTATCGCACCGATGGCAGATCGCGTGATACGTATTAATGATGCCAAGGTTCGCAGTATGACGATTAATGACGAGCCAAAACCTGTATCTGAGATAGAATGGTAGGTGCTGGCAGTGAAAAGAAGAGCGTTACTTAAAACTAGTTTTCGTGAAATTAAGCAATCAAAAACCCGTTTTTTATCAATCATGGGGATCATATTTCTCGGTGTAATGGTTTTTGTGGGCTTAAAAGCAACAGGTCCAGACATGACAATAACCGCATCAAATTATTACGAGAAGCAAAAACTACCAGATGGGAAAATTGTCTCAACACTTGGCTTGGCGAATAAAGATATTGAGGAAATTAAGCAAGTCAAAAACGTTGAAAGGGTTTCACCAAGATACACGAAAGATATTGCGGTTAGTGAACAAAATGTAGCGGTAAAATTTGTCAGTTATGATTTAAAAGAGCGACAACCACTATTAAATTATTTAACTGTAGCCGGAAGAATGCCTAAACAAAGCGGAGAAATCGTTTTAGATGATTTAGCAAAAAAACGAGGTCATTATAAATTAGGGGAAACACTTACGGTCTCAGATGAGGATGATCCAGATAGCGTGCTGAAGCAACATCAATTTAAAATTGTTGGGTTTGTCCAATCTCCTGAATATATCGAAAATACCTCTCGAGGAAATACGACGATTGGTAAGGGCTCATTAGATTTTTTGCAGTTGTACCACAAGAAGATATGGATCTTTCAGTCTATACAGAAGTGCTTTTTTCATTTAAGGACTTGCAAAAGAAAGACAGTTATTCAAAAGAGTATAAACGTCTGCGGGATAAAGATCTTACGACAATAAAAAACGCCTTAAATAATCGACCTGAACAACGGTTGGAAGAAATTCGTAACCAATCAGAAACAGCACTTGAAAAGGCTCAGCAAGAAATTACAACGGGTGAAAATGCTTTAAAAGATGCCGAAGCACAATTAGCAACGAACAAACAAGAATTAGACAAAGCGAAAGAAGCGTTAGCGCAAGCTCAAGCGGATTATACACAGCAAATCAATGCTGCAGCAAATGAACTAGCTGTAAATCAAGAAACAATTACAACGAATGAAAATGAATTGCTTAATCAACAAAGCCTGCTTGAACAAAAGAAACAAGAGTTAGCTCAAGGCGCTCAACAAGTGAGTCAGGCACAAAATTCTTTATCGGATTTACAAAAGCAACGAGATGAATTGGCAGCATCAAGTGTATCCTTGAATGAACTAGTGAATGGCTATCAAAGTCTTGCTGCATCGGTGGGACTTTTAGAAAGAGTACCAGATGACTTGATGGCAGAAAGTGTTGCGGACGCTGCGCCTCAATTACAAGGGGCCGTAGAAGCTTTAGGATCACCTAGTGGAATTGCAGCAGCGGTTAATCAATTGATTGCCCAACCTGTCAGAGGAAATATTGCTGTGGTAATGGCGGCAATCAATGAAGGATTAGCAAACATTACTCCGCAACTTGCTCAAGTGTCTCAAGGGCTAGAAAGAGTTGATCAAGCCATTGCGACGATCAATCAATCAATTGCTCAATACACGCAAGGACAACAGCAGATCAATGAAGCACAAGCACAATTAGCTTCTGGAAAAGAACAATTAATAGCTGGGCAACAACAATTGGAGCAAGCAAAAATCGATGGTCAAGCAAAATTAAATGATGCCCAAACAAAAATCAATGACGGACAAGCGGCATATGATCAAGGCTTAGCAGCGTTTCAAAAGAAAAAATCAGAGACTATACCTACACTAGAGAATGCCAAACAGCAATTAGAACAAAAGCAAAAAGAATTGGCTGATTTAAAAAAAGCAGATTATTATTATTTGACTCGTGATGATAATCCTGGCTACTCGGAGTATGAAGATAATGCTAACCGAATTTCTTCCTTGTCCACTGTTTTTCCACTCTTCTTTTTCTTGATAGCAGCTTTGGTTAGTTTAACCACAATGACACGAATGGTTGAAGAAAAACGGATGGAAATCGGCAGCTTGAAGGCTTTGGGGTATCGTAATGGCGAAATTGCTTTTAAGTTTTTCGTTTATGCAGTTATCGCTAGTATGTGTGGTGCGGTTTTAGGTTTATTTGTAGGGTATTATTTATTCCCAACGATTATTTTCGATGCATATGGACAATTATACAATATTCCTGATTTTGTTACGCCGTGGTACTTAAGTTATAGCTTAGTTGGTATTTTAGTCGCTGTTTTATGTACAGCAGGTGCGGCGATGGTGGTCTTACGTATCGACTTATTTAGTACACCAGCCAGTCTTTTACGACCAAAATCACCGAAGGCAGGACAAAGGATTTGGTTAGAACGAGTTAAACCAATCTGGAATCGATTAAGTTTTATCCAAAAAGTTACTGCTCGAAATTTATTTCGCTACAAGCAGCGAATGTTGATGACCGTACTTGGAATTGCAGGCTGCATGGCATTAATTATCACGGGATTTGGTTTAAAAGATTCGATTTCAGATATTGTTGAAGTACAATTTAATAAAATTTGGCATTATCAAGCAGTCGTGACTTTTAAAGAAGATGCAGACAAAAAAGCGCAACAAGAATATCAAACAACAATAGACAATGTAGCCAATCTAAAGCAAGCAATGCCTCTTTATGTTGAATCATTAAAAACAGTCAACGACTCAAACGCTAGCCAAAATGTTTCGATTTATGTTCCTGAACATCCCGAAAAGATTGATCAATTTATTTTATTTAATGATCGTCAAACAGGAAAAAAATATCAACTGACAGATGATGGTGTGATCATTAATGAAAAATTAGCCAATCTATTTCACTATAAAGTAGGAGATACACTTGTCCTAAAAAATAGTGATAACAAACAATATGCTTTAACAATCAAAGCGATTGCGGAAAACTACACAGGGCATTTTGCTTATCTGTCTCCTGGTTACTATGAAAAAATGTTTAAAAAGAAACTTCACTACAATACAGAATTTTTACTATTTGATAAAGATCAGACTGAAAAAAATGAAGCGACAATCGGTAAACTGTTGATGGAAAATAAAAATGTCCTAAATGTCTCTTTCCTATCCATTTCCAGTGATGCATTAGATGATACGATTCATAGTCTAAATATTGTGGTATGGGTCTTAATTACTGTGTCAGGATTATTAGCCTTCATCGTCTTGTATAATCTGACGAACATCAATATATCGGAACGAATTAGAGAGTTGTCAACGATCAAAGTACTAGGTTTTTATGATAATGAAGTAACAATGTATGTCTATCGTGAAAACATCCTATTAACATTGATTGGTATTTTCTTTGGTTGCTTCTTTGGTAAAATCGTTCACACTTACGTATTAACCACTGTAGAAGTGGATATGCTGATGTTTTCGCCGACGATCCACTGGTACAGCTATCTATATTCTGCGTTGATTACGCTATTCTTTACTTTATTAGTGATGATTTTTATGCATAGAAAATTGAAAAAAGTAGATATGATCGAAGCGTTAAAATCAAATGAATAAATTTAAGAAATAACTAGGATGAAAATAGCTTGCTCAATCTTAAAGATGCTCTTTTTATCCCGCCGTTTATTCGGTTTTTAAGGGTTCAAGAGATAACTTTTAGAGTTATGTCCCAGCTCCATCTTTAGTGAATGGTCTAACCATTCACTTCTAAGTGTTTTTGATACGTAAAGATTGAATGAAATGTAGTGCTAGACTTTTTCACACCGTTTATTGGAATTGTCCGTGACGCTAATAAAACTCGAAGAGGTATGTTCCAATCACACTTTTTTTGAGCAGTACCCATTCTTTGACTGATATTTTCAAGATTCACTGTCATTTTATCAAAAGTATTGGTAAAATATAGATATCGTTGGGAGAACGTCGGGAGAGAAGGAAAAACGTTACCAAAAAGTCTTTAACAAAGAGATAAAAGGAACGTTTTAAGGGAAAGGGCGTGAGAATGTGATACAAGGAATTCCGATTGAAACGATTTATCTATATAGTTTAATTATTTGTGCAGGAATCGCGGTATTATTAGTGATTTTTGGAGATGTATTTGATTTTGATGGACCGCTTGACCCAATGTTGCTTATTCCATGGCTAGCATTTACTTCGCTGTTTGGCTATTTAGGCGAACGCTTACTTGATTGGAATCATTGGTTGCTCTTTTTGGTAAGCGGCGGGATTGCATCCATATTCGTATTTTTCTTAAATTTTTATGTGTTGATGCCGATAAAAAATGCCGAATCAACCATATCGATTTCTGAGAAAGATATGGAAGGGAATACTGCAACAGTCGTTACACCGATTCCTGTCAGCGGAATGGGCGAGATTCAATTTAAAAGTGTCACAGGTTCTATCAGCCGCCCAGCTGCTTTTTATGCGGCGCAAGATCAACCGATCGAACGAGGTGCACAAGTGCTGATTATTGAAGTCAAAGATCGCGTGTGTTACGTCGTTCCTTACGAAGGAAGTTTACAATTATAAAAAAGAAAGGGTAGAGAAAAATGGGATTAGGGATTTTGGGACCGATTGTACTGGTTGTTTTCATTTTATTGATGATGTTGATTGTTTTTATTTCAAAATATCAAACAGCCAAACCAGACGAAGCGTTGATTATTAGTGGGAGTTACTTAGGAAACAAAAATGTACATGCCGATGAGCGTGGCAACAAAATAAAAATCGTGCGTGGCGGAGGAGCGTTTGTTCTTCCTGTCTTCCAGCGTTCAAATCGGATTAGTTTACTATCAAGTAAATTGGATGTATCGACTCCAGAAGTCTATACAGAACAAGGCGTTCCAGTCATGTGTGATGGAACATCGATCATCAAGATTGGTTCATCTGTTGAAGAAATTGCAACAGCTGCTGAACAATTTTTAGGGAAAACACGGGAAGAACTTGAAAATGAAGCTCGTGAAGTGTTAGAAGGACACTTACGTTCGATTTTAGGTTCAATGACTGTGGAAGAAATTTACCAAAACAGAGACAAATTCAGTCAAAGTGTGCAAGAAGTTGCCAGTGTCGATTTAGCAAAAATGGGTTTGATCATCGTATCATTTACCATCAAAGAAGTACGCGACAAAAATGGATACTTAGATTCTTTAGGTAAGCCAAGAATCGCACAAGTCAAACGTGATGCAGATATTGCTGAGGCCGAAGCTTGGAAGGAAACACGTATCAAAAAAGCTGAAGCAGAAAAAGAATCACAACAAGCAGAACTGCAACGTCAAACCGAAATAGCAGAAGCATCAAAAGAAAAAGAATTAAAACTTGCAACATACAAAGAAGCACAAGATATCGCTAAAGCCAAAGCTGACCAAGCCTATAACTTGGAAACAGCCAAAGCCCAACAAGAAGTTATTGCCCAAGAGATGGAAGTTAAAGTCATCGAACGTCAAAAACAAATCGAGTTGGAAGAAAAAGAAATTGTTCGTCGTGAGAAACAATACGATTCAGAAGTGAAGAAAAAAGCGGATGCAGATCGTTACGCGAAAGAACAAGAAGCTTTAGCGCAAAAAGCGCGTGAAGTGGCAGAAGCTGAAGCAGAACGTTTCCGTGTTGAATCTTTAGCTGAAGCTGAAGCGAATCAAACACGTTTAGCTGGTCAAGCAGAAGCCGAATCTATTTTAGCGCGTGGTGCTGCCGAAGCGCAAGCTAAACAAAAAATCGCTGATGCCTTCAAGGAATATGGCGAAGCAGCTGTATTAAGCATGGTTATGGAGATGTTACCACAATTAATGAAAGAAGCTGCTCAACCACTTGGCAATATTGATAAAATCTCTGTTGTCGATACTGGTGGCGGTGGTGAAAATGCAGGAGCTAACCGCATCACCAACTATGCAACAAATTTACTAGCAGGGACACAAGAAACCCTAAAAGAAACTACAGGGTTAGATGTCAAAGAATTGATAGAAAACTTCTCAAAAAAAGGAACGAACAGTAATGTAAATTTCTATACTGAGGACGAAGAAAAATAATCATTAAATAGCGATGTAGCGTTTTTCTAGCATTATACAATGTTAGGACGTTCCGTCGCTTTTTTGCTCTCTTCATTTACAGGTAAATAAATAGTGTAAATGAGTTATCTTACATTATAATGGAAAAAGATACGAAAGACTTAAAAGCGATATCCTACCGTTGTTTCTATGCTGTAAAGGAATGGGTGACAAAATGACAGAAGGTTATTTTACAATAAAAGAAATTGCGAAAATGTATGGTATTTCCACTCATACAATACGTCATTATGAAAAATTGAAAATGATCCGACCAGAAAGAAAAGAAAATAATTATCGTTTATTCTCTGAAAAAGATATTTATCGTTTGAATATCATTCGTGATTTAAAAGAGCTAGGCGTTTCATTAAAAACAATTCAGTCGTATCTAAACTATCGAACGGTAGAAAATACGACAGATCTATTGAGAGAAAATTCTAAACGACTTGAAGATGAGATTTCTCTATTGAATAGAAAATTATCAGGTATGACTTCCCGTTTAAAAATTATGGATCAGCTTAAAATGGATGAACACCAATTGAATCAACTGACAATCAAAAGTATGAAAGAGCGCCAAGGGTTTAAACGGTTAACTGAATTTACTGATGAGGCTACTTTTGAAAAAGAAATGAGACATGTATACGGAGAACTGCTTGACGTTGCAGAGTTCTATCACTTTCATTATGTAGGGGGAATACTAGACTGGCATCCACCTGGAAACAGTACATATAAAGGAGTATTTATTTTAGAAAAAAAGCTGATGAACAATCAGCTGAATCAGTTTACTTTAGAAGAAGGTGATTATGCTTCTTATTTTTATCAAGGGACATATGAGCAGACGAGTCAATCTATTGGAAAGATGGTAGCAGAATTAAAAAAAGAAAATTATCGTATTATTCCACCTTTTTATGAGTTTTATTTAATTGATTTCCATGAAACGAGTAATAAACATGAGTACCTAACAGAGATCCAAGTGAAAGTCGAAAAGCCTTGACCTTAGAATCGTTCTAACGTTTATAATTTGGTCATAAACGTTGAAGGAGGTCATTTATATGGCTAATAAGTACGATGTAATAATTGTAGGAGCTGGATTTGCAGGGTTATCTGCAGGACTGGCCCTTAAAGAAAAAGGGCTAAACACATGTATTTTAGAAGCTAGAGGTCGGGTTGGTGGACGTACAGAAACAAAATGGCTGGACAAAGACATGCAAATTGATTTAGGTGGACAATGGATTGGACCAACACAAGATAGAATGTATGAATTAGTTGAAAAATATAATGTAAAAATATTTCCAACACAACTTTTTGGGAAAGAAAAGTACTATTATTTTAATGAAATACATGATCAAGTTCCACCAGAGATGATGACAATGTTTGATGTAATTGATGATTTAGCAAAGAAGGTTAATTTAGAAGCCCCTCAAAAAAGTCCAGATATTAACTATCAAGATAGAGTTACATTTGATGCGTGGCTCCATACGCAAATAGATGATGAAGAAGTTATAGAATTTTTAGGTAGAATTTTAGCTGGTGGGCTTTTATCATCTGATGCTGGCGAAGTGTCTCTTTTTCAAGTGTTGTATTACATTGCTTCTGGCCAAGGGACAGAGATTCTTCTAGGTTCAAAAGGAGGCGCTCAACAGGACCGAATTGTTGGTGGACCTCAAGCTTTAGCAAGTAAAATGGCTGAAGACTACGGATCAGAATTGAAACTTAATCAAGTAGTCCGTACGGTTCGAAAAATGGATCAGTCTTATTTTGTGGAAACAGAGAATGGCAACTGTTATGAAACAAAATTTGTGCTTATGGCATTGCCGCCAAGCGTTCTAAATTCGAAAATTACATTTATTCCAGAATTACCAACGATGAAGAAAAAAATGCTTCAAAACATTTTACCAGGAAGTGCCTCAAAGTACCATGCAGTCTATGATAAACCATTTTGGCGTAAACAAGGTTTGTCTGGTCAATTCAACTTAAGCCAGGGCTGGATTATGGAATCAATCGATAATTCCAATGAAAATAGAGAAGAAGGAATTATTACATTTTTTGTTTATGGTGTTGATTCGATAAAATTAAATGAATTGCCAGAGGAAAAACGTAAGCAGTTACTAATAAATGAATTAGTAAAAGTATATGGTGAGCAAGCAAGAGAACCAAAGTACTTTTTAACACAAGATTGGAATGAGGAAACCTTTACAAATGGGTGTTTCACAGGTCACTTTGCACCATGTGGCTTCTTGAAGTATGGTGCAATTATCAGAGAAGAAGTAGGTGGTATCCATTGGGCTGGAACAGAAACAGCGACTATTTGGAATGGTTATTTTGAAGGTGCAGTAAGATCCGGCGAAAGAGAAGCCGAAAAAATAATAAAAAAAAATGAACTGTTGAGCATGAAAAACATGTAGTGATTATCTTATCAACGACTAAAAATAACTTACGTCAAATAAAAAGAGCTACGAGGCAATCTCGCAGCTCTTTTTATTTAGTTGAACCCATTGTTACTCTTTTTTTTGCGCTTCTATTTTTCTTTGAATCCGTTGTTTCAGTTCTTCCAATTCTTTTTCCTTCTGTTCTAACTCAGCCAAATCTTCTTCGATTTCGTGCTTTTCCTCCAACGGTTTTGGTTTGAAAAAGAAATTTAATCCAATACCAATGAATGTTCCGATGAATGTGTCAATGACACGGGCTAAAGCAAAATAAAAGGATTCACCTTGTGGAATACTCAATGAGATCAATAATAAGGTTGCGATTGCTGAGATGATACCAGAATTATTATTCATACCATCAGAAATCACGATAACTACGATCACTAAAAATGGCAATAAAAGCAATTCAACCAGAAAATCATTGGAAAAAAGATCCTTGACTAGAAAATAGACAATTGCTAGACCGCCACCTAAAGTATTCCCGAGAATTCTTGACTTACCAAAAGAAAGGCTAGTTGTTAAGTCTTGGCGTAAAGAAAAAACCGCAGCTAAAGCTGCAATCATGGGAGCGCCACGGTCAAATACTTTAAATAAAATAATGCACAACATCACCGCTAAAGCTGTTTTTAAGGTGCGTAAACCTAAACGAAAAGGACCGATTTCCATGGCTATCTCTCCTATAATCAACATTTAATCAGTTTTCTATTTAATGATAACCGAAATAGAGGTAAAATTACTAGTATTAATACGAAAGATTAATCATTTTGTGAGGAGTTGTCAAATGAAAATTGGATTACGAACGATTAAAACAGCTGTTAGTGCTACATTAGCGATGATTGTTGCAGAAAGCTTGGGACTGTTATATCCTGCATCCGCAGGGATTATCTCTGTATTAAGTGTGACGAATACAAAAAAAACATCTGTGCTAACAGGACTTTACCGCTTACTTTCCTTAGCCTTAGCCACTGGGATTGCTTATGTTTGTTTTTCTCTTTTAGGGTTTAATCCTTTTGCTTTTGGTGTGTATCTACTTTTGTTTATTCCAGGAGCCGTTTATTTTAAGCTTTCAGATGGAATCGTGGTTAGTTCGGTACTTGTTACACAGTATTTAGTAGAAAAGGATTTATCTTTTGCAATCATAGGAAATGAATTTTTGCTGATGACAATTGGTGTGGGGTTTGCTTTGCTTATGAATTTGTATATGCCAGATGTTGAAAAACGGTTGAAAGAAGATCAAGAAGTAATAGAAATAATGTTTCGTAAAATTTTGAATAATATGGCAGCACACTTGAATCAACATGGAAAAGAACGGAATTTATTTGAGTCATGTGATGAATTGAAAAGCTTTATTCGAACGGGAGAAAATTGGGCGAAAAAACATGCTGAGAATCAGTTATTATCTTCTAACGATTATTATTTAGATTATTTTACAATGCGTCGGATGCAAAGCAATAGCTTAAGAGATATGTTGCGGCTATTGGAGAAGATTACAGTGGAAGCTGAACAAGTAGAAAATATTGAAAAACTGTTGCATTATACAGCTGAAACATTTGCTAAAAATAATGATGGCCAAGAAATTTTAGACAGAATTGCTCAAGTCTATGAAGCGTACCGACAAAAAGAATTACCCAAAACAAGAGAAGAATTTGAGAATCGTGCGCAATTATTTCAACTACTGCAAGTATTCGAATCGTTTATACAAATTAAAGCGGAGTTTGCTAAACATCAGAATGAAAAATAGAAGGCACCCTCATCATCGATTAATGAGTCTACCCTCTGATTTTACACATAGTTTAGTTCAACAGTTTGTATACATTTCTTCTAACCAGAATCATTTGTTCCAAGTTTGTTGCATCTGATCCAAAATAGCAATGACCTCTTTTGTTAAAAATAAAGAACGGTTAGGCAGTCGCCCTTCGATCATTTCAACCATATTAGTGATTTCATAATTTAAGGCTTGATCGCTAGAACCTGAGACGATGGTTTCAGTCGTACCATCATTAAAAAAGATTTTTGCTTCATCTGCACGGGGATACTCATTAATAACGATGTAGGCATTTTCAAAGGCAACAATTCCTTGTTTAGGCATTTTTGCTTGAAAGCTTAAGGAAATTGTAGCCATTTCTTGGTGATCATTTTGTAAAATAGTCGCTGATTGTTCATCGACACCTGTTGAAAAAGGCTGCATAACAGAAGCGATTACTGTAGGCTGAGAGGTTAAAAACCAACGAGCAAAGGAAACGGCATAAGTACCGATGTCTAACAAAGCCCCACCAGCCAAGTCTGGATTAAAGAAACGATTGTCAGGATCAGGTTCTTTGTAACTACCAAAAGGTGCTTGAATCATTTTTAATTTTCCAAAGCGCCCAGAATCAATTTGACTTTTTAGTTCATGATATAAAGGCATATTGAAAATCGTCATCGCTTCAGCTAATAGTAGATTTTTTTCTTTAGCTAATGTCATTGCTTGGGTCAGCTCATCACTCGTCATCGTAATAGCTTTTTCACATAGAACATGTTTTCCAGCGTTCAAAGCTTTTAAGATGTGTTCAATATGTTGTCTATTAGGAACTGCTACGTAAATGATATCGATAGCTGGATCACTTAGTAATTCTTCAAATGATCCATAAGCCTTGGGAATATTGTGTTCCTTAGCAAAAGCTTCCGCCTTTGCCAACGTTCTAGAAGCGACAGCAGCTAATACACTATTATCTTGCTGAAAACTATCCGCAAAACTAGCTGCAATCTCTCCAAGTCCAATAATCCCCCATTGATAAAGTTTCATGATTGATTCCTCCTAAAATTAAAAGCATAGCGGGCTCGTCAAGCATCGACAGAAAAATAGGGAGAGAGGATGTGGCGCTTTTCAGCCACAAGCCTGTCGCCTCTTTTTTCCGAGAAGCTAGCCCGCGGAGCTAGATAGATTAAAAGCATAGCGGGCTCGTCAAGCATCGACAGAAAAATAGGGAGAGAGGATGTGGCGTTTTTCAGCCACAAGCCTGTCGCCTCTTTTTTCCGAGAAGCTAGCCCGCGGAGCTAGATAGATTAAAAGCATAGCGGGCTCGTCAAGCATCGACAGAAAAATAGGGAGAGAGGATGTGGCGCTTTTCAGCCACAAGCCTACCGCCTCTTTTTTCCGAGAAGCTAGCCCACAAGTCGTCCTTCTTTATTATACATGAGAACTTTAAAATCATGGACTATTTTGGACAAAAGACTCTGGTTGTCTAGTTTGTTATAGGAAAAGTCAGATGTTTTTTAAATTTACGAAAATAAGTGATTGAAACAGATGCATTTTTTGATTATTTTCAGTAAAATGTAAGGAGGAGGCGAGAGGTATGCACCAAATGTATATAGATATTCTTATTGATGCGATTAAGGAACAATATGATACAGAAGAAAAATTCTATACAGACTATCTTCAAACATCAAAAGAAAATTGGGACAACTGGAAAAATGGCAGAAGTAATCTTACGAGTGAAGAAATGCAAAAAGTTAAGAACTTATTTACAGATTACGAATGGATGCTTACGCAAAAAGTGTTACGCCAAACCATTTTATTTCCGGAAAAAAGAAATATCGCTGTTTCTGAATACAAACGTTTAAAAACATTAATCGCTAAAAGTTGGTTGAAATCAGGTGCAGGTGTTGCTGAGTTGATCCCATCCAAAAATAATCATGAAGAAAAAAATCAAGCATTCATAGATTTAAAAGTGACTATTTCTTATGGCGAATGGGGATTTGATGATATTGTGACTTTCCGTTTACCTGCTACAGTGCAAGGACAATTGGACGGGTCAAAAGTAGAGTTATTAGATTGGGTGAATGAAAATTTGATGGGTACATATGTTGGTGAATAAGTAAGCGAGGGAGATTTTTTTGTGAAGCAGATTCTAGGTATTTTATCCGTCATTATAGTACTAGGTGCTGTTATTTTTGTTTTTTTCGGACAGAGCCCATCCAAAGATAAACCAATGAATACAAGTGAAGGTACAAAAGAAACAACGACATCTGAAGTGCAAACAAAACAATCGACAACTACGACTACAACAGCTGGTAATTGATTATATAAAGTAAAACTGATATAATCAGTCAGCCATTGTTCTATGCCAAATGTAATAGGCACAGGAACGAATATACAACAAAGTAGGGAATGTATGAACAGTCAAAGGTATAAAAAGAAAAAAGTGAGAAAAAACAATTTACCAGCATTGTTTGCAGGTTTGTTAATTGTGGGAGTAGTGTTTATTTTTTCAATCAATATTTTATCTGATAGCTCAGAAACAGAAGTTGAGACAGCTCAGCAAAATGAGCAAGTATCAAAAGAACAATTTATTGATAGAATCAGTCCTCATGCGAAAGAATTACAAGCTTCGTACGGCGTTTTACCAAGTATTATTATTGGACAAGGAATTTTAGAATCAAATTGGGGACAAAGTACGCTAGCGTCCAAATACAATAATTTATTTGGGATCAAAGCATACGGCAATCAGAAAAAAATCAATCTTGAAACAAAAGAGTATATCAATGAAGAGTGGATCGTCATCCAAGGGGACTTTAGGGTATATAATACTTGGGAAGAGTCGATGGATGACCATACGCGGTTGTTTGTTAATGGTGTGACATGGAATCCTCGTTTATATGAGCATGTTCTTTTAGCCAAAAATTATAAACAGGCGGCAAAAGCTTTACAAGATGCTGGATATGCCACTGATCCTACATACGCAGACAAAGTGATCCACGTGATTGAAAGCTACGATCTTGATCAATATGATCACTGAGATAAAAAGGAGTGTATTGGATGAATGAAAAATGGGTTCCCGAAATTGTCACACCGTTAAAGCAAGATATCGTTCAAGTGCCAAAAGTCATTGCAAAAGCAAGTGGTATCAGAATTTTTGGCAAAAAAATTAAATCAATTATTTTTACAACAGATATTGCTATTATTAGAAATACAGATGCGAATGCAGTTATTGCGGTGTATCCATTTACACCGCATCCAGCCATTACAAAAAGTATTATTGAAGCAGCGGATATTCCTGTTTTTTCTGGTGTGGGAGGCGGTCTAACACAAGGACAGCGCTCAGCTTATATGAGTTTATTTGCAGAAGCCCAAGGGTCGATTGGGGTGGTTTTAAATGGCCCAACACCTGTGGAAACAGTTGAAATGGTCTGTGAGGTTGTAGATATTCCTGTTGTGAGTACAGTTACATCAATTCATACGCCTATTGATGAGAAATTGGCAGCAGGAGTGACAATGATCAATATTAGCGCAGGGAAGGAGACGGCAAAAACAGTTAAGTTTTTCCGTGATAACTATCCAGAGCTGCCAATTATTGCTACAGGAGGCCCAACTGATGCTTCCATTGAAGAGACAATTGAAGCAGGAGCGAATGCGATTACTTACACACCGCCGAGTAATGGTGAATTGTTCAGCCATAAAATGGACAAATACCGAAATTTAGAAAAACCAACTAATCAGTAAAAAATATGAAGTATAGTTCACACAATCTTTCGAGCTGATGATAAAGTAGAGCGAACCGAAGAATCGGCGCTCTGCTTTTTTTGTTCGTTTTTTCAATTTTTTAAACAAATATAAGTCGTTGAAATTTTTATTTATACGTTGAAAACTGTAACGTTTTAGCAGTTTTTTGATAAGAATGATCGGATAATGTGAAAACTTTAATTGAAAAATTTCAGTATTTCGTTGAAATTTTCAGCATTTTGTACTATTGTATAGTAATACAAAGAAGCTTATATATGGTCATAATATGGATGACCGTCTCTACCCAACACCGTAAATGTTGGTCTATAAGTAAAAAAGTGTTTAATGCCCTTTTTTGCTTACGCAAGAAAGGCTTTTTTGTTTTCAAAAAAGAATAGACAAGAGAAAAATTGTTGAAGGAGCAGGAAAAAAATGGATGAATTAGTGAAACGAATCAAAGCAGATGGGCGAGTATTAGGTGAAGGTGTCTTAAAAGTAGATAGTTTTGTGACTCACCAAGTTGATCCCGATTTGATGGCAGCGATCGGATATCGTTTTGCTGAAGTGTTTGCAGATGCTGGTATTACAAAAGTTGTGACAATCGAGGCTTCTGGTATTGCACCAGCCGTTTTTGCGGCACAAAAATTAGGCGTGCCGATGATTTTTGCGCGTAAAGCAAAAAGTTTAACGATGGATGAAGAATTGTTGACATCTTCCGTGTATTCATTTACCAAACAAGTAACAAGTCAAATTTCTATTTCACGAAAATTCTTATCTAGTGAAGACAAGGTTTTGATTATTGATGATTTCTTAGCGAATGGTCAGGCGGCAAAAGGGTTAGTAGAATTGTGTCAACAAGCAGGAGCTGAGGTAGATGGTATTGGTATCGTTATTGAAAAATCTTTCCAAGATGGACGGGCTCTGCTAGAGGAGATGGGTATGCGTGTTGTGTCCTTGGCTCGTATTGCTTCTTTACAAAATGGAACAGTTGAATTTCTTGAGGGGGATGCATAAGCTTGGAAAGTAAAATAAAACAAATGGATAAACAGAACCAATCAGAAACACAAAATCAAAATGGCAAAGCGGCAGTATTAGGCTTACAACATTTATTAGCGATGTATGCTGGAGCAGTGGCCGTTCCATTATTGATTGGGACAGGGCTGAATTTTAATTCAGAGCAAATGACTTATTTGATTTCTATTGATATTTTCATGTGTGGTATTGCGACATTATTGCAGCTAACAGTGAATAAATTTTTTGGAATTGGTTTACCAGTAGTTTTAGGTTGTGCAATTCAAGCAGTAGCACCATTAATCATGATTGGTAGCGATAAAGGCGTAGGGGCAATTTACGGATCGATCATTGCATCAGGGATTTTTGTTGTTCTTGTGTCAGGAATGTTTTCAAAGATTAAAAAATTATTTCCTCCGTTGGTAACTGGAACAGTTATCACTGTGATAGGTTTGACTTTAATACCAGTAGCCGTTGAAAAAATGGGTGGAGGTCAAGCAACTGCGACTAATTTTGGAGAGACCACTAATTTACTTTTAGCTTTTGTAACGATTGGTTTGATTATTGTTGTTCAAGTTTGGGGACGAGGATTTATAAAGTCAATCGCCGTTTTAGTGGGCTTAGTTGGTGGAACAATCCTTGCTGCCGTATTAGGACAAGTCAATTTGGCGCCTGTTGGTGAAGCAACATGGTTCCATTTTCCTCAACCTTTTTATTTTGGTACACCAACTTTTGATTTTTCGTCTATTCTTTTGATGATTATTATTTCTATAGTAAGTATGGTTGAGTCGACAGGGGTTTATTTTGCGTTAGGAGATATTACAGGGAAGAAAGTCGGAGAAGAAGAGTTGAAAAAAGGATACCGTGCGGAAGGATTGGCCGTTATCTTAGGTGGAATCTTTAATACATTTCCTTATACTGGTTTTTCCCAAAATGTTGGTTTAGTTCAACTTTCAGGGATCAAAACTCGCCGCCCGATTTATTATTCAGCGTTCTTTTTGATAGCGTTGGGGTTATTACCAAAAGTTGGCGCTGTTGCTCAGATTATTCCAGAACCTGTATTAGGCGGTGGAATGTTAGTCATGTTTGGCATGGTGGCAGTGCAAGGAATGCGGATGTTATCAAAAGTTGATTATACAAATGATAAGAATTTGTTGATCATTGCCATTTCTATCGGTTTTGGTTTGGGATTCAATATGATTCCTACATTGTTCCAGCAAATGCCAGAAACGGTCAGAATGTTTACTGGAAATGGGATTGTAATGAGTAGTTTAACGGCGATAATTTTGAATTTATTATTTAACGGATTGAAAAGTCAAGAAGGATCTGAAGAAGTGTAACAATGAGAAAAACCGGATGATTTTCTGGTTTTTCTTTTTTTGTTTGTATATAACGAACATTAAGATTAAAAAAATCTTTATTATTCGATTTTACTTTGACAGTTGTCTGTTCCGTTGATAAAATAAAAGTGAATAAAAAAGGAAGGGGAATATCATGTCTGTCTTAGTTTCAGTGATTATGGGAAGTGCATCTGACTGGGAAACAATGAAACATGCTTGTGATAGTTTGGATGAGTTTGGTATTTCTTACGAAAAAAAAGTTGTTTCTGCGCATAGAACGCCTGATTATATGTTTGAATTTGCAGAGAATGCGCGTAGTCGTGGAATCAAAGTGATTATTGCTGGAGCAGGTGGTGCGGCTCATTTACCAGGCATGGTGGCGGCTAAAACAACGTTACCGGTAATCGGTGTCCCAGTTCAGTCGAAAGCGTTGAATGGGCTAGATTCATTACTGTCCATTGTTCAAATGCCAGGTGGCGTCCCTGTTGCGACGACTGCTATTGGAAAAGCGGGTGCATTGAACGCCGGACTGCTTGCAGTTCAGATGCTTTCCATGTATGATGTAGAGTTAGCAGGGAAATTAGATGAACGTCGTAAATTTCTCGAAGAAACTGTGATGGAAAGTAGTGATGAGCTTGAATAACCCACTATTACCGGGTCAAATGATCGGTATTATCGGCGGTGGCCAGTTAGGCAGAATGATGGCGCTTAGTGCACGGGAAATGGGTTTTCGTGTTGGCGTTTTAGATCCAACGGTTGATTGTCCCGCAGCACAAGTAGCAGACTGGCATTTATTAGCTGATTATGACGATTTGGAAGCCTTAGAAGAGCTGGCAAAACGTTGCCAGGTACTGACTTATGAATTTGAAAATGTTGATGTTGAGGCATTGATGCATGTTCAGGAGTTTGTAAATATTCCACAAGGAACAGATCTTTTAGCGATTACTCAAGATCGATTGCTGGAAAAATCATTTTTAGAAGCGAATAATATTGTTATTGCACCCTACGCTACAATTGTTAGCCCTACGGATATCCAAGAAGCAATTGATGGAATCGGTTATCCTTGCGTATTGAAAACAACAAGAGGCGGTTATGACGGAAAAGGGCAGTTTGTGCTATACAGCACCTCTGATTTAGCTCCTTCTATGAATCTTCTTAGAGAAGGTACTTGTGTGCTAGAGGCTTGGATACCGTACGAAAAAGAAATCTCTGTTTTAGTGAGCGGTAATGGAAAAGGAGAAATCACCGTATTTCCTGTAGTTGAAAATATTCATCGCCAAAATATTCTCCATGAAACAATTGCTCCTGCAAGAGTTGATGAAGAAGTAATTGAAGAAGCGCAACGAATTGCTCGTGTTATAGCCGAAGCAGTTGATTTAGCTGGAACGCTAGCTGTCGAAATGTTTTTAACGAGTAATGGCGGGATCTATGTGAACGAATTGGCACCAAGACCTCATAATTCAGGACATTATTCAATTGAAGCATGTTCCATTAGTCAATTTGATACGCATATCCGTGGTATCTGTGGATGGCCGTTGCCAGAAGTTGAGTTATTATCAGAAGCGGTGATGGTTAATATTTTAGGGAATGAGATTTACGAAACGATGGATATCATTGCTGATAAACCAGATTGGCATTTTCATTATTATGGAAAAGCCGATGCAAAACCAGGCAGAAAAATGGGACATATTACAATTTTAACAGACGATATTTTTGATACATTAGAAGATATTTATCAAACCAGTATTTGGGATTAAAAAGGAGCTAATAAACGAATGATTGATCGTTATACACGACCTGAGATGGGTGCTATTTGGACAGATGAAAACCGCTATAAAGCTTGGTTGGAAGTAGAGATTCTAGCTGACGAAGCTTGGGCAGAACTTGGAGAAATTCCTAAAGAAGATGTACAAAAAATTCGTGACAATGCTTCCTTTGATGTAGACCGGATTTTAGAAATTGAAGCAGAAACGAGACATGATGTGGTGGCGTTTACTCGCGCTGTTTCTGAAACTTTAGGTGAAGAGCGTAAATGGGTTCATTATGGTCTAACAAGTACAGATGTAGTGGATACTGCTTATGGCTATTTATTGAAACAAGCAAATGATATTTTGCGAGAAGATTTAAAGAAATTTACAGCAATTATTGGAGAAAAAGCTAAAGAACATAAAGACACTGTAATGATGGGACGTACACATGGCGTCCATGCCGAACCAACCACATTTGGCTTAAAGTTAGCTCTTTGGTATTCTGAAATGAAAAGAAATGTGGAACGTTTTGAACATGCAGCTAAAGGTGTAGAAGCTGGAAAAATCAGTGGCGCAGTAGGAACATTTGCCAATATTTCTCCTTTTGTAGAAGAATACGTTTGTGGAAAGCTTGGCATTCGAGCACAAGAAATTTCGACACAAGTTCTCCCTCGTGATTTACATGCTGAATATGTATCAGCGATGGCATTAGTTGCAACGAGCATTGAAAAATTTGCTACAGAAATCCGTGCTTTACAAAAATCTGAAACACGAGAAGTAGAAGAATTTTTTGCTAAAGGACAAAAAGGGTCTTCAGCGATGCCTCATAAACGAAACCCAATCGGTTCAGAAAATATGACTGGACTTGCTCGGGTGATTCGCGGTCACATGATAACAGCTTATGAAAATGTGACTTTGTGGCATGAGCGTGATATTTCTCATTCCTCTGCCGAACGGATCATTATTCCTGATACAACGATTTTATTAGATTATATGCTGAATCGTTTTTCAAACATTGTAGAAAATTTAACCGTATTCCCTGAAAACATGAAACGAAATATGGACGCAACCTACGGATTGATTTATAGCCAACGTGTATTATTGAAATTGATTGATCATGGAATGGCAAGAGAAGCAGCGTATGATTTGGTTCAACCAAAAACAGCATATGCATGGGATCATCAGACGGCCTTTAGACCATTATTGGAAGCAGATGAAAAAATCACTTCAATTTTAACAAAAGAAGAACTGGATGATGCATTTGATTATAATTATCATTTAAAAAATGTTGATGTTATTTTTAAACGTGTAGGTTTGGCTTAAATCCATAGAAAAATAAAAAAGCGTTCGGACGAAATCAACTTTTCGTCCGAACGCTTTTTTATCTCACTAAAGTAATTCAACATAGCTGTCAAAATATTGCTCAATAAAATATGTTTCCTTAATGATTGTTTCTTCTGTAATTGTTGTCCCCTCTGGTATGACGATCCATTTTGTTTCATTATCATCCCTTCGATGAATCACTGCAGCCACAATACCTGTAAAAGAAGTAACTTTTTTAGGGAGGATGTTTAAAATGTAAGCATCCTGTTCTTCATTATCGCCACCGATTACACCTTGAATGAAACCATAATTCACAGGATAAACAGTCCCAAAAGAATCTTGATAACCAATTTCTCGATCAACAGTCACTATAACCTTTAGCCTTTCCATATGAATCTCCTTTTTTATAAAAAAATCTTAGCTAGGAAGTACAAAGTCCTAACCAAGATAACGATCATTTATAAACTATTTATACTGTAATTTCACGAAAAGTCTGTCTATGTGAAATCCTAGGTGCTTTTAACCGTGAAAGCAAATCGTCAATTATGACATAACTACACTCTTTTTTATTTAAATAAATATGAATGCAATAGTTGTTTTTGAAAAAACGCTGTTCATGTACTTGATGTATAACTAACTCATCGTTGTTAGTATTCATATAGTGAAATGTTCTTTTTCTTCTTTCTGAGTGCCGATGAGCTGCACGTTTTAAGTTTTTAAACGTGTAGTAAGTGCTATGTTGATTCAACTTATGGACTTCTTCTAAAGCAAGCAAATCATTGTATAATTTTGTCTTTTCTTCAGCTGCTAATCCTGCTAAAAATTCCTGCGCTAAAACATCGTAATCGCTAGTCATTCCAGTATACCCTCCTAAAACTCATCACGACCATAAAAATATAGCGTGATTGCTTCGACGATCATTTTCTTTTAGCATATCATTTTTGAGAATAGTTGTAAATGCTTCCAACTAGTTTTAATATTTCTTTAAAATAATGAATGAATACAGAAAAAGACGAACGATTTGTCCGTCGTTTAATAAAAATGTTAATAAATTGTTGACGGTAGAAATGAACCTTGCTAAGATTGATATGAAGTTATAAACGAACGATAAGTTGTATCTTGTTTTTGAATATACGAGAAAAGGACGTGAGATTTAATGGATGTCAGCACTTTATTGTATGAAGGGAAAGCAAAAAAATTGTTTAGTACCGATAATCCTGGCGTATTACGCGTAGCATATCTTGATCAAGCAACGGCTCTAAATGGTGCTAGGAAAGATGCGGTTCAAGGAAAAGGCACATTAAATAATGAGATAACTACATTTATTTTTGAACAACTTCACAAAAAAGAGATCGCTAGTCATTTTATTAAAAAAATATCAAAAAACGAACAATTGGTTTTGGAGCTTAAGATTATTCCTTTAGAAGTAGTTGTTAGAAATGTGTCTGCAGGAAGCTTTGCGAAACGATTGGATGTGGACGAGGGACAACAATTACCTTTTCCGATTGTAGAATTTTATTACAAAGAAGATCGCTTAGATGATCCATTTATCAATGAAGATCATATAAAAGTCTTGGATATCGCGACGGAAAAAGAGATTGAGTTTATAAAAAATCAGGCTCGTTTAATCAATCAAGCATTGATTGATTTATTCAAGAAGATTGATATTCGCTTAATTGATTTTAAAATTGAGTTTGGTACAAAAGCAGATGGAACAATCTTATTAGCAGATGAGATTACACCTGACACCTGTCGTCTATGGGATCAAAAAACAGGTGCTCACTTAGATAAAGATGTTTATCGCAGAAACCTAGGTGAAATAGTCCCCGTATACCAAGAAGTACTTGCTCGATTAGAACAAACATTTAATAAAAATGTAAAAGGAGATAGATGACGAATGTACAGTGTAAAAGTCTATGTTACATACAAAGATTCTGTGTTAGATCCACAAGGAGAAGCAGTTAAAGGGGCTGTTCATCGACTAGGTTTTAATGAAATTCAAGAAATCCGTATCGGCAAATATTTTGAAATCAAGGTGGCTAAAAGCAGTCGACCAATTGGGACGATTGTCGAGGAGATTTGTGACAAGCTGCTGGCAAATGTGAACATGGAAACCTATCATTATGAAATCGTGGAGGATGCGTAACATGAAATTTGCGGTGATTGTTTTTCCAGGTTCCAATTGTGATATGGACTTGTTATGGGCTGTAAAAGAGGTTTTAGGCGAGGATGCTGAATATGTTTATCATGATGAGGAAAGCTTAGCTGGGTTTGATGGTGTATTGATTCCTGGAGGCTTTTCTTATGGAGATTATCTGAGATGTGGTGCGATTGCTCGTTTTTCAAAAATTATCAGTGAAGTCATTCGTTTTGCTGATGAGGGGAAACCAGTTTTTGGTACATGTAATGGATTTCAAATTTTAACAGAAGCAGGTCTTTTGCCTGGCGCATTACTTCCCAATGAGTCTTTGCATTTTGTTTGTAAATCGGTCCAGCTACAAGTAGTAAATAATCAAACGAACTTTACATCAAATTATAAAAAAGACGAAATCATTCAATTACCGATTGCCCACGGAGAAGGCAATTATTATTGTGATGAACAAACATTGGAAAAACTAAAAGCGAATCACCAAATTGTTTTTACTTACGCGGATGAAAATCCAAACGGCAGTGTTGAAAATATTGCGGGGATTATTAATGAAAAGGGCAATGTTTTAGGGATGATGCCTCACCCAGAAAGAGCAGTAGAGAGTATATTAGGTTCAGCCGATGGGTTACGTTTTTTCAAATCAATCGTCGAAAATTATGGAAAGGTCGGAACAAACACATGATGAAAGTTGGAGAACCAACCCCTCAAGAAATCAAAAAACAACGAATCTACTCCGAATGGGGCTTGACAGATGAAGAATATCGCATGATTGAAGAAGATATCTTAGGTCGGATGCCAAACTACACAGAAACAGGCTTGTTTTCTGTAATGTGGAGTGAACATTGTTCTTACAAAAATTCAAAACCAGTGTTGAAAAAATTTCCTACTGACGGACCGAATGTTTTACAAGGCCCAGGTGAAGGTGCAGGAATTGTTGACATTGGTGATGGACAAGCAGTCGTTTTTAAAGTGGAGAGCCACAACCATCCATCAGCGGTAGAACCATATGAAGGTGCTGCAACTGGCGTTGGTGGGATTATTCGAGATATTTTCAGTATGGGGGCAAGACCGATTGCTCTTTTAGATTCTCTACGATTTGGCGAATTGACAAATGATCGAACTAAATATCTTTTAGAAGAAGTGGTGGCAGGAATTAGTGGCTATGGAAACTGTATTGGTATTCCTACAGTTGGGGGAGAAGTTGCATTTGACCCTTGCTATGAAGGGAATCCATTAGTTAATGCCATGTGTGTGGGATTAATTGACCACAAAGATATTCAAAAAGGACAAGCAAAAGGTGTGGGTAATGCAATCATGTATGTTGGCGCGAAAACAGGACGGGATGGTATACATGGCGCAACATTTGCATCCGAAGAATTTATAGACGGAGAAGAACAACAACGTTCGGCTGTTCAAGTTGGAGATCCTTTTATGGAGAAATTATTACTTGAAGCCTGTCTGGAATTAATTTTAGAACATTCGGATATCCTTGTGGGAATTCAAGATATGGGGGCAGCCGGCTTAGTTTCATCTAGTGCTGAAATGGCTTCAAAGGCAGGCTCTGGTTTAGTTTTAGATTTAGATGATGTGCCCCAAAGAGAAACAGGGATGACACCTTATGAAATGATGTTGTCAGAATCTCAGGAACGAATGCTGATTTGTGTTGAAAAAGGACACGAAGAGGAAGTAATTGCACTTTTTCAAAAATACGAATTAGAGGCTGTAACCATTGGTAAAGTGACGGATGATGGACAATATCGCTTGTACCACCAAGGGATAGAAGTGGCTAACTTACCTGTCGATGCGTTGGCACAAGAGGCGCCAGTCTATGATAAAGAACGCAAAAAACCAGCAAGGATTGAACGATTTGAACAGTTAGCAGAGTTTCTGCCAGAAATAAAAGACGGTACAAAAACCTTATTAGACTTGTTGCAACAGCCAACGATAGCATCGAAAAAAATGATTTACCAAACCTACGATTCCCAAGTTCGGACCAACACAGTTGTATTACCTGGAAGTGATGCGGCTGTATTACGTGTAAGAGGAACCGATAAAGCTTTAGCTATGACGACGGACTGTAATGCTCGTTATCTTTATTTGAATCCTGAAATTGGCGGACAGATTGCGGTTGCTGAAGCAGCTAGAAATATTGTTGCTAGTGGAGGAAAACCCTTAGCGATTACCGATTGTTTAAACTACGGATCACCAGATAAACCAGAAGGCTTCTGGGAACTATTTACATCGGCTGATGGAATTGCTGAGGCCTGCAAAGTATTGGAAACACCTGTTATTTCAGGAAATGTTTCTTTATATAACGAAACAAATGGTAACGCAATTTACCCTACCCCTGTAATTGGGATGGTGGGCTTAATTGAACACTTATCTGATATTACCACACAAGAATTTAAAGAAGCTGGCGATTATATCTATGTTTTAGGTGAAACGCAGGCGGATTTTAATGGCAGTGAATTACAGAAGATGTTTTTGGGGACCATTGAAGGAAAATTAATGGATTTTGACTTAAATACTGAAAAAGAAAACCAAGCGCTTGTTTTAGATGCAATCAAAAGTGGTTTGGTAGCAAGTGCCCATGATTGTTCTGAAGGAGGATTAGGTGTTGCTTTAGCGGAATCGGCATTTACTCATACTTTAGGGATAGATGTAGAGATAGACCTGCCAGTAAGCTTCCTATTTTCTGAAACACAATCACGCTTTATTCTATCCATCAAACCAGAAAAGCGAGCAGCCTTCGAAACCGCTACGAAAGGAAAGGCTAAAGCAATTGGTCAAGTAACCAATAACGGGAAAATCATGATTCAAACGCAAAACCATACAATTGATGTGATGACACAAACGGCGAAAGAATTATGGGAGGAAGCCATTCCATGTCTTATGAAGTGAAAAGCTTAAACGAAGAATGCGGTGTTTTTGGTATCTGGGGACATAAGGATGCGGTTCGTGTCACTTATTTTGGATTGCATAGTTTACAACATCGTGGACAAGAAGGTGCAGGTATTGTTGTCAATGAAAATGGGAAACTAAATGGTTATCGTGGATTGGGATTGCTTTCAGAAGTATTCAAAGAAGAACGTGCTTTAGCTTCCTTAAGTGGACATGGAGCGATCGGTCATGTCCGCTATGCGACAGCAGGTAATGGCAGTGTGGATAATATCCAACCGTTTTTATTTAAATTTTATGATGGCTCATATGGTTTAGCTCATAATGGCAATTTAACCAATGCGAGAAGTTTAAGAGAAGAGTTAGAAAAATCAGGAGCGATTTTTCATTCAAATTCAGATACTGAGATTTTGATGCATTTGATTCGTCGTAGTGAGCAACCAACATTTATTGAGCAATTAAAAGAAAGTTTACGAACGGTCAAAGGTGGGTTTGCCTATCTATTATTGACAGAAACAGCAATGATAGCTGCCCTTGATCCAAACGCCTTTAGACCCTTAGCAATCGGTCAAATGAAAAATGGTGCGTATGTCATTGCAAGTGAAACGTGTGCTTTGGAGGTGGTAGGAGCGACGTTTGTACGTGATGTTCAACCGGGTGAAGTTATCATTATTGATGACACCGGATACTCTATAGAAAAATATACAGATGAAACGCAATACTCAATCTGTTCAATGGAGTACATTTACTTTGCACGACCGGATTCAAATATAGCTGGAGTGAATGTTCATACCGCTCGTAAGAATATGGGGAAAATTCTTGCTGCAGAAGCACCAGTTGAAGCGGATATGGTTGTCGGCGTACCGAATTCTTCTCTTTCAGCAGCCAGTGGATTTGCTGAGGCCAGTGGTATTCCATATGAAATGGGATTAGTTAAAAATCAATACATTGCTCGGACATTTATTCAACCGACCCAAGAATTAAGAGAACAAGGCGTTCGGATGAAATTATCAGCAGTTCGAGGAGTCGTTGAAGGAAAACGAGTGGTTATGGTGGATGACTCAATTGTTCGAGGAACGACCAGTAGACGTATAGTCAAGTTGTTGAAAGAAGCTGGCGCTAAGGAAGTTCATGTACGCATCGCATCACCCCCTCTAAGATTTCCCTGTTTTTATGGCATTGATATTCAAACAAGAAAAGAGCTGATTGCTGCTGATCACTCGGTTTTTGAAATCGAGCAATTGATCACAGCAGACTCGTTATCCTTTTTAAGTGAACAAGGGTTGATTGATGCGATTGGTTTGAACTACGATGCCCCTTATTCAGGTCTATGTATGGCGTACTTTAATGGTGATTATCCTACACCTCTTTACGATTATGAAAAAAACTATCAGATATCTCTACAAGACAAAAGAGAAGATAGCTGTTTTGTGTCTAATTAATATTCAGGAGGAACCCTAATGACAAATGCCTATGCAAAAGCTGGTGTGGATGTACAAGCTGGCTATGAAGTGGTTGAAAGAATCAAAAAACATGTCAAGCAAACTGAACGTTTGGGCGTGATGGGCGCGTTGGGCGGATTTGGCGGTTGCTTTGATTTAAGCGCGGTGGAAGTGAAGGAACCTGTGTTAATCTCGGGAACAGATGGGGTCGGAACAAAATTATTAGTCGCACTTCAAGAAAATAAACATGATTCGATTGGGATCGATTGTGTAGCGATGTGTGTGAATGATATTGTTGCTCAAGGAGCAGAACCGCTCTATTTTCTGGACTACATTGCCACAGGAAAAAATAGACCTGAACGGCTAGAACAAGTCGTTTCTGGTGTTGCAAATGGATGTATCCAAGCAGGCGCAGCTTTGATTGGCGGTGAAACAGCAGAAATGCCTGGGATGTATGATGAAGAGGAGTATGATTTAGCGGGTTTTGCAGTAGGCGTTGCAGAAAAAAGCCAGTTAATCACAGGGCAAAAGATTCAATCAGGAGACGTTTTGATTGGTTTGCCTTCAAGTGGAATACATTCGAATGGCTATTCCTTGGTACGGAAAATATTTTTTGACACACACCAATTAACAGGAAAATCGATGATACCAGAACTAAATGGACAGACGCTTGGAGAAGAGTTATTAAAGCCAACCAAAATCTATGTTAATGCGGTACTTCCTTTAGTCAAACAACAATTGCTTAACGGTATTGCTCACGTGACAGGCGGTGGTTTTGTTGAAAATATTCCACGAATGTTGCCCGAAAATCTAGCCGCTGAAATTCATTTAGATACTTGGCCCACATTACCGATTTTTACTGTTTTAGAAAATTATGGTCAGATTCCACCAATGGAAATGTACGAAATTTTCAATATGGGGATCGGTATGGTTTTAGCTGTTTCTCCAGATAAATTAAGTGAAGTTCGAGCTTCGTTAAGTAAAAATGGCGAAGCAAGTTACGTAATCGGGAATATCACTAACAAAAAGAAGCAAGCACTTGTTTTCAAAGAGGTGTAAACATGAAAATTGCTATATTTGCGTCAGGGTTTGGCAGTAATTTCCAAGCAATCGTAAATGCGGTCAATGCAAGAAAAATAGATGCTGAAATTGCTCTACTGTTTTGTGATAAAAAAGATGCCTATGTTATCCAAAGAGCAAATGAACAAATGATTCCTGTCATTTCTTTTTCTCCGGCTGATTTTAGCTCCAAAGCAATGTATGAAGCGGAGCTTTTACACTTACTTGAAGAAGAACAAGTTGAATTAGTTGTTTTAGCAGGTTATATGAGAATTATTGGTCCAACGCTACTAGAAGTTTTTTCGAATCAGATGATTAATATTCATCCTTCATTATTACCTGATTTCCCAGGATTACATGGGATCGAAGACGCCTTTAATGCCAAGGTGTCCGAGACAGGTGTTACGGTTCATTACGTGGATAACGGAGTAGATACAGGTCCTATTATAGCGCAAGAAAAAGTAACCATTGAAGAGAAAGAAACACTTGCATCGCTAACAGAAAAAATTCACAATGTAGAACATAAGCTATATCCAAATGTTTTAGCGCAACTTATTAAAATACACCAAGGAGCGAGCCGTTTATGACAAAAAGAAGAGCATTAATTAGTGTTTCAGATAAAACAGGAATCGAAAAATTTGCGAAAGGACTGACAGAACAAGGGATTGCAATCATTTCAACTGGAGGGACTAAAGCAGCTTTGGATCAAGCAGGTATTCCAACACTTTCAATCGAAGAAGTGACTGGTTTTCCAGAAATGATGGATGGTCGTGTAAAGACACTGCATCCAAAAATTCACGGAGGTTTGCTTGGGCGAAGAGATTTAAAGACGCATATGAAAGCGATGGAACAACAGGATATCCAGCCAATCGATTTTGTTTGTGTAAATTTGTATCCCTTCAAAGAAACGATTATGAAAGAAGATGTTACGCCTGAACAAGCGATAGAAAACATTGATATTGGCGGTCCTAGCATGTTACGCAGTGCAGCCAAAAATCATCAATCGGTAACGGTGGTGGTTGATCCGAACGATTATGAACTTGTCTTAACAGAACTTGCCGCAAGTGGAGATACAACGATTGCAACAAGACAAAAACTAGCGGCTAAGGTGTTTAGACATACTGCGGCATATGATGCGTTGATTGCTAGTTATCTGACAGACTTAGTTGAGGAGAAAAAACCTGAATCATTAACGTTAACTTATGAGTTACAACAATCGTTGCGTTATGGTGAGAACAGCCATCAAGAAGCGATGTTCTATCGGGATGCTTTACCTACCTCATTTTCAATTGCTAGTGCGAAACAACTTCATGGAAAAGAGCTATCTTATAATAATATTAAAGATGGGGACGCTGCAATCCGAATCTCTAGAGAATTTAATGAACCAGCAGTTGTAGCTGTAAAACATATGAACCCTTGTGGTATTGGGATTGGTCATACGATTTTTGACGCTTATCAATCCGCTTATTCGGCAGATCCTGTGTCTATTTTTGGCGGTATCATTGTGTTAAATCGTGAAGTAGATGAACAAACAGCGGCACAATTGCATAAGTTGTTCCTTGAAATCATTATTGCTCCAAGTTTTTCAAAAGAGGCGTTTACATTATTGTCTAGTAAAAAAAATCTTCGTTTAATGACGTTGGATTTTACCAAGAAAGATAAGGCTACAGAAGATGAGTCCGTTTCAGTGTTAGGCGGTTTACTTATCCAAAATCAAGATTTAGCTGAAGAAGACCCTCAGCAATGGCAAGTTGTTACAAAGAGACGACCGAGTGAAGAGGAGTTAAAAGCGATGGCATTTGCTTGGAAAGCAGTGAAACATGTGAAAAGTAATGCGATTGTTGTTGCGAATCATCATCAGACGCTAGGGATCGGCGCTGGTCAAATGAATCGGATTGGATCGGTACAACTAGCTATCAAACAAGCAGGAGCAAAAATCAACGATGCAGTTCTAGCAAGCGATGCCTTTTTCCCAATGAGTGATAGTGTAGAATACGCAGGAGAAAAGGGAATTAAAGCAATTGTACAACCAGGCGGCAGTATTAAAGACCAAGAATCAATTGATATGGCAGATAAATACGGGATTGCGATGGTATTTACGGATGTTAGACACTTTAGGCATTAAAAGGAGACGATCATGGGGCTAAACATTTTAGTTATTGGTAGTGGTGGGCGAGAGCATGCGATTGCACAAAAATTCTTACAAAGTTCAAAAGTAGAGAAAGTTTTTTGTGCTAAAGGGAATGCTGGCATGAAAAAAGACGGCATCGTTAGTGTAGATATTGCCGAAGACGATCATCAAGCTCTGATTCGATTTGCCAAAGAAAATAATGTTGATTGGACATTTGTTGGTCCAGAAGTACCCTTAATAAATGGAATCGTAGATGAGTTTACCAATGCAGGGCTACTCGCTTTTGGACCTAAAAAAGCGGCTGCCTTAATAGAGGGGTCAAAAGAATTTGCGAAAGAACTTATGAACACTTACAACATACCGACCGCTTCTTATCAAACATTTACTGATTTCGAACAAGCAAAAGCTTATGTATTGACACAGCCTACACCGATTGTAATTAAGGCAGATGGGCTTGCTGCAGGAAAAGGTGTGGTTGTGGCTGAGACGGTTGAAGAAGCAATAGATACTTTAAAGGATATGCTTGAAGAGTGTGTGTTAGGTCAAAGTGGGGCTAAAGTGGTGATTGAAGAATTTCTTTGCGGTGAGGAGTTTTCGTTATTAGCCTTTGTTCGAGGGCAAGAAGTCTATCCTATGGTTCCCTCCCAAGATCACAAACGAGTCTTTGAACAGGAATTAGGTCCTAATACAGGAGGGATGGGCGCATATGCTCCAGTCCCGCAAGTTTCAGATGAAATGATTGAAGAAGTGCTGAAGACTATTTTGAAACCAGCAGTTCAAGGATTAGCTGCGCAAGGCAGAGCATTTTCAGGCGTTTTATATGCAGGGGTGATTTTAACAGATACTGGTATAAAAGTAATTGAATTTAATGCTCGCTTTGGTGATCCTGAAACCCAAGTAGTCCTTCAACGTTTAGAGAGTGATTTTGCTCAAATTATTGATGATTTACTAAAAGACAAACAACCAGATATCCGATGGAAACAAGATGGTTTTAGTTTGGGCGTTGTCGTTGCAGCAAACGGTTATCCAGGGAAGTATACTAAAGAGGTCAGCCTGCCTGATTTTTCAGAGATAAATAAAGGGCATGTTTATTATGCTGGCGTAAAAGAAAAGAGTGGAAAACTTGTTTCTGATGGCGGTCGTGTGTATCTTGTTGAAGCCAGCGGGAAAACGCTAAAAGAAGCACAAAAATCTGTTTATAGCATACTAGAAAACTGTGACACATCGGGCACTTTTTATCGTAAAGATATAGGGTTTAAAGGAATAAAAGAGTAAAATCTACAAAAAAAGTTTTGTTTTATCTTTAAAAAATAAATAAACGGCAAGAAAAACAGCTCTATTAGGAAATAAGCTGAGGGTCACGAAAATTACTCTTCAAGTTTTTGTGACCCTCAGCTTATTTTGTGACGCCATTTTACCTTAAAGAAACCATTTATGGTAAGACTAATAAATAAAAAAACACCCGTAATAGTGACGAAAGTTATGATATAATCAACTAGAAAGGGAGTTGACAAATGGACAAATCAAAAGAAATATCTTTTTCAATCACGGATGTAAAACAGTCTCCGATGGCAATATTTGACGCTGCCAAAGAGAGCAATGCTGGAATCTACATATACAATAGAAAAAATGTAGCAGGTGTCATGTTGACTGCAGAGCAATACGAAGCGCTGATCAATAAAAAGAAAAAGAGCTTAGAACAAGATCAAAACATAAGAATTACCCAATTAAATCAACTCGTTCGAAAAAAAATTGCTTTTGGCACGTTGATTTCTACTAAAAATTTAGACGATCAACTAAAATCAGTAGGTTTTGTGTCGAAAAAATATGGGGTAGATGATTACACTGAGATGATGAACGAGTTAAACGAAACAGGAAAAATAGAATATCAATTTCAGAAAAAAGAAGACAGAACCAACATTTTTGCAGAAGTTATTGGGGAACAAAGCAATCAGTCCCATTTATCTGATAAACTGATTGTAAAAAAGATTCACCTTAGAATAGATCAATAAAAAAGCAAAAACGTTCAGCCTCAACTAAATACGAGGCTGAACGTTTTTTAGCGACATTTATTTCTAAAAAACAGCTATTTTAATGTCTAACTCAATTTTTCAACTCTAAATAGCGCTCTAGATAATCTGCTAAACCATCTTCGTCATTCGTTTTTTCAGTTACATCATTAGCGACAGATTTGATTTTTTCTGTTGCGTTATTCATCGCTACGCCCCAGCCTGCATATTCTAACATTTCTTCATCATTATGTTCATCGCCAAAAGCAATAATATCTGATTGCTTGATATTTAAGTAGCGGGCAACTTGCTCAACACCTTTGGCTTTTTGGATTCCTTTAGACACAATTTCTAAAATGGGTGTCGGACCACCCCACGTTCGTACATCAATGTAATCACCATATTGTTTCATTAAAGAATCAGACACAGTTTTTGCTTGATTTTCAGAAGTACGAACCATCATAGAAGTTGGGTCAGTCATTAAATTCTTTGTAGTCAAAAGGTTATCTGGCGTTGCTTCAGATGCGAAAAAAGCAGAGTCGAAATAATCTAAACTATCAATGAAAAAAGTTTCTTTATTTTCAGCAGCGACAAAATCAAGGTTTAGTGCTTTTTTCTGGGCTAAAATATCAAAGACTAAATCCCGTTGAATGCCTGTTTCTTTTTCATCAGCCCATTTTTTTTCAGGCATATGAACCAAGGCACCGTTAAAATTGACCATTGGTGTTGTAAGTCCTAGTTGTTGATAAAACTGACCACTCATACGGTATGGGCGACCGGTAACAATACTGACATGATGACCATGATTGATGGCTTTTTTTAACACATTTTCTGTGGTTTTGCTAATCAAAGATTGTGCATTTAATGTTGTTCCATCTAAATCAATTGCAATTAATTTTTTCAAAATCGTTCCTCCTGAAGTTTTCTTTATCGTTAGTCTAGCACAAAATAGAAGAATGACAAGTTTTCAAGAAAATTTTCGAAAAAAACAGCTTTATGATACACTAGAATGAAAGAAGGTGGTGTAACGATTGAATCAAACAAATCGCTGGATTTTACGTCTAGCTACGTTATTTTATTGCGTGTACATGCTATTTTTTGCCGATACGTATCATTTTATGGCATTGAACGTTTTTTTAGCCTATATTCCACTTGAGATTAGTTTTCATTTGAATAGACTGAGGAAAAGAGGATTTGTTCTGGCAAGTGTACTTTGGTTGTTGTTTTATCCCAATGCACCGTACTTGTTTACTGATTTTTTTCATTTAGAAAATTTGTCTATTTATCATGGAATGAATCAATTATTTGGACAATCCCTTTCAGACTGGGGAGCATTTGCTTTATTGGCAATAGGTATCTGTGTCTACGGTTTTTTAGGAATGAGTACGATTTATACGGTTCTTTTTGAAGCAGAAGGCAGAAGACTTTTTACAAAAAAATGGCAAGGTTTCATGCTTTTTTTGATGATCAATGTATTATCAAGTCTAGCCATCTTTGTTGGACGATTTGATCGACTACATAGTGTGCATTTATTTACCCAACCTATTAAGACAGTTCAAACGATTTTTTTTAGCTGGTCAATGGATAAAGGAATCTATATAGCCATTTTTACAGGCCTTCAAATCGTGTTATTGTTTGCCGTTAATTTTATGATGAAAATGGGCCCAGTAGGTAGCGACGAGAAATCGTATTGACAGAGTGTTATGAACTTGTTACTATTTCATAGAGGTCTGTTTGGAAATAAAAAAGAAGGAGTTTTATGAGAATGAAAAAGTGGCAAAGCTTTTTATTAAGCGTTTTCTTCACTTTAGGGGGAATCGGGGCAACTACATTTGCAACTGAAGTCAGTGTGATTGCGCAAACAACGGAAAAAGCAGAGACGAATAATATAGGAACGATCAAAGAAAAAGACAAAATACCGTTTCAAATTTTAGGGATTAACGATTTTCATGGTGCACTGAATACAACAGGTTCTTTCTTTGATGATGCAGGAAATAAAACGGTCAAAGCAGGAAGCGCGCCATTACTAGCTGGCTATTTGAATCGTGCGGAGAAACAATTTGCTGAAACCAACAGCGGAGGACAAACGATTCGTGTCCAGTCTGGTGACATGGTTGGCGCAAGTCCAGCTAGTTCTGGATTACTTCAAGATGAACCCACAATCAAAGTATTAAATCAAATGAATTTCTCTGTAGGAACACTTGGGAATCATGAATTTGATGAAGGGTTGCAAGAATTTAATCGAATCATGCGCGGCGAAAAGCCACAAGATGATCCTTATGGTATCTTACATGACTATCCTAGAGAAGCATCTACTACGGAACTTGTGATTGCCAATGTTGTCAAAAGAGGAACAGAAGAGATTCCATTTGGCTGGAAGCCTTATACAATCAAAGAAGTTGGGAATGGCTCCGCTAAAGTAAAAGTTGGGTTTATTGGCGTTGTCACTACAGAAATTCCTAATTTAGTTTTAAAAGAACATTACGAAGCCTATGATTTTTTAGATGAAGCAGAAACGATTGCCTATTATGCTAGTCAGTTGAAAGAACAGGGCGTAAATGCAATTATCGTTTTAGCTCATATTCCTGCGACGAGTAAAGCGGAAAAAGTAGCTGGTGATGCTGCAACAATTATGGGAAAAGTTGACAAACAATATCCAGAGCACAGTGTAGATGCGTTCTTTGCTGCGCACAATCACCAATATACAAATGGAATTGTCAATAAAACCAGAATTGTTCAGTCTACCTCACAAGGCAAAGGCTATATTGATTTACAAGGAACACTTGATCCTGAAACCAATGACTTTACACAAACACCTAAAGCTCAAGTTTTACCTGTAGATCCAGCAGCTAAAGATGCACCGAAAGTGGATGAAAAAGTTGCCGTAACAGTAAAAGATGCTGAAGATCGTGTAGCGACGGTGACAAACAAAAAAATCGGAACAGCAAAAGAAAATGGAGCGATTACTCGAGAAGTAAATGAATCAAAAGAATCACCGCTAGGTAACTTGATTACGGATGCCCAAGTAGCGATGGCAAAGGCACAAGGAATCAATGCCGATTTTGCAATGACGAATAATGGCGGGATTCGTGCTGATTTAGCTGTTGGAGAAAATCGTGAAATCACATGGGGAGCAGCCCAAGCAGTACAGCCTTTTGGAAATATTATGCAGGTTGTGGAAATGACTGGTGCCCAAATCGAACAAGTTTTAAATGAGCAATACGACGAAGACGAACGTTACTTCTTGCAAATTTCAGGTTTGAGCTATACGTATGTTAAGACAGACGATCAAAATCAGCCTTTCCAAGTTCAAACGATGTCTAAAAAAGATGGGACACCGATTCAAAAAGATCAATCATATCTTGTAGTGATTAATGACTTTTTATACGGTGGTGGGGATGGCTTCTCTGGATTTACTGGCGGAAAACTGGTGAATGCTATTCAGCCGGATACAGAAACATTTATTGGATATATTGAAGGGAAAGAAGCTGTAGGAGAGTTGATTTCAGCTTCTATAGAAGGGCGAAAAAAACTTGCAGAACCAACAGAACCAGAAATTCCACCGGCGAATGACGGCGAAGAAAAAATAAAAAAAGCGACTATTTTTGATCCACTTTATGAAGATGATGAGCTTTTACGTGGAGTAACGTTACCAAATGCAACGATTATGTTGTATGTTGGAGAGCTTCCTCAAGCCTTAACCCGAACTAGCCAACCTCCACAAGGTGAATTGGCTGGGCAAGCGGACGAAGCTGGTTTGATTCGTATAAATGTCACTTCTTTAAAATTGGAAGGGAAAAAGAAGATAACAGCAGTAGTTACCGATAATGATGGCAATAAAGCTGTTTTTCCAATAGAAGTGCTACCGAAAACAGCAGTTGTTGAACCAATAACAAATACGAAAGAACTTTCTGAAACAAGTGACCAAAAAGAATTACCTAAAACAGGAGAACAGCCGCCATCTATTCTTTTCATCGTATTCGGAACGATGTCAATAAGTGCAGCGTTGGTTACTCTTATGAAAAAAACGATCTAAATAGTTTGAAAATCACATGTTACATTTGCAAAATAAATCATTGCAAGTGTAACATGTGATTTTTTTGTATGATTAAAACACGAACGATAAAAAGAAAAATATGTTTTATCGTTAATAATTTGTTGAAAAGGCGAATGATCTCCTATATACTTTAAACGTATTGAACGAGAAGAAGGAGCGGGAAAAGTACATGAAAAAGTTTTTCAAATTAAAGGAAAACCAAACAAACATTTCAACTGAAATGATGGCAGGGGTAACGACCTTTTTTGCGATGAGTTATATTTTATTCGTAAATCCATCTATTTTATCTCAAACAGGTATGCCTTTTCAGGCCGTTTTTTTAGCAACTATTATTGCATCAATTATTGGAACATTGATTATGGGACTTTTTGCCAATGTTCCCTATGCTCAGGCACCTGGAATGGGCTTAAATGCATTTTTTACGTTTACCGTAGTTTTTGGTTTAGGTTATACATGGCAACAAGCGTTAGCCATGGTTTTTATTTGTGGGTTAATCAATGTATTGATTACAGTGACGAAAATTCGTAAATTAATTATTAAAGCAATTCCTGAAAGTATGCAGCATGCAATTGGTGGCGGAATCGGGATCTTTGTTGCGTATGTGGGCATCAAAAATGCAAAATTATTGGATTTTACTGTACAAGCAGAACCGACTAAAGGTGTGGTAAATGGAGACAGCATTGTTCCTGCACTTGGGAATTTCAATAATCCAGAAATTATTTTAGCAGTTATTGGGCTTGTTTTAACAACGATTTTAGTGGTGTTGAATATTCGCGGAGCTATTTTGATTGGTATTGTTGCAACGACAATTATTGCCATTCCACTTGGTGTAGTCGATCTAGCATCAATTGATTGGCAGGCTAATTCATTAGGGAATTCTATCAATGAACTAGGAACAACATTTGGTGCAGCATTTGGTGCTGATGGAATGCAGTCATTATTTAATGATGCTTCAAAAATTCCGCAAGTTTTCATGACAGTTATTGCATTTAGCTTATCAGATACATTTGATACAATCGGTACATTTATCGGAACAGGACGTCGAACAGGAATTTTTTCTAAAGAAGATGAATTAGCGTTAGAAGATAGTAAAGGATTTACAACGAAGATGGACAAAGCGTTGTTTGCAGATGCAATTGCCACTTCAATCGGTGCTGTGTTTGGCACGTCAAATACCACGACTTATGTAGAAAGTGCCGCTGGGATAGGTGCTGGTGGACGAACAGGATTAACATCAGTGGTGGTAGCGGCAATGTTTGCGTTAAGTAGTTTGTTCTCACCTTTAATTGCGATTGTGCCAGCACAAGCGACGGCACCAGCTTTAATTTTGGTCGGTGTAATGATGTTAGCTTCGTTTAAAGATATTGAATGGACAAACCTAGAAGAAGCAGTGCCAGCGTTTTTTGCATCCATTTTTATGGGCTTATGTTATAGCATATCCTATGGTATTGCAGCTGGATTTATTTTTTATGCTATTGTTAAGGTTGCAAAAGGAAAGCTAAATGAAGTATCTCCGATTTTATGGATCGTCAATGCATTATTTGTTTTAAATTTTGTGATTTTGGCAATTTTATAGTTATGAAAGAAATTGAAACAGAAGATGTTTAACACAAAAAGTTCTTACTGCTTTCATTTTTGAACTAAAACTGTTCATTCGGTTTTCAAGTGACTGAGATATGACTCGAAGAGTTATGAATCGGTCACTTTTTTTGTTTTTCAAACTAGTTACTATTCAAAAATTTTTGAGAGATTCAAAATTTTGGAGTATAGTTAATAGTGAAGAACTTGTGAGGTGTACATCAAGATGAAAATTGATTGGAAAAAGAATTTAATGGTTGCTTGGTTTGGTTGTTTTTTTACAGGAGCAAGTATCAGTTTGGTCATGCCCTTTATTCCTGTTTATGTAGAACAATTAGGGACGCCGAAGAGTCAAGTGGAGCTTTTTTCTGGACTAGCTATTTCCGTAACAGCGTTTGCTGCGGCAATTGTTGCACCGATTTGGGGCAACTTAGCGGATAGAAAAGGACGCAAATTAATGATGATTCGCGCAGCGGCGGGCATGACGATCACCATGGGCTCTCTAGCTTTTGTGCCAAATGTGTATTGGTTATTAATCATGCGTTTTTTTAATGGCATTCTTTCAGGGTATATTCCTAACGCTACTGCGATGATCGCTTCTCAAGCGCCGAAAGAAAAAAGTGGTTGGGCACTAGGAACACTTTCTACTGGAGCGATCGCTGGAACTCTGATTGGTCCATCTTTTGGTGGCGCATTAGCTCAGTGGTTTGGTATGGAAAATGTGTTTATTATTACAGGTATTGTATTGTTGATTACGACATTACTAACGGTATTTATGGTTAAAGAAGATTTTAAGCCGGTGGAGAAGAAGGATTTATTAAGCACAAAAGAAATTTTCTCAAAAATGGATCATGTATCAATCTTGATTGGTTTGTTTATTACGACATTGGTTTTACAAATTGGCGTGACAAGTATTAGCCCAATACTGACTTTGTATATTCGTTCGTTAAGTCAGGACACGGGAAATATTTTGTTCGTTAGTGGACTGATTGTTTCAGTTGCAGGAGTATCCGCGGTTATTTCATCGCCAATGCTTGGAAAATTAGGAGACAAAATAGGCAATCACAAAGTATTGCTTGCAGGTTTATTGTTATCTTTCCTGTGTTACGTGCCAATGGCTTTTGTTCAAACGCCTTTTCAATTGGGGTTATTACGCTTCTTGCTAGGATTTTCAACGGGAGCGTTGATGCCTTCAATCAATACCCTCATTAGTAAAATCACTCCGACTGAAGGGGTTAGTAGGATCTATAGTTATAATCAGATGTTCAGTAATTTTGGGCAAGTCTTAGGTCCAATGGTCGGTTCAACAGTCGCCCATGGTATGGGATATAGTGCGGTATTTATTGTAACGGCTTGTTTTGTATTTGGAAATATTTGTTTGTCACTATTTAATTTTCGCAAAATTTTAAAGAAAAGACTCTAAACAGTTGAAAACATAAAAAAACCAGTTACAATGTTTGTAGTAACTGGTTTTTTTATCGCTCAACTTTTTGTTCAGCCATGCTTATTAAGCATTTGTTGTGTTTTCTTTTTTCGGTAATGCAAATTGACCAATTAATAGGATGATTACACCAGTAACTAATGATATAATCGTTGTTAACATAAAGTCATAAGTGCCGCTACTTAAAGCGCCGCCGATGTAGCCAACAACTTGTCCTAGTAAAAAGGACCATAACAATACAAGAATGTAACGCATGGATTGCACCTCTTTTCTAGCTATAGTTTAGCACATTTTTTTTAAATGTAAAGAAATTGAAAGTTACATTTTCTTTGAAATCAACCCACTTATAAGGAGAGATGTCCTGTGCCGTTTCCACAATTATATACAATTACTTCTTATTCCTTACTTTCTAGTACTATTCGGATTCAAGAGCTAGTTCAGCAAGCAAAAAAGCTAGGTTATACAAGCTTAGCGATAACAGACATCAATGTGATGCATGGGGCAATTGAATTTTTTGAAGCATGCCAAAAAGAGGGGATCAAGCCAATTATCGGATTGGCGTTGGATTATACACCAGAAAAAGCAGAGCACACCGCGCAACTACTTTTATATGCAAAAGACTTGCAGGGCTACCAAAATTTAATGAGAATTTCTAGTGCAAAAATGACTAGTGAAAATCTTTTTTCCCTAAAAGAAATCAAAGAGCACTTGTCTCATTTATTTGCGGTCATGCCTTCTGACAAAGGTGAAGTTGGGTTTGCTTTGAAAAGAAGTAAGGATGAAGCGCTCGAAAGGTTAGCACAACTTACTCGTTTATTTGATTCGTCCTCATTTTTTACAGGAGCTTCTTTCACATGTAATCCAGAGACAGATCCAGAGCTTTTTCAGTTTTATGATGAAATAAATCAACCAATAATTGCGCTACAAGAAACCCGTTATTTACACCGCGAAGATGGGTTTGCACTTAAGGTATTAAAGCATATTGATGAAGGTCAGCAGATGAGCTTGAATCTAAAAGAACCTGAAATTGAAGGGCCTTATTTTTTGAGAGGTGAAAAGGAAGCAAGTCAACAATTATGTGCACTGACAAATGAGCAAGCACTCCGAAATGCAGAACAATTAGCAGCATTATGCATTCTTGATATACCGTTGCATCAGCGTTTATTGCCTCATTATCCACTGCCTGAAAATAGAGAAGCAGGAGAATTTTTAAGAGAACTCTGCATGCAAAAATTACTTGAGCGTATCCCCAATGCTTCTGCTGAATATGAAGAACGTCTGACCAAAGAATTAGATATTATTCATACAATGGGATTTGATGATTATTTTCTCATCGTTTGGGATGTTATGGCCTTTGCACATGAAAGAAAAATCGTCACAGGAGCAGGGCGTGGGTCTGCCGCAGGTTCATTAGTTTCTTATGTATTATCGATTACCGATGTCGATCCAATAAAATATGAGTTACTCTTTGAACGTTTCTTAAATCCTGAAAGACATTCTATGCCAGATATTGATTTAGACATTCCAGATAATCGTCGTGAGGAAGTATTGCTTTATGTTCGGGAAAAATACGGACATTATCATATGGCTCAAATTGCTACATTTGGTACAATGGCGGCAAAAATGGTTTTAAGGGATGTTGCCCGTGTTTTTGGATTGTCTCAAAGCGAGTCAAATCGATGGTCAAGTGCTGTTCCTAATACGTTAAAAGTAACATTAAAAACAGCTTTTGCAGAATCTAAGAAATTAGTCGAGTTAGCAGAATCATCAGATACAAATCGCTTACTTTTTGATACGGCAAAACGCTTGGAAGGACTTCCTAGACATGTATCAACACATGCGGCGGGTGTCGTCATTAGTGATACTGATTTATTACAGCTTGTACCTTTGCAACCAGGTTCAAACGATATTTTTCTGACTCAATTCACTATGAATGATGTTGAAAAAATTGGTTTGCTGAAAATGGATTTTTTAGGGTTAAGAAATTTATCGATTATCGATAATACAATAAAATCAGTCAAAAGAGCCTACAAGGAAGAAATTAGGTTAAATCAAATTCCTTTGGATGATGACATGACACTAGCATTATTTAGACGGGGAGAAACTAGCGGTGTGTTTCAATTTGAGTCGGCAGGTATCCGAAATGTTTTACGAAAACTAGGGCCGACTAATATTGAAGATATTGCAGCGGTTAATGCGCTATATCGTCCGGGTCCAATGCAAAATATCGACTTATTTATTCGTAGGAAAAAAGGCATAGAACCGATTGATTATCCCGATCCAACATTAGAACCAATTTTGAAAAATACCTATGGGGTAATTGTCTATCAAGAACAAATTATTCAGGTAGCATCGTCTATGGCTGGCTTTAGTTTAGGTCAGGCAGACATTTTGAGAAGAGCTGTCAGCAAAAAGAAAAAAGACGTGTTGGATGAAGAGAGAAAACATTTTGTCGAAGGTGCGATGCAACAAGGGCATAGTGAATCTGTGGCAACTGTCGTGTATGATTATATTGAGCGTTTTGCAAATTATGGTTTCAATCGATCCCATGCATTTGCCTACTCATTTATAGGTTTCCAAATGGCGTATTTAAAGGTTCATTATCCTGGTGCATTTTATGCTGCAATTCTTCATTCAGTTAGACATAATCCGACGAAAATAAAGGAATACATTGGAGAAGCCCGTAAAAATAAGATGCAGATTTTACAACCATCCATTAATACCAGTCAATACAGTTTTTATTTAAACAAGGATCATCAAATCATGTTCGGTTTCAGTTCTTTAAAAGGAATTCGTAGAGACTTTATTCAAAATATTTTAGATGAACGAAAAGAGCGAGGGCCATTTTCATCCTTTAATCAATTTTTACTGCGGATCGATCGCAAATGGCTAAAAGCTGAAAATATTCAGCCCCTAATCGCTATTGGTGCTTTTGATGAGCTACAACCTAATCGACGACAACTTGCGGTTAGTCTAGAGAGTGAAATCCAAAATATTATCTATAGCGGTGGCAGTATGAATCTCTTAGAAGAGACGTTGAAGCTCAAAGAAGTGGAAGTGTCAGATTACTCTTTAGAAGAAAAGTTAGAACAAGAAGAACAGTATTTAGGCGTCTATCTTTCTGGACATCCCACGGAAGAATTTAAAAAAACACGTTTAGCCAAACAAGTGATGCTAGTAAGTGATGTGGTGGAAAATCAGACAGCTCGTTTGTTAATCTATATAAAAGAAACTCGTGTGATACGAACAAAAAAAGGCGAACAAATGGCTTTCGTTGAAGGGGATGACCTAACAGGCTCCTTATCTTTGACGCTGTTTCCCACCGTTTTTAGAACGCTTCGACAGAATGTAGAAAAAGCTCAAGTCTACTATGTCGAAGGCAAAATAGAAAAAAGCAACTATAATCAGGAACTACAATTGTTGGTTAATCGTATTGAAAAAGCAAGTGATATTGAAAAAAGTATTAGTGCAACAACCTGTTACTTAAAAATTACAAAAGAAAACGATGGAAAAGACGTATTACAAAAGATACGTGAAGTGATTCAACAGCACTTAGGACAAATACCTGTGATTCTTTATTTTGAGGAAAACGGCAAAAAATTAGTCTTAGGAGAAGAAAACTGGCTCACAGATTCAGAAGATGTAAAGCAGCAATTAATCACGATTTTAGGCAGTCAAAATGTTGTTTTCAAATGATTTACGGTAAATAATACTAATTGTTTTCATCTTTTTTCAATTATTTCTTCTTAAATCAAGACATTTTGCACTATTAATGGTAAAATGAGTGACGTAATATTTTTGAGTAATGAATAACTGTGACAAACCTTGTTGCAGCTTAAAAGTATATTATATGAGGTGAAAGAACGAATGAAACGTATCGGTATTTTAACCAGTGGGGGAGACGCCCCAGGAATGAACGCTGCAATTCGTGCAGTGGTACGTAAAGGGATTTTTGACGGAATCGAAGTTTATGGGATTAACTACGGTTTTGCAGGATTGGTAGCTGGAGACATTCGCCGCTTGGATATCGCTGATGTTGGCGATAAAATCCAACGTGGAGGAACATTCTTGTATTCTGCACGTTATCCTGAATTTGCAACTGAAGAAGGACAATTAAAAGGGATCGAGCAATTAAAAAAATTCGGCATCGAAGGCTTAGTTGTTATCGGTGGAGATGGTTCTTATCATGGTGCAATGGCGTTAACAAAACGCGGATTTCCAGCAGTTGGTATTCCAGGGACGATCGATAATGATATTCCGGGAACTGATTTTACAATTGGTTTTGATACTGCGATTAATACAGTTTTAGAATCGATTGACCGTATTCGCGATACAGCAACATCCCATGTGCGTACATTCGTTATTGAGGTGATGGGACGTGGCGCAGGCGATATCGCTCTTTGGTCAGGTGTTGCAGGTGGAGCAGATGAAATCATCATCCCAGAGCATGATTTTGATATGTCTAAAGTAGCAAAACGTATCAGAGAAGGCCGTGATCGCGGGAAGAAACATTGTTTAATCATCTTAGCAGAAGGCGTTATGGGCGGCAATGAATTTGCTGATAAACTTTCTGAACATGGTGATTTCCATACACGTGTCTCTATCTTAGGACACGTAGTCCGTGGAGGTTCGCCTAGTGCTCGTGACCGTGTACTTGCTAGCAAATTCGGTTCATATGCGGTCGAATTATTGAAAGCAGGAAAAGGCGGTCAATGCATCGGTATGCTGGATAACGAAGTTGTATCAGCAGATATCGTAGATACACTGGAAAACCACAAACATAAACCGGACTTATCACTTTATGATTTAAATCAAGAGATTTCTTTTTAATAAACGATACAAAGTATCCCTTGAGGAAAATAGATACTCTTCACAACATATAAACAAAAATGGAATAGGAGCGTTTGGTAATGAAAAAAACGAAAATCGTATGTACGATCGGACCAGCTAGTGAATCGATTGATATGCTAGTAAACTTAATGAATGCGGGGATGAATGTTTGCCGTTTGAACTTCTCACATGGTGACTTTGAAGAACATGGAAACCGCATCAAAAATATCCGTGAGGCTGCAAAAATCACAGGAAAACGTGTGGCAATCTTACTTGATACAAAAGGGCCTGAAATCCGTACGAACGAAATGGAAAATGGTGCAATCACTTTAAGAACAGGTGATTCAGTACGCCTTTCTATGACGGAAGTTTTAGGAACAAACGAAAAATTCTCAATTACTTATCCAGAATTAATTAACGATGTAAACGTTGGTTCTCATATTCTTTTAGATGATGGATTAATTGACTTAGAAGTAACGGATATCGATCGCAATGCAAACGAAATCGTTACAGAAGTGAAAAACGAAGGCGTATTAAAAAATAAAAAAGGCGTGAATGTACCAGGTGTTTCTGTAAATCTTCCTGGAATCACAGATAAAGATGCTGCTGACATCCGTTTTGGTATTGAACAAGGTGTTGACTTCATTGCAGCAAGTTTCGTTCGTCGTGCGACTGACGTTTTAGAAATTACTAAAATTTTGGAAGAACAAGATGCGACACATATCCAAATCATTCCTAAAATCGAAAACCAAGAAGGGATCGACAATATTGACGAAATCCTAAAAGTTTCTGACGGTTTGATGGTTGCCCGTGGTGATATGGGTGTTGAAATTCCAACAGAAGACGTTCCTGTTGTTCAAAAAGAATTAATCAAAAAATGTAATGCATTAGGTAAACCAGTTATCACTGCAACTCAAATGTTAGATTCTATGCAACGTAACCCACGTCCAACACGTGCAGAAGCCAATGACGTTGCTAATGCAATCTACGATGGAACAGATGCAGTTATGCTTTCTGGTGAAACAGCTGCTGGGGATTACCCATTAGAAGCGGTTCAAACAATGGCTCGTATCGCAGTTCGTACAGAAGAAGCGTTGATCAATCAAGATTCTTTTGCACTAAAACTTTACAGCAAAACAGATATGACAGAAGCAATTGGCCAATCTGTTGGTCATACTGCGCGTAATTTAGGAATCCAAACAATCGTTGCTGCGACTGAATCAGGTCACACTGCCCGTATGATTTCTAAATATCGTCCAAAATCTCACATTGTGGCTATCACATTCTCAGAACAAAAAGCTCGTAGCTTGTCATTATCTTGGGGTGTTTATGCAACTGTTGCTGAAAAACCAGCAAGTACAGATGAAATGTTCAACTTAGCGACTCATACCGCTCAAGAAGAAGGTTTCGCAAGCGAAGGCGATTTGATCATTATCACTGCTGGTGTACCAGTTGGTGAAAAAGGAACAACAAACTTAATGAAGATCCAAATGATTGGATCAAAATTAGTTCAAGGTCAAGGAATTGGCGAAGCCTCAGTGATTGCCAAGGCAGTTGTTGCAAATACGGCTGAAGAAGCAGTAGCAAATGCAACAGAAGGATCTATCTTGGTTGTTAAGACAACAGACAAAGATTACATGCCTGCAATCGACAAAGCAATTGCTTTAGTTGTTGAAGAAGGTGGATTGACTTCACATGCAGCAGTTGTTGCAATTGCGAAGGATATTCCAGTAATCGTTGGTGCGGCAGATGCAACTAACTTGATTGCTAATGATGAATTGATCACTGTTGATCCTCGTCGTGGTATTGTATACCGCGGAGCTACAACAGCTATCTAATCCATTAATCATACAATTTAAAGAGTGGAAATGAATCGTGCAAAGTGATTCATTTCCACTCTTTTTTATGAAAGTTGAACAAAATTTCATATATTGTGAAAAATTTCTCAAAAAGACTGTTAAAACGATTTCATACATGGTAAAATGTAATTGTTACCACATAATAATAAATACAGGAGTGATACAATGAAAGCAGCTGTTGTAAGTAAAGAAAATAATGGAAAAGTAGAAATCAAAGAAGTAGCGATTCGACCACTAGAAGCTGGCGAAGCTTTAGTAGATGTAGAATATTGTGGTGTTTGTCACACAGATTTACATGTAGCTCATGGCGATTTTGGCGAAGTGCCTGGTCGTGTAATCGGACATGAAGGGATCGGAATCGTGAAAGAAATCGCTCCCGGTGTTGAAAGTCTAAAAGTTGGCGATCGTGTGAGTATTGCTTGGTTTTTTGAAGGGTGTGGAACGTGTGAGTATTGTATCACAGGACGTGAAACATTCTGTCGTCAAGTAAAAAATGCTGGTTTCTCTGTAGATGGTGCAATGGCAGAACAATGTATTGTCAAAGCTGATTACGCTGTAAAAGTACCAGAAGGTTTGGATCCAGCCCAAGCAAGTAGTATTTCATGTGCTGGGGTGACGTGTTATAAAGCAATCAAAGTTTCTGATGTAAAACCTGGACAATGGGTAGCAATCTACGGGATTGGCGGACTAGGAAACCTAGCGATTCAATACGCTAAAAATGTTTTCAATGCGAAAGTAATTGCAATTGATATAAATGATGATAAATTGACATTTGCCAAAGAGCTTGGTGCAGACCTAGTGTGCAACCCATTAAAAGATGGCGATGCAGGAGAATGGATTCAAAAACACGTTGGAGGCGCACATGCAGCTGTTGTTACAGCCGTTTCAAAAGTTGCCTTCAATCAAGCGGTTAATTCAGTTCGTGCGGCAGGTAAAGTGGTAGCAGTTGGACTTCCGCCAGAAACAATGGACTTGGAAATTGTGAAAACAGTACTTGACGGTATTCAGATTGTTGGTTCTCTAGTTGGTACACGTAAAGATTTAGAAGAAGCATTCCAATTTGGTGCAGAAGGCAAAGTAGTTCCGGTTGTTGAAACACGTTGTCTACATGAAGTCAATGACATATTTGAAGAAATGGAACAAGGCAAAATCAAAGGTAGAATGGTCGTTGACATGAAGAAATAGACCTGTGACAAAGATAAACTTGTTTAAGTTTTAGCTGAATCACTAAAAGTCTAAAAAAATAGAAGAAGTCGGACTCTTCGATAAATTTCTAAAAAACGCACAATACATTTATGTATTGTGCGTTTTTTAGTATAACTGTCAAAAAATGCAACAACGAAACGAGTTGCTTAAGTCTAGATTTTTTATAAGCTTAACATTCCTATCTAGGATATACGGCAAAACGTTCATTTTTTAAAGGAATAATTTGAATTGACTCAGCGTAAAAATCAGTTAATTTTTTTTCAGTAAATAACTCTTTTTGCCCACCTTTGGCAAAAATTTCTCCATCTTTTAATAACATCAAATGATCAAAACAAGGAAGGATTTCTTCTGTATGGTGAGTCACATAAAGCAAGGTTGGATGATTTTTTTGCATTGCGATTTGTTGGATTTGTGCCAATAACTCTTCTCTAGCAAATAAATCCAAACCGTTACAAGGTTCATCTAAGATCAATAATTCAGGGTTCGCCATCAAAGCCCTGGAAATCAAAACAAGCTGGCGTTCTCCTTGTGACAAAACCTCATACTTTTTACCGATTAATGATTCACCGCCAGCATTTTTCAAAATAGTTTTTGCTTGCTCTAGTTCTTCTTTAGAATACTCTTGATAAAGACCAATGCTTGCAAATTTACCAGAAAGAACAATTTTTTCAGCTGTTTCCCAATTTTTCATACGATACTGTAAAGCGGTGCTGACCCAGCCGATTCTTCGCTGTAATTCAGGTATGGAGGCTTGTCCAAATACTTGATCCAACACCTCTAAACGCCCTTTTGAAGGCCACAAATAACCACAAATTAATTGTAAAAGTAATGTTTTCCCTGCACCATTTAGCCCAAGTATCGCCCAATTTTCCGATGACTTTACGCGCCAATTTACGTTATTTAACAACGTCTTTTTATCCCGAATAAAAGAGACATTTTCAAAATCAAATGCATTCATACAATTCCTCCTTTTTTATATTTTACCATTAAATAGCAAGAATAAAATCAATGAGACTGAAAAAAAGTGGAAGAAGAAAACACTGTCAAGAAAATTTCATTGACAAAGCTTTCATCCCCCTGTATAATTGCTTTTGTTGCGTTGTGAGGTGATGAATATGAAATGGTCTTTACTAGAACTAAACAAATACAAAGACAAACCATGTGAATTTTCAGAGACACTTGATTTAAAGGCGTCCTTGATGAAAAGAGATGATCAGATTCTGGATGTTAGTCCTGTTAAAACTGTCGGGATGTTAACACTAGGAAATGATGAGTATTTGCTTCATTATAGAATTGATGTTATTCTAACAGTTCCATCTTCACGTTCTTTAACACCTGTTGCACTTACGATGACAATCGATGTTGATGAAGTTTTTATGACTGCTGAACAATATCAAAACAAAGATGAACGCTTGGCTGATGAAGAAATCATTTTATTGGAAAAACCAACAATTGATTTAGATGAGTCAGTCGAAGATAACATTCTTTTAGCAATTCCGATACAAGTATTATCAGAAGAAGAACAAACAAGTCATGAGATGCCTAAGGGTAATGACTGGGAAGTTCTATCAGAAGATGATTACTTAGAGAAAAGACAAGAAGAAGCACAACAAACTATGGATCCTCGTCTTGCTAAATTATCCGAGTTATTCAGTGAATCTACTGATGAAGACGATAAGCAGTAGGATTGGAATATATCGTGCATTTTATGCACACATCTTTACAAGGAGGTGGAACACCAATGGCAGTACCAGCTAGAAGAACTTCTAAAGCTAAAAAAGGCAAACGTCGTACTCACTACAAATTAACAATCAAAGGTTTGAATGCATGTTCAAACTGTGGTGAAATGAGAAAAAGCCATCACGTATGTCCAGCATGTGGTCATTATGATGGAAAAGACGTAGTCTCTAAAGAAGCATAAAACATTTTCTTGAAAATGTTAAAATCCCCTAGGCTAACCATGGAGCCTAGGGGATTTGTTTTAAATAACTATAAAACGAGATGAATTGACAGTTGCCAAAAAACGTCTAAATTTTATAAAATAAAGCAGAATAAATCAATTTATTCAAACTATTTTGTTTTCATATCAAGCATTGTACGTTATAATAATGTAGATTATTATAAGATTCTAATGAAATTCTTTTCAAAGATAGTGGGAGGATACCAAATGACAAAACAGCAATTTGGCGTAGTCGGAATGGCCGTAATGGGAAAAAATTTAGCATTGAATATTGAAAGCAGAGGATACTCAGTTGCTTTATTCAATCGTACAGGTTCAAAAACAACGGATGTGGTTGAAGAGCATCCAGATAAAAATTTTAAAGCGACTTACACAATTGAAGAGTTTGTAGACTCTATTGAAAAACCACGTCGTATCATGCTGATGGTTCAAGCGGGTTTTGCGACAGATGCGACAATACAAGAATTATTGCCTCATTTGGACAAAGGGGATATTTTGATTGACGGAGGAAATACGTTCTTCAAAGATACAATCCGCCGAAATGAAGAATTGGCTAATTCAGGAATCAACTTTATCGGGACTGGTGTTTCAGGCGGTGAAGAAGGAGCTTTGAAAGGGCCTTCTATTATGCCAGGAGGACAAAAAGAAGCCTACGAATTAGTTGCACCGATATTAGAAAAAATCTCAGCTAAAGCTGAAGATGGTGAACCATGTGTTACTTACATCGGTCCCAATGGTGCGGGTCATTACGTTAAGATGGTTCATAATGGAATAGAGTACGGTGATATGCAGTTAATTGCAGAGTCTTATGATTTAATGAAAAACATTCTAGGTATTTCTGTTGATGAAATGGCAGAGATTTTCAAAGAATGGAATCAAGGTGAGTTAGACAGTTACCTTGTAGAAATCACAGCGGATATCTTAACGCGCAAAGATGACGAAGGAACAGGTAAACCAATCGTTGATGTGATTATGGATGCTGCCGGAAATAAAGGAACAGGGAAATGGACTAGCCAAAGTGCGTTAGACTTAGGTGTACCACTTCCATTGATTACAGAGTCTGTTTTCGCTCGTTTTATTTCTGCTTACAAGGATGAGCGTGTCAAAGCAAGTAAAGTGTTAGCCAAACCAGCTACCATCGAATATCAAGGGGATAAAAAAGAATTGATCGAAAAAATCCGTGAAGCTCTTTACTTTAGTAAAATCATGAGCTATGCACAAGGATTCGCTCAATTACGTGTCGCTTCAGAAGATTATGAGTGGGATTTGCCATTTGGTCAAATTGCTAAAATATGGCGTGCAGGCTGTATTATTCGCGCGCAATTCTTACAAAAAATCACCGATGCATACGATAAAAACCCAACAATTGAGAATCTGTTATTGGACGACTATTTTATTGATATTACAAAAAAATATCAACAATCTGTTCGCGATGTTGTATCAATCGCTGTTCAAGCAGGTGTTCCGGTTCCAACATTTGCTTCAGCTATTGCTTATTATGATTCTTATCGTTCAGAACGTTTGCCAGCAAATATTATCCAAGCGCAAAGAGATTACTTTGGCGCTCATACGTATCAGCGTGTAGATAAAGAAGGTACGTATCATTACAGTTGGTATCACGAAGAATAATATGTTGGAGACCATGGGAGTTATAGATTTCTCATGGTTTTCTCTCTTATTTTTGAAGAGACTGTGAGAAATAAATGGGTTGTTACTAGCTTTTTGAGTTAAAAGTAGGTATAATGGGTAGGCTTTAAGATAGCTTTTAAAGAGAAAGGACAAATAACCAATGAGTAATATTCTAATTATTGAAGATGAAAAAAACTTAGCGCGTTTTGTAGAACTGGAACTGAAGCATGAGGGCTATACAACGGAAGTTCACTACAATGGACGTACTGGTTTAGAAGCGGCTTTAAATAATGATTGGGATGCTATCCTTTTAGATTTGATGTTGCCAGAATTAAACGGGCTTGAGGTTTGTCGCCGTGTGCGTCAAGTGAAAAACACACCAATTATCATGATGACTGCAAGAGATTCAGTGATCGATCGAGTATCTGGTTTAGATCACGGAGCAGACGATTATATTGTAAAACCATTTGCCATTGAAGAGCTACTTGCGCGTTTGCGTGCGTTACTTCGCCGAATTGATATCGAAGGTGATAAAAATGTAGCAAAGCAAACAACAATTACGTATCGTGATTTAACGATTGAAAAAGAAAATCGTGTCGTGCGTCGCAATTCTGAGATGATCGAATTAACGAAACGTGAGTATGAATTGTTATTAACATTGATGGAAAATGTTAATGTTGTTTTAGCCCGTGATGTACTCTTAAATAAAGTATGGGGATATGAGACAGAAGTTGAAACGAATGTCGTTGATGTTTATATTCGGTACCTACGTAACAAAATTGATGTTCCGGGTGAGGAAAGTTACATCCAAACAGTTCGTGGAACAGGCTATGTGATGCGCTCGTGAGAACGATTAAAATGAAAAAAGCTGTAAAAAAAGAACTGAAGGGGCCTTCTTTAACAATTAAGTGGGCTTCTGCAAGTTCTTTCTTCATATTTGTAGTATTTACAATTTTTGCCGTGATTACGTATAAATCATCGGTTAACCTTATTGTTGAAAAAGAACGTGAAAATGTTGAGCGGACAGTTGCAGAAGTTGGTAATCGTTTAGCAAATGTTGATGATAATTTGACTGTGTCAGAAGTTTATGAAAAACTAAAAGCGCCAAGTTTAGGTGAAAATGATTTAGATAGTAAAAAACTTTCTGTAGAAGGCTCATTGATGGAAATGGATACTATGTTGTCTGAACTAGGACAACCCCCACTTTTCTTATCTATATATGATACTAAAGGGACCTTGGTCTTTGAAACACAAAAAGGACAAAGTAAATTAATCGAAAAAGAACAGCGACATGCTGAAATAAAAACATTAAACGACAAAACTGGTTTTTTGATTATCCAACCAGTCCGTTCAAAAAGCAATCGAGAACCAGTAGGGTATATACAAGCATTTTATGAGTTGTCTTCCTTCTATGATATTAGAAATAGGTTATTATTAACTCTAATTATTTTAGAGGTTGTTTCTTTGATTTTAAGCAGCATACTAGGATTTATTTTGTCGTCTTACTTCTTAAAACCATTAAAAGTATTGAGAGATACAATGGATACGATTAGAAAAGATCCTCAATCTGATATTCATATGCCGAACATCAACTCTAATGATGAATTGGCAGATTTGGCTGAGATATTTAATGAAATGCTTGATCGGATGCGACGTTATATTGAACAACAAGAACAGTTTGTTGAAGATGTTTCCCATGAATTGCGAACCCCTGTGGCAATTATTGAAGGACATTTAAACTTATTAAATCGCTGGGGGAAAGAAGATCCAGAAGTATTAGATGAATCACTAGAAGCTAGTCTGCAAGAAATTGTCAGAATGAAAAGTCTCGTTCAAGAGATGCTTGATTTATCCCGTGCAGAACAAGTAGACATACAATATTCAAATAGAACCTCTAATGCAAAGCAAGTGGTGTATCAAGTATTTAATAACTTTAAAATATTATATCCGGATTTTGTAATGACGTTAGATGATGACTTACCTCATGAAATAACATTGGGGATTTACCGTAATCATTTTGAGCAACTTTTGATTATTATTTTGGATAATGCAGTGAAATATTCCACGAGTCGCAAAGAAGTTCATGTTTCCATCTCTAAAACCTTAAGTGAATTTGAAATTGCTATCCAAGATTTTGGAGAAGGGATTCCAGAAGAAGACTTAGATAAGATATTTAATCGTTTCTATCGAGTGGATAAAGCTCGTGCCCGCAATAAAGGCGGTAATGGTTTAGGATTATCTATCGCAAAACAGTTAGTTGAAAATTATAAGGGAAGAATAGATGCGGAAAGTGTTGTTCACCAGGGAACTATTTTTAGAATTTACATTCCTATTGTTACTAACAGCGAAGTATAAGAGCAAAAGCAAAATCAGCTTTGCTCTTTTTTGTTTTTTAACGAATAATAAAGAAAGAAAAAGTTGAAATGCTACAGAAAAAGCGAATGCTAAACTAGAGACAGATCGATTTGTTCGCTAAGAAAAAAAAGAAAGAAAAATAGGCATTTTCTAGTTGCTTTTTATGATAAGTCTTGTTATATTTATAAATGTTCTGATAAACATAACTGGTTAAATTCATTAAGAAAAAAAGATCAAATTTCTCTTGACGAACAAAATACAGTCATGTTAGAATAACAAAGTTGCTAAAGAAAAGTAACTGAAATAACTTGAAAAATCAGGAAGAAAGTTGTTGACAAATAACAAACAACCTGATAAACTAATGAAGTTGTCGCTGAAACAAACGATAACCGCAAGCAGAAAAACTTTGACACTTTTTTAAAAAAGTGTTGACATCGAATTTCAGATTTGATATGATGTAAAAGTTGCTGCGAGGTAACACAGTAGACCTTTGAAAACTGAACAAAGTAAGACGAACCAAATGTGTAGGTTGTTTTTACAACGGTAAAAACAAACAACAATTTTTAACAAGCGAAGCAATATGCTAGCAAACAAATGAGCTTAACGATCGCAAGATCGTGTTCAACTTTTATTATGAGAGTTTGATCCTGGCTCAGGACGAACGCTGGCGGCGTGCCTAATACATGCAAGTCGAACGCTTCTTTTCTACCGAGTGCTTGCACTCATTTGAAAAGAGGAGTGGCGGACGGGTGAGTAACACGTGGGTAACCTACCCATCAGTGGGGGATAACACTTGGAAACAGGTGCTAATACCGCATAATAGTCGACACCGCATGGTGTTGATTTGAAAGACGCTTTCGGGTGTCACTGATGGATGGACCCGCGGTGCATTAGCTAGTTGGTGAGGTAACGGCTCACCAAGGCCATGATGCATAGCCGACCTGAGAGGGTGATCGGCCACACTGGGACTGAGACACGGCCCAGACTCCTACGGGAGGCAGCAGTAGGGAATCTTCGGCAATGGACGGAAGTCTGACCGAGCAACGCCGCGTGAGTGAAGAAGGTTTTCGGATCGTAAAACTCTGTTGTTAGAGAAGAACAAGTAGGAGAGTAACTGCTCTTACCTTGACGGTATCTAACCAGAAAGCCACGGCTAACTACGTGCCAGCAGCCGCGGTAATACGTAGGTGGCAAGCGTTGTCCGGATTTATTGGGCGTAAAGCGAGCGCAGGCGGTTTCTTAAGTCTGATGTGAAAGCCCCCGGCTCAACCGGGGAGGGTCATTGGAAACTGGGAGACTTGAGTGCAGAAGAGGAGAGTGGAATTCCATGTGTAGCGGTGAAATGCGTAGATATATGGAGGAACACCAGTGGCGAAGGCGACTCTCTGGTCTGTAACTGACGCTGAGGCTCGAAAGCGTGGGGAGCAAACAGGATTAGATACCCTGGTAGTCCACGCCGTAAACGATGAGTGCTAAGTGTTGGAGGGTTTCCGCCCTTCAGTGCTGCAGCTAACGCATTAAGCACTCCGCCTGGGGAGTACGACCGCAAGGTTGAAACTCAAAGGAATTGACGGGGGCCCGCACAAGCGGTGGAGCATGTGGTTTAATTCGAAGCAACGCGAAGAACCTTACCAGGTCTTGACATCCTTTGACCACTCTAGAGATAGAGCTTTCCCTTCGGGGACAAAGTGACAGGTGGTGCATGGTTGTCGTCAGCTCGTGTCGTGAGATGTTGGGTTAAGTCCCGCAACGAGCGCAACCCTTATTGTTAGTTGCCATCATTCAGTTGGGCACTCTAGCGAGACTGCCGGTGACAAACCGGAGGAAGGTGGGGATGACGTCAAATCATCATGCCCCTTATGACCTGGGCTACACACGTGCTACAATGGGAAGTACAACGAGTCGCTAGGCCGCGAGGTCATGCAAATCTCTTAAAGCTTCTCTCAGTTCGGATTGTAGGCTGCAACTCGCCTACATGAAGCCGGAATCGCTAGTAATCGCGGATCAGCACGCCGCGGTGAATACGTTCCCGGGCCTTGTACACACCGCCCGTCACACCACGAAAGTTTGTAACACCCGAAGTCGGTGAGGTAACCCTTGTGGAGCCAGCCGCCTAAGGTGGGATAGATGATTGGGGTGAAGTCGTAACAAGGTAGCCGTATCGGAAGGTGCGGCTGGATCACCTCCTTTCTAAGGAATATTACGGAAACTTACACATTCGTTAACACTTTGTTCAGTTTTGAGAGGTTTACTCTCAAATTAATAAGTACCACGGGGCCTTAGCTCAGCTGGGAGAGCGCCTGCTTTGCACGCAGGAGGTCAGCGGTTCGATCCCGCTAGGCTCCATTAGTAATCTTTGGATTACTAAGTATTGTTCATTGAAAACTGGATATTGAAGTAAAAAAGTAATCAAAACAAACCGAGAACACCGCGTTGAATGAGTTTTTTAATTAAAATTGTTCGAAGCTTATTTTATTGGTCACGCCTCTATCGCTAGAGAAACGAGCCAAACAAAACCGATCGTAAGA